>NZ_JBJTCF010000114.1:0-67422 GCF_046091765.1 Mycobacterium sp.
GGTCGGGGGCGGGGGCGGGGGCGCGGTGTTCGCCGCCGGGGCGGTGGTCGTCGGGGCCGGCGCCGTCGGTGTCGGGGTGGGCTTGCCGGCCGCGCGGGCCAGTTCCTCGACAAGGGCGGTGGCATGACGGGCCCGCTCGTCGGCGACGATCGCCAGAGCGGGTGCCACCTCGCGGGGAGCGGCCTTGGCCGCGGCCGCCGCGAGCTCGCTGTCAGCGCGGGCGGCCTCGAGCTCGGCCTCCAGCGGGTCGGGCGGCGGCGGCTGCGAGGAACAGGCCACCGCGGCCGGCCCGAGCAGTGCCGCGGCCAGCACGGCCAGTGCGCGCCGCCGGCTGACCTCGCAGCTGCGATCAGGGTCTGGCACGCCAACATCCTGCCATTGCCGCCCCGCCTGCTGGCGTATCGTTAGGGGTTGGATCCGACGAGCCGGGTGCGAACGCGGCCGACGAGAACAACTCAAGACGAGGAGCCCGCCGTGACGCAGCGGCCCCCGGGATTGCCGTCGCCCGAGCAGGTGACGGAGCTACTTGAGGATGATTTCGCGCGCGCGGGCTACGAGATCGAGGACGTCACCGTCGAGAAGAACTGCCGCCCGCCGCGGGTGACGGTGGTCGCCGACGGGGACACCCCACCGAGTCTGGACGACCTCGCCGAACTGTCCCGGGCTGCCGCCAGCCTGCTCGATCCCCTCGACACCGGCGGCTACGTGCTGGAGGTCACCTCGCCCGGCGTGGACCGCCCGCTGACGGCCGAGAGGCACTTCCGCCGGGCCCGGGGCCGGCGGGTGGAGATCCACCTCGCCGACGCGACCGTTCTCGGTGGACGACTCGGGCGGATCGCCGACGGCGCGGTCGAGGTGGCGGTTCGCGGTGGTGGGGGATGGACGGTGCGCAAGGTGCCGTTGGCCGACATCCGCCACGGGGTCGTGCAGGTCGAGTTCTCCCCGCCGAGCCCCGAGGAACTGGCCGTGCTCGGCGATGCCGCCGGCCGGGCAGGAGCAGCGGGATGAACATCGACATGGCCGCGCTGCACGCCATCGAAGTGGACCGGGGGATTTCGGTCGACGAGTTGCTCGACACCATCAAGTCCGCTCTGCTGACCGCCTACCGCCACACCGAGGGTCACCAGCCCGAGGCCCGGATCGAGATCGACCGCAAGACCGGCGCGGTCCAGGTGATCGCCACCGAGCTCGACGAGGACGGCACCGTCGTCAGCGAATGGGAGGACACCCCGGAGGGCTTCGGGCGCGTCGCGGCGACCACCGCCCGCCAGGTGATGCTGCAGCGTTTCCGCGACGCCGAGAACGAGCGGGTCTACGGCGAGTTCTCCGCCCGCGAGGGAGACATCGTCGCCGGCGTCGTCCAGCGCGACGCCCGGGAGAACGCCCGCGGCAACGTCGTGGTGCGGCTCGGCACCGAAGCCAAGGGATCGGACGGCACGATCCGGCCCGCCGAACAGGTTCCGGGGGAGAGCTACGAGCACGGCGAGCGGCTGCGCTGCTACGTCGTGGGCGTCACCCGGGGGATGCGCGAGCCCCGGATCGAACTCTCGCGCACCCACCCCAACCTCGTGCGCAAGCTGTTCTCCCTGGAGGTCCCCGAAATCGCCGACGGGTCGGTCGAGATCGTCGCGGTGGCGCGGGAGGCCGGGCACCGGTCCAAGATCGCGGTGCGCTCGAAGGTGCCCGGGCTCAACGCCAAGGGGGCTTGCATCGGCCCGATGGGCCAGCGGGTCCGCAACGTCATGAGCGAGCTTGCCGGGGAGAAGATCGACATCATCGACCACGACGACGACCCGGCCCGGTTCGTGGCCAACGCGCTGTCGCCGGCGAAAGTGGTGTCGGTCCAGGTCATCGATGCCACCGCCCGCGCCGCCCGGGTGATCGTGCCCGACTTCCAGCTGTCGCTGGCCATCGGCAAGGAAGGCCAGAACGCCCGGCTCGCCGCCCGGCTCACCGGCTGGCGGATCGACATCCGCAGCGACGTCGAGCCCGCCGGGGACCCGCCCGGAGTCCCGGCCGAACAGCGGTGACGCTAGACTGAGCCGTGATCCAGCGCGAGATTCCGGCCGCGCGGACGTGTCGCCCCACCGGACCGGTGCGGACCTGCGTCGGCTGCCGGAAACGAGGGTTGGCTGTCGACATGCTCCGAGTAGCGGCTCCCGACGCGGAGTCGGCGGGGACGACGGGGACGACGGGAAGCGGTCCGACCGCTCTCGCCGTCACCGCCGGCCACGGCCCGGGGCGGGGTGCCTGGTTACACCCTGATGATCACTGCCTGGCGGCAGCGATCCGGCGGCGCGCCTTCGCCCGAGCGCTGCGCATCCCCGGTACGCCGGACACGTCCGCGGTGGTGGAATACCTCACGAGGCTCCACCGCCCGGCCCTGGAGCAGAAGGCAGCGAAGAACATGAGCACACCGTGAAGTCCCGATGACTCGTCGTAGCTAAACCCGAGGCGCGGCCTACCCACCGCCCTCGAGAGATGGAGATGGAGTGGCAGGCAAGGCCCGCGTGCACGAGTTGGCGAAAGAACTCGGTGTCACCAGCAAGGAAGTCCTGGCTCGCCTCAGCGAGCAGGGCGAATTCGTCAAGTCGGCGTCCTCGACCGTGGAGGCCCCGGTCGCGCGCCGGTTGCGCGAGTCGTTCGGCGGGGTGAAGGCGCCCGAGAAGCCCCCCCAGAAGGCCGCCCCGAAGAAGTCCGCCGCCTCGGCGGTCGAGGGCGCCGTAGCCGTCGCGGCCCCGCCGCCGGTGGCCGAACCGGTTGCCGAACCGGTCGCCGGGCCGGTCGCGGCTCCGCCTCCGGTCCCGGCCCCCGAGCAGCCGGCGGCCGGTCCGCGGCCGGGTCCCCGACCCGGCGTTCCGCGCCAGCCCCGGGTGGGCAACAACCCGTTCTCCTCGGCACAGCCGGTCGAACGCCCGATTCCGCGCCCGCAGATCCCCCGACCGGGACCCGGTGGGCCGCGTCCCGGCATGCCCCGCCCCGGCGGAGCCACACCGGGCAGCATGCCGCCCCGCCCCGGCGGCGGGGTCGGCAGACCGCCGCGACCCGGCGGGCCGCGGCCCGGCGGCGGAGCCCGGCCGGCTCCCGGCCAGGGCGGCAGGCCCGGCGGCGGAAACTACCGCACCGGCGCTCCGGGCGGCGGCGCCCCGGCGGGCGCACCGGGCGGCTTCCGGGGCCGCCCCGGCGGCGGTGGCGGCGGGCGACCCGGGCAGCGCGGGGGTGCGGCCGGTGCGTTCGGACGTCCCGGCGGCGCACCGCGGCGCGGGCGCAAGTCCAAGCGGCAGAAGCGTCAGGAATACGACTCGATGCAGGCCCCCGTGGTGGGCGGTGTGCGGTTGCCGCACGGCAACGGCGAGACCATCAGGCTGGCCCGAGGCGCGTCGCTGAGCGACTTCGCCGAGAAGATCGACGCCAACCCCGCCGCGCTGGTGCAGGCGCTGTTCAACCTCGGCGAGATGGTCACCGCCACCCAGTCGGTCGGTGACGAGACCCTCGAGTTGCTCGGCGGCGAGATGAACTACGTCGTCCAGGTCGTCTCACCCGAGGACGAGGATCGCGAACTGCTCGAGTCCTTCGACCTGAGCTACGGCGAGGACGAGGGCGGCGAGGAGGATCTGGTGATCCGCCCGCCGGTGGTGACCGTCATGGGACACGTCGACCACGGCAAGACCCGTCTGCTCGACACGATCCGCCAGGCCAACGTCCGCGAGGGCGAAGCCGGCGGTATCACCCAGCACATCGGCGCCTACCAGGTCGCCGTCGAGCACGACGGAGTGGAACGCCCGATCACCTTCATCGACACCCCCGGTCACGAGGCGTTCACCGCGATGCGCGCCCGCGGGGCCAAGGCCACCGACATCGCGATCCTGGTGGTGGCCGCCGACGACGGCGTGATGCCTCAGACGGTGGAGGCCATCAACCACGCGCAGGCGGCTGACGTCCCGATCGTGGTGGCGGTCAACAAGATCGACAAGGAAGGCTCTGACCCGCAGAAGATCCGCGGTCAGCTCACCGAATACGGCCTGGTTCCCGAGGAGTTCGGCGGCGACACCATGTTCGTCGACATCTCGGCGAAGAACGGCACGAACATCACCGCACTGGAGGAGGCGGTGCTGCTGACCGCCGACGCCGCATTGGACCTGCGGGCCAATCCCGAGATGGAGGCCCAGGGTGTGGCGATCGAGGCCCATCTCGACCGCGGTCGCGGCCCGGTGGCCACCGTGCTGGTCCAGCGCGGGACCCTGCGCGTCGGTGACTCGGTGGTGGCCGGCGACGCCTACGGCCGGGTGCGCCGCATGGTCGACGAGCACGGCGAAGACGTCGAAGAGGCCTTCCCGTCCCGTCCGGTCCAGGTCATCGGATTCACCTCGGTTCCCGGCGCCGGGGACAACTTCCTGGTCGTCGACGAGGACCGCATCGCGCGCCAGATCGCCGACCGCCGCAGCGCGCGCAAGCGCAACGCCCTGGCCGCCCGGACCCGCAAGCGGATCAGCCTGGAGGACCTGGAGTCGGCGCTGAAGGAGACCAGCCAGCTCAACCTCATCCTCAAGGGCGACAACGCCGGCACGGTCGAGGCGCTCGAGGAGGCCCTGCTCGGCATCGATGTCGGCGAGGAGGTCGAGTTGCGGGTCATCGACCGCGGTGTCGGTGGCATCACCGAGACCAACGTCAACCTGGCTTCGGCGTCGGACGCCATCATCATCGGCTTCAACGTCCGCGCCGAGGGCAAGGCCACCGAACTGGCCAACCGCGAGGGGGTGGAGATCCGCTACTACTCGGTGATCTACCAGGCGATCGACGAGATCGAGAAGGCCCTCAAGGGCTTGCTCAAGCCGATCTACGAGGAGCGCGAACTCGGCCGTGCCGAGATCCGTGCGCTGTTCCGCTCCTCCAAGGTCGGCAACATCGCGGGCTGCCTGGTGCAGTCGGGGATCATCCGCCGCAACGCCAAAGCCCGTCTGCTGCGCGACAATGTCGTCGTCGCGGAGAACCTGACGGTCTCCTCGCTGCGCCGGGAGAAGGACGATGTCACCGAGGTCCGCGAGGGCTTCGAGTGCGGCCTGACGCTGACCTATTCCGACATCAAGGAGGGCGATGTCATTGAGACCTACGAACTGGTCGAGAAGGAACGGGTCTAGCCGGCATGAGCCCTGCTGATGGCTGATCCCGCGCGGGCGAAGCGGCTGGCCAAGCGGATCTCCACCATCGTCGCCTCGGCGATCGAGTACGACATCAAGGATCCCCGACTGGTCGGGGTGACGATCACCGACGCCAAGGTGACCGGAGACCTCCACGACGCCACGCTGTACTACACGGTGCTCGGACGCGCTCTCGACGAGGAGCCGGACTACGCCGGTGTCGCGGCGGCCCTGGAAAGTGCGAAAGGCCTGCTGCGGACGAAGGTCGGCGAAGGCACCGGTGTGCGCTTCACGCCCACGCTGAGCTTCGAGCTCGACACCGTCCCCGACACCGCGCACCGCGTCGACGAACTGCTGGCCCGGGCCAAGGCCGCCGACGCCGACGTCGCCCGCAAGCGGGCCGAAGCCACCCCCGCCGGGGATGCGCACCCCTATCGCGACGCGGAGGAGACCCCGGGCCGGGGTGGCTGAGCCGAAGGCTCAGCGAACCTGGGCGCGGCCCCGTTCGATCACCGATGCCCGACTGGCGGCGATGTCGTCGCCGGTGGCCGCGCGCATCCAGGCCCGGGCCGCTTCGGCCTCCAGCCACAGCCCCGCAGCGGTCTGCTCGGTGTCGATGCGGTGGTAGGAGTCCAGCAGTGCCCGCACCGCCTTCTGGTTGTTGCCCACGATGGCGGCGGCGATCGCCCGGGCGGCCGGCAGCAGGTTCTCGTGCGGGACCACCTCGGTGACCAGACCGGCCCGCAGCGCGTCGGACGCCGACAGATAGTCGCCGGTCAGGCTCATCCGCCGGGCCATGCCGACGCCGACCTTCTGCGGCAGCCGCACGCTGAGCCCCCAGGTCGGCAGCAGGCCCACCCGGGCGTGGGTATCGGCGAAGCGCGCCCGCTCGGAGGCGACCAGGATGTCGCAGTAGAGCGCCAGCTCCAGCCCCCCGGTGACGGCTGCCCCGTTGATCGCCCCGATCACCGGCTTGCGCATCGGCGGCCACTTCGGCGAGATGTCCGGCAGTTCCGTGGTGTCGCCGAGTTCCTTGAGGTCCAGCCCGGCGCAGAACACCGGGTCGGCGCCGGTCACGATCACCACATCGACAGCGTCGTCGGCCTCCGCCTCGCGCAGCGCGGCGAAGAAACGGCTGCGCAGCGCCGAGGACAGCGCGTTGCGGGCAGCCGGGCGGTTCAGCGTGAGGGTCCGCACCCGGTCGTCGGTCTCGGTCAGCAGGATGTCGGTGGCCTCGGCAGTCATGGCCTCACCGTAGCCCGGTGCTGTCATCGCCGGATGTGCCCCCGCATGGTTTGCTGATCGGGTGGCGATATTCCCTGCGGGTCAGGCCGGGGGCTAGGGTGGCAAGCCGGATCCTGATGGCGCTGCGGCGCCTGCGCAACGCGCGGAACCCCGACGTGACCGTCCTGCCCCATCCCGACGGGATGATCACCGACTGGGATGTCCCGGTCACCGTGCGTGACGGAACAGTGCTGCGGGTCAACGTCTTTCGGCCAGAAGGCGACGCGCCCGTGCCGGTCATCCTCTCCGCGCATCCCTACGGCAAGGACAATATCCCGGCCAAATCCGCCCGGCGTCACCCCAGCACCCAGTATCGCGCCTTCCCCCAGCCGCACCCCATCTGGTTTTCCGAGTGGACCGGGTGGGAGGCGCCCGACCCGGCCACCTGGGTGCCGCGGGGTTATGCGGTGATCAACGCAGACCTGCGCGGCGCGGGCACCTCGGGGGGCATCGGGGAACTGCTGTCGGGCCAGGAGCACCAGGACTACCACGACCTGATCGAGTGGGCCGGCACCCAGCTGTGGAGCTCGGGGCGGGTGGGATTGATGGGCGTCTCCTACCTCGCGATCAGCCAGTACGGAGCAGCGGCCACCCACCCGAAGCACCTCGCGGCGATCTGCCCCTGGGAGGGCTTCAGCGACGTCTATCGCGACCTGGCCTATCCCGGAGGGGTTCGCGAGGACGGCTTCACGATCATGTGGAGCGCGCTGACCGCGCGCCACACCCGGATGACGCAGAAGATGCGACCCGAATTCGTCGCGCGCACCGAACGCGACACCTGGTATGAGACCCATGCGCCGGCGCTGGAGCGCATCGACGTGCCGATGCTGGTCTGCGGCAGTTTCTCCGACCACAGTCTGCACACCCGCGGGTCATTCGAGGCATTCCGCCGGGTCTCCTCGCCGCAGCGCTGGTTGTACACCCACCGCGACGGCAAGTGGTCGGCCTTCTACTCCGCCGAGGCGGTGGCCGCCCGGGCGGCATTCTTCGATCACTTCCTCAAGGGCGAGGCCAACGGCTGGCAGGACACACCCGCGGTCCGGTTGGCCGTCTACGACCACGGCCCCGACCCGGTTGCGGTCGTCGGCGAATCCCACTGGCCACCGGCCGATCTCACCTGGTCGGCGTTGCACCTCGATGTCGACCGGCACCGGCTGTCCGATGAGCCGCCGCCGCAGGCGAGCACGGTGGAATTCGGGCTGCGGGACCGGCGGGCCGTGTCGCTGTGGTGGTCGGTGGACGAGGACCTCGACCTCATCGGGCATCTCGCGCTGCGGCTCTGGATCGGCTTGAAGGGAACCCGCGACGCGAATCTCTTCGTGGGCGTGCGCAAGTTCCGGCAGGGGAAGGAGTGCGTGTTCGAGGGGTCCTACGGGTTCGGTTTCGACATGGTCACCCGGGGCTGGCAGCGCGTCGCCCACCGCGAGCACGACGATGCCCTCAGTACCCCGTGGCAGCCGGTCTACACCCATCGGCGGGCGCAGCCCCTCGAGGCCGGCGAGGTCGTCCCGGTCGACATCGCGCTGCGCCCGCAGGCGACACGGTTGCGGGCCGGCGATGCGCTGCGTCTGGACATCCGGGGCTCCTGGCACTACCCGCGGAACCCGCTGACCGGACAGTTCCCCGCCGGCTACCAGGCCAGCCGGGCAGGCCGCTGCGTGCTCTACGGCGGAGGCGCCTACGACTCCCACCTGCTGGTGGGCCGGCGTCCGCCGCGTGACGAGCCGGTATGGGAGCCGGACCGGCGGGATCGGTGAGGGCAGCAGAGCGCCGTTAGGCTGATCTGCTGTGGCAGCCACGCTCTGGGCGATCAGCGATCTGCACACCGGCTACAGCGCCAACAAGCCGGTCATCGAATCGCTGTACCCGACGACGCCGGAGGACTGGCTGATCGTCGCCGGCGACGTCGCGGACCGTACCGACGACATCCGGTGGTCGCTGGACCTGTTGCGCCGGCGTTTCGCGACGGTTCTCTGGGTGCCCGGCAACCACGAATTGTGGACGACCGGAAAGGACCCCGTGCAGGTGTTCGGCCGCGCCCGCTACGACTACCTGGTCGAGATGTGCGACGAGATGGGTGTGCTCACCCCCGAACATCCCTACCCGACATGGACCGGCCCGGGCGGCCCCGCGGTCATCGTGCCGATGTTCCTGCTGTACGACTACACATTCCTGCCCCCCGGCGCGACCACCAAGGCCGAGGGGTTGGCGATCGCCAAGGGGCGCAACGTCTTCGCCACCGACGAGTTCCTGCTCTCCTGCGAGCCCTACGCGACCCGGGATGCCTGGTGTCGCGACCGGCTGGCCTACACCAGGGCGCGGCTGGACGAGCTGGACTGGGTGGTCCCGACGGTGCTGGTGAACCACTTCCCGCTGCGCCGCGAACCGTGCGAGGCCCTGTTCTTCCCGGAGTTCTCGCTGTGGTGCGGCACCGTGGCCACCGCCGAGTGGCACACCCGATACAACGCCGTCTGCTCGGTGTACGGCCATCTGCACATTCCGCGAACGACCTGGTACGACGGGGTGCGCTTCGAGGAGGTGTCGGTCGGCTACCCCCGGGAGTGGCACCGGCGCAAGCCGTACCGGTGGCTGCGTCAAGTGCTGCCCGATCCCGACTACGCCCCCGGATATCTCAACGAGTTCGGCGGCCACTTCGTGATCACCCCCGAGATGCGCGAGCAGGCGGAGACATTCCGGGCGCGTCTGCGCGCCAGACGCGGATGAGCGAGTTGATCGCGGCGGTGCTGCCCGAACTCGACGAACTGGTCTATGCCGAACTGTATCGAGATCCGCCGGGACTGGTGCCGCTGCAGGAAGAGGCGGTGCTGATCGAGCGATCGGTGGCCAAGCGGCGCAACGAGTTCGTCACCGTCCGGCACTGCGCGCGCATCGCCATGGAACGCCTCGGTGTGCCGCCGTCCCCGATACTGAAGGGGGAGAAGGGCGAACCGCGCTGGCCGGATGGACTGGTGGGCAGCCTGACCCACACCGAGGGGTATCGGGGCGCGGTGGTGGCCCGCACTCCGGCGGTGCGCTCGGTGGGTATCGACGCCGAACCCCACGACGAGCTGCCCGTCGGGGTGCTTGCGGCCGTCAGCCTGCCGCAGGAACGCCAGCAGATCACCGCGCTGCCGTCCAGCCTGCACTGGGACCGCATTCTGTTCTGCGCCAAGGAGGCCACCTACAAGGCGTGGTTCCCGCTGACGTCGCGCTGGCTGGGATTCGAGGATGCCGAGGTGAGCTTTGAGCTCGATACCGGCTCCGATGCGGGGGCGCACCCGGCCGGCGCGGCAGGCAGCTTCGTCTCGACGATCCTGGTCGACCCCGCGGCACGGTCCGGGCCTCCGCTTCGGGAGCTGGCCGGCCGCTGGTCGGTGTCCGGGGGTCTGGTGCTGACGGCGATCGTGCTGTGAGCGTTCCCGCGGGCATCGTCGTGATCGACAAGCCGGCCGGAATGACAAGCCACGACGTGGTGTCCCGCTGCCGCCGTATCTTCGGCACCCGCCGGGTCGGGCACGCGGGCACCCTGGACCCGATGGCCACCGGTGTCCTGGTGGTCGGCGTCGAACGCGCCACCAAGATCCTGGGTCTGCTGACCGCGGCGTCGAAGTCCTACGCGGCGACGATCCGGTTGGGCCGATCCACCACCACCGATGACGCCGAGGGCGACACGGTAGCGGACATCCCGGCCACGCACGTCGGCGATGAGGACCTCCACGCGGCGGTCGCCGCGCTGCGCGGTGACATCCGGCAGCGGCCTTCGGCGGTCAGCGCCGTGAAAGTCGGTGGCAGGCGGGCCTATCAACTCGTCCGCGCGGGCGAAGACGTGCAGCTGGCCGAACGGACGGTGCGCATCGACCGGTTCGACGTGCTGGCCATCCGCAGAAGCGCGCCGTTCGTCGACCTCGATGTGGCCGTCGACTGCTCGTCGGGCACCTACGTCCGCGCCCTGGCCCGCGACCTGGGCGCCGCGCTGGGTGTCGGGGGACACCTGACCGCGCTGCGCCGGACCCGGGTCGGCGGCTACCGGCTGGAGCAGGCGCACACCCTCGATGAACTCGTCGAAAACCCCACCCTCAGCCACACCCTCGACGAGGCCTGTCTGCTGAGCTTCCCGCGCCGCGACATCACCGCCGCGCAGGCCGGCGACGCGGCCCACGGCCGGCAACTGCCCGCGGCGGGCCTGCCCGGGATCTACGCGGCCACCGACCCCGACGGGCGGGTGATCGCCCTGCTGCAGGACCGTGACCGCGGAACCAAGTCCGTGGTCGTGATCCGCCCCGCGACGCTCTGACTGGTCAGGCGGGCCTGCCGTAGACCGCCACGACGACCGAGCGATCCAGGCTGTGCTCCGACCACACCCCGATCGCGGTGTTCGCGCAGTCGGTCATGATCGCGTAGGCGACCGGGTTGTAGTACCACTGGTTGATCACGTCGAGATTGTTGATCGCCAGGGCCGGATTGATCGCGACGGTCTGTGTCGCCACTCCGTTGAAACCGGCAGCGGCAGCGCGGCTTTGCGGCGTCGATCCGTCCGAACCCAGGTCGCCGTCGAGCGTCCGGTTGTTCAGGACATCGCGGGCGTGCCACTGTGCGGCCAGCCGCAGCGCCGGGGTGACTTTGATGTCGCTCGTGCACCCCGCCTGATGCTGGAGCGTGTAGACATTGGCGACGACCCCGCTGTTCAGCCGCGAGTTGTCGGCTGAGGCGACCGGGGCGACCGGGGCGACGACGGCCGGCCCGGCCAGGGCCAGTGCGAGGGATGCCAGGGCCGCGAGCGGCCGGTGGATCGTCATCGTTCAGCTCCCCAGGTCCGGGCCGCCGGTGTAGTGCACCGCGGAGTTGCGCAACTGCCATATCAGTGCGGGGCACAGCTCGTTGACGGCCTGGTTGATCAGATACGCCGCCTGGTAGTCATCATCGGTGTTGAAGTCGGTCTTGACCTGGCCGACCACATCGGAGTACGTCGGAGCCTGGCGTACCCGTTCGCAGATCCCGTTTCCGTAGGCCAGTGCCGCGTCGGCGTTGGGAAAGTTGTATCCCGGCCGTACGGTCACGTTCACCAGGTAGGCCACCGTGTCGGCCTGAACGGGCGGCGCCACCGCCAGGGCGGAAACGGTGCAGGCGGCCGCGATCAGGGCGGTGCCGGGGACTCGTCGGAGGTCCATCACAGAAGTGTCCCAAATTCCGCGCCGGCCCGCCTGCGAAGGCGGCGCTTTCGGCGCCGGGCCCGGTACGCGCCGTAGGCTGGTGGGCGTGGAACGCTGGCGTGGGCAGGACGAGATTCCCTCGGACTGGGGCCGCTGCGTGCTGACAATCGGGGTGTTCGACGGGGTGCACCGGGGTCACGCCGAGCTGATCGCGCGGGCGGTGAAAGCGGCCCGCGCGCGCGGCGTGCCGACCGTGCTGATGACCTTCGATCCGCACCCGATGGAAGTCGTGTTCCCCGGCAGCCACCCCGCGCAACTGACCACCCTGGCGCGCCGGGCCGAACTGGTCGAGGACATGGGCGTCGACGTCTTCCTGGTCATGCCGTTCACCGCCGACTTCATGCGGCTGACCCCGGAGCGCTACATCCACGAGTTGCTCGTCGAACGGCTGCACGTCACCGAGGTGGTCGTCGGCGAGAACTTCACGTTCGGAAAGAAGGCGGGCGGCACGGTCGCCACCCTGCGCAAGGCGGGGGAGCGCCTCGGATTCCTCGTGCAGTCGGTCTCCCTGGTCACCGAGGAGCACCAGAGCGAGACGGTCACGTTCTCCTCGACCTACATCCGTGCCTGCGTCGACGCCGGCGACGTGGTGGCCGCAGCAGACGGGCTGGGTCGCCCGCACCGCGTCGAGGGCGTGGTGGTGCGCGGTGACGGACGGGGCAGGGGACTGGGGTTCCCTACCGCCAACATCGCCCCGCCGATGTACTCGGCCATACCGGCCGACGGCATTTACGCCGCCTGGTTCACCGTGCTGGGCCGCTCCGGCGCGGGTCCGGCCGCCGGACCGCTTCAGCCCGGCGAGCGCTACCCGGCTGCGGTGTCGATTGGCACCAACCCCACCTTTTCCGGCCGGACCCGCACGGTCGAGGCCTTCGTGCTGGACGCCGACGCCGACCTGTACGGCCAGCACGTCGCGGTGGACTTCATCGCCCGCATCCGCGGCCAGGCGAAATTCGATTCGGTCGACGGGCTGGTCGCGGCGATGCGGCGCGACACCGACCGCGCCCGGGCGATCCTGGCGTCTCAGCGCTGACCTGCGCGATTCGCCCGAGCGCTGTCCCCGTTGTTAGGGTGATCACTGCGCCTGCTGCAGTTCGCGGTGGCCGGCGCCGATGTTCACCCCGCGGACCGAATGATGGAGTTACTCCCTGTGGCGTTGACTGCCGAGCAGAAGAAGGAAATCCTGGGCTCCTACGGCCTGCACGAGACCGACACCGGTTCGCCGGAGGCCCAGGTCGCGCTGCTGACCAAGCGGATCGCCGACCTCACCGAGCACCTCAAGGCGCACAAGCACGATCACCACTCGCGGCGCGGTCTGTTGCTGCTGGTGGGCCGCCGCCGGCGGTTGCTCAAGTACGTTGCCCAGGTCGACGTCGAGCGCTACCGCTCGCTGATCGACCGACTGGGCCTGCGCCGCTGACCGGCGGCGCACCGGGTAGCATCGGAAACCGTGGGGGCCGCCAGTCGGCCCGCACAGCGGGTGTGGCCCGCGCGACTCGCGCGCGCCGTTCCCGCGTCTCCCCAGCGAGGCTGCCGTTCGGCGGTCTTCGGTAGTGGCTGCCGGGCTGGATAAACCCAGGCCCGGCAGCTTCGATCGACGGCCGCGTTGCGGGCAGGCCGTGGCTGCAGCGGAGACGCGCAATTGAACAGTGAAACGAAAGGCTGCACGGACGCTCATGTCTGTAGCTGAAATTGACGAAGGCGTGTTCGAATCGACCGCCACCATCGACAACGGGAGCTTCGGCACCCGCACCCTGCGGTTCGAGACCGGCCGGATGGCCCGGCAGGCGGCGGGTTCGGTTGTCGCCTACCTCGACGAGGAGACCATGGTCCTGTCGGCGACAACCGCCGGCAAGACCCCCAAGGAGCACTTCGACTTCTTCCCGCTCACGGTCGATGTCGAGGAGCGGATGTATGCGGCCGGGCGCATTCCCGGCTCGTTCTTCCGCCGGGAGGGACGCCCCTCCACCGACGCCATCCTGACCTGTCGGCTGATTGACCGCCCGCTGCGTCCGTCGTTCGTCGACGGCCTGCGCAACGAGATCCAGGTGGTCGTCACGGTGATGAGCCGCGACCCCAACGACCTCTACGACGTGCTCGCCATCAACGCCGCCTCGGCGTCGACCCAGCTGGCCGGGTTGCCGTTCTCCGGACCGGTCGGGGCGGTACGGGTCGCGCTGATCAGCGGCCGGTGGGTGGCCTTCCCCACCGTCGAGCAGCTTGAGGACGCGGTATTCGACATGGTGGTGGCCGGGCGGACCCTGCCGGACGGCGACGTCGCGATCATGATGGTCGAGGCCGAAGCCACCGAGAAGGTGGTGGAGCTGGTGGCCGGTGGTGCCCAGGCGCCCACCGAGGCCATTGTCGCCGAAGGCCTGGAGGCCGCCAAGCCCTTTATCGCGACGCTCTGCGCGGCGCAGCGTGAGCTGGCTGACCGCGCCGCCAAGGAGACGGCCGACTATCCGCTGTTCCCCGACTACGGCGATGACGTGTTCGCCTCAGTCGTCGAGGTGGCGTCCGGCTCGCTGTCCGAGGCGCTGACCATCGCCGGGAAGCAGGAGCGCAACGATCGCACCGACGAGATCAAGGCCGACGTGCTCGACCGGCTGGCCGAGACCTATGCCGGCCG
The DNA here is from genome assembly GCF_046091765.1 of Mycobacterium sp. Classification (GTDB taxonomy): domain Bacteria; phylum Actinomycetota; class Actinomycetes; order Mycobacteriales; family Mycobacteriaceae; genus Mycobacterium. The sequence continues at coordinate 14,262 of NZ_JBJTCF010000114.1, forward strand.
CGAGAAGGAGGTCGGCGCGGCATTCCGTTCGCTGACCAAGAAACTCGTGCGCCAGCGCATCCTGACCGATCATTTCCGCATCGACGGCCGCGGGATCACCGACATCCGGGCGTTGAGTGCGGAGGTCGCGGTCGTCCCGCGGGCTCACGGAAGTGCACTCTTCGAGCGCGGCGAGACCCAGATCCTGGGTGTCACGACGCTGGACATGGTCAAGATGGCCCAGCAGATCGACTCGCTGGGGCCGGAGACGAGCAAGCGCTACATGCACCATTACAACTTCCCGCCCTACTCCACCGGGGAGACCGGACGGGTCGGCTCGCCCAAGCGGCGCGAGATCGGCCACGGCGCACTCGCCGAGCGGGCGCTGGTCCCGGTCCTGCCCAGCGTGGAGCAGTTCCCCTACGCGATCCGGCAGGTGTCGGAGGCGCTGAGCTCCAACGGATCGACCTCGATGGGTTCGGTGTGCGCCTCGACGCTGGCGCTGCTCAACGCCGGGGTACCGCTGAAGGCCCCGGTCGCGGGCATCGCGATGGGGTTGGTCTCCGACGAGGTCGACGGTCAGAAGCGCTTCGTCGCACTGACCGACATCCTCGGCGCGGAAGACGCGTTCGGGGACATGGACTTCAAAGTGGCGGGCACCAAGGAGTTCGTCACCGCGCTCCAGCTGGACACCAAGCTCGACGGGATTCCCTCGAGCGTGCTCGCCGGCGCCTTGGCGCAAGCCAAGGAAGCGCGGCTGGCGATCCTCGAGGTGATGGCCGAGGCAATCGATCGTCCCGACGAGATGAGCCCCTACGCCCCCCGGGTCACCACCATCAAGGTGCCGATCGACAAGATCGGCGAGATCATCGGGCCCAAGGGCAAGATCATCAACGCCATCACCGAGGAAACCGGCGCGCAGATCTCCATCGAGGACGACGGCACCGTCTTCGTCGGTGCGGTCGACGGTCCGTCAGCACAGGCCGCGATCGACCGGATCAACGCGATCGCCAATCCGCAGCTGCCCAAGATCGGTGAGCGGTTCCTCGGGACCGTCGTCAAGACCACCGATTTCGGCGCGTTCGTGTCCCTGCTGCCCGGCCGGGACGGACTGGTCCATATCTCGAAGCTGGGCCGGGGCAAGCGGATCGCCAAGGTCGAGGATGTGGTCAAGCTGGGCGACAAGTTGCGGGTCGAGATCGCCGACATCGACAATCGCGGCAAGATCTCGCTGATACTCGTCGACGAAGAGGCACCCGCCGAAGCACCCGCGCCGTCCGCCGATGTCGCGACGGCCAGCAGCTAGACCGGGACTCCACGGGGGCCGGCGCCGCCGCCCATCGGCCGGACAGAGTGCGGTGTCCCGCACCGTGCTGCCGGGCGGGCTGCGGGTCGTCACCGAATACGTGCCGTCCTCGCGGTCGGCCTCCGTCGGGGTGTGGGTCAACGTCGGCTCGCGTGACGAGAGCCGTGGTGTGGCGGGGGCCGCACACTTCCTGGAACATCTGCTGTTCAAGGGCACTCCGACGCGTAGTTCGGTCGACATCGCGCGCGCGGTCGATGCTGTCGGCGGTGAGCTGAACGCCTTCACCGCCCGGGAGCACACCTGCTACTACGCCCATGTCCTCGATGAGGATCTGGAGCTGGCGGTCGACCTGGTCGCCGATGTCGTCCTCAACGGAGTGTGCGAATCCGCAGACGTCGAACTCGAACGCGACGTCGTGCTGGAGGAGATCGCGATGCGCGACGACGACCCCGAAGACACCATCGGTGACGTGTTCCTCGCCACGATGTTCGGTGACCACCCGCTCGGACGGTCGGTGATCGGCAGCGTGGAGTCGGTGTCGGCGATGACGCGAAAACAACTGCACTCCTTCCACACCCGCCGCTATGTGCCCGAACGGATGGTGCTGGCAGTCGCGGGCAATGTCGATCACGACCGGGTGGTCGCGTTGGCCCGCGAGTCCTTCGGTGCCCGGCTGACCCGGGGCAGAAAGCCGCAGCCGCCGCGCAAGGGCACGGGCCGGGTGCCCGGGCGCCCCGGCCTGGCGCTGGTCAAGCGGGACTGCGAACAGACCCATCTGACGCTGGGGGTGCGTGCGCCCGGCCGGACGTGGTCGCACCGCTGGGCGCTGAGCGTGCTGCACACCGCGATCGGCGGCGGCCTGAGCTCGCGACTGTTCCAGGAGATCCGGGAATCCCGGGGCCTGGCCTACTCGGTCTACTCCGCGGTCGACACCTTCTCCGACAGCGGGGCGTTCTCGGTGTACGCCGGATGCCAGCCGGAGCGTTTCGATGAGGTCGTCCGGCTCACCGCCGAGATTCTGGAGTCCGTGGCCCGCGACGGCATCAGCGACGCCGAGTGCCGCATCGCCAAGGGTGCGCTGCGCGGGGGAATGGTGCTCGGTCTGGAGGATTCGGCCTCCCGGATGAACCGGCTGGGCCGCAGTGAACTGAACAACGGCCGATACCGCAGCATCGCCGACACCCTGCGGCGCATCGACTCCGTCACCGTGGACGAGGTCAACGCGGTGGCCCGCAAGGTTTTGCGCGGATCCTTCGGCGCGGCGGTGCTCGGTCCGTACCGATCCACGCGCGCGCTGCCGTCCCGGCTTGCCGCCCTCACACGCTGATCGGCTGCAGCCGCGATCCCAGGGTCTCGTAGACCGCGCCGATGGTGTCGCGGACAAAGGTGGTGCCGGCAGGCCAGTAGCTCTGATACCAATCCGCGGTGACAAGGTTCACCGATGGCTTGAAATTGGTGCGGATCCACTGCTGAAGCGGCGAGTAGATGGCGAACGGATACCCGGCCAGCAGGATGACACTGGCGGCCATCTGCTCGTTGGAGCCCGGGCCGAGCGTGAGAAGGCCGGTGGCGAGGCTGACCGCGTTGAATGTGTTCTCGCCGAACATCCCCCAGATCGTCCCGGGCGGACGGGTCGCCAGATTCCCCTCGTCGCGGTCCAGCAGGGCGGGGGCCGACTGGACGCCGACGTACGGACGGTAAATCGTGGCGTCCGGCCACAGCAGGGGGTCGGCGGCGACGACGGCGGCGTTGTTGTAGACGACGATGACGTTCTTGTCGATCGCCCACAGATCGGCGAGCGTCGCGGAGGTTCCGATCGAGCTCGGGACCATCCGCGAGCCGAAGGCGGCCTTCATCTCGGCGACGACCTCCGCGTGGGTCTGGGCGGTGAAGTTGTTGATGCCCTGGACGTAGACGACGAGCAGTTCCTTCGGGTGTTCGTTGGCGAAGGCTCCGATGTCCCCGATCCCGACGCTGGCCAGTGCCGAGCGCAGGCCGTGTTCGAAGTAGACCTGGCCGTCGGGTTCGTTGGTCAGCCGAAGGTCGAGGTAGCGGATCCCGGAGCTCAACTGGCCGTAGAGGTCGTTGTTCTGGGTCTTGCCCCACGCCGCGGCGATCGGCTTGACGATCAGATCCTGCAGGAACCCGGGCAGCTCGGTGAGTATCCCGAATTGGCTCTTGCCGGTCAGCGCCCACTCCGAGCGGGCCGTGACGGCGTAGCTGCCGGAGTCGTGGGTACCCGGGATCGGCAACTGGGTCAGCGGCAGATGTGACAGCGCCGGCAGGTCCGCCATCCAGGTGGCGGGGTCGACGGTCATCGGGCCGAGGGCGTCGACGGAGTAGCCGAAGGAGACCGATTGCGGCCGCTGGCCCGACAGGTCCTCGCCGGAGGCGTTGAGGAACCGGCGGCCCTCGTTGGTGTAGCCGAGCGCATCGAGCAGCACCGGGCTCGTGGCCGGGTCCGCAGGGTCCAGGGGCGCGGCGTCGCGGTAGAAGATCTTGTCGGGCTGTTCGCAGTCGTCGGCATAGGCGCACTGCGGCGCGTCGGCCGGTACGAAGCCCCCGTACTCGAGTTCCACCCAGGCGTCGGTGAGCCCGTTGGCCGCCGCGAACTGTGTGAGTGTCTGTCCCGGGTCGGAGTACAGCTGCGCGAAGTCGCCGGCCACGATGACCGCGCGGCCGACCGAGTTGCGCGCGATGAAGTCGGAAAGCTGGGCGATCTCGGCGTTGGTGAGATCACCGCCGCTGGCGTCCAGGTTGTACACGTCGATCGACGAACCGCCGGGGATGTGCTGGCGGGAGTAGCTGAACCCACCGGGATAGAACAGGTCGGGCCGGGTGTTCCAGGCCTGACGATTGAGGCCTTCGATGTAGTACCCGGAGAAGGAGTTCAATCCGTCGGAGAAGGGCAGCCCGGCCGGCCACAGCCAGGTGGGCACCGCCGGAGGCGTTCGATCGGGGAAGGCCGTCTCGGCGACCAGAAATGGGTGATAGGCGACGTCCTGCTGGACGTTGACGATATCGAAAGCGTTGATTCGCGAACCGATTTCGACGGTGTTCGGTATCCGGTACAGCGGTCCGGGCTGCCCGGAGACGTTGTAGGTCAGAACACTGAACTCACCGGTGATGTCGGTGTAGGCGGCGGTACCGGGATCGGGCCTGATGTCGACGTTGTTGAACACGGTCGCCGTCGCGGTGACCCGGTGCCCGCCGTCGAGGCTGGTGTTGAGCACACCGAATGCGGCGTCGAGGAACCCGTCCCACAGGTGCACGTGCGGTGTGGTGTCGTCGCTGGCGATGAAGGAGAACGTGTCCGTGCCGGTGTAATCCTCGGTCGGGCTGTAGGTGAACGTGCCGGTCGTGTTGTCGACCACGACGGTTCCGCGGCCGGGACCGCCGGGCATGCCGCTGCCGGGTACCGAGTAGGTCAGCCTTTTGCCGTCGGCGTCGACGGCGCTGAAGGGGATCGGTCCGCTGGTCGAGCCGACGGCGAGGTCGAGTTCGATCTGCATCGGGGCGGCTACCGGCGTGCTGGGGAAGAAGACCCGGCGAAGCGGCGCCGGCAGCGGGCTGCCACTCCACCACTGGTAGAGGTTGGCGAAGGTATCGACCCAGACGCGAAGGTCCTCGGCCAGGCTGGCGACGGGGTTGGCCACGGGGTTGGCCACCGCGCGGGTGACCGATGGCGGCGCCACCGCAACCGTGGCTCTGAGCACCGGGGCCGGACGGGTGACGTCCGCGCGAAGGCCGCGCCGCGCCAGGTTCAGGGCCCCGGCGAGCACGTCGGCCGACGGGCCGGCAGGCCGTCGGGACAGCCGGTCAAAAACCGCGTCGGGCCGGGGCCGCGAAACTGGCACGGTACGAGATGCCGGGGAGGTGGCCGCCCGCTGCGCCCGGCCCGGCCGGTCGGCCGCACGTGGCGCACCCGGCCGCGCGGGACCTGCGGAAACCGGCGCAGAGCCGCCGTCGCCCGCGTCAACGTCGGCGCTCGCGACGTCCGCCGCCCCGATCACGAACAGCGACAGCCCGAGAGCGGCAGCGCTCGCGCCGATCTTGGCACCCCAGGTAAGTCCCACCGAGGGAGAACTTACTGGATGAACTCGGTGATGTGCCTTAGTTGAGCAGTCCGGCGGGGTTGGTGAACGCGAGCCCGAGGTCCTCGGCGACGTGCTCGTTGAGCAGCTGGCCGTCATGCGTGGACAGACCCTTTGCCAGGGCCGGGTCCTCGGAGCAGGCGCCCTGCCAGCCCTTGTCGGCCAGCGTGATCACATAGGGCATCGTCGCGTTGGTCAGCGCGTAGGTCGACGTCCGGGGAACCGCGCCCGGCATGTTGGCCACGCAGTAGAACACCGTGTCGTGGACCGTGAAGATCGGGTCGTCGTGAGTGGTCGGCCGGGAATCCTCGAAGCAACCACCCTGGTCGATGGCGATGTCGACCAGCACGGCACCCGGTTTCATCTGCGCGACAGTGGCATTGGTGACCAGTTTGGGCGCCTTGGCACCGGGCACCAGCACCGCGCCGATCACCAGATCGGCCTGCTTCACGGCGTTCTCCAGGTCCAACCGCGAGGAGTAGCGGGTCTCGATGGCCCCGCCGTACTCCGCGTCGACCTTGCGCAAGGTGTTGATGTTCAGGTCGAACACCGTGACGTGCGCGCCCATACCCCACGCGACGGCGGCCGCGTTGTCGCCGGCCATCCCGCCGCCGATCACGACGACCACGGCCGGGGCCACGCCGGGAACGCCGCCCATCAGCACGCCGCGCCCGCCCTGCGTGCGCATCAGGTGGTAGGCGCCGACGTGTGCCGAGAGGCGCCCGGCGACCTCGCTCATCGGCGCCAGCAGCGGAAGCGCGCCATCGGCCGTCTGGACCGTCTCGTACGCGATCGAGGTGATTCCCGAAGCCAGCAGCGCATCGGTGCAGGGACGGGAGGCCGCCAGGTGCAGGTAGGTGAACAGCACCTGGCCCCGGCGCAGCCGGCCGTACTCCGGTTCGATGGGCTCCTTGACCTTGAGCAGCAGATCGGCCTGTTCCCACACCTCGTCGGCGGTCCCGACGATCTTCGCCCCGGCAGAGGAGAAGTCGCCGTCGTGAATGGCCGAGCCCTCGCCCGCCCCGGACTGGACCATCACCTCATGGCCGTGGTGCACCAGCTCGGCCACCCCGGCGGGGGTGATGGCGACGCGGTACTCGTTGTTCTTGATTTCGGTGGGGACGCCGACGCGCACGATCGCTCCTCGTTTACTTCAGTGGATACCTAAGTGTGAAGAACTGTCAGCCAGAGGGCAATCGGAGTGATGAAAATTCGATATGGTTGAACCATGGCCGAAAGAAATACGGCAAGGCCCGGTCGCCTGCCGGTCTCGCCGAAGGATGTTCGGCCCGCTGACCTCGACGATGTCGACCGGCGGCTGCTGGCGGTCCTGCATGGCGATGCCCGGATCTCCAACAGTGCCCTGGCCGACGCCGTCGGCATCGCCGCGTCCACGTGCCACGGCCGGGTGCGCCGGTTGCAGGAGATGGGCGTCATCCGCGGGTTCCACGCCGACATCGACCCGGCCTCGATCGGACTGCCCCTGCAGGCGATGGTGTCGGTCAGCCTGCAGTCCGGTGCCCGCGGCAAGATCCGTACCTTCCTGCAGCACATCCGGCGCAAGCCGCAGGTGATCGACGTGTACTTCCTCGCCGGTGCGGACGACTTCATCCTGCACGTGGCCGCGCGCGACACCGATGACCTGCGGTCGTTCGTCGTCGACAATCTCAACGCCGACGCCGACGTTGCCGGAACCCAGACCTCGCTGATCTTCGAGCACCTGCGCGGCGCATCGCCACTGTAAGGACTCGCGACTACCCTCATGGCCATGCTCGCACCCATCCGCGTCGGTGTCCTGGGCGCCAAGGGAAAGGTCGGCGCCGCGATGAGCACCGCGGTGCGTGAAACCGACGACATGAGCCTGAGTGCCCAGGTCGATGCCGGCGACCCGCTCTCGTTGTTCACCGATACCGCGACCGGCGTCGTCATCGACTTCACCCACCCCGACGTCGTCATGGACAACCTGAAGTTCCTCATCGACAACGGCATTCACGCGGTCGTCGGCACCACCGGCTTCACCGAAGGACGCCTGGATCAGATCCGCACCTGGCTGGCCGCCGCACCCGCGACCGGGGTGCTGATCGCGCCGAACTTCGCGATCGGCGCGGTGCTGTCAATGTACTTCGCCCAGAAGGCCGCGCCCTACTTCGCCTCGGCCGAAGTGATCGAACTGCATCACCCGCAGAAGGCCGACGCGCCCTCGGGCACCGCGACCCGGACAGCCGAGCTGATCGCGCGGGCCCGAGAGCATCTGCCGCCCAACCCGGATGCCACCAGCACCGGGTTGCCGGGAGCGCGCGGGGCCGACGTGGACGGCATACCCGTGCACTCGGTCCGGCTGACCGGCCTGGTGGCACACCAGGAGGTGCTGTTCGGAACCCAGGGGGAGACCCTGACCATCCGGCACGACAGCCTGGACCGGACCTGCTTTGCGCCCGGGGTGCTGCTCGCGGTCCGCGAAATCGCGCGGCGGCCCGGCTTGACGCTGGGTCTCGAACCGCTGCTGGACCTGTGATTTCCCGCGTCCCGCTGCTGATCGCCTTTCTGTGCCTGGCGCTGCTGTTCTACTTCGCGATGCTGGCGCGTACCGCAGTCGCGCTGATGTCGACCGGCAGCCCCGCTGCGGTGGGGCTCGGGGTGGGCGTGCTGATCCTGCCGGTCGTGGGGTGCTGGGCTGTGATCGCGACCCTGCGTGCGGGGCTGGGGTATCAGCGGCTGGCCCGGCTGGCCGCCGAGGAGGGTGCCGAACTCGACGTCACCGGCCTGCCGCGGATGCCCTCGGGTCGCATCGATCGCGCCGCCGCCGACGCGCTGTTCGAATCGGTCCGCGCCGAACTGGACGCCGATCCGGGCAACTGGCGGCGCTGGTACCGGCTGGCCCGCGCCTATGACCACGCCGGCGATCGCCGGCGCGCGCGCGAAGCCATGCGCACCGCCGTAGGCCTGCAGGCCGCGGAGGGCCCCCGATGACCACGCTGCTGATCGTGCACCACACCCCGTCGCCGTACTGCCAGGAAATGTTCGAGGCGGTGGTCGCCGGAGCGACCGATCCGGAGATCGTGGGTGTCGACGTCCTGCGCCGGGCCGCTCTGAACGTCTCACCGGCTGAGATGCTGGGGGCCGACGGTTATCTGCTGGGAACCCCGGCGAACCTCGGCTACCTCAGCGGCGCGTTGAAGCACGCGTTCGACTGCGCCTACTACCCCCTGCTGGACAGCAGCCGCGGGCGGCCCTTCGGGGTCTACATCCACGGCAACGAAGGCACCGAGGGGGCCGAGCGCGGGCTCGCCGCGATCACCACCGGACTCGGCTGGCAGCGGGTCGCCGAGACGGTCGTGGTGTCTGGAAAGCCGGACGCTGCCGACATCGAGTCGTGCCGTAACCTCGGCGCGACCCTGGCCGCGCACCTGATGGCGGAGTCGTGAGAAAGAGGGAGTCGACAGTGAAGGCTGCGGTGTCATGACAGGGTTGGCCGATCTCGCGCTGGGAGCCGCGCCGATCGCGGGCGGAGCGCTGCTGGGCGTGGTGGCCGGCAACCTCAAGCCGCCCGACTTCCGCGGCATGATCACCTCGGACCTGGAGATGCTCGACATGCTTCCCGCCGAGGACGTGGAGCTGCGTGCTGCGCTCAAGGCCAGCATCGACCGGCGGATCCGGGACCTCATCGACGGCACCGAAAAGAGCCGCCAACTGCGTGAGATCGCCGCCTCGTATCAGGGCAACTGGCGTGACGCGGTGCTGTTCATCTGCGCGGTGCTGTTCACCGTCATCTGGTGGAACATCCCGCACAGTCGCTCCAACTGGCTGGTGATGTTCGTTTTCCTGATCGCGTTGACCGCCGTCGTCGGGCTGTACGCCTCGCGCGGGGTGATCCGCGCACTGCGGGCGCGCAGAAGCCGAACGGGGCCTCAGCCCGAGAGGTGAGCGGCCAGGAAATCCTCGGTCGCGCGCCAATGCCGTTCGGCCGCTTGCGGGTCGTAGGGCGCGTTGTCGGGCACTGCGAAACCGTGCGCCGCCGGATACCACTCGATGACATGCTCGACACCCGCGGCGGTGAGAGCGGCGTCGAGAATCCCGGACTGATCAGGAGTGTAGGAGGGGTCGTTCTCGGCCGCTCCGACGTAGATCGCCGCCTGCATCTGGCCGGCCAGCAGGTGCGGGCTGTCCGCGTCGTCGGTGACCAGGCCGCCGCCGTGGAAGGACATCGCCGCCGCGACCCGGTGCGGGACCCGGCCGGCGACCACCAGCGAGGTCCGGCCGCCCATGCAGTACCCGGTGAGCCCGAACCGCTCGCCGGCGACCTCGGGACGGCCCGTCAGGTAGTCGAAGAAGACCCGGGCGTCGGTGTCCATCACCGCCGGCGTGATCGCCTTCATCATCCGGAACAGCCGGGCGCGCTCGGCATCGTCGGCGAACACTCCCGCCATGTCGAACGGGGCCCAGTCGCCCTCCCGGTAGTAGACGTCGGGCACCAGAACCGCGTATCCCAGCGCGGCCAGCCTGTTGGCCATGCGCGTGATCGCCGGTCGGGCACCCCCGGCGTCGGGATACATGACCACGCCCGGCCAGGGTCCGGGACCCTCCGGCAGTGCCAGGAGGACCGGACAGCGGCCCTCGGGGGAGGTGATCGCGTCGGCGAGGGTGGGCATGGCGTCGTTTCTACCCGAACCCGCGGTCGTAAGCTGATCGGCGTGCCCCCTGCCGGCTCCGTCCCCACGCCCTACGAGGACCTGCTGCGACTCGTGCTGGAGCGGGGCACCCCGAAATCCGACCGCACCGGAACCGGGACGCGCAGCCTGTTCGGGCACCAGATGCGCTACGACCTCTCAGCCGGGTTCCCGCTGATCACCACTAAGAAGGTGCACCTGAAGTCGGTGGTCTACGAACTGCTGTGGTTTTTGCGCGGCGACTCCAACGTCGAGTGGCTGCAACGCCACGGCGTGAGCATCTGGGACGAATGGGCCTCTCCCACCGGCGATCTCGGCCCCATCTACGGGGTGCAGTGGCGATCCTGGCCCACCCCCTCCGGCGAGCACGTCGATCAGATCAGCGCCGCTCTGGAGTTGCTGCGCACCGACCCGGACTCGCGGCGCATCATCGTCTCGGCGTGGAACGTCGGCGAACTGGACCGGATGGCGCTGGCGCCCTGCCACGCGTTCTTCCAGTTCTACGTCGCCGACGGGCGGCTGAGCTGCCAGCTCTACCAGCGCAGCGCGGACATGTTCCTCGGGGTGCCCTTCAACATCGCCAGCTACGCGCTGCTCACCCACATGATGGCCGCCCAAGCCGGCCTCGCTGTCGGGGAATTCGTCTGGACCGGCGGCGACTGCCACATCTACGACAATCACCGTGAGCAGGTCACCGAGCAGCTCCGCCGCGAACCCCGACCGTACCCGGAACTTGTTCTGGCACAGCGTGACTCGATCTTCGACTATGTCTTCGAAGATGTCGAGGTACGAAACTACAATCCGCATCCGGCGATCAAGGCGCCTGTCGCCGTCTAGGGAGTTCCATGACGGTCGGCCTGATCTGGGCCCAGTCCACCTCCGGGGTGATCGGGCGCGACGGTGGTATCCCGTGGCAGCTGCCCGAGGACCTGGCCCGGTTCAAGGCCATCACCCTGGGGCATACGGTCGTGATGGGCCGGCGGACCTGGGAGTCGCTGCCGCCGCGGGTCCGCCCGCTGCCGGGCCGGCGCAATGTCGTGCTCTCCCGCGCCCCCGGCTATCGCGCCGACGGCGCGGAGGTGGTCGATTCCCTGGACGTCGCGCTTGCCGACCGGCCGGTCTGGGTCGCCGGCGGGGCCGAGGTCTACCACCTGGCGATGCCTACCGCGACGCGCTGCGAAGTGACCGAGGTGCAGATCGACCTGCACCTGCAGGACGAGGACGTGCTGGCCCCTGTCCTGGACGAGTCGTGGATCGGGACCTCGGGTCCCTGGTGCGAGGGCCGGTCCGGGCTGCGCTACCGCTTTCACAGCTACCGTCGGGCATGACCCGGCTGACCGCCGTCCAGGCCCGCCGGATCGCCGTCGCCGCCCAGGGTTTCGCCGCGGCGCGACCCTCCCGGCCGGTGAGCAGGGCGGATCTGCGCCGGTTGATCGGCCGGATCGGGGTGCTGCAGTTGGACTCGGTGTCGGTGGCGGTCCGCGCCCACTACGCGCCGGTGTTCAGCCGTCTGGGACCCTACGACCGAGGCATCCTCGACGCCGCGGCCTGGGCGCACAGCGCCCGTGCGCCCCGGTTGCTGATCGAGTACTGGGCGCACGAGGCCGCGCTGATGGCCGTCGCGGACTGGCCGCTGCTGCGTTGGCGGATGCGCGAGTACGTCCACGGCCGCTGGGCAGTGGAGACCGTGCGGGGCAACCCGCGGCTCGTCGATGCCGTGCTGGCGGCGGTTGCCGAACTCGGGCCGTCAACGGCCGGGCAGATCGAGGCGCATCTGGATGCAGGGTCGCGCCGCGGGCGGGGCGTGTGGTGGAACCGCAGCGAGACCAAGTGGGTTGCCGAGGCGCTGTTCGCCGCCGGGGTGCTGGCCACCGCGCACCGGGCCGGGTTCGCGCGTCACTACGACCTCGCCGAGCGCGTCCTGCCCGCCGAGGTTCTGGCCCGCCGTGTCGATGAGGCTGAAGCCGTGCGTGAACTGGCCCTGCGGGCCGCCACCGCGCTGGGAGTCGCCACCGAAGCCGACATCCGCGACTACTACCGGCTGCGCCCGGCGCAGACCTCCGCCGCGCTGGCGGCCCTGGTCGGTGCGGGCGAGCTGAACCCGGTGCAGGTGGCCGGCTGGTCGGCACCGGCCTACCTGCGGGCGGGACAGCCGGTGCCCCGCGCCGACCGGGGCACCGCGTTGCTCTGCCCGTTCGACCCGCTGATCTTCTGTCGGCCCCGGGTTCGTCGGCTGTTCGGGTTCGACTACCGCATCGAGATCTACACCCCGGCGGCCAAGCGCAGGTTCGGCTACTACGTGTGGCCGTTCCTGCACGACGGCGAGCTCGTCGCGCGCGTCGACCTCAAGGCCGACCGGACATCCGGTGTCTTGCGCGTTCCCGGCGCGTTCGCCGAGCCCGGCCGGGACAGGGCCGAGGTGGCTGCCGCGCTGGGAAGCGAGCTGGCCGCCATGGCCGGCTGGCTGGGGCTGGACGACGTGGTGGTCGAGGAACGCGGCGATCTTTACCGGGAGCTTCGCGCCAGCGTTGCGGCGCGGTGATCAACAGATCCCGGTCCCGGAGCGCCTGGGCCATCGCCGCTGAGCGACCGGTGGCCGAACCGGGGCCGGCATTAAGGTAGCCGGGTGGCTCAGAGCGCCCCGCTGCAGGTTCACCTCATCGCCCGGACCGAGTTCCTCGCACCGCCGGACGTGCCCTGGGAGACCGACGCCGACGGCGGCCAGGCACTCCTCGAGTTCGCCGGCCGGGCGTGCTACCAGAGTTGGTCCAAACCCAATCCGCGCACCGCGACCAACGCCGCCTACCTGTCTCACATCATCGAGGTCGGACACCTCTCGGTACTCGAGCACGCGACCGTCTCGCTCTACATCACCGGGGTGTCGCGGTCGTGTACGCACGAACTGATCCGCCACCGGCACTTCTCCTATTCCCAGCTGTCCCAGCGCTACGTGCCCGAGAACGACGCGCGGATCGTGGTGCCGCCGGGGATCGACGACGATCCCGAGTTGCGGGACATCCTGCTCGCGGCCGCCGACGCCAGCCGGACGACCTACCTGGAACTGCTGGCCAAGCTCGAAGCCAAGTTCACCGGCCAGTCCGCCGGCCCGGCCGTGCTGCGACGCAAGCAGGCCCGCCAGGCAGCCCGTGCCGTGCTGCCCAACGACACCGAGACCCGCATCGTGGTGACGGGAAACTACCGGGCCTGGCGGCACTTCATCGCCGTGCGCGCCAGCGAGCACGCCGACACCGAGATCCGCCGGCTGGCCGTCGCCTGTCTGCGGGAACTCAGCGCGGTCGCCCCGGCGGTGTTCGCCGACTTCCAGATCACCGTCCTGCAGGACGGCAGCGAGGTGGCGACCAGCCCGCTCGCTACGGAGACCTAGCGCTGGGCGGGTAACCTAAGAGCCCGTGAGCGGCAGCGGCTTCGACGCGGGCGCCCGACTGGGATCGGTGCTGACCGCGATGGTCACCCCCTTCACGGCGGACGGCACGCTCGACCTCGCCGCGGCTGCCCGGTTGGCCGGGCATTTGGTCGACGCCGGCTGTGACGGGCTGGTGCTGTCGGGGACCACCGGGGAGTCGCCGACCACGACCGACACCGAGAAGCTCGCGCTGCTCGGGGCGGTTCTGCAGGCCGTCGGCGACCGGGCCCGTGTCATCGCCGGCGCGGGCACCTACGACACCGCGCACAGCGTGCGGATGGCCTCCGCCTGCGCGGCCGAGGGCGCCCACGGCTTACTGGTGGTGACTCCCTATTACTCCCGCCCGCCGCAGAGCGGACTGGTGGCGCACTTCAACGCGGTCGCCGACGCAACCGCGCTGCCGGTGGTGCTCTACGACATCCCGCCGCGCTCGGTGGTGCCGATCGCCTGGGACAGCCTCCGCACCCTGGCGCGCCACCCCAACATCGTGGCGGTCAAGGATGCCAAGGGCGATCTGCACGGCGCCGCACAGGTGATGGCCGAGACCGGACTGGCGTACTACTCCGGCGACGATGCGCTCAACCTCCCGTGGCTGGCGGTGGGGGCAACCGGATTCATCAGCGTCTGGGGCCATCTGGCCGCCGGTCAGCTGCGCGACATGCTGGTCGCCTTCACCTCGGGCGACCTTGCGACCGCCCGCAAGATCAGTCTGGGGCTCAGCCCGCTCAACGCCGCCCAGGAGCGACTGGGCGGGGTCACCTTCGCCAAGGCCGGGCTGCGGCTGCAGGGGTTCGAGGTCGGTGATCCCCGGCTGCCGCAGATGCCGGTCACCGGTGAGCAACTCGACGAACTCGCGGCCGACCTGCGGGCGTCGGCCGTGCTGCGATGACGCACCACCAGCTCGACGCGCCTGCTCCGCTCGCGCTCGGCGCGTTGCGGGTGACCGCTTTGGGCGGAGTCGGCGAAATCGGCCGGAACATGACCGTTTTCGAGCACCTCGGCCGGCTGCTCATCGTCGACTGCGGAGTTCTCTTCCCCGGCCACGACGAGCCGGGTGTCGATCTGATCCTGCCGGACCTGCGACACATCTCCGACCGACTCGACGACGTCGAGGCGCTGGTGCTGACCCACGCCCACGAGGACCACATCGGGGCGATTCCGTTCCTGCTCAAACTGCGCGCGGACATCCCGGTGGTCGGATCGCGATTCACCCTGGCCCTGGTGGCGGCCAAGTGCCGCGAACACCGGATCAATCCCCGGTTCGTCGAAGTCGCCGAGGGTCAGCGCAGCACGCACGGGGCGTTCGAGTGCCAGTACTTCGCCGTCAACCACTCCATCCCCGACGCGCTGGCCGTCGCCATTCACACCGGCGCCGGCACGGTTCTGCACACCGGAGACATCAAGCTCGACCAGCTTCCGCTCGACGGCCGCCCGACCGACCTGCCCGGCATGTCGCGGCTGGGTGACGCCGGGGTGGACCTGTTCCTGTGCGACTCGACGAACGCGGAAATCCCCGGAGTGGGTCCGTCGGAGAGCGAGATCGGACCCAATCTGCACAGGCTCATCCGCGGCGCTGACGGCCAGCGGGTCATCGTCGCGTGCTTCTCCTCCAACATCGACCGCGTCCAGCAGATCGTCGATGCGGCAGTCGCTTTGGGCCGCCGGGTGTCCTTCGTGGGCCGCTCGATGGTGCGCAACATCGCGATCGCCCGAGAGCTCGGATTCCTGCGGGTCGACCCGAGAGACGTCATCGACATCGCGGCCGCCGAGAAGATGGCCCCCGATCGGCTGGTGCTGATCACCACCGGAACCCAGGGCGAGCCGCTGTCGGCGTTGTCACGGATGGCCCGAGGTGAACATCGCAGCATCAGCATCACCCCGGACGACCTGATCATCCTGTCGTCCTCACTGATTCCCGGAAACGAGGAGGCCGTCTACGGGGTCATCGACGCGCTCTCGAAGGTCGGGGCCCGGGTGGTGACCAACCAGCAGGTGCGCGTGCATGTTTCCGGTCACGCCTATGCCGGGGAGCTGCTTTTCCTCTACAACGGGGTCCGGCCGAAGAACGTGATGCCCGTGCACGGCACCTGGCGGCATCTGCGGGCCAACTCGAAGCTGGCGATGCGCTCCGGCGTGCCGCAGGAGAGCGTGCTGCTCGCCGAGAACGGCGTGAGTGTGGACCTGATGGCCGGAAAGGCGGTCATCTCGGGTGCGGTACCGGTGGGCAAGATGTTCGTCGACGGACTCATCGTCGGCGACGTCGGAGACTCCACACTCGGCGAACGGCTGGTCCTCAGTTCGGGTTTCGTCGCCGTCACCGTCGTGGTCCGCCGGGGCACCGGGCGGGTGGCCGCGCCGCCGCATCTGCACTCGCGCGGCTTCTCCGACGATCCCAAGGCCCTCGAACCCGCGCTGCGCAAGGTCGAGCAGGAATTGGAGTCCCTGGCCGCCGAGCAGATCACCGATCCGGTGCGGATCGCCCAGGCGGTGCGGCGCGCGGTCGGCAAGTGGGTCGGAGAGACCTACCGGCGGCAGCCGATGATCGTGCCGACCGTGCTCGAGGTCTAGAGCAGCCGGCCCTTGGCCGGGTCACCGGCCGGGATGGGTTCGAGCATCCGGATCTCCGGAGTGCCGTCGAGGTGCCCGCCGATGGCGGCGAACAGCTCCGCCACGGCCGGGGCCCGGCTGTGCGCGGTCAGCGCGTCGGCGTCAGCCCACTGCTCGATGAACACCAGCGCGTTGTCGGTGCGGTGCAGGGAGTACAGCTGGCAGCCGGGTTCGTCGTGGACCGCGGCAACCGCCTTGACGCAGGCGGCTTCGACCGTCTCCAGCGACTCCGGCTTGACGGTGAACGAAGCGATCACCACGACGGGCATCGGCAGCTCCTTGCGCCAGTGGTCCTGTGTACCGGCTCAACGGTAGGCCATGATGGGCACCATGCAGTCCGAGGATGACAACAACCGGGATCCGGCCCGCACGTCATTGTTCATGACCGTGCTGATGACGCCGGACATGGCCAACTTCTCCGGCAACGTACACGGAGGCACGCTGCTGAAAATGCTCGACCAGGTGGCCTACTCGTGCGCCAGCCGCTACGCCGGCACCTACGTCGTCACCCTGTCGGTGGACCGGGTGCTCTTCCGGGACGCCATCAAAGTGGGGGAACTGGTGTCGTTTTCGGCGTCGGTCAACTACACCGGACGGACGTCACTGGAGGTGGGCATCCGGGTCGACACCGAGAACATCCGGGACGGCACACACCGGCACACCAACAGTTCCTACTTCACGATGGTGGCCGTCGACGACACCGGAGCTCCGGTGCCGGTACCGCCGTTGACCCCGACCACGCCCGCCGAGCGCGAGCGCTACGAGGCGGCCGCGGCGCGCCGTGCCGCCCTGCGGGCCGCGTTCTCGGATTGATTGCGTTCTGGCAACGGCGCGCCGGGCGACCGGTGTTGCCTATGGTGCCAATGGGGCGGATGCGATTAACCTTGCCGCCATGGCGAACAAGGTGGCCGCTCGCTCAAGCGCGCGTACGACCAGGGCAAAAAGCCCAGCAAAGAGCCCCGCGAAGGGCCCCGCAAAGAGCAGCCGGACCGCGAAGCGGCGCAGTCCGGCCAAGACCCCGGCCAACTCCACCTTCGCCGCCGCGGCGGCCGCCGGCGCCAAAACCGCCCGGTCGACCTGGCTGCTGTTGGCCCGCAGCGCCGGATCCACGGCCCGATCGGTGGGCCGGGCCCGCGATCTGGAGCCGGGCCACCGCCGGGACGGCGTCGCCCTGGGGCTGCTGGCGCTGGCCGTCGTCATCGCCGGAGCCTGCTGGCTCGACGCCGCGAGACCGGTCGGCGCCTGGATCGACTCGTCACTGCGGGGGCTGATCGGCGGCGGCGTCCTGGTGCTGCCCCTGGTGATCGCCGCGGTCGCGGTGATACTGATGCGCACCGAACCCAACGCGCAGTCCCGCCCCCGCCTCGTGCTGGGCACCGCGATGGTCGGCCTGCCGGTACTGGGGCTCTGGCACCTGTGGTCGGGGTCGCCCGCCGACCCCGCCGGTCGCGCACGGGCCGGCGGATTCGCCGGTTTCGTCATCGGCGGACCGCTGTCGGACGGGCTGACGGCCTGGATCGCCACACCGCTGCTGATCCTCGCGGTCGCCTTCGGGGTCCTGCTGGTCACCGGCACCACGATCCGTGATCTGCCCGCGACGCTCTACCGCGTCTTCGGCACGCGCTACCGGAGATACGCCGATTACGCCGACGGTGCCGACGGTGCCGACGGTGCCGACGGGGCCGACGGGGCCGGCGGTACCGGGTATGCGCAGGGTGCCGACCCGGACCCGGCCGCACCCGCCGACGACTTCGCCGACGGGTACTACGACGATCCGCGTTACAGCGCCGACGAACCGGCGGCCTGGCCGGGCGCGCCGCGACCCGGTGGCACGCCGTTCGACAACTACCCACTCGACCCTGCCGTCGTCGCCACCGATCCGATTCCGGGTCCGATTCCGGGCGCGCCGCGGCGCAAACGCCGCGCGGCACCCGGTCGCACGGCGAAGCCGGTCGAGCGCAGTGTCGACGGCTCCTACTCGCTGCCCCCGCTGGATCTGCTCATCGTGGGTGACCCGCCGAAGCGGCGAAGCTCTGCCAACGACCAGATGGTGGAGGCGATCTCAACGGTGCTCGGGCAGTTCAAGGTCGACGCCGCGGTGACCGGGTGCACCCGCGGGCCGACCGTCACCCGGTACGAGGTGGAACTGGGCCCCGGGGTGAAGGTGGAGAAGATCACCGCCCTGCAGCGCAACATCGCCTACGCCGTCGCGACCGAGAGCGTGCGCATGCTCGCGCCGATCCCGGGCAAGTCCGCCGTCGGAATCGAGGTGCCCAACACCGACCGGGAGATGGTGCGCCTGGCCGACGTGCTGACCGCGCCGTCCACCCGCCGCGACCACCATCCCCTGGTGATCGGACTGGGCAAGGACATCGAGGGCGACTTCATCTCGGCGAATCTGGCCAAGATGCCGCATCTGCTCGTGGCCGGCTCCACCGGGTCGGGCAAGTCCAGCTTCGTGAACTCGATGCTGATCTCGCTGCTGGCCCGGGCGACCCCCGACGAGGTGCGGATGATCCTCATCGACCCCAAGATGGTGGAACTGACCCCGTACGAGGGCATTCCGCACCTGATCACCCCGATCATCACCCAGCCGAAGAAGGCCGCGGCGGCGCTGACGTGGCTGGTGGAGGAGATGGAGCAGCGCTACCAGGACATGCAGGCCTCCCGGGTGCGCCACATCGACGACTTCAACGCCAAGCTGCGCTCCGGTGCCATCACCACGCCGCTGGGCAGCGAGCGCGAGTACCGGCCCTATCCCTACATCGTCGCGATCGTCGACGAGCTGGCCGACCTGATGATGACCGCACCGCGCGATGTCGAGGACGCCATCGTGCGGATCACCCAGAAGGCCCGCGCGGCGGGCATCCACCTGGTGCTGGCCACCCAGCGCCCCTCGGTGGACGTGGTCACCGGCCTGATCAAGACCAACGTGCCGTCCCGGCTGGCGTTCGCGACGTCGTCGCTGACCGACAGCCGGGTCATCCTCGACCAGCCGGGCGCGGAGAAGCTGATCGGGATGGGCGATGCGCTGTTCCTGCCGATGGGTTCCAACAAGACGATCCGGCTGCAGGGTGCCTTCATCACCGACGACGAGATCCACGCCGTGGTCGCGGCCTGCAAGGACCAGGCCTCCCCGGAGTACACCGAGGGCGTCACCACCGCGAAGACCAGCGGCGAGCGCGCCGAGCTCGACCCGGACATCGGCGACGACATGGACCTGTTCCTGCAAGCCGTCGAACTCGTGGTGTCCAGCCAGTTCGGCTCCACCTCGATGCTTCAGCGCAAGCTGCGCGTCGGGTTCGCCAAGGCGGGCCGGCTGATGGACCTGATGGAGACCCGCGGCATCGTGGGGCCCTCGGAGGGCTCCAAGGCCCGCGATGTCCTGGTCAAGCCGGACGAACTGGCCGCGACGCTGGCGGCGATCCGCGGCGCCGGCTGACGCCGGCTCAGAGCACCAGCAGCATGCGGGTGTTGCCGAGGATGTTCGGCTTGACGTAGCTCAGATCGAGGAACTCCGCCACGCCGATGTCGTAGGAGCGGCACATCTCCTCGTAGACCTCGGCGGTGACCGGGGTGCCGTCGATCTCGGCGAATCCGTGCCGGCCGAAGAACTCGGTCTCGAAGGTCAGCACGAACAGCCGCTGCAGGTTCAGTTCGCGGGCGACCTCCAGCAACCGGTCGACCAGCGCGTGCCCGATGCCGCGGCCCTTGACCCGCGGGTCGACCGCGACGGTGCGCACCTCGCCGAGGTCGGACCACAGCACGTGCAGGGCGCCGCAGCCGACGACGCCGTCGTCGAGCTCGGCCACCCAGAACTCCTGGATCGCCTCGTAGAGCGTCACGAGGTTCTTCTCCAGCAGGATCCGGCCGGCATAGGTGTCCACCAGCCGCTTGATCTCCGGCACGTCCGACGTGCGGGCGCGCCGGATGACCAGGCCGGGCACACCGTTCACGGCGCAACCCTATCGCCGCCGCCGCGGCCGCGGGCCTGCCGATATCCTGATCGCCGTGCCGGGCCAACCCCCTCCCTCGCCCCAGGTGCCTCGCGTGGGGGTGGCCAATATCGCCAACGCGCTCACCGGGCTGCGGCTGGTCCTGGTCCCGGTCTTCCTGCTGTTCCTGTTCGCCGGCGACGGTCACCAGACCGGCAGCCGGGTGACCGCGTTCGTCGTGTTCGCCGTCGCGGTGATCACCGACCGGCTGGACGGCAAGCTTGCCCGCAGCTACGGGCTGGTCACCGAGTTCGGCAAACTGGCCGATCCGATCGCCGACAAGATGCTCATCGGCGCGGCGCTGATCGGCCTGTCGATGCTGGGCGATCTGCCGTGGTGGGTGACGGTGGTCATCCTGGTCCGCGAACTGGGGGTGACCCTGCTGCGATTCGCCGTGCTCAGCCGGGGGGTGATCCCGGCCAGCCGGGGCGGCAAGCTCAAGACCCTCGCGCAGTCGATCGCCATCGGGCTGTTCATCCTGCCGCTGTACGACTGGCCCGGCCCCTGGCCGGTGGTGGCCTGGACGGCCATGGGCGTGGCCATCGCGCTGACCGTCCTCACCGGCCTCGACTACCTGATCTCCGCCGTCAGGGGGGCGCGGGGGACCTGGTAGGCACCGGGAGAGCACCGGCGGGAACCAAATCCCGGGTCGCGGCGTTGGCCTCTCAAAGGAGGAACCGATCTCATGACGATTTTGCTGCGGGAAGTGATCGGCGACACGCTGCGTCGTGCGCGCACGTCCCAGGGGCGCACCCTGCGGGAGGTCTCCGACTCCGCACGGGTCAGCCTGGGCTACCTCTCCGAGGTGGAGCGCGGCCGCAAGGAGGCGTCCAGTGAGCTGCTCAGCTCCATCTGTTTCGCGCTGGATGTCCCCATGTCACGGGTGCTGTCCGAGGCAAGCACCCAGATGGCGCTTCGCGAGCGTGACGGCCGGGTGATCGTCCATCCGGCTGCCGTAGCCGTCGCCTGAGCCGGTCGACCGGCTGTGGTGGGGCCCCGGAACCGATAAATTGGGGCACGAATCCAAAGCGGACTTCAAGACGGCACTCGACTCGAAGGCGGGGCAAGCAGATGGCCAATCCGTTCGTCAAGGCGTGGAAGTACCTGATGGCGCTGTTCAGCTCGAAGGTCGATGAGTACGCCGACCCCAAAGTGCAGATCCAGCAGGCCATCGAGGACGCCCAGCGCCAGCACCAGGCCCTGACCCAGCAGGCCGCCCAGGTCATCGGCAACCAGCGCCAGCTGGAGATGCGGCTCAACCGCCAGCTGGCCGACATCGAGAAGCTGCAGGCCAACGTCCGACAGGCGCTGACCCTGGCCGACCAGGCCACCGCGGCCGGCGATGCCACCAAGGCGACCGAGTACACCAACGCCGCCGAGGCCTTCGCCGCCCAACTGGTCACCGCAGAGCAGAGCGTCGAGGACCTCAAGGCCCTGCACGATCAGGCCCTCGGCGCCGCCCAGCAGGCCAAGAAGGCGGTCGAGCAGAACGCGATGGTGCTCCAGCAGAAGATCGCCGAACGCACCAAGCTGCTCAGCCAACTCGAGCAGGCCAAGATGCAGGAGCAGGTCAGCGCCTCGCTGCGGTCGATGAGCGAGATCGCCGCGCCGGGCACCACGCCCAACCTCGATGAGGTCCGCGAGAAGATCGAGCGGCGCTACGCCAACGCGATGGGCGCCACCGAACTGGCGCAGAACTCGGTCCAGGGCCGGATGATGGAAGTGCAACAGGCCAGCGTGCAGATGGCCGGCCACTCCCGGCTCGAGCAGATCCGGGCGTCCATGCGGGGCGAGGCGCTGCCGGCGGGCGGCGCGGCCGCTCCGACGACACCGGCCACCCCGGCCAGTAGGCCCGAGCCCGAGCAGCCGCTCGGCCAGTAGTCCGGCAGGGGGACGAAGGTGAGCGCTCGACCGGGCCGGTCCCGTTCGATGCTGCAGCGCGGGATCGATGCGCTCTCCGAGTACGCCGACGTCGCGGCGCAGAAGCTCAGCGCCGTCTCCGATCCGCGGGCCCGACTGTTGCGCAAGCGCCGCTGGTCACTGCGACTCGGCGTGTTCTTCACGTTCGCCACGGCGTTCTGGGTGTTCGTCACCGGGTTGCTGGCGGTGTGGAGCACGCCGGTGTGGGCCTTGCTGATCACCGGCCTGATCGCGGCCGGTGCGGCGGTACCCGCGACACTGTTGCTGTTGCGCTACCGGTGGCTTCGCGGCGAACCCCTGCCACCGCAGCGGGAGGTGAGCGGCCACCGGCTCCCGCCGCCGGGATCGGTCGCCCGGCCGCCGATGTCGGCACTGGCCGCATCCGAACGCGGCCTGCACTCACTGCTGGGCGTGCTGCAGCGGGGCCGGATGCTGCCCGACGAGGAGATCGGCGAGTTGACCGCGGCGGCGGGCCGGTCCGCGGCGGCCATGGCGGCCACCGCAGCCCAGGTCGTCTCGATGGAGCAGGCGGTCGTGTCGGCTCCGGATTCGCGGGAATACCTGACGGCGACCATCAACGCCTTCACGGCCCAGTTGAACAGCGGTGTCCGGCAGTACAGCGACATGGTCAGTGCCGCAGCGCAGTTGGTGTCGACGGCCAACGCTGAACCTCACCCGGCCAATCCGATCTCACAGCAGCGCAGTCGAGCCGAACTCAGTGATGCCACCGACCGGTTGCTCGGGTGGGCCCAGGCCTTCGACGAGCTGGGCCAACTCAGGTAGCGGCTACAGCGTGGGTCTCAGCGCCGGGACGACGGCGCCGAGCAGACCGCGCGCCAGCGCCTTGGTCATGTCCCACACGTCGAAGTAGTCGCGCCACAGCGTGATCCGGCCGTCGCGCACCTCGAACACCCCGCACACCCAGAACTGCAGGCGAACCGGGCCGACGATCAGTACGTCGGTGCGTTCGGTGAGCACCGAGGCCCCGTTGACCGCGATACGGTGGGTCTTCGCCTCGAATCCGACCCGACCCTGCATCCCGCGGAAGAGTTTGGTCGCCCGCGCGCGTCCGTGAATGGTCGGGAAGCCGACGTTCTCGTACACCAGGTTCTCGTCGAGAACCTCGCCGGCGCCGTCGGCGTCCTGGTTCTGCAGTGCTGTCAGAAGGATTTCGACGGTATGGGCGTTGTCGATCTCTGAGCTTACGTTCGTGGTCTGCTCGGTCATGTCCGTCAGCCTAGACCCGGCTCCGAGCGGCTGTGGCAGGGTGAATCCGATGCGGATCGCTGTGGTCGCCGGGCCGGAACCCGGACACGCCTTCCCGGCGATCGCGCTGTGTTTGCGGTTCCTCGATGCCGGAGACGAGCCGGTGCTGCTGACCGGGACCGCCTGGCTACAGACCGCCCGGGCGGCCGGGGTGCAGGCCGTCGAATTGCTGGGACTGGATCCCGAGGAGTCCGACGACGATGCCGACGCCGGTGCCAAGATCCACCACCGGGCAGCGCGGATGGCTGAACTGAATATGACCGTGCTGCAGCGGCTTTCGCCTGATTTGGTGGTCTCCGACGAAATCACGGTGTGCGGTGGGATGGCGGCTGAGCACCTGGGTGTGCCGTGGGTGGAACTCAGTCCGCACCCGCTCTACCTGCCTTCGAAGGGGCTGCCGCCGGTGGGCAGCGGGCTGGCACCGGGCGTCGGGATAACCGGGCGGCTGCGCGATTCGGCGCTGCGGGCGATGACCGCCCGTTCGCTGCGGGTCGGGCGGCGCCAGCGCTCGGCGGCGCGTCGCCGGATCGGGCTGAGCGCTCGCGACCCGGGACCGCGCCGCCGGCTCATCGCCACCCTGCCCGCCCTCGAGGTCGCCCGGCCGGACTGGCCGGCCGAGGCCGTCATCGTCGGTCCGTTGCACTTCGAGCCCACCTCGGCGGTGCTGCCGGTGCCGCCGGGGTCCGGCCCGCTGATCGTGGTCGCGCCGTCGACGGCCGGTACCGGCGCGGCCGGGGTGGCCGAGTTGGCCCTGGGCACTCTGATCCCGGGGCGCAGTCTGCCGGACGGTGCCCGCGTTGCGGTGTCGCGGCTCGACGGGCAGCGCCGTGAAACACCGGTGCCCCCGTGGGCGGCCGTCGGGCTGGGGCGCCAGGATCACCTGCTGGCCGGGGCCGACGTGGTGATCTGCGGCGGTGGGCACGGGATGTTGACCAAGGCGCTGCTGGCCGGGGTGCCGGCGGTGGTGGTTCCCGGCGGGGGAGATCAGTGGGAGCTCGCCAACCGGGCGGCCCGGCAGGGCTGCGCGCGGCTGATCCGGCCACTGACCGCCGAGGCGCTGATCGGTGCGGTCGGCGAGGTGCTGTCCGGCCCGTCCTATCGGCGGGCCGCCCGGCTGGCGGGGGAGAGTGCCGTCGGGGTCGCCGATCCGGTCCAGGTGTGCCGGCAGGCCGCTCGCTAAGCTCGGCCGGGTGCGGCTGACGCAGTTTCATGAGCTCGTCGACGCGCAGTTCGGCCCCGTTCGCGGCGCATCGCTGCTGGTCGACCACGTGCTGACGCGGTTCGGCGGGCGCACCGCCGCACAGGCCATCGCCGACGGCGTCGAGCCGCGCGACGTGTGGTGGGCGCTGTGCGCCGACTTCGACGTGCCCCGCGATCAGTGGTAGCCGGGGGCTGACGACACGCGCGCGGCGTGCCTCCTTGCCATCGAACACATGTTCGTTATTGTGGCCTGGTCCGGTCAATCGGGTTTGTCGGTAGCCCCCGCTAGCGTCGCGGCCAACTGACCAACCCGGTCACCCAACAATCCGGACACCGGAGAACGGAGAAGCCCCATGGCCCAGCAAGCCACCGACCGCGAGAAGGCCCTCGAACTCGCGCTCACGCAGATCGAGAAGAATCACGGCAAGGGCGCGGTGATGCGCCTGGGCGACGAGGTCCGAGCGCCCATCTCGGTCATCCCGACCGGCTCCATCGCCCTGGACGTGGCGCTGGGCATCGGCGGCCTGCCGCGCGGCCGCATCATCGAGATCTACGGTCCGGAGTCCTCCGGCAAGACCACCGTCGCCCTGCACGCGGTGGCCAACGCCCAGGCCGCCGGCGGCATCGCGGCGTTCATCGACGCCGAGCACGCCCTGGACCCGGAGTACGCCAAGAGCCTGGGTGTGGACACCGACTCGCTGCTGGTCAGCCAGCCCGACACCGGCGAGCAGGCGCTGGAGATCGCCGACATGCTGGTGCGCTCCGGGGCGATCGACATCCTGGTCATCGACTCGGTGGCCGCGCTGGTGCCGCGCGCCGAGATCGAGGGCGAGATGGGTGACAGCCACGTCGGCCTGCAGGCCCGCCTGATGAGCCAGGCGCTGCGCAAGATGACCGGCGCACTGAGCAACTCGGGCACCACGGCGATCTTCATCAACCAGTTGCGCGAGAAGATCGGTGTGATGTTCGGGTGCTTCAACTACAGCACCCGGGTGCAGCTGGCCGACGGCACCACCGAGAAAATTGGCAGAATCGTCAACCAGAGAATGGATGTCGAGGTGCTCTCCTACGACTCGACCGCCGATCGGATCGTGCCGCGCAAGGTTGTCAACTGGTTCAACAACGGACCGGCTGAGCAGTTCTTGCAATTCACCGTTGAGAAGTCGGGCGGCAACGGCAAGTCGCAGTTCGCCGCGACACCGAATCACCTCATTCGCACCCCGGGAGGGTGGAGCGAGGCCGGTGACCTGACTGCCGGTGACCGGGTGATGGCGGCCGAGCCGCATTTGCTCAGTGATCAGCAGTTCCAGGTTGTCCTCGGTTCGTTGATGGGTGACGGGAATCTGTCCCCGAACCGCCGCGATCGCAATGGCGTTCGTTTCCGCCTGGGGCACGGCGCCAAGCAGGTCGACTATCTGCAGTGGAAGACCGCCCTGTTGGGCAACATCGCGCATTCGGTACACGAAAACGACAAGGGCGCAAGGTTTGTCGACTTTACTCCGCTGCCAGAGCTGGCTGAGTTGCAGCGAGCGGTGTACCTCGGTGACGGCAAGAAGTTCCTCTCCGAGGACTATCTCAAGGCGCTCACCCCGCTGGCATTGGCGATCTGGTACATGGATGACGGCTCCTTCGCAGTGCGGTCCAAGGGGTCGCAACGGCGTACCTCAGGGGGAAGTGGGCGCATCGAGATCTGCGTGGAGGCGATGACCGGGGGCTCACAGGTACGCCTCCGCGACTACCTGCGCGACACCCATGGTCTGGATGTCCGTCTGCGTCAGTCGGGCGCCGCAGGCAAGGCCGTGTTGGTGTTCTCCACTGCCGCCTCGGCGAAGTTCCAGGAGCTCGTGGCACCGTGCATGGCTCCGTCGATGGAATACAAGCTGCTGCCGAGATTCCAGGGTAAGGGTGCGGTGACGCCGCAGTTCGCCGATCCCGCTCAGCGACTGGTGCCGGCAAGAATTCTCGATATTCGCGTCAAGCCGCACACCCGGTCGATGAACCGGTTCGACATTGAGGTTGAGGGCAACCACAACTACTTTGTCGATGGTGTCATGGTGCACAACTCACCCGAAACCACAACCGGCGGCAAGGCGTTGAAGTTCTACGCCTCGGTCCGCCTGGATGTGCGCCGGATCGAGACGCTCAAGGACGGTACCGACGCGGTGGGCAACCGCACCCGCGTCAAGGTGGTCAAGAACAAGGTCTCGCCGCCGTTCAAGCAGGCCGAGTTCGACATCCTCTACGGCAAGGGCATCTCCCGTGAGGGCTCGCTCATCGACATGGGTGTCGACCAGGGCTTCATCCGCAAGTCCGGGTCGTGGTTCACCTACGAGGGTGAGCAACTGGGGCAGGGCAAGGAGAACGCCCGCACCTTCCTGATGGAGAATCCCGACACCGCCAACGAGATCGAGAAGAGGATCAAGGAGAAGCTCGGGGTCGGCGCGGTACTGACCAATGAGGTCGCCGTCGATGACGTCCTGCCCGCTCCCGTCGACTTCTGAGGCTCGCGAGGAGCAGGCGCATGCGTTATGCCTGCGCCTGCTCACCGCGAGGGCGCGCACCCGCGCCGAACTCACCGGGGCGCTGGCCAAGCGCGGCTACCCCGACGACGTCGCCCAAAGGGTGCTGAGCCGGCTTGCCCGGGTCGGGCTGGTCGACGACGGTGAGTTCGCGGCCCAGTGGGTGCGCTCTCGGGCCCGTGCCGCCAAGGGAAAGCGGGCGCTGGCCGCAGAGCTTCGCACCAAGGGTGTCGGCGACGAGGAGATCGCCTCAGCTCTCGAGGATCTGAGCCCGGGCGCTGAACGCGGGCGCGCCGAACAACTCGTCGAGCGGAAGCTGCGCCGCGAGCCGCTCGCGGACGCCGACGACGCCAAGGTGATGCGCAGACTCGTGGGCATGCTCGCCCGCCGCGGCTACAGCCAGAGTCTGGCGCTCGCCGTGGTCAGCGAGGGACTGCGTGCCGAGCGGGAGCGCCGGCGGGTCTAACATCCGCGCATGCAGATCTCGGCCAAGCTGGCACCCACGTTCGGCTACCGGGAGCTGGAGAGTTTCTGGCGCAGTGCCGATGAACTCGGCTTCGCCGCGGTGTGGGACTACGACCACTTCTACGGGCTGGTGGACGACCCCACCCCGACCCTGGAGGGGTGGACGACGTTGGCCGCGATGGCCGTCGTCGTCCGGCGTGCCCGGGTGGGCTGCATGGTCTCCGGGGTGACCTACCGCAACCCGGCGGTGCTGGCCAAGATGGCCGTGACCGTCGATCACATCAGCGGGGGGAGGCTGGAGTTCGGCCTCGGCGCGGGCTGGCACGAGGCCGAGCACCTCGGATACGGGATCGACTTCCCGAGTCCCGGTGCGCGGGTCGCGATGGTCGACGAGGCCCTCACGGTGATCCGCCGGCTCTGGACGGAGGACTCGGTGACTTTCGAGGGCCGGTTTTTCACCCTCGTTGACGCGCTGTGCGAACCCAAGCCGGTCCAGCGGCCACACCCGCCGATCGTCGTCGGCGGTTCGCAGCCCAAGATGCTGCGGGTGATCGCCCGCCACGCCGACGAATGGAACATGCCCAGCCACGACGGGCCGCGCGAGTGGGCCCAGGCCAATGCCCGCCTCGACGAGGCGTGCGCGGAGGTGGGCCGCGACCCGGCCCGGGTGCGGCGTTCGGTCCAGCTGTTCCTGCACCCCCGCGATCCCGAGCAGGTGGAGGGACAGCTCGCGCTGCTGCCGGACTACCGCGAACTCGGCTGTCAGCACGTCGTGCTCTCGTTCTATCAGCCGCCCTCGCCCGAACTGCTGCAGCGCTGCGCGCAGCTGCGGCCGGATTAGTCGCCGGGTTCGATCCGCGCGCTGGGCGCCCCGGTCTGTTCGAGGGCCTCGGCCTCCAGGGGCGCGGTGCCCCGGCGGGACTGGCGCAACCGGCGCTCCAACCGGGTCGCGGCGGCGGACAGGACGAAGTTCACGCTGATCATCAGCAGCGCGATCACGATCAGCGCAGGGATGTAATTGCCGTAGGTCGAGCCGATCACCGTGCCCTGGCGGACCATCTCGACAAAGGTGATCTGATACCCGATCGCGGTGTCCTTGAGCACCACGACCAGCTGTGAAACCAGCACCGGCAGCATCGAGGCGATCGCCTGCGGCAGCAGGATCGCCCGCATCGTCTGGCCCCACCGCAGGCCCAGCGCGGAGGCGGCCTCGGTCTGGCCGCGCGGCAGCGCACCGACGCCGGCCCGGACGATCTCGGCGATGACCGCGCTGTTGTACAGCGTCAACCCGGTGACCACACCGGCCAGCGCCAGGTACTTCGACGGAAAGACGTCGTAGAGCGCGAACAGGAAGTAGGCGAAGATCATCATGATCAGCACCGGAACCGCGCGAAGGAATTCGACGATCACCGCGCACGGCCAGCGGATCCCGCCGACCGGGGAGAGCCGTCCCACCCCGAGCAGCAGACCAAGAATCAGGGCAAGAACGATCGACAGCGCAGCGGCGGTCAGGGTGCCCTGGATTCCCGGCAAGACGTAGGTCCGCCACAGGTCGGCAGTCAGGAACGGCTTCCACTTGGCCGCGGTCAGCTGTCCCCGGCTGGCAAGTTTGTCGATGACCAACCAGACCAGCCCGGCCAGTGCCGCCACCGTCACCGCGGTGACCAGCCGGTTGCGGATTCTCGCCCGCGGCCCGGGGGCGTCGAACAGTACCGAGGCGGCCATCAGCGCACCACCGCCCAGCGCTTGCCGAGCCAGCCGGCGAGAAGTCCCAACGGAAGGGTGAGAATCACAAAGCCGGTGGCGAAAATGGTGCCCACCGCGATCAGGGCGGCGGTGTTCTCGATCATCTCCTTCATCAGCAGAGCCGCCTCGGCGACACCGATCGCCGAGGCAATCGTGGTGTTCTTGGTCAAGGCGATCAAGACCGAACCCAGCGGGACGATCACCGCCCGGAAAGCCTGGGGCAGCAGCACGACTCGCAAGTTCTGGGAAAACGTCAGCCCCAGCGAGCGCGCCGCCTCGGCCTGGCCCAGCGGAACGGTGTTGACCCCCGAGCGCACTGTCTCGGCGACGAAGGATGCGGTGTAGACCGTCAGCCCGAGAACCGCCAGCCGGAAGTTGCTGTCGGCGATCGACGTGCGCGAGGCCTGATCCGCCAGGGTGATGCCGAGTGTCTGTGCGAGCCCGAATGAACAGAACAGAATGATCAGCGTCAGGGGAGTGTTGCGCACGATGTTGACATACGCGGTGGCGATCCAGTTGAGCATCGGAACCGGCGACAACCGCATCGCGGCGATCAACGTACCCAACACCAGGGCGCCGAGTGCCGAGAGGACAGTCAGCTTGACGGTGACCCAGAACGCCTGCA
Organism: Mycobacterium sp.; assembly: GCF_046091765.1. Classification (GTDB taxonomy): domain Bacteria; phylum Actinomycetota; class Actinomycetes; order Mycobacteriales; family Mycobacteriaceae; genus Mycobacterium. Next base: position 44,075 of record NZ_JBJTCF010000114.1, read on the forward strand.
GGATCGCCGACCGGTACTTGGCGAAGATCTCGAGCCGCTCAGGTGCGCTAGCGGCCGAGGTGTCTAGCGCCGGGGGCGGCGGGGCGGTGATCCCCGCCGGTCCGAGGTTGCGGTCGAAGGCCGCCTGCCAGCTGCCGTCCTTCTCCATCTCGACGATCGCATCGTTGATCTGCTTGCGCAGCTCGTTATTGCCCTTGAGTAAGCCGATGCCGTACTTCTCCTCGGAGAACGGCTTGCCGATGATCTTGAAGGCACCCGGCGTCTGGGCGGCGTACCCGGCCAGGATCACCTCGTCGGTGCTGACGGCATCGATCGCGCCATTGCGGAGCGCCTCGACGCACGCCGAGTAGGTGTCGTACTGCTGCAGCTGCACACCCGGGTACTTGTCCTTGATGCGTTGGGCGGGCGTGGATCCCGACACCGAACACAGCCTCTTGTTGTTCTGCAGCGACTCCGGGCCGGTGATGTCGGTGTTGTCCGCCCGGACCAGCAGGCTTTGGCCGGTCACCAGGTAGGGCCCGGCGAAGTCGACCTTCTGCTTGCGGGCATCGGTGATCGAGTAGGTGGCCACGATGAAGTCCACCTGGCCGTTGGCGATCAGCGTCTCCCGCTGCCCGGACGGGGCCTCTTTCCACTCGATGTCCCCCGGCTGGAAGCCCAGCCGGTCCGCTACGTAGGTTGCGACGTCGACGTCGAAACCGGCCAGCGTGCCATCGGGCTTCTTCACCGCCATCCCGGGCTGGTCGAATTTGGTGCCGATGCTGATCTTGGAGCCGTCGGCCCCGCAGCCGGCCAGGCCGAGCACGATCGCGACCGCGAGCAGGACGGCGGCCAGCAGTCGGGCGGACGGTCTCGGCATGGTAATCGTCCGCGCCTCAGTGATTGAGGATCTTGCTGAGGAAGTCTTTGGCGCGGCTCGACTTGGGTCTGACGAAGAAGTCGTCGGGGGGCGCGTCCTCCACGATCGCGCCGTCGGCCATGAAGACGACGCGATTAGCCGCCCGCCGGGCGAATCCCATCTCGTGGGTGACCACGACCATCGTCATGCCTTCGCCGGCCAGTGAGGTCATCACGGCGAGGACCTCGTTGACCATCTCCGGATCCAGCGCGCTGGTCGGCTCGTCGAAGAGCATCACCTTGGGATCCATTGCCAGCGATCGAGCGATTGCCACCCGCTGCTGCTGCCCGCCGGAGAGCTGCGACGGGTACTTCGCGGCCTGATTGGCCACCCCCACCCGTTCCAGCAGTTTCATCGCCTGTGCCTCGGCCTGGCCCTTGTCCTTCTTGCGCACCATGACCGGGGCGAGCATGACGTTCTCCAGCACGGTCTTGTGCGCGAAGAGGTTGAAGGACTGGAACACCATCCCGACGTCCGAGCGAAGCTCGGCTAACTTGCGGCCCTCGGCGGGCAGTGTCTCGCCGTCGATGGCGATGGAGCCCGAGTCGATGGTCTCCAGCCGGTTGATCGTGCGGCACAGGGTCGACTTCCCCGATCCCGACGGCCCGAGAACCACGACGACCTGACCCCGGTCGATCTCGAGGTTGATGTCCTTGAGTACGTGCAGCTCGCCGAAGTGCTTGTTGACACCTTTGACCGCGATCATCGGCACCGGGGAGTCGCCTGCCATGCCCGGTGACCCTACTGCGATCCTCGTCTGCTCGCTTGGCGATCGGGGGTTTCCCCCGGGGGCGTGGTCTCTCCTACGATGAGATCCGTGATGCCGATGATGCGACAGGACCGCGGGGATGCGCCCGACCGACCGCGCACCTATCAGGTCCGCACCTACGGGTGTCAGATGAACGTCCACGACTCCGAGCGGCTGGCGGGGCTGCTGGAATCGGCGGGGTATCTCCGCGCTCCCGACGGCGTCGATGCGGATGTGGTGGTCTTCAACACCTGTGCGGTGCGGGAGAACGCCGACAACAAGCTCTACGGCAACCTCAGCCATCTGGCTCCCCGCAGGCAGACCGATCCGGATATGCAGATTGCCGTCGGCGGGTGTCTGGCGCAGAAGGATCGCGAGCGGCTCCTGCAGAAAGCGCCCTGGGTCGATGTGGTGTTCGGCACGCACAACATCGGCTCGCTGCCGGTGCTGCTCGACCGTGCGCGCCACAACCGGTCGGCCCAGATCGAGATCGCCGAGGCGCTGACCGAGTTCCCGTCGAATCTGCCGGCCGCGCGTGAATCGGCGTTTGCGGCGTGGGTATCCATCTCGGTGGGGTGCAACAACACCTGCACGTTCTGCATCGTCCCGTCGCTGCGTGGCCGGGAGGAGGACCGACGGCCCGCCGACATCCTCGCCGAGGTCCGCTCGCTGGTCGACCAGGGCGTGCTGGAGGTGACTCTGCTCGGGCAGAACGTCAACGCCTACGGGGTCGGCTTTGCCGGCGATGAGTCCGCAGACCGGGGAGCCTTCGCGTCGCTGCTGCGCGCCTGCGGGCGGATCGAAGGACTCGAACGGGTGCGCTTCACCTCCCCGCACCCGGCCGAGTTCAGCGACGACGTCATCGAGGCGATGGCGAAAACCCCGAACGTGTGCCCCGCGCTGCATATGCCGCTGCAATCGGGTTCCGACCGCATCCTGCGGGCGATGCGGCGCTCCTACCGGGCACAGCGATACCTCGGCATCCTGGAGCGGGTGCGACAAGCCCTGCCGCACGCCGCCGTCACCACCGACATCATCGTCGGATTTCCCGGCGAGACCGACGAGGACTTCGCCGCGACACTGGACGTCGTCCGATCGGCCCGCTTCGCTGCCGCGTTCACCTTCCAGTATTCCAAGAGGCCGGGAACACCGGCGGCCGAACTCGACGGCCAGGTGCCGAAGGAGGTCGTGCAGGAGCGCTATCAGCGGCTCGTCGACGTGCAGGAGCAGATTTCCCTGGAGGAGAATCAGGCCATGATCGGCAGTACGGTCGAGGTTCTCGCCACCGGAGAGGGCCGCAAGGATGTCGCTACTGCGCGGATGACCGGACGCGCGCGGGACGGGAGGCTGGTGCACTTCCGCCCCGGCGTGCAGGCCGTCCGGGCCGGTGATGTCGTCACCGCGAGCATCACCGGAGCCGCGCCGCACCACCTGATCGCCGACGCCGCGCTGCTGTCACACCGGCGGACCCGCGCCGGCGACGCGCACGCCGCGGGTCGGCGTCCGCGAACGGTCGGCCTCGGCCTACCGTCGGTGCGAACATGAGCGTCCCGGGCGGTTCTGAGGACTTCGACGCCTATCGTGCCGAACTGGAGGCGGCGGAACGTCGCGTCGCGGGGGAAATTCAGCCGGGCGCACGAGCCGTGGTGGTGGCCGTCCTCGTCTTCGCACTGCTGGTGACATTCGTCCTGCCGCACACCGGTCCGGTCCGCGGGATCGACATCATCGCCGGCGACGGACGCGCAGCCGACGTCCGCATCGCGCTGCCCTCGAAGGTCTTCACCTGGCTGAGTCTGTTGTTCGGGGTGGGTGTCTCGATGTTGGCGCTGTTGACCCGGCGCTGGACGCTGGCGCTGCTTGCCCTGGCCGGCTGCGGTCTGGCCAGCATCACGGGGATGTTGGCGATCTGGTCGCGGCAGACCGCGGTAGCGGGCCAGCCCGGCCCCGGCGCCGGACTGGTCCTCGGCTGGATCACGGTGATCGTGCTCAGCTTCCATTGGGCGCGGGTGGTCTGGACGCGCACCGCGGTGCAACTGGCCGCCGAGGCGCAACGCCGCGAGGAAGCCGCCGATGAGCAGCGCCGGTCGCTGCTGGACAGCCTCGATCCGCCGGGCGACGACGATCCGCCGCGAGGTCCCCGCCCGCATTAGCGCCTGCGGGTGACCGCCTGGGCCGCTGCCGCGGCCCATTCCCGCCACTGCTCGGCGTTGGCGCGGGCCTCCTCGGCCTCCTTGGTGCGGCCGGCCGCAGCGGCTTTCTGCGCCTGACGCTCGAACTGCTCGACGCGGGCCTGGAACTGTTCTGCGCGGGCCTGCGCCTCGGAGTCGGGTCGCGCGGGCTCGGCGGCGTCCCGAATCTTCTTCTCCACGGCCCGGAGTCGCCGCTCCAGGTGCGCGCCGCGTTCCCGCGGCACCCTGCCGATGGCCTCCCACTTCTCGGCGATCGCGCGCAACTCCGCGCGGGCGCTCTCGCGGTTGGCGGGATCGATTTTCTCCGCCTGGGTCAACAGGTTTTCCTTGGCCTGGGCGTTGGCCCGGTGCTCGGCATCACGTGCGGAACTGGCGGCGTTGCGGGTCTCGAAGAAGGTGTCCTGGGCTGCTTTGAACCTTTTCCACAGTGCCTCGTCGGTGTCCTTGGATGCTCGGCCGATGGTTTTCCATTCGGTGAGCAGGTCCTGGAATGCCGCCGCGGTGGCAGCCCACTCGGTGGATGTGGCCAGTTCCTCGGCTCGTGCGCACAGTTGTTCCTTGGCGCCGCGGGCGCCCGCCCGTTCCCGGTCGAGCTCGGAGAAGTGTGCTCCGCGGCGCCGATTGAAAGCGTCGCGGGCCGCCGCGTACCGCTTCCACAGCGCATCGTCGGTCTTGCGACCCAGCCCGCTGATCGTTCGCCATTCCTCGAGGATGGCGCGCATCCGGTCACCGGCGACCTTCCACTGCGTGGAGTTGGCGGCCAGTTCCTCGGCTTCGGCGGCCAGAGCCTCCTTGCGGGCGGTCTGTGCGGCGCGCTGTTCGTCGCGCTGCTGACGCTCGCTCTGGGCTGTCTCGGCGGCCTGATTGCCGATCGCGGCCAGCCGCGCGGCAAGCGCCTCGACGTCGCCGAGAACGCTGGCGGTGGGCAGAGATTCGGCCAGCGCGTCGGCCGCCGCTTTGATCTTGCGGGCGTCGCCGGTACCCGACGCCAGCCGGGCCTCCATCAGAGCGACCTCGGTCGCCAGGTCGTCGAATCGGCGCCCGAAGTGGTCGAAGGCAGCCTCAGGGTCGCCGGCCTGCCAGGAACCCACCACCCGTTCGCCGGCCGGCGTGATCAGAAACACCGTGCCGTCGTCGCCGACCCGGCCGAACCGGCGTGGGTCGCTGGCCGGCGGCGCCACGATCGCGGGCGGCACGCCGGGGGTCGGCCGCTGCGGTCCGGGCCGCGGGCCGGGTTTGGCGGGTCCGCAGGGATGCGAGACGTCGGCTGTCATCGACTGACGTTCACCGCTGACCTCCACATCCGGGTATTGAACCAGTTCGCCGACGCGTGTGTGCCAGGGTTGCCGCGGCCCGTCCGTCCGCCGGTAGCGTTGAGCGTGTGCTGGCGTCGATCGCCCTGACCCCGTCCGCCCCCGTGCTGGTGCCCGAACTTGCCGGTGCGGCTGCCGCCGAGGTGGCCGAGATCCGCGACGCCGCGATCGCGGCAGCGTCGGCCCTGCCCGATCGCTGGATCGCGATCGGAGTCGGGTCGCACGACGATGTGCTCGCCGATGCCCGCGGCACATTCGCCGGCTACGGAGCCGATGTCGCGGTCGCGCTGTCGCCTGGGGCGGCAGGCCCCGTCGCCGCGCTGCCGCTGTGCGCGCTATTCGCCGGATGGCTGCGCGGGCAGGCCAATGCCGGCGGTGCCGTGTCGGTGCGGGTGCACCGCGCAGATCTCGACGCCGAGCAGGCCGTGGACCGTGGCCGGCTGCTGCGCGACCTCATCGACGCCGACCCCGGACCGATCGGGGTCCTCGTCGTGGCAGACGGTCTACGAACATTGGGTCCCTCGGCGCCGGGCGGCGAGGATCCCGACGCTGCGCCGGTGCAGGCCGCTCTGGACGACGCCTTGGCGGCCGGCGACACGGCCGCGCTGACCGGCCTGCCCGACGGTGTCGTGGGCAGGGTCGCCTATCAGGTACTGGCGGGCCTGGCCGGATCCGGGCCGCGTTGCGCGCGCGAGCTTCTCCGCGGCGCGCCCTACGGCGTCGGCTACTTCGCTGGCGTCTGGCTGCCATGACGAGCAGGCCGATCGCGATCATCGGCCCGACCGGCACCGGCAAGTCCGAACTCGCGGTGGAGGTCGCCGGCCGGATCGGCGGCGAGGTGGTCAACGCCGACGCCATGCAGCAGTACCGGGGCATGGACGTTGGCACCGCGAAACTTCAGCCGGAACAGCGACGCGGTATCCCGCACCATCAGCTCGACGTGCTCGAGGTGACCGAAACCGCGACCGTCGCGCGATACCAGCAGGCGGCGGTCGCCGACGTGGAGTCGATCTCCGCACGGGGTGGCGTCCCGATCATCGTCGGCGGTTCGATGATGTACATCCAGTCTCTGCTGGACGACTGGGAGTTCCCGGCGACCGACCCGGCGACGCGGGCACGCTGGGAGCAGCGGCTCACCGAGGTCGGACTCACCGACCTGCATGCGGAACTGGCCCGCCGCGATCCGGCCGCCGCCGCCGCGATCCGGCCTACCGACGGCCGGCGGATCGTTCGGGCCCTGGAGGTCGTCGAACTGACCGGCCAGCCGTTCGCTGCGTCATCCCCGAGCATCGGGCAAGCCCGCTGGGATGCCGTAATCGTCGGAATCGACTGGGCCACAACGGCTCTTGACCTTCGGATCGCGGCGCGCACCGATGCAATGTTCGAAGCCGGGCTGATCGAAGAAGTAGCCTCGCTGCTGAGCGGGGGCCTGCGCGACGGTGTCACTGCGTCCCGTGCGCTGGGCTACGCCCAGGTCATCGACGCCCTGGACGCGGGCGGTGGGCACGAGGCCCTGCGTGAGGCCCGTGATCGCACCTTCACCGGTACCCGCCGTTACGTCCGCCGGCAGCGGTCGTGGTTTCGCCGGGATCACCGGATCCGGTGGCTCGACGGTTCGTCGGCCGGACTCGCCGAGGCCGTGCTGGAGAGCTGGCACGACGTATCCTGATCGGGTGGCGCGTGGAATCCCGGAGTGGCGCGAATGAGATTCGCCAAGGGCCACGGGACTCACAATGATTTCGTGCTGCTGCCTGATCCGGCGGCAGAATACGTTCTGGACCCCGCGGCGGTCGCCGCACTGTGCGACCGCCGCCGTGGACTCGGTGCCGACGGCGTGATTCGGGTCACCTCAGCTGCCGCGGCGCTGGCGGCGGGGGTGCTCAAGAGGTTGCCCGACGGAGTTTCGGCGGCGGACTGGTTCATGGACTACCGCAACGCCGACGGCTCGGTGGCCCAGATGTGCGGCAACGGTGTACGGGTTTTCACCCACTTTCTACGGGCCAGCGGTCTGGAGCATCGCGACGAGTTCGTGGTGGGCTCCCTGGCCGGGCCCCGGCCGGTGGTCGTTCACCGCGTCGACGAGGTGACCGCCGACATCACCGTCGACATGGGCAAGGTGACCCTGCTCGGCACCGGGAGCGCGACCGTCGGAGGACGGCACTTGGACGGGTTGAGCATCGACGTCGGCAACCCACACCTGGCCTGTGTGATTCCCGGCCTGACGACCGCGGGACTGGCCGAATTGGACATCGGCGCGCCGGTCGGTATCGACGCCGACCAGTTTCCCGACGGGGTCAACCTCGAGGTGCTGACCCCGCCGGTGGACCGGACGGTGTCGATGCGGGTGCACGAGCGCGGGGTCGGCGAGACCCAATCGTGCGGAACGGGGACGGTGGCGGCCGCGGCGGCAGGTCTGGGCCAACTCGGAGCGCAGACCGGGGACCTGCGGGTGGTGGTGGCCGGCGGTACGCTCGCGGTGGAGATCACCGACACGACCAGTTTTCTGCGCGGCCCGTCGGTCCTGGTCGCTGGAGGGGAAATCGCCGATGCGTGGTGGGCCGCCCAGGCGTGACGCCGAACCGGGGACGTTAATTGGGGTGCGCGACGTTGTACGGGCGTGACACCATCGGACATCGCCTATGACGGAATCTGATCTGAGCACCCCTGCCGCCGAGCCCAGCCTCGGCGAACTTGCCCTCGAGGACCGGACGGCACTGCGCCGTGTGGCGGGTCTGTCCACCGAGCTGACCGACGTCTCCGAAGTCGAGTACCGGCAGCTGCGGCTCGAGCGCGTCGTGCTCGTCGGGGTGTGGACCGAAGGGACCCCGTCCGACGCCGAGGCGAGCCTGGCCGAGTTGGCCGCGCTGGCCGAAACGGCCGGCTCGGAGGTTCTCGAAGGAGTCATCCAGCGCCGTGACAAGCCTGATCCGTCCACCTACATCGGTTCCGGCAAGGCCGCCGAGCTGCGGCAGATCGTCGTCGCGACCGGTGCGGACACCGTCATCTGCGACGGAGAGCTCAGTCCGGCCCAACTGACCGCGCTGGAGAGGGTGGTCAAAGTCAAGGTCATCGACCGCACGGCGCTGATTCTGGACATCTTCGCCCAGCACGCCACCAGCCGCGAAGGCAAGGCGCAGGTGTCGCTGGCTCAGATGGAGTACATGCTGCCCAGGCTGCGCGGCTGGGGCGAGTCGATGTCCCGGCAGGCCGGCGGGCGGGCCGGGGGCAGCGGCGGTGGAGTGGGACTGCGCGGCCCCGGTGAGACCAAGATCGAGACGGACCGCCGCCGCATCCGTGAGCGGATGTCGCGCCTGCGCCGCGAGATCGGCGACATGAAGCGGGTTCGTGACACCCAGCGCAGCCGTCGGCGGCACAGCGAGGTTCCGTCCGTCGCGATCGTCGGATACACCAACGCGGGCAAGTCCAGCCTGCTCAATGTGCTGACCGGTGCCGGCGTGCTGGTACAAGACGCCCTTTTCGCCACCCTCGAACCAACCACGCGCCGAGGCACTTTCGGGCCGCCGGGGGAGCGGGGCCGGACCTTCGTTCTCACCGACACCGTCGGTTTCGTACGTCATCTGCCCACCCAGCTCGTCGAGGCGTTCCGCTCGACGCTCGAGGAGGTCGTCGATGCCGACCTTCTGCTGCACGTCGTCGACGCATCCGACGTCAACCCGCTGCGGCAGATCGACGCCGTCCGGCACGTCATCCGCGAGGTACAGGCCGAACACCACTCGCCACCCGCCCCGGAGTTGCTGGTCGTCAACAAAATCGACTGCGCCACCGACGTGACGCTGGCGCAGTTGCGCCAGGCTCTTCCGGGGGCGGCGTTCGTCTCGGCCCGCACCGGGGAGGGGATCGACCGGTTGCGCGCCCGGCTCGCCCAGGCCGTCGAACCGCGCGAGGTCTCCGTCGACGTGACGATCCCCTACGACCGGGGTGACCTGGTCGCGCGACTGCACGGCGAGGGCCGCGTCGACGCGACCGAGCACACCGAACTGGGCACCCGCATCAAGGGCCGCGTCCCGGCCGCCCTGGCCGCGAGCCTGGGCCCCTACGCGACATCCTGATCGGCGTCGGGCGGCCAACCATCCGGTTGGTCTATCCTCGAAGGAGAGTCGGCGTCAGTCTCCGGAGGTCACCATGGGCAAGACGGGAACAGCTGTCAGTTACCCCCGCAATCTGTTCGAACCTGAGCACGATCTCTTCCGGGAGTCCTACCGGGCGTTCCTGGACAAGCACGTCGCGCCCTACCACGACCAGTGGGAGAAGGACAAGATCGTCGATCGGGGCGTCTGGCTGGAGGCCGGCAAGCAGGGCTTCCTCGGCATGGCGGTGCCTGAGGAGTACGGCGGAGGCGGAAACCCCGACTTCCGCTACAACACGGTCGTCGTCGAGGAAACCGTCGCCGGACGCTACAGCGGCCTGGGTTTTTCCCTGCACAACGACGTCATCGCCCCGTACCTGCTGGATCTGACCACCGAAGAGCAGAAGCAGCGCTGGCTGCCGCACTTCTGCACCGGGGAGATGATCACGGCGATCGCGATGACCGAACCGGGTACCGGAAGCGATCTGCAAGGCATCCGTACCCGCGCGGTTCGCGACGGCGACCACTACGTGCTCAACGGTGCGAAGACCTTCATCACCAACGGCATCAACGCCGACCTCGTCATCGTCGTGGCCCAGACCAACCCGGACAAGGGGGCGCAGGGCTTCTCGCTGCTCGCCGTCGAACGCGGGATGGAGGGTTTTGACCGTGGCCGCCACCTCGACAAGGTCGGCCTGGACGCGCAGGACACCGCCGAGCTTTCCTTCACCGACGTGCGGGTGCCCGTGGAGAATCTGCTCGGCGAGGAGGGTCTGGGATTCATCTACCTGATGCAGAACCTCCCGCAGGAACGCATCTCGATCGCCATCATGGCGGTAGCGGCGATGGAGGCGGTGCTGGCGGAGACGATCGGATATGTCAAGGAGCGGAAGGCTTTCGGAAAGTCGATCGGCTCGTTCCAGAACAGTCGATTCCTGCTTGCCGAACTGGCCACCGAAACCACCGCGGCCCGCATCATGGTCGATGAATTCATCAAGCTGCACCTGGACGGCAAATTGACCGCCGAGCAGGCGGCGATGGCCAAATGGTGGACCACCGAAGCGCAGGTCCGACTGGTCGATCGGTGTGTGCAGTTGCACGGCGGATACGGGTATATGCGGGAATACAACGTTGCGCGGGCTTTCCTGGATGCGCGCGTGCAGACGATCTACGGGGGAACCACCGAGATCATGAAGGAAATCATCGGCCGCAGTATCGGCGTCTGAACAGATATCTCGGCGCCCGCCCGACCGTCGCGGGCGCATCTCGGCCGCATTGGGGTTGAATCTCGATTTGGTTTCCGGCCTGTAATTGCTACCGCGTGTCGTGGTTGGCTATCCCGGAAAAACCCGATTCACCGGCCATTATGAAATGTGCAATTGTCTCGATTTGAATGGGAGACGGGGTATGAGCCTGCTACCTGATCGGTTGGTCAGGGTTGCCACGGGTATCGCGCTGGGTTTGGCGACGGTTCTTGCCCTGACGATTCCGGTCGCCCCCGGCGCCCATGCAAGCCCGGAGAGCGACGCCGCCGACGCCATCACCCAGGCGTGGGAGGCGGCCGGGGCCGACACCTCGGTGGTGGGCGCCCAGGACGGCGACGTCTATCAGGTCGGCAACGGCTACGCCCAGAAGTTCGCCAACGGCAAGATTTTTTTCACCCCGGACACCGGTGCCCATCTGATGTCGGGGGCGATCCTGGACAGGTACGAGTCGCTGGGCGGCCCGGCGGACAGTGACCTGGGTTTCCCCACCATCGACGAGGTGGCCGGCCTGATCGGACCGGACAGCAGGGTCTCCACGTTCAACGCCAGCGACAAACCGGCGATCTTCTGGACTCCCGACACCGGCGCCTGGGTGGTCCGGGGACCCATCAACGCGGCCTGGGACGCCCTCGGCGGCTCAGCGGGCACCCTGGGGGTTCCCACCGAGGACGAGCGCTACGACGGCACGGTGATCGCCCAGAAGTTCACCGGGGGCGAGATCTCCTGGGACATCAGCACCCAGACGTTCACCACTGACCCTCCCGAACTCGCCGACAGCCTGACCGGCTTGGAGGTTCCCTGGGACGTCACCACGCAGATCAACCAGGCGTGGCGGGCCAGTGGGGGTCTGGGCGGACCGCTGGGCGCGCGCCAGGGCGACCAGACAACGGTCGGTGACACCGGCGCCGAGCAGGCTTACGCCGGCGGCAAGATCTTCTACTCCCCGGAAACCGGTGCGCATGCGGTGACCGGCGCGATTCTGTCGAAGTACGAGTCGCTCGGCGGACCCACCGGCGGTCTGGGCTTCCCGGTCGGCACGGAGACGGACGGCGGCGTTCCCAACAGCCGGGTGAGCGCCTTCGGCGCCCCCGACAAACCGGTGATCTTCTGGACGCCGGACACCGGGGCGATCGTCGTGCGCGGTCCCATCAACGCCGCGTGGGCCAAGCTCGGCGGGGCGACCGGGCCTCTGGGACCGCCGACGGGTGAGCAATCCGTCGACGGCGACACCCTGACGCAGGGTTTCAGCGAGGGAGAGATTTCGTGGAATCGCGCCACGAAAGAGTTCAGCACCCGTCCCGCCGACCTCGCGGCATCACTCGCGGATCTGGAGCTTCCGGAAGCGACCGCGCAGGCACCGGCTACCACCGGCCCGGAGGTGAAGTCCGACAAGGGATTCCGCTGGCACTGGTGGTGGATCCTGATCGCGGTGCCGGTGCTGCTCTTGCTGCTTTTGCTGGCTGTGTCCGCACGCCGGCGCGGCGCCGGGGATGCGGCGTCCTACGGGTGGTCGACCCGAAACGAGGACGGGTATTTCGGCGGCGACGAGGACGCGATCGACACCGCGCCGACCCGCATTCCCACCGAGGCCGAACTCGCGGAATTCGGGGAGACGGCCTTCATCGAGGAGTCCCCCTATGACGCCGGCCGGCACTCAGTGGCCGACACGGATTTGGCGGCCGACTCGCCGGAGTCGTCGTCGGGGTTGTCTTCCCAGTGGGGACTGGACTCCGATGACTATGGCTGGACGCGTCGTCGTTACGCCGTAGAAACGGAGGAGGGCGAAGGGGAGCGCGCCGTCGCCGAAGAGGTCTCCGAGGAGATCGTGGCCGAAACCGTCATCGAGGTGGACGCCGAACCGGAGGGCCCGGACGGGGACGACGGGTCCGATGACGAGGCCGACTCGGCCGGACGGGCCGGGGAGGACCGCGAGGCATGGCGTCCGGCGATCCACCTTCCGCTGGCCGACCCCCTGCAGGCGCCCGAGGGGTACGCGATCAAGGGAAATACCCACTCGGGTCTGTACTACACCCCGGACTCACCGCTGTACGACAGCACTGTGCCGGAAGTCTGGTTCGCCAGTGCGGACGTCGCCGAGGCGAACGGTTTCGACAGGGCGCCTGACTAGATCTTGCGCATCACGGTGACGACCTTGCCCAGAATCACGGCGTCGTTGCCGGGAATCGGGTCGAAGACCGGATTGTGCGGCATCAGCCACACCTGCCCCGAGGTTCGTTTGAAGGTCTTGACGGTGGCTTCGCCGTCGATCATCGCGGCCACGACATCGCCGTTGTCGGCGACGTTCTGCTGACGCACGACGACCCAGTCGCCGTCGCAGATCGCCGCGTCGACCATCGAGTCGCCGACCACCTTCAGCAGGAACAGCGAGCCTTCGCCGACCAGCTCGCGCGGCAAGGGGAAAACGTCCTCGACGGCCTCCTCGGCCAGGATCGGACCGCCCGCCGCGATGCGTCCGAGCACCGGGACGAAGGCGGGTTCGGGAAGGGCGTCGGAGCCGGCGACATCAGTCCGGGCCGGCGCCGCCGTGGCGTCGTCGCCGCCGCGCACGTCGACGGCGCGGGGACGGTTCGGGTCGCGGCGCAGGTACCCCTTGCGCTCGAGGGTGCGCAGTTGGTGCGCGACCGATGACGTGGAGTTCAGACCGACGGCGTCGCCGATCTCGCGGATGCTGGGCGGGTAGCCCCGGGTGGTCACCGATTCGCGGATGACCTGCAGAATCGTGCGCTGGCGTTCGGTCAGGCCGGTGGCCGGGGGGGTTTCGCTGCGTGGACTCATGCCCGCAACATAGCCCGGAACACCGACAAAATCAAACATGTGTTCGACCGTGTCGCCCCGTGTCGCCCCGTGTCGCCCCGTTGTCGGACCTGTCGGTGGCCGGACCTATCCTCGCCAACACGACGATCATATGTTCGAAAAATGCGGCAAATCGAACATACTGTCGATTATAGTTCGATGAGATGTTCGAAGAGAGGAGCCGATATGACCGTCCTTGAGGATCGCCTCCAGGATCCCCGATCGCCCGCGGGGCTACCGGGGAGGACTCGGTCGCACCCCCGCACGGGCGGGCGCACCCGGCCGGCGCCGGCGCGCCCGCCGATCGCGGCACTGACCCCTCGCGGCTACCGGGGTTACGGGCTTGCCGTGTCGTGTGCCTCGCACGGTCCGCGCGGCCGGCGGGCGGTCAGTGCCACGGTCACGTCCGGCCTGGCCGGGCTGGCTGCGGTGATCACCCTGTCGTTGGGCCTGGTGGCGCACCTCAGCAGCGGGCCGTCGCCGGTGGAGGTCACAAGCTCAGAGCGACTGGCCGTGGTCCGGGTCGGGGCTGGCGAGTCTCTCCAGCAACTCGCCGGACGAATCGCCCCTCAGGCCCCTGCCGCCCGGGTCGTCGCGCGCATCCAGGAGCTCAACAAACTCGAATCGCCCGCGGTGCTCGCCGGGCAGACCCTGATCGCGCCGGTCGGCTAAGGCGCGGGCGATGTCCAGCCCAACCGTGTGCGCACCGACGCCGATCGGTCACCGCAACAGCGGCTATGCCCAGGTAGGCTCTCCTTCGTCCGACGCGGTTCTCGGCGACAGAGAGGGGACAGTGATGCATTGTCCGTTCTGTCGTCACTCCGACTCCCGGGTCGTCGACTCCAGGGAGACCGACGAGGGCGCGGCCATCCGCCGGCGTCGTTCGTGCCCGGAGTGCGGTCGGCGCTTCACCACCGTGGAGACCGCGGTTCTGGCGGTCGTCAAACGCAGCGGCGTCACTGAGCCGTTCAGCCGGGAGAAGGTGATCAGCGGAGTCCGCCGGGCCTGTCAGGGCCGGATGGTCGACGATGACGCGCTCAACCTGCTCGCCCAGCAGGTCGAGGACGCGGTGCGGGCGGCGGGTTCCCCGGAGGTCCCCAGCCACGACGTAGGCCTGGCCATCCTCGGTCCGCTGCGCGAGCTCGACGAGGTCGCCTACCTCAGGTTCGCCTCGGTCTACCGCTCCTTCACCTCGGCGGAGGATTTCGAGCGCGAGATCGAGACGCTGCGCGCCATGCGCAGCATCGGCACGTCGCACTGAGGCGCCGCCGCAACCCCGCTGTCCGGCGGTGCTCAGGTCTCGCCGTTGTCGGTGAACCCCTCCCGGAAGTCATCGGCGTGCTGGGCCAGGAATCGCTCGAACTCCGCGCCGAGTTCCTCGCCGCTGGGGAGATCTTCGTCGCGGGCGAGCAGCGACCTGTTCTCCTGGGCGGTGACGAACGCGTCGTACTGGCGCTCGAGCGCGGCGACGACCTGGGCGATCTCCGGTGAGGCATCAACCTGCTCATTGATCTTCCCGCGGACGACGGCGGCTGCCTCACCAAGGGCCTGCAGCGGCAGTTGCAGCGACGCGGATCGGCCGACTTGCTCGAGCAGCGCCTCGGCGGCCTCCGGGTAGTCGGTCTGAGCCAGGTAATGGGGCACATGCACGGTGAAGCCGACGGCCTGGTGCCCGTGCTGGCCCAGTCGATACTCGAGCAGGTTGGAGGCGCTGCTGGGAACCTGCACCTCACCCACCCAGGGTTGGTGGTCGGCGATCAGTTCGCGATTGATCGAATGGGCGGTCATCGTCACCGGGCGGGTGTGGGGGACCGCCATCGGGATGGCCCCCAGGCCGATGGTCCGGCCCACCCCCAGCCGCTCGGCCAGCAGTCGCACCGAGGTGACGAACCGCTCCCACTGCAGGTCCGGCTCCAGCCCCGCGAGGAGCAGAAACGGCGTGCCCAGGCTGTCGCGCAACGCGTAGAGGTTCAACTCAGGCTCGTCGTAGTGGGTGAAATGGTCGGTTTTGAAGGTCATCAGCGGCCGCCGCGACCGGTAGTCGAGTAGGTCGTCGATGGCGAAGGAGGCCACCAGCTCGGTGTCCAGGGTGCCTTTGAGATGTTCGGCGGCCAGCCTGATGGCGTGGCCGGCGTCGGAGAAGCCCTCCAGGGCGTGGATGAGTACCGGCGCCCGGCCGTCGGCCGACGACAGCTGCGGCGCCGGGATCTCCAGCTGGTACATCCGGTCGGGGTCGTTGTCCTGCCCGGGCTGGTCGGCCATGGGTATGCCTCCTCGCTTCCCTGGCTGGATAACGCTGCGGCGTCGGCTGTCGTTCCCGTTATCGCCCACCGGTCCGGTGGGGGCTATTCCCGGTACTGGTTGAGCGCCCGCAGCTTGTTCATCACGTCCAGTGCGGCCACCTTGTAGGCCTCGGAGAAGGTCGGGTAGTTGAAGACCGCGTCGACGAGGTATTCCACCGTTCCTCCGCACCCCATCACGGCCTGGCCGATGTGCACCATCTCAGTGGCGTTGCTCCCGAAGATGTGGACACCGAGCAGGCTCAGGTCTTCGGTGGACACCAGCACTTTGAGCATGCCGTAGGAATCACCGGCGATCTGGCCGCGAGCCAGTTCGCGGTAGCGCGAGACGCCCACCTCGTAGGGAATGGCGTCCCGGGTGAGTTCCACCTCCGTGGCGCCGACGTAGGAAACCTCGGGAATCGAGTAGATCCCGATCGGCTGAAGCGCGCGCATTCCGGCCGTCGGTTCGCCGAAGGCGTGGTAGGCGGCCAGCCGCCCCTGCTCCATCGATGTCGCGGCGAGAGCCGGGAATCCGATGACGTCTCCGACGGCGTAGATGTTGTCGACGTTGGTCTGGAATGTCCTGTCGTCCACCGTGATTCGCCCTCGTTTATCCGCCTCGAGTCCGGCGTTTTCCAGGTCCAGCTTATCGGTCTGGCCCTGTCGGCCCGCGGAGTACATCACGGTTTCGGCCGGGATCTGTTTGCCGCTGGCCAGTGTGGTGACCGTCCCGTGGGATCCGACCTCGACGGTGGTCACCGCCTCGCCGAATCGGAAGGTCACGGCAAGGTCGCGCAAGTGAAAGCGGAGCGAGTCGACGATCTCGGCGTCGCAGAATTCCAGCATCGAGTCGCGTTTCTCCACGACGGTCACCCGGGTGCCCAGTGCGGCGAACATCGAGGCGTATTCGATCCCGATCACGCCTGCCCCGACGACGAGCATCGACGCCGGGATTGCCTTGAGGTCGAGGATCTCGTCGGAATCCAGCACCCGGTTGCCGTCGAAGTTCACCTCCGGCGGGCGGGCGGGTGTGGTTCCGGTGGCGATGATGACGAAGTGGCCGCTGACGGTGACCCGCTCGGCGTGGGTGGGATCCTCGACCAGGATCGTGTGGCGGTCGAGGAACCGGCCGTGTCCGGTGTAGAGCTCGACGCCGTTGCGCATCAGTTGGCTGCGCACGACCTCGACTTCTTTGCCGATCACATGCTGGGTTCGGGCCAGCAGGTCACCCGGGGTGATCTTGTCCTTGACCCGGTAGCTGGCGCCGTACAGCTCGCGCTGATTCATCCCGGTGAGGTACATCACCGCCTCGCGCAGTGTCTTGGAGGGAATCGTGCCGGTGTTCACGCACACCCCGCCCAGCATCCGGCCGCTTTCGATGATGGCCACGCTCTTGCCGAGCTTGGCCGCCGCAATGGCTGCCCGCTGACCACCCGGCCCCGATCCGATGACGACGAGGTCGTATTCCACTCCCATGAGGACAACAGATACGCCGCTTTGCCGGATCTCGCACCCTGTCCGGGCCAAAACGCCCGCCGGAAGCCATCCACAGCCTGAAATCCCTCCACAGCCGCACCCGGCGGGGCTCTGCGGGCGAGGCCGATTGACGGCCACCGCTGACAGCGTCGGGGCATGACCACACACCCCCCGGAACCCCGCCTCACCCGCCCCGGTGCGCTGATCGCCGCGCTGCCTGCCGTCCTGGGCTTCGTACCCGAGAAGTCTCTCGTCGTGGTCTCCCTCGAGCGGGGCCTGATGGGGGCGGTTCTGCGGGCAGACCTGACGGCCGGCCTGGAATCTGACGTCGGTCGCCTCGCCGAGCTGGTGGCCAACTCGGGGGCCGACACCGCGGTGGCCGCCGTCATCGACGCCGACGGCGCCTCCTGCCCGATGTGCAACGACGACTACCGGCGGCTCAGCGATGCGCTGGCCGCCGAACTGGACAGCCGCGGCGTCGAGTTGTACGCCAGCCACGTGGTGGACCGGGTGGAGACAGGCGGCAGCTGGCACTGCGTTGACGGTTGCGGTGCCAGCGGAACCGTGGAGGACCCGTCCGCCTCGCCGCTGGCCGCCGCCGCGGTCCTCGACGGCCGTCGCCTCTATGCCCGCCGCTCCGACCTGCAGGCAGTGGTCTCGGTGGACGATCCGGCGCGCTCGGCCGCCCTGGTGGACGTGATCGTCGCGCAAGCGCTGCGGCGAGAGGGGCAGTGGAAAACCGATCCTGACGGATGCGGCCGGCGGGACGTCGAGGCGGCGATGATCGCCGCCACCCTGGTGGCCGAGGGTGGCGAGTTGAGTGACGCCGAGATCGCGGCGATCGCCTGCGGGCTGACCGACGGTGCGGTCCGCGACACGCTCTACGCCTTGGCCGTTGGCGAGCAGGCGTCGTGTGCGGAGGCGCTGTGGGCGCTGCTTGCCCGTACGCTCCCGGATCCGTGGCGCAACGAATCCCTTGTGCTGCTCGCGTTTTCGGCCTATGCACGCGGCGATGGGCCGCTTGCCGGACTGGCTCTGGAAGCCGCCCTGCACAGCAACCCCGGACACCGGATGGCGGGGATGCTCGACACCGCGCTGCAGTCGGGAATGCGGCCCGAGCAGATCCGTAAGCTGGCCAACACCGGATACCAACTCGCCCGACGCCTCGGTGTGCGGTTACCGGGCCGGCGGGCCGTCTAGCCCGACGCCCTAGACCTTCTCGACGATGACCGCGTGGGCCATCTCGTGGGGCAGCGTGACGTTCTGATGCCCGCCGACGACGATTGTCACGTCACCGGCGGAGGTCGTCTCGGCAAGCACCCGCGCATTGGGCACGACCCCGGCCTCCCGCAGGCGGCTGATGAGCGCGGTGTCGCCCTGAACGCGTTCGGTCAGTTGCCGGATGACCACCGCGACCGGGGTGCCGGCGGGCAGTTCGGTGAGCCGCACCGGATCGGCGGGATCGGGATCGACGCCGGCGTCCGCCAGCCCAAGCAGCGCGAGACCGGGAATGGGATTGCCGAAGGGGGACACCGTCGGGTTGTCCAGGACCTGCACCAGCCGGCGCTCGACGTCCTCGCTCATGACGTGCTCCCAGCGGCAGGCCTCGGCATGCACGTCCTCCAGTGGCAGCCCGATGATGTCGACCAGCAGGCACTCGGCCAACCGGTGCTTGCGCATCACCGCGATGGCGAGTCCACGTCCTTTCGCGGTCAGTTCGAGGTGCCGATCGCCGGCGACCCGCAGCAGGCCGTCACGTTCCATCCGCGACACCGTCTGGCTGACGGTCGGGCCGCTCTGCTCGAGGCGTTCGGCGATCCGCGCCCGCAGCGGCACGATGCCTTCCTCCTCGAGGTCGTAGATGGTGCGCAGGTACATCTCGGTGGTGTCGACCAGGTCGTTCATCAGGCCACCCTTCCTCGCACGCTGAGTTTACGTGTCTGACCGCGAAAAACTGTGTGCCCGCCGGACAACCGGCGGGCACACAGGGGTGGTGGGGTCGGGGGCTAGCTGGCGTAGGAGCGCAACCGGTCGGCGCGCTCACCCTGGCGCAGCTTCACCATCACCTCGCGCTCAATCTGGCGCACTCGCTCGCGGGACAGACCGAAGCGCTTCCCGATCTGGTCGAGTGTGAGGGGCTGGCCGTCGTCGAGGCCGAATCGCAACCGGATCACCTGCTGCTCGCGCTCATCGAGCGTGGTCAGCACGTAGCGGATATCGGTATGCAGCAACTCGGCGATGACGGCGTTCTCGGCGGACATCGCTTCGGCGTCCTCGATGAAGTCGCCCAGCGGAGCCTCCTCGTCGGTGCCGACCGGCATGTCGAGGCTGACCGGATCGCGGCTGTGCTCAAGCAGGTCGAGAATCTTCTCGACCGGGATACCCGACTCCTCGGCCAGCTCCTCGTCAGAGGCCTCGCGGCCGAGGGTCTGGTGCATCTCCCGCTTGATCCTGGCGAGTTTGTTGACCTGCTCGACCAGATGGACGGGCAGACGGATCGTGCGGCTCTGGTCGGCCATTCCGCGGGTGATGGCCTGGCGGATCCACCAGGTGGCGTAGGTGGAGAACTTGAAGCCCTTGGTGTAGTCGAACTTCTCCATCGCCCGGATCAGACCGAGGTTGCCCTCCTGGATCAGGTCCAGCAGGGGCATGCCGCGACCGGTGTAGCGCTTGGCCAGTGACACCACCAGCCGCAGATTGGCCTCCAGCAGGTGGCGCCGGGCGGCCTCGCCGTCGCGGGCGATGACGCCGAGGTCACGCTTGCGTTTCTCGCCGAGGCGCTTGCGGGTGTCGAGCAGGTGTTGGGCGTAGAGACCGGCCTCGATGCGCTTGGCGAGCTCAACTTCGTCCGCGGCGGTGAGCAGGGCGGTCTTGCCGATGCCGTTGAGATACACCCGCACGAGGTCGGCAGCAGGACTCTGAGCGTCCAGATCGCCCTGAAACTCGGTGGTGGTGCTCTTTGCCATGATGGCCTCCTGACAGGCTTTCGCTGTTGACCTGTCCAACGTCGGCCCTCCCTGCAGAGTTCCCGCATCGGGGCAAGGTCACACCCGCTGACGTGCGAAAAGGGCGTGCGGGTTTAAGAGTGTTCTGAGAAAGGCGGGGAAATCGCGCTCAGGAGGGCTGAGCCTCGTGCGGGTGTGCTGACGAGCCGCCCTCCAGGGCCGGGCGCTCGGCGGTCGGAAACAGCGCGATGCGGGTGGGCGCGTCGGGGAAGCGACGCGGTTCCTCGGCCCGCCGGGGCGGACGGTCGTTGGCGATGAGTACCGCCATCCACGGCAGCGGGATGGAGGCCGCCAGGATCGCCAGCGAAATCAGACCGTTGTGCCAGATGCCGTAGGCGATCGCGGCGGCGATGAAGGCCGGAATCCGCCAGAACATCAGGCTCAGGTACTTGCGGACCCGGCGGCGGTGCTGTTCCTCGTGGGACAGGGCGGCCCTGGTGATGAGTACCGGCCGGCCCTCGTCGTCGAAGAGCAGGTCCTGATCCGACCCGGGCATAGGAATACTGTCGCACATTCGCCCGCCCGGAATTGTTACGGCTGTCTTACCGGGCCGCGGGGCACTGGCACAATGGCGGTCATGCGGACGGACACCATTGAGCGCACCGATAGCGAGGAACGGGTCGACGACGGCACCGGCGACGACACCCCGAAGTTCTTCCACTACGTCAAAAAGGACAAGATCGCCGAGAGCGCGGTCATGGGGACCCATGTCGTGGCCCTGTGCGGCGAGGTCTTCCCGGTGACGAAATCGCCCAAGCCGGGATCGCCGGTCTGCCCCGACTGCAAGCGGATCTTCGACACCCTCAAGAGGGGCTGAGCGCGCTCGGCTGGGCCTCGGGCGCCCCGGCGGGCAGCGGGGTGGTCTGCCCGGAAACCCCGGATCGCCGCTCGCGCCACCTGCGCCGCACCCGGCGCCAGCGCGACTCCGGCGCGGGCCATTCCTCCTGAATCGCGGCGTTGAGCTCGGCTCCGATCATGACCGCGAACCCGAGGAAGAACGCGAAGAGCAGGAATGCGATCGGGGTGGCCAGGGCGCCGTAGGTGTAGCCGGTCTCGGTGATGTAGCGCAGGTAGACCCGCAGGCCCGCCGTCGCGATCAGGAACACCAGAGTTGCCAGAACCGCTCCCCAGACCAGCCGGTGCGTCGGCAGCGGGTCGGGCAGCGAGACCCGGTAGAGGATCGTCACCGCCACCACCAGGCCCAGGACCAGCACCGGGTAATACCCGAAGCGCAAGACGTTGTCCCAGCTGGCGGGAATGTACTCGGATACCTTGCGCGGACCCAGCGCTACCAGTGGTGCGGCCGCGATCACGGAGACCAGCATGACCATGTAGAGCCCCAGGGCGAAGAACCGCTGCCGCACCGGATGACGGAGCGGGGTCTGGTCGTGGGCCTCCACCACCGAGTCGACGAAGGCCGAGATGGCCGAGGATCCCGCCCACAGGCTGATCAGGAATCCCAGCGATACGACCTCGCCGCGTGCCCCCTGAACGATGTCGCGGATCGTCGGTTCGATGATCTCAACCACGATGTTCTTCGAGAAGAAGCTGTTCGACGTGCTGATCAGTTGGCGTTCGATGGCCGGAAGCGTGTCCGGTCCGAACAGCGGCGCGATGTAGGCGAGGCTTCCCAGCATGCCGAGCAGCAATGGCGGCAGCGACAGCACCGACCAGAAACCCGCCTGGGCGGATTCGGAGAAGATCGAGTCGTCCCAGCTTTTTGCCAGGGTCCGCTTGGCGATGCGCCAGGCGTGATGACGTGTCGGCTTGGCCTGTTTGCCGCTCTGTTGCTCCGTCATCGCCCTCCGCGGCCTTCCGCGCGCTAGTCGGTTGGCGGGGTGACTTCCAGGATGGCAGCCAGTTCGACGAGTTTGGCCTGGTGCTGGTTGGCGTGGTGCTGGCAGAACAGCAGTTTCGCACCCGAGCGCAGCGTGGCCCGGACCCGCGCCAGTGCACCGCAGCGGTCACAGCGGTCAGCCCTCGTCAGGCCCGGGCTGGTCACCGTTGCGTTCATGGGCACCTCCATTGCTGCCGGGCGCGCCGGATCGCGCATTCCGTCTACTGTCTCAGACGTTGCGCGCGGCGGCCTTGTTCCCGGGCCTCAACGCTGTGTCGTGTCTCACTGGGCTGTCTTGGCAATTCTGATCGTGCATTCTTGTCCCTTGTGCCGACATCCACCCGGACCGGACCCGAACTCCTGGTCCACCTCTGCGGCGCGCGGGACTGGGAGCGCGCCCGCCGGGCCGGCGAGCTGCGCCCCGACTCGCTGCAGGACGCGGGGTTCGTGCACCTGTCCACCCCCGCTCAGGTCCATCTGCCGGCGAACCGGCTGTTCGCGGGCCGCACCGACCTGGTGCTGCTCTACCTCGACCCGGGCCAGCTCGGATCGCCGGTGCGCTGGGAACCCGGAGTCGCCAGCGATCCTGAGGGCATGCGCTTTCCCCACCTCTACGGCCCGCTCCCGGTTCGCGCCGTGTTGGCGGTGCAGGCCTATCGCCCCGGACCCGGTGGGCGCTTCGACCCCCCGGTCCCCGGGTGAGGCCGAAGACTATCCACAAGCGCCGCCTTGAAGGGCGGGAAATGCAATCACATCGCGCCTGTAGCTGTTACTTTTCGCCATGGGCGTCTCCGCATACCGCGGCGGCGCCAGCGGCACGCCTCAGGAACCTGCACGGTCGGGGTCCGCGAGGTAACAGGAAGCGTGTCACCGGTTTCCTCATCCCCCCGGGAAACCGGCACCGCTTCTGGTGAAGGTGGCCGGGCGTTGTGTGACTGCGGGAGCCCCCCATCCCGTGGTCGGAGCGCAGCGCCCGGTCACCCCGCTACGGAGGGTGCGGATGAGCAAGCCCCCCACGCTGCGCGTGCTCGACGTCGGCGACATTCCGCTGCGCGAGGTGTCCGGTCTGGCGCTGCTGGGTTCGGATCTGCTCGCGGTCGGGGACAGCGACCCCGCCGTGTTCTCCGCGCCCCTCGAGCCGTGGCCGTTGCGCTGGACCGGGACGGACCTGGCCGGCCTGGCGCTGCCGGAGGGCGGCACGCAGTTCGAGGCGCTGGAGCCGGTGGACCGGGCGTCGGTGCTGATCCTGCAGGAGCAGCCCGCCCGGGTGCTGCACCTGGATCTCACCCGCCCCGCGCTGCTCGGCACCGTGCTGCTCGACGTCCCGGAGGATCACCGGCTGCGCGGGCAGTGGCTGGGCGACCGGTCGTCGCGCGGGGAGTCGTTGATCCTTGCCGAGCGGGGTCACCTTCTGGTCGTCAAGGAGAAGGACCC
>NZ_JBJTCF010000115.1:0-14145 GCF_046091765.1 Mycobacterium sp.
ACTCCGGGGGCAGCGGGCTCGGATACCCGGGCATCGGCGGCGGGGGGCCGCCGTAGGCGGGAACCTGCTCGATCGGCGGGGGCTCGTAGCCACCGGGCGGCGGACCTTCGTCCCGGTTCTGGGGCTTTTCCCCAGGGCTGCCACCCGCAGCTGTCATGCTGTCAACCTAGCCTAGGCACGACGGGGGCGCGCCGATCACCGACCGGCCGTCGACCGATGAAGGAGAACAGCACGATGACCAGTCCGTTCCCGCCGTCGCAGAACCCGGGTGCGCTCCCGGGGTCGCCGCGCCGGGGTCCGCTGGGCTTACCGACGCCGCCGAAGGGGTGGCCGGTCGGTTCCTATCCCACCTACGCCGAAGCGCAGAAAGCGGTCGACTTCCTCTCCGATCAGCAGTTCCCGGTCCAGCAGGTGACCATCGTCGGAGTCGACCTGATGCAGGTCGAGCGGGTGACCGGGCGGCTGACGTGGCCGAAGGTCCTCGGCGGCGGCATGCTCACCGGCGCCTGGTTGGGCATCTTCATCGGCCTGGTGCTCGGATTCTTCAGCCCCAACCCCGGTCAGTCGCTGGCGGTGGGTGTGATCGCGGGCATCGTGTTCGGTCTGATCACCTCGTCGATCCCCTACGCGATGTCCAAGGGCACCCGGGATTTCAGCTCGACCATGCAGCTGGTGGCCGGCCGCTACGACGTGCTGTGCGACCCGCAGAACGCCGAACAGGCGCGGGACCTGTTGTCCCGCCTGACGATCTAGCGCATGCGTCGCCACACCGGCCGCGCCGGCCGTTCGCTCGCCGCCGCCCTGACCGTCGCGACGGTTGCCTCGGTGGTGTCGGCCTGCGGGTCGGCCAGCGCCGGAACAGTGGTGAGCCTCTACACCCCGGCCAGCGAAACCGCGACCTTCACCGCGGTGGCCAAGCGGTGCAATGACGAACTGGGCGGGCGGTTCACCATCGAGCAGCGCAGCCTGCCCAAGGGCGCCGACGATCAGCGCCTGCAGCTGGCCCGCCGGCTGACCGGCAACGACCGCACGCTGGACATCATGGCGCTGGACGTGGTGTGGACGGCCGAGTTCGCCGAGGCCGGCTGGGCGCTGCCGCTGTCCGACGACCCGGCCGGGCAGGCCGAGGCCGACGCCGTCACCGACACCCTGCCCGGGCCGCTGGAGACCGCGCGCTGGCAGGGCAGGCTGTTCGCCGCGCCGGTGACGACCAACACCCAGCTGCTCTGGTACCGCCCGGACCTGGTGGATCCGCCGCCGTCGACGTGGGACGGCATGCTCGCGGAGGCCAACCGGCTGCACGCCGCCGGCGGGCCGGGCTGGATCGCCGTGCAGGCCAAGCAGTACGAGGGCCTGGTGGTGTGGTTCAACACCCTGCTGGAGAGCGCCGGTGGCCGGGTGCTCTCCGAGGACGGCAAGACCGTCACCCTGACCGACACCCCCGAGCACCGCGCGGCCACCGTGAAGGCGCTGGAGATCATCAAGTCGGTGGCCACCGCGCCCGGCGCGGACCCGTCGATCACCCAGACCGACGAGGGCACCGCGCGACTGGCGCTCGAACAGGGTAAGGCGGCGCTGGAGGTGAACTGGCCGTTCGTGTTCGCCTCGATGCTGGAGAACTCGGTGAAGGGCGGCGTGCCGTTCCTGCCGCTGAACACCCGGCCCGAACTGGCGGGTGCCATCAACGACGTGGGGACGTTCTCGCCCACCGACGAGCAGTTCGAGATCGCCTTCGACGCCAGCCGGGAGGTGTTCGCCTTCGCGCCCTACCCCGGTGTCCTCGCGGGGCAGGGCGCCCGGGTGACGCTCGGCGGGCTGAACCTGGCGGTAGCCGCCACCACCCGCCATCGCGCGGAGGCCTTCGAGGCGGTCCGCTGCATCCGCAGCGAGACCAACCAGCGCTACACCTCGATCGAGGGCGGGCTGCCCGCGGTGCGGGCGTCGCTCTATGACGACCCGGACTTTCAGAAGAAGTACCCCCAGTACGCGATCATCCGCGACCAGTTGACCACCGCGGCGGTGCGACCCGCCACGCCCAACTATCAGGCCATGTCGACGCGGATCTCGGCGACCCTGGCACCGATCACCGGCATCGACCCGGAACGCACCGCCGACGAACTCGCCGTCGAAGTGCGCAAGGCGATCGAGGGCAGGGGGCTGATCCCGTGACTTCGACCCCGGTCCGAGGCCAGGACCACCGGTCGCAGCGGCGCCTGGCCCACCTGCTGATCGCCCCCGCGGTCGTGCTGATGCTCGCGGTCACCGCCTACCCAATCGGCTACGCGGTGTGGCTCAGTCTGCACCGCTACAACCTGGCCAGCCCCGCCGACACCAGCTTTATCGGGCTGGCGAACTATCAGACGATCCTGACCGACAAGTATTGGTGGACAGCATTTTTCGTGACGCTGGTCATCACCGTCATCTCGGTGGCCATCGAATTCGCCCTCGGCCTGGCCCTGGCACTGGTCATGCACCGGACCCTCTTCGGCAAGGCGGCGGTGCGGACCGCGATCCTGATCCCGTACGGCATCGTCACGGTGGCCGCCTCCTACAGCTGGTACTACGCGTGGACGCCCGGCACCGGGTACCTGGCCAACCTGTTGCCCGAGGGCACGGCGCCGCTGACCGAGCAGATACCGTCACTGGCCGTGGTGATCCTCGCCGAGGTGTGGAAGACCACGCCGTTCATGGCGCTGCTGCTGCTGGCGGGGCTGGCCTTGGTGCCGAATGATCTGCTTCGCGCCGCCGAGGTCGACGGCGCGGGTGCGTGGACCCGGCTGACCCGCGTGATCATCCCGCTGATCAAGCCGGCCATCCTGGTGGCCCTGCTGTTCCGCACCCTGGATGCGTTCCGCATCTTCGACAACATCTATGTGCTGACCGGCGGGTCCAACGACACCGGTTCGGTGTCGATCTTGGGCTATGACAACCTGTTCAAGGCGTTCAACATCGGTCTCGGGTCGGCGATCAGCGTGCTGGTGTTCGGCTGCGTGGCGGTGATCGCCTTCATCTACATCAAACTCTTCGGGGCGGCCGCCCCCGGAGCCGACGAAGAGGTGCGCTGATGGCCCGGCGCGCGGGCTTCTGGGCGGTGGTCAACATCGCGGTGGTGATCTACGCGCTGCTGCCGGTGCTGTGGATCCTGAGTCTCTCGCTCAAGCCCACCTCGGCGGTCAAGGACGGCAAACTCATCCCGTCGTCGTTCACCCTGGACAACTACCGGGGGATCTTCAAAGGCGACGTCTTCAGTTCGGCGCTGATCAACTCCATCGGCATCGGGCTGATCACCACCGCCATCGCGGTGACCATCGGCGGAATGGCCGCCTACGCCGTGGCGCGACTGGAGTTCGGCGGCAAACGCCTGCTCATCGGTGCCGCTCTGCTGATCGCGATGTTCCCGCAGATCTCACTGATCACGCCGCTGTTCAACATCGAACGCCGCATCGGGCTGTTCGACACCTGGCCGGGCCTGATCATCCCCTACATCACGTTCGCGCTGCCGCTGGCGATCTACACGCTCTCGGCTTTCTTCCGCGAGATCCCCTGGGATCTCGAGCGTGCCGCCAAGATCGACGGTGCCACGCCCGGACAGGCCTTCCGGCGGGTGATCGCCCCGCTGGCCGCACCCGGGATCGTGACCGCCGCGATCCTGGTGTTCATCTTCGCGTGGAACGACCTGCTGCTCGCGCTGTCGCTGACGGCGACCAAGGCGGCCATCACCGCTCCGGTCGCGATCGCCAACTTCACTGGCAGTTCCCAGTTCGAGGAGCCGACCGGGTCAATCGCGGCGGGCGCGATGGTGATCACCATCCCGATCATCCTCTTCGTGCTCATCTTCCAACGACGGATCGTCGCCGGCCTCACCTCCGGCGCGGTGAAAGGGTAGGCGGGGTATATGGCCGAGATTGTTCTGGAGCACGTGACCAAGCAGTACCCGGACGGCGCGACGCCGGTGCGCGACATCAGCCTCACCATCGCCGACGGCGAGTTCGTCATCCTGGTCGGCCCGTCGGGTTGCGGCAAGTCGACCACACTGAACATGATCGCGGGCCTGGAGGAGATCAGCTCGGGGGAGTTGCGGATCGACGGCGAGCGGGTCAACGAGAAGGCGCCGCGTGACCGGGACATCGCGATGGTCTTCCAGTCCTACGCGCTGTACCCGCACATGACCGTGCGGCAGAACATCGCCTTCCCGCTGACGCTGGCCAAGATGGCGAAAAGCGAGATCGCGGCGAAGGTCGAGGACACCGCCAGGATCCTTGACCTGACCGAACTGCTGGACCGCAAACCCGCCCAGCTCTCCGGCGGGCAGCGTCAGCGGGTCGCGATGGGTCGGGCGATCGTGCGCAATCCCAAGGCGTTTCTGATGGATGAGCCGCTGAGCAATCTCGACGCCAAGCTGCGGGTGCAGATGCGCGGTGAGATCGCCAGCTTGCAGCACCGGCTGGGGACCACCACCGTCTACGTCACCCACGACCAGACTGAGGCGATGACCCTCGGCGACCGGGTGGTGGTGCTCCGCGCCGGGGAGGTCCAGCAGATCGGCACCCCTGATGAGCTCTACGCCACGCCGGTGAATCTGTTCGTCGCGGGGTTCATCGGCTCGCCGTCGATGAACTTCTTCCAGGCGGCCGCGACCGACATCGGCTTCCGGTTGCCGTTCGGCGAGGTGCCGCTGACCGGTGAGGCGCTCGCGGCGATCTCCGCGCACACCGGCCCGGCCGGCCTGATCGTCGGCGCCCGGCCCGAGCAGTTCGAGGACGCGGCGCTGATCGACGGTTTCCAGCGCATCCGCGCCCTGACCTTCGGGGTCAAAGTCGACCTCGTGGAATCGCTGGGCGCCGACAAGTACGTCTACTTCACCGCGCCCGGAGCCGGGGTCCGCTCACCGGAGCTGGCCGAACTCGCCGCCGAATCGGGAAGCTGGTCTGGATCCGGGGAGAGCCGCTTCGTCGCTCGCGTTTCGGCCGAGTCGAAGGCCGCGGTCGGCCAGACCGTCGAGTTGGCGCTCGACACCACCGACCTGCACGTCTTCGACGCCGCGAGCGGGCTGAACCTGATCCGCTGAGGGCCCCGGTGCCGGGCCGGCTACAGCCAGTTGTTGCGGCGGAACCGGAAGTACATGAAGCTGCACACCGACGCCATCAGCAGCAGCACCCCGGGGTAGCCCCAGGTTGAGGACAGTTCGGGCATGCGCTCGAAGTTCATGCCGTAGATGCCCGCGATCATGGTCGGTACCGCGGCGATCGCCACCCAGGCGGAGATCTTGCGCATGTCCTGGTTCTGCTGCAGTTCGACTCTGGCCAGCGCCGCGTGCACCAGCGAGGTGAGCATCTCGTCGTTGCTGACGATCAGGTCGGCGGCGTGGCTCTGGTGGTCGGCCACGTCGCGCATGTATCGCAGGATTTCCTTGGGCAGCAGCCCCTGGTAGTCGTTCTGCATCTTCGCGAAGGCGTCGGTGAGCGGCCACACCGCGTTGCGCAGCTCCACCACTTCGCGCTTGAGCAGATAGATCGGCTCGACTGGGGTCTTCTCCTGCGGTGAGAACGTCGCGTGTTCGATGTCATCGATGTCGCGCTCCATCAGCTGGGTGACTTCCAGGTAGCTGTCCACGACATGATCGGCGATCGCGTGCATGACCGCGTACGGTCCCAGGAGGAGCTGGTTGCGCTGAGCCTCGAGGTGGCGGCGGACGCCGGCCAGGCCGGTGTGGTCGCCGTGGCGGACCGTGACGACGAAATCGGGTCCGACGAACACCATGATCTCCCCGGTCTCGACGATCTCGCGGGCCAGTTCGACCGAGTCGTGGGGCACGTAGGTGACCGTCTTGAGGACCAGGAACAGGGTGTCGTCATAGCGCTCAAGCTTGGGGCGCTGGTGGGCGTGCACGGCGTCCTCGACGGCCAGCTCGTGCAACCCGAACACGTCGGCGACCGCGTGCATCTGGTTCTCGTCGGGCTCGTGCAACCCGATCCAGACGAAGGACTGCACGCCGTCGCGCTCCAGTTCGCGCACCTTGGCCAGCGCCGCGGCGTGGGTGTACTTGCCCGGCAGGCGGGCGCCCTCGCTGTAGACGGCGCAGTCGACGATCACCCGCGCGACCGGGACGGGGATGCGCTTGGGCTCGGGGTCGGCCACCCGCATCGCACTCGGCAGAGGGTTCACCGCGCGAAACTGCATGAGGCTCTCCTGGAGGACGGGGACTGTGCCGGACTGTGCCCGCGCCCAATGCTACGCGGAATGACCGGCGCTGAAAGGGGTCTCCGGACGTGCAGTTCCGGGCCGGACACCCCGGTCCGGGCGGCGTGCGCTAGTTTCGGAACCCGACGTCACCCGCCCCGAAGGAGCACCCCGTGAGCAAGACCCCCTTCAAGGTTGCGGTCACCGGCGCCGCCGGGCAGATCTGCTACAGCCTGCTCTTCCGGCTGGCCAGCGGAGCGCTGCTCGGCCCGGACCGCCCCATCGAACTGCGACTGCTCGAGATCGAGCCCGCGCTCAAGGCGCTCGAGGGTGTGGTGATGGAACTGGACGACTGCGCCTTCCCGCAGCTGGCCGGGGTGCAGATCGGGTCGGACCCCACCAAGATCTTCGACGGCGTCGGACTGGCCCTACTGGTCGGCGCGCGGCCGCGCGGACCCGGGATGGAACGCAGCGATCTGCTCGAGGCCAACGGCGCGATCTTCACCGCGCAGGGCAAGGCGCTCAACGAGGTGGCCGCCGACGATGTTCGCATCGGGGTGACCGGCAACCCGGCCAACACCAACGCCCTGATCGCCATGAGCAACGCCCCCGACATCCCCCGCGAGCGGTTCTCCGCGCTCACCCGCCTCGACCACAACCGGGCGGTCTCCCAGGTGGCCATGAAGGCCGGCGTGGCCGTCACCGAGGTCAAGAAGATGACGATCTGGGGCAACCACTCCGCCACCCAGTACCCCGATCTGTTCCACGCCGAGATCGGCGGCAAGAACGCGGCGAAGGTCATCGGCGACCAGGCCTGGGTAGAGGACTACTTCATCCCGACCGTCGCCAAGCGCGGGGCGGCGATCATCGATGCGCGCGGCGCCTCGTCGGCCGCCTCAGCGGCGTCGGCGACCATCGACGCCGCGCGCGACTGGCTGTTCGGATCGGCCAAGGGCGACTGGGTGTCGATGGCTGTGGCTTCCGACGGGTCCTACGGCGTTCCCGCCGGCCTGGTGTCGTCGTTCCCGGTCATCACGGATAAGGGCAACTGGTCGATCGTCGAGGGTTTGACGATCGACGAATTCTCCCGCGGCCGCATCGACGCCTCGACCGCGGAGCTGGCCGACGAGCGCGAAGCGGTCACCAAGCTCGGGCTGATCTGAGATGCCCGGCGTCGACGACGTGACCGCAGAGGTCACCGACGAGGCGATCTTCGCGGCCCACGCGGGCGGCAAGTTGCGGGTGGACTCGAAGGTGCCGCTGGACACCCAACGCGCCCTGTCGATCGCCTACACCCCGGGCGTGGCGCAGGTCTGCCGGGCGATCTACGCCGACCGCACCTTGGCGGCCCGCTACACCTGGGCCAACCGCCTCGTGGCGGTGGTCAGCGACGGCACCGCGGTGCTGGGGCTGGGCGACATCGGCCCGGTGGCCTCGCTGCCCGTCATGGAAGGCAAGAGCGCGCTGCTCAAGGCGTTCGCCGACCTCGACGCGATCCCCATCGTTCTCGACACCAAGGACCCCGATGAGATCGTCGACACCCTGGTGCGGCTGCGCCCCACCTTCGGAGCGGTGATCCTCGAGGACATCTCCGCACCGCGCTGCTTCGAGATCGAGAACCGCGTCATTGATGCCCTGGACTGCCCGGTGATGCACGACGACCAGCACGGCACCGCGATCGTGGTGCTGGCCGCCCTGCTAGGGGCGAGCACCCTGCAAGGCCGCGACCTGAGCACGCTGAAAATGGTCATCTCCGGTGCCGGTGCGGCCGGAGTCGCCTGCGCGAACATCCTGCAGGGCAGCGGGCTCAAGGACATCACGGTGCTCGACTCGCGCGGGATCGTGCACAGCAATCGTCACGACCTCAACCCGGTGAAGGCCGAACTGGCGAGCCGGACAAACCCCGAGGGCCGCACCGGCGGGCTGGCCGAGGCACTCGCCGGCGCGGATGTGTTCCTTGGAGTGTCGGCCGGGGTGGTGCCCGAGGAGCTCGTCGCCTCGATGGCGCCGGACTGCGTGGTGTTCGCGCTGTCGAATCCGACGCCGGAGATCCACCCGGACGCCGCCCGGCGCCACGCCGCGATCGTCGCCACCGGCCGCAGTGACTTCCCCAACCAGATCAACAACGTGCTGGCCTTCCCGGGGGTCTTCCGGGGTGCGCTGGACGCCGGCGCCCGCCGGATCACCGAGGAGATGAAGGTGGCCGCGGCCGAGGCGATTGTCGCCGTCGTCGGCGACGAGTTGGCCGCCGACCACATCGTGCCCAGTCCGCTGGACCCACGGGTCTGCCCGGCGGTCGCGGCCGCGGTGGCCGCCGCCGCGGAGGTGTGAACACGGTCCGCGCGCTGCTGGCGGCGATCGCGGTTTTCGCCGCGGCGTGCGGTTCGCCGGATCGCGGCCCGTCGCTCGCGGTGGGTGCGACCGCCGACCCGGAAAGCACGCTGCTGGCCCAGGTCTACGCGGCCGGTCTGCGCAACTACGGGACAGCCGTGCGCATCGAGACCTACGCCTCGGCAGACGAGGCGCTGCGCGCTCTCGACGCCGGAGCCGTCACCGTGGTGCCGGGCTTCACCGGCCGGTTCTTGCAGCGCTTCGACCCCGAGTCGACCGCGCGGTCGGCCGCGCAGGTGTACCGGGCCCTGCTCGGGTCGCTGCCGGAGGGTATCTCGGCCAGCGACTACGCGCTGGCGGCCGAGGACAAACCCGCGCTGGCCGTCACCGGTGCGACCGCCACGGCCTGGGCGAGCCGGGACCTCACGGCGCTGGTGCGCAAATGCGCGGGCCTGACCGTCGGAGCGGTCGCCGGCCACGCCCCGGTGTCGGCCGTGGGTGACTGCACGCTGCCCCCGCCGCGCGAATTCGGCTCCGGCCCCGCGCTGTTCGACGCTCTGCGGGCCGGTACGGTGACGGCCGCCTGGACCAGCACCGCCGACACCGACATACCGGGCGGCGTCGTGGTGCTGGTGGATCGAAAGCCCGCCCTGATCCCGGCGCAGAACGTCGTCGCGCTCTACCGGCGCAACGAGATGGGCATGCTGCAACTGCGGGCCGCCAACGAGATCGCCGGCGTGCTGGACACCGCCTCCCTGGCGGGCATGCTGCGCGAAGTCGAGAACGGCGCCGACCCGCAGGGTGTCGCGGAGCAATGGCTGGCCGCCAACCCGCTGGCCGACTGATTCAGCGGGTGGGCGGCAGCAGCCGCTCGGAGAGCGCCACCATGATCCGCTGGTATCCCGAGCCGGTGGCGCGCACCACCAGATCGAAGATCTTGGCATCAGTGCCCACCAGCACCCGCGCCTTGTTCTTGGCCACCCCGTCGAGGATGATCTGCGCCGCCTTCTCCGGTGAGGTGCGGGCGAGCTTGCGGTCGAAGGTGTTGGCGAACTCCGTCGCGTCGATGCCCTCCGCGGTGGTGGCGTTGCGGGCGATCGCCGTCTTGACGCCGCCGGGGTGCACCGTGGTGACCTTGACGGGACGGCGAGCCAGGATCATCTCCTGGCGCAGCGCCTCGGTGAACCCCCGCACGGCGAACTTCGCCGAGTTGTAGGCTGCCTGGCCGGGCACCGCAAAGAGCCCGAAGACGCTGGAGATGTTGATGATGTGGCCGTCGCCGGAGGCGATCAGGTGCGGCAGGAAGGCTTTGGTGCCGTTGACCACGCCCCAGTAGTCCACGTCCATCACCCGTTCGATGTCCTTGAACTGGCTGATCTCGACGTCTCCGGTGAAGGCGATTCCGGCGTTGTTGTAGATCTGGTTGACTTTTCCGAAGTGGTCTCTCACGGCGTCGGCGTACAGCAGCACCGTCTCGCGTTCGGTGACGTCGATCCGGTCGGTTTTGACCGGCGCCCCGATCGCCTTGAGCCGATCCTCGGTGACCGCGAGCCCCTCGGTGTCGACGTCGCTGATCGCCACCGACGCCCCGGAGCGGCCGAGTTCGACGGCCAGTGCCTGGCCGATACCCGAACCTGCCCCGGTGACCGCGGCCACTTTGCCGGCGAAGCCCTGCATGCAGGTGAGGCTATCAGCGTCTCATTCGCCGGACGTAACGCCGGGGGTCGGGCCTACGATGTGCTGACTATGACGTTTCGCACTGGGACTTGTGCCGGCGCCCTGACGGCTGGCCTGGTCGCCGCCGCCCTGGCCGCCGCCGCCCCCGCCGCGGCCGACACCGACGTCCTGACCGACGTGCTGTCGGTGCTCGACGGCAGCGACTCCGTCGCCCTCGGGCGGTCGCTCTGCCCGCTGTTGGCCGCACGCAGCCAGAACACCGCCGACATCGTCGCCAAGGTCGCCGAAGCCGCTGGCCGGCCGATCGGCCTGGCCCCGCTGTTCGCCGGGGCGGCGGTGTCCAATCTGTGCCCGCGGGTGATCGACGAGATCAGCGGCTAGGTCGGCTCAGGGCGCGAACGCCTCGTCGATGATCTCCCGCTGCTCGACGGCGTGCACCTTCGAGGATCCCGAGGACGGTGCCGACATCGCGCGGCGCGAGATTCGTTTGATGCCGGTCAGCTTGTCGGGCAGCAGCTCGGGCAGTTCCAGCCCGAACGTCGGCCAGGCGCCCTGGTTGGCCGGCTCCTCCTGCACCCAGCAGAACTGCGCCGCGTTGGGGTAGCTGTCCAGGGTCTCGACCAGCCGGCGTACGGGCAGCGGGGCCAGCTGTTCGATGCGCACGATCCCGACGTCGTCGCGCTGGTCTTTCTCCTTGCGCTCGGCGAGTTCGTAGTAGATCTTGCCGCTGGTCAATAAAATCCGGGTGACCTTGTCGCGATCACCCTCGCCGTCGGTGAAGGTGGGTTCTTCGAGCACCGAGCTGAAGCGCCGCTCGGTGAAGTCGCGCAACTCGCTCACGGCGGCTTTGTTGCGCAGCATCGACTTCGGGGTGAATACGATCAGCGGGCGGTGGACCCCGTCGAGTCCGTGACGGCGCAGCAGGTGGAAGTAGTTGGCCGGAGTCGACGGCAGGGCGATCGTCATCGACCCCTCGGCCCACAGCTGCAGGAAACGTTCGATGCGCGCCGAGGTGTGGTCGGGTCCCTGGCCCTCGTGGCCGTGTGGCAGGAGCAGCACGACGTCGGAGAGCTGGCCCCACTTGGCTTCCCCGGAGCTGATGAACTCATCGATGATCGACTGCGCACCGTTGACGAAGTCGCCGAACTGGGCCTCCCACAGCACGATCGCCTCGGGGTTGCCCACCGAGTAGCCGTACTCGAAGCCCACCGCGGCGTACTCCGACAGCGGCGAGTCATACACCAGCAGCCTGCCGGCGGAGGGTGTGCCGTCGGGGTTGACGGTCAGCAGCTGCAGCGGGGTGAACTCCGCTCCGGTCAGTCGGTCGATGATGACGGCGTGGCGCTGGGTGAACGTGCCGCGGCGGGTGTCCTGGCCGGAGAGTCTGATCAGCTTGCCCTCGGCCAGGAAGGTGCCCAGCGCCAGCAGTTCGGCGAAGGCCCAGTCCACCTTGCCCTCGTAGGCCATCTCGCGGCGCTTCTCCAGCACCGGCTTGACCCGGGGATGCACGCTGAACCCCTCGGGCAGCGCGAGGTGGGCATCGCCGATGCGCGCCAGCAGCGACTTGTCCACCGCGGTGTTCATCCCGAGCGGCCGCATCTGCGCGGCCTCCACCGACTCGCTGGGCTCGGCCTCGTGCTTCTCCAGTTCGCGGACCTCGTTGAAGACCTGTTCGAGTTGGCCCTGGTAGTCGCGCAGCGCGTCCTCGGCCTCCTTGGTCGAGATGTCGCCGCGGCCGATCAGATCCTCGGTGTAGGTCTTGCGTACCCCGCGCTTGTCGTCGATGACGTCGTACATCGCCGGGTTGGTCATCGACGGGTCGTCGCCTTCGTTGTGCCCGCGGCGGCGGTAGCACAGCATGTCGATGACGACGTCCTTGTTGAAACGCTGCCGGAAGTCCACGGCCAGCCGTGCCACCCACGCGCAGGCCTCCGGGTCGTCGCCGTTGACATGGAAGATCGGCGCACCGACCATCTTCGCGACGTCGGTGCAGTACTCGGTCGACCTCGAGTTCTCCGGTGCGGTGGTGAACCCGATCTGGTTGTTGACCACGATGTGAATCGTTCCGCCGGTGCGATAGCCGCGCAGCAGGGACAGGTTCAGCGTCTCGGCCACCACGCCCTGCCCGGCGAAGGCGGCGTCGCCGTGCAGCATCAGCGGCACGACGGCGAATCGGGGTTCGCCCTCGCCATCGATCAGGTCCTGCTTGGCCCGCACCAGACCTTCCAGCACCGGATCGACGGCCTCCAGGTGCGAGGGGTTGGCCACCAGTGACACTTCGATGTCGTTGTCGCCGAACATCTGGATGTAGGTGCCCTGCGCACCCAGGTGGTATTTGACGTCTCCCGAACCGTGCGCCTCAGACGGATCGAGGTTGCCCTCGAACTCACGGAAGATCTGCGAGTAGGGCTTGCCGACGATGTTGGCGAGTACGTTGAGCCGACCGCGGTGCGGCATGCCGATGACGACCTCGTCGAGGGAGTGCTCGGCGCTCTGGTCGATGACCGCGTCCATCATCGGAATGACTGCCTCCGCGCCCTCCAGTGAGAACCGCTTCTGCCCGACGTATTTGGTCTGCAGGAACGCCTCGAAGGCTTCGGCGGCGTTCAGCTTGCTCAAGATGTACTTCTGCTGTGAGACGCTCGGCTTGTCGTGTTTGACCTCGATGCGTTCCTGTAGCCACTTCTGCTGCTCGGGCTCGAGGATGTGGGTGTACTCCACCCCGATGTGGCGGCAGTAGGCGTCGCGCAGTACCGAGAGCACGTCGCGCAGCTTCTTGTGCTGCTTGCCGGCAAAGCCGTCGACCTTGAACTCGCGGTCCAGATCCCACAGGGTCAGGCCGTGGCTGGCAACGTCGAGGTCGGGGTGCATGCGGAAGCGGTTGCGGTCCAGTCGCAACGGGTCGATGTCGGCCATCAGGTGACCGCGGCTGCGGTAGGCCGCGATCAGCTCGAGCACCCGGGCGTTCTTGTCGGCGATCGGGTCGGGGTTGTCGGTGCGCCAGCGCACCGGCTCGTAGGGCACGCCCATCTCGAAGAAGATCTCGTCCCAGAAATCGTCGGCGAGCAGCAGCTGGTGGATGGTGCGCAGGAAGTCGCCGGACTCCGCACCCTGGATGATGCGGTGGTCGTAGGTCGAGGTGAGGGTGATCAGCTTGCCGATGCCGAGGTCGGCGATGCGCTCCTCGCTGGCACCCTGGAACTCCGCCGGGAACTCCATGGCGCCGGCGCCGATGATCGCGCCCTGTCCGGCCATCAGCCGCGGCACCGAATGCACCGTCCCCAGTGTTCCCGGGTTGGTCAGCGAGATCGTCACCCCGGCGAAGTCCTCGGCGGTGAGCTTGCCGTCGCGCGCCCGGCGCACGATGTCCTCGTAGGCGGTGACGAACCGCCCGAAGGGCAGCGATTCGCACCCTTTGATCGCGGCGACGACCAGGGAGCGTTTGCCGTCCTTGCCCGGCAGGTCGATGGCCAGGCCGAGATTGGTGTGGGCCGGGGTGACGCTGTTGGGTTTGCCGTCGATCACCTCGTAGTGGCGGTTCATGTTCGGGAACTTCTTGACCGCCTGCACGATCGCGTACCCCAGCAGGTGGGTGAAGGAGATCTTGCCGCCGCGGTTGCGGGTGAGGTGGTTGTTGATGACCGTCCGGTTGTCGATCATCAGCTTGGCCGGCATGGCCCGCACGCTGGTGGCCGTCGGAATCTCCAGCGAGGCGTTCATGTTCTTGACTACGGCCGCGGCGGCACCGCGCAGCACCTGGGTCGCGTCGCCGGTTTCGGCCGGTGCTTCGGCGGGCGGCGGCGCAGCCGAAGCCACCGGGGCAACCGGAGGCGGCGGCGGGGAGACCCTGGTGTTCCTGGAAGCGACGACGGTGTTCGTCCTGGCGGTCGCCGAGGTGCACGGCATCCCGCTGGAGCAGCGCGAACGCCGCCGCGCCCTGGTGCTGGGGGTGCTGGT
>NZ_JBJTCF010000116.1:0-62384 GCF_046091765.1 Mycobacterium sp.
AGCTGAGCAGGTGCAGCAGTCCGGGCAGGCCGTGGATGGCGAATCCGCTGGGGGCGTCGCTGACCTGGACCTCGAAGGTGTCGGTGACCCCGGTGGCGGCGAGCGCCGGGTCGGGGGTGTAGGTCCAGGTGCCGTCGGCGGTGACCGCCGCGCTGCCCCGGTCGGGTTCGGCGGTCACGGTGAAGCGCAGTTGCGGGCTGTCGGGGTCGACGGCGTTGAGTGCGCCGGTGACCACCCCGGCGGGACTTTGCGCGGTCTGGGTGGGGCTCATCCGGGGGGTCTGGTTGTTCAACAGCACCGCCAGCTGACCGAGCAACCCCGACGACTGGGCAGCCGAGGTGCGCGCCGGGGGGACCGGGGCCCGGCGGGAGATACCCGCGTGGCCGGTGGGGGCCGTGTCATTCGCAGCGGGAGCGGAGGGGGTCCGGCGCGCGGCCCGGATGGCGGCCGCGCGAGCCGGCTGCCGGGCCGGCGCGCCAAGCGCGACGCCGGCGCGACCGGGCTGGGCCGGGACGGCCTGATCGGTGTTCGCTGATTGGCCCGGGGTGTGGTCCACCGGCAGCGCTGCGGCGGTGGCGGGAAGGCTCGCGGATACCGCGGCACCCAGGCCAAGGGCGACGATCACTCCCGCGCCGCGGCGGCACGCCGGTGGGGAAGTCACGCTGGGCACCCCCTCGTGGACCGTTTGCTCGGAGCCCATCATAGGCACACTCAGGGCGCGGTCGGTGCGGTCGAGGACAGCGTCGGCCGGAGCACCGCTACGGTTCTCTGCATGACCGACAATCAGATGCTGGTGCTCAACCGCGCCGACCTCGAGGGCCTCGGGTTGGGCTGGGCGGAAATCGTCGACGTGCTCGAGGACGCCTTCCGGCAGAAGGCCCAGGGGCTGGTGCAGAACCCGCCCAAGCCCAAGGTCAGCTCTCGGGAGGACGCGTTCATCCACGCGATGCCGGCCTATCTGGGCGGAAGTGACCGGATCGGTCTGAAATGGGTCGCGGGCTACGAGCAGAACAATGCCAAGGGTCTGCCCTACATCTACGGCGTGATGATCATGAACGATGCCGAGACCGGCCGGCCGGTGGCGTTGCTCGACGGCGGCTGGATCACCGAGATGCGCACACCGGGTGTCTCCGGGGTCACGATGCGCAATGTTCCCGGCGAGCCGCGCCACCTGGCGATCGTCGGCTGCGGGGTGCAGGGCCGCCGGCACCTGGAGGTCGCGCTCGAGGTTCACCCCGAGCTGACCCACGTGACCGCCTATGACCGCGGCGAGGCCAAGGCCAAGCGGCTGCTCGGGATGGCCGGCGATCGGGTCACCAGGATCGCCGATTCACCGACCGATGCGCTCAACGGCGCCGATCTGGTGATCACCACGATCACCGCGCCGCTGGAGCCGAAAGTGGATTGCGCCAACACCGATCCCGATGCGCTGCTGCTGCCGGTCGACTACGACGACGCGATGGCACCGCCGGCCTTCCACAACGCCGCCGTCTACTGCGTCGACGATCTCGGCCAGTACGGCTCGGTCGCCGACGACCTGTACTTCTTCGGGCTGCCCAAACCTGACGTCGACCTGGCCACCGTCGTCGCCGGCAAGTACGAGGTGCCCCTCACCGGGCGGCGGATGTTCCTGAATATGGGCATCGCCATGGACGATGTCGCCTTGAGTGCGCTGGTTCTCGATCGCGCCGTCGCGACCGGGGCGGGCCGCTACATCGAGTTTCCGTGAGCCGGCTTCACTGGCTCTTCCAGCTCGGGCGTGTCGGCGTGACCGCTCGGTAGGTGGTCGGGTGGATCAACCCGCAGTCGTCGGGCGATCAGCACGTCGGTGGAGGAGTGCAGGGCGATCGATAGCGCGATGGTGATCGCGATCAGATCGAAGATTCGTTCCCCTTCAGGAATCTCGGCTCGCAGCACAAGCAATCCGTAGACCACCGATGCGAATCCCTTCGGCCCGAACCACGCCGCCGTCAGCCGTTCCGCTCGCGGCATGGGTGTTCGGATCAGCGATATGAGCATCGACGCCGGACGCACCACGATGATTGCCACGATCGCGAGGAACCAGTCCGACCAGTCCAGGTGGGAGATGCGCTCGGGGGTGATCAGTGTCCCGAACACCAGCAGCGCGGCGAATTTGGTGATCTCGGAGAGAAGATCGCCGAACGGCTCGAAATGCTCGACGGCGACATGATCCATGGTGGCCAGCGTCGAGCCGGCGGCGAACGCCGCCAGGTAGGGATTGGCCTCGGTGAGGTGGCAGACCGCGTAGACCACCACCGCGATGGCCAAGGGCCCCAGCGGCTGCAGGTGAGGTTCTGCGGTGAGGTACCGGCTGCGCCAGGCCAGGGCCACGATCGCGGCGATCGCCGCCCCGATCACCACGCCGAGCAGCAGTTCCAGCAAGACGATCCCCAGATGCGAGTCCTCATGTTTGGCCATGGCGAGGAAGATCAGCACGAAGGGCAGTGCCAGGCCGTCGTTCAGTCCGGATTCGACGTTGAGCAGACGGCGCAGCCGAAGCGGCACATCCGGACGTCCCACCAGCGCTGAGGCGAATACCGGGTCGGTGGGCGAGAGTATCGCCCCGAGCAACAGCGACGTGGGCCAGTCGAGTTGCGCGAGGTAGTGCGCCGGAATGGCGATGCCGATCATCGTCAGCGGCATGCCCAGTCCCAGGGCGCGGCCGGAAAGCCGCCAGTTGTCCCGCAGCGCGCGAATGTTGGCGCGCTGACCGTCGGTGAACAGCACCGTGAACATCGCGATGTCGGCGAGGACGGAGACGATGTCATCCTGGGCGGTCAGCGGGATGAAGCCCAGTCCGCCGGGACCGATGAGGGCGCCTATCGACAGGCACAGCAGAGCGGTGGAGAACACCGTGCGGGCCGCGACGCCGGACAGCGAAACGCTGATCAGCAACACGATGCCGAACGCCAGAACAAGGACCATCGGAACTCCAGGATGTCTGTCGCGATGCCGGGAATGTCTCGCCCATGGTGCACCGTCGCGGGGCGTCGCGGTGTGGTTCGGCCCAACACGCTGCCCGCAGGGTCCGCAGGTCTAGGGTTGAAGGCGTGATGTCGCGTCCCGAATCCGTCGATTTCCACTTCGACGTGATGTGCCCCTATGCCTACCAAACCTCGAAGTGGATCCGCGAAGTCCGCGATCAGACCGGACTCCAGGTGAATTGGCGCTTCTTCAGCCTCGAGGAGATCAACCGGGTCGAGGGCAAAAAACACCCGTGGGAGCGGGAATGGTCCTACGGGTGGTCGATGATGCGCATCGGAGCGCTGCTGCGCCGGGGGTCGATGTCCGACGTCGACGCCTGGTACGAGCGCGCCGGCCGGGCGCTGCACGAGGAGGGCCACAAGCCGCACGAGAGGTCAGTCGCCCGCCACCTGCTCGGCGAATTGGGCTTCGACCCCGATCTGGTCGACGCGGCGATCGCCGATCCGACCACGAATGAGGAGGTCATGGCCGACCACCGGCGGGTGGTCGATGCGGCGGGTTACGGGGTCCCGACACTGTTCTTTCCCGACGGTCAATGTCTGTTCGGTCCGGTGCTCATCGACCCGCCGACCGGCCCCGCGGCGCTGCGGCTCTGGGATGCCGTGATCGCCTGGACCGAGTTCCCGTATCTCTACGAGATCCAGCGGCCGAAGACGCACACCGATGAGCAGCTGATCGTCGACGCCTTCCGCCCCTACCTCGAGGCGCGGGACTGGGTCTCGATCAATCGGGGCGAGGTCATCACTTTCGACGCAACCTCGCCGTAGCGCTCGACGCGTTCGGGGGCCGACAGGGCGTTGGACAGGGCCCCGTAGAGCACGATGCGGTCGGCGACCCCCGCGTACTTGTCGATCAGCGCCTCGGGCAGTCCCTCCCAGGTCGACTCGGTGGCGAAGGCGGCGATGTGCTCGTCGCTGATCTGCGCCGCCATACCCGCGAAATCGCCTGCCTTCTGCCGTTCCCGGATTCGGGCGGTGGTTCCCTCGAAACCGGCTTCGTCCCAGATGAAGGCGTAATTCGGAGTGCTGCCGTAGAAGCTCATACTGGCCCTGACCAGTTCGCGTTCGGTGTGGCGCTCCTCGTCGGTGTCTCCCACGATCGTCATGACCGGAACGATGACGTCGATCTCGGAAGTCGAACGCCCGGCTCTGGCCGCACCCTCGGCAATGCCGGGCAGCACGTGGCGGCGCAGGTATCCGGGATCGCCGATCGGGTGGACATGCACGCCGTCGGCCACCTCGCCGGCCATCCGCAGCATCCACGGATTGACGGCGGCGACATCGATCTTCGGGTCGGGGGCGTCGATCGCGCCCGGGCTCCACTGCGGGGTGATGAAGTCGAGTTGGTAGAACTCGCCGTGGTGATCGAGTGTTCCGGATCGGAACGCGGTGAAGCACGCCTTGACGGCCAGTACGTAGTCGCGCAACCGCGGACCCGGGTGATCGAACGCTACTCCGTAGCGGCGAACCACATGCGTTCTGACCTGGGTGCCCAAACCCAACCGGAAGCGGCCGTCGGTTGCCTGCGCAAGCTCCCAGGCGGTGGCCGCGGTGACGAACGGGCTGCGCGGGAAGGCAACCGCGACACCGGTCGACAGGGCCAGGCCAGGCGCCGCCTGGGACGCCACCGCGGCGCTGAGATACGCGGTGCGGCCCGTCTCGGTGAAAAGCAATCCGGCGAAACCGGCCTGCTGGGTTTGTCGGGAGAGATCACCGATCTGGCTCAGCGGTTGCGGCACCGTCATCGCGTCGACCTGCACAGCGCAACACTACGCGGCGCGCCTACGCATTCGAATCACCTCCAGGAGTGCCGCTGTTCTGGGAAACTCGGCCACACCCCAGCCTGACAAGGAGTTCGCAGAGGATGGCCGAGACCGCACCGTCGCTGCCGCTGCTGACCCGGCGCGACCGCATCATGCTGACCGTCACCGTGATGGCCGCGGCGGGCGCGGGCGCACTGCACTTCGCCCACGCCGGCGCCGTGGTCGCCTTCACGGTGGCGGCTGTCGCACTGGCCACCCTGGCCTCGCTGGTCGGTCGCTCGGTGGAGGCCCTGGGAGATCGTCTGGGGCCCAGTGCGACCGGGGTGCTGCAGTCCGCCCTGGGTAATCTCCCGGAGCTTTTCGTCATCCTCTTCGCGCTCAAGGCCGGACTGTTCGGCGTGGTCAAGGCCACGCTTGTCGGCTCGATACTGGCCAACGTGCTGCTCATTCTGGGCCTGGCCTTCGTCGTCGGCGGAGTCAAGCACGGCCGGCAGCGTTTCGCCGCCGATGACGTGCGAACCCTGGGACTGATGCTCACGCTCGCCGTGTTCATCCTCGCGATTCCGTCGCTGACCGCAGCGCTGCACACACCTGCCGAGTCCCATGAGCGGACGGTCTCGGTCGTGGTGTCGGTCGTCATGCTGGCGCTCTTCGTCCTGTCGCTGCCGGCGACCCTGTCCAGGGGTGGCTCCGACGCCGTGGGTTCCGCTCAGTCCCAACGGTCGTCGCCCATCGCGGCCAGTCCCGATTCCGCCGCCGCAGCGAGCAGGGCGGCCCAGCACGGTGAGTGGCCGCTGGCGATGGCGATCGGCATGTTGGCCGCTGCGGGGATCGCCGCGGCATTCGTCTCCGAGTGGTTCGTCGCCGCGCTGCAGCCCGCGATGGATGCGATGGGGATCAATGAGGTGTTCGCGGGTCTGGTGATTGTGGCCATTGCCGGCAATGCGGTCGAAAACGTCGTCGGCATCCAGCTGGCCGCCAGGAACCAGATGGACTACGGCGTCCAGGTGATCCTGCAGTCGCCGGTCCAGGTCGCGCTCACGGTCGCGCCGATTGTCTGCCTGGCCGCGGGCCTGCTCGGTCAGCCCGGCTTCGATTTGGTGCTCTCCCCGTTACTGCTGGCGGCGATGGTGATGTCAGCGCTGGTTGCCGTGCTGGTCACCTTCGACGGAGAATCGAACTGGTTCGAGGGTGCGGCACTGATCGCCCTCTATGCCGCTATCGCCACATCGTTCTGGTGGGGCTAGGCGCGCGCCAGCCGTCAGGGGAGGGGCAGTGTTCGGTTCATTGGGGCGTGTCGTCGGTGTCGCCTGCGCGGCGCTGCTGTGGGGCTCGGTGCTGTGCGCGCCGGGTGCGGTGGCCGACCCGGCAGCCGATATTCGGGCAAAGCTGGACGGTCTGCTGATCAAGGGACGGGCGCCCAAGACCGGCTATGACCGCGCTCAGTTCGGTGAACGTTGGACCGATGACGTCGCTGTACCGGGTGGTCGAAACGGCTGCGACACCCGAAACGACATCCTCCGCCGCGATCTTGTCGATGTCGTGATCAAGCCCGGGTCGAACGGTTGCGCGGTTCTCCGCGGTGTCCTCAACGATCCCTACACCGGCACCACCGTCGGCTTCCAACGCGGTCGGGACACCTCCGACGAGGTGCAGATCGACCATGTCGTGGCACTGTCGGACGCTTGGCAGAAGGGTGCTCAGGCGTGGGATCCGATGCAGCGGCGAAACTTCGCGAACGATCCGATCAACCTTCAGGCCACCCTCGGGTGGGTCAACCAGCAGAAGGGTGACAGCGACGCGGCGACGTGGCTACCGCCCAACAAGTCCTACCGATGCGTCTTCGTCGCGCGGATCATCGAGACCAAATTCGCCTACGGGCT
Source organism: Mycobacterium sp. (assembly GCF_046091765.1). Classification (GTDB taxonomy): domain Bacteria; phylum Actinomycetota; class Actinomycetes; order Mycobacteriales; family Mycobacteriaceae; genus Mycobacterium. Next base: position 6,652 of record NZ_JBJTCF010000116.1, read on the forward strand.
GTGGGTGACGCAGGCGGAGCACGATGCGATCGCGCGGGTCCTCGACGATTGCGCGCCACCGCCGACGCCCTAGCCGTCCGGAGTCCGAAGCAGCAGGCTGGACAGCACTTGGCGCTGGCCGAGCTCGCCGCCGCCGTCGTCGGAGATCAGCATCAGCAGGGGGGAGCCGCTCAGGTCGGTGGCGAGCGTGATGCCCTCGAAGTTGATGAAGGCGAAGTAGCCCTGCCACAGCAGGGTCTTGGCGACCGGCGTGAAGCCGGCGTCGGCGAGGCTCGGCAACTCGGAGACGTCGGTGGCGCCGGCGAAGTCGAGCAGATAGATGCGGGAGCGGAACAGCGGGATGAATCCGCCCAGTTCCCGCTCCAGCGCGAGGACTTCGCCACCGGGCAGTGCCACCAGGTCCACCAGACCGCTCCGCTCGACGGAGACGAACGGTGACATCACCGAAATCGGATCGGTGCGGTAGCCGTATTGGGCGTGCGGGGCAAGGTCGGGGCCGCTGAACGCCTGCAGCCTCACCCAGCTTCCCGCCGCGGTCGTGGCAAGCGGGCCGTCCGGCCGCAGGGCCTCCTCGTTGGCCGTCCAGAGCGTTCCCGCCCCGTAGGACAGCGCCTCCAGGCCCCGGTTGTCCTGGACGTTCGCCGGTCGGTAGATCGCCGGGACCGCGACGGAGCCGACTTTCTCGCCGGAGACCAGGCTGAACTCGGAGATCGTCGATGAGGATTCCTCGGCGATCCAGACTCGATCCCGGCCCGGATTGAGCGCGATTCCCTCCGCGTCGGGACCGATGGCGGGTGCGCGGATTGCCGAGTCGACCAACGCCGACCGGATCCGCCCGTCCCTGGCATTGGAGGCGTAGAGCTGCCAGATCGAGCCCGCGCCGTTGTCTGCGACCGCGTAGAAGGTGGTGCCGTCGGCGTAGGTGATGCCGCTGAGTTCAGCCGCTCCGGTGCGCCCGCTGCTGAGCGTGACGGGACTTTGTCCGGACCGGGTGATCGTGACGCCCGGCCGGGCGGCCACCGCCGCTCGCCGGTCGGGCAGAGCGCGCGACGTCCAGCGTGCGGGTTTGACCACTTTCGGCCCGGCGCCGGCCGGGCCGGGCGCCGGTGAGATGCGGGCAGTCGCGGGGGTGGTCGCGGGGCTGGTGGCGGTCTCGGCGTCGGCCGCCGCCGGACTCGCGGCGGCGACCGCCGCCCCGAGACCCAGACCGAACAGCAGAGCGCCCAGACCGCGTCGGGGGCAGCGGTCCTTGCTCACGGCCCGGTGATCAGACCAGCGTCGCGCTGAGCAGGCTCAGGTCGGTCTTCATCAGGGCGACGTTGTAGTTACCCCACAGCGACATGTTCCAGTACAGGTTGTTGCGATCCGGGTCGCCGGCGTTGTCGACGAGTTGGCCGGTACCCGACAGGGGATGGATCATCGGCGCGTAGAGACCCGGATACTGAATCGACGTCGCGATGGTGACCGGATTCGACCAGGGACCCTCGGGGGTGTCCGCGGTGCGCAGCACGACGTTGTTGAGACCGTTCCCGTAGAGAACGACGTACTTGTCGAGGAACTCGTTGTACTGCACCGACATCTCGCTGACGTTGCCGCCGGTTTTGGCGCCGGTCAGCCCGGCGAACCAGCCGCCGAAGAAGTTCGGGTCGTTGGCGATGTCGACGATGAAACCCAGTATCCCGGCGGAGTGGGTGGAATCCCCGAGTACCTCTGCGGCCACTGCCGGCTTGTTGAGTACCCAGGCCTTGCCGTCCCAGTACTCGTACTGCGCCAGGTCGGTGACGGCGGTCTCGGGGACCCGGGACAGGAAAGCCGACCCGGCCCGGCCCGCCGGGGTACCGAAGGCGTACAGGTAGCGGGATTCCCCGGGGGTCACTTTGCTCTCCGGTTCGAGCACGTAGGCCATCTGCTGGAAGTTCTGTCCTCCGGCGACGTAGGGGGCCGATGAACGGAACCAGCCCGCCGAGCGCACGGTCGAACGCTGCAGCACCCACTTGCGAGCTTCGGTGTCATACATCGAGATCGCCGAGTAGTTGGTTGTCCACCGTCCCGGGGTGTCCCAGGACTTGACCGACATGTAGTTGACGTAGTTTTCGCCGTTGACATAGGCGGCGGCGGTCGGGATGTTGGTGACCTCAGAGCCGATGAAGAACACCTCGTTGCGTGCGGCCGGAATGAATTGGTAGGCGTAGCCGGTGGGGATCAGGGTCAGGCCATCGGTCAGGTTGGTGTCGTCGCTGAGCAGAAGGACGTTGGATCGCCAGTCCCCGGTCATGTTCGGCGCGCTGAAAGTGTCGCCGAACGCCAGCTGGGTGTAGTCGTTCACGCCGTTGAACCACATGATCCCGAGGTCGGTTCCGTAGACACCGAAACTCTTGGTGTTGTTGGTCTGCGGCCACGTCGCGCCCGGGTAGGCCTTGTTCGACTGGCCGGTGACCCAGCCGATCGGACTCGAGGACAAGGTGTTGGGTTGGGTGACCGCGGCAGTCGGCATCGGCGGGACCAAGGAGCGCAGCGTGGATCGCGGCTGATCGCGGCGAGTCCAGGCCGCCGCCGCCCACGCTGCCGTCAGCTCGACCGGGGCCTCCGGTGACGAGCCACGCGGCGAGGCTGTCCGGGAGGCCGCCGCCGCGTCGTCGACTCGGGGTGACGCCTTCACTCGGGTCACCGGGGCGCTCCGGGCGGCCCGGCCGGCGGACCGAGCGGGGGCGGTTCCCGGGTTGGCGGCCGCCGGCGCGGAGGCGTCCGGCCCGCTGGACGCCGACGGTCCGGCCGTCTCGGAGGCGGGTGTGTCCCCGGCGTCGGCCCAGGCGACGGCTCCGCCGGTGACCATCGCCGCGCCCACACCCAGTGCCACCGCGAACCCTCGCACCGAACCCATAGCATCTCCCGTCCACTGCGCTGTGTGGCCCTCGCCGTGTCGCTATCGCCAGCAAACCCCCGCGGCCGGCACGGTACCGATCACTTTACTCACAGCAGTCACACTGGGCCAGTCAGCGGCCAGTCAGCGGCCAGTCAGCGGCCAGACCGTGACCTGAGCAGGTCAGGGTCCGGCAAGCATCGACGCCATCGTGCCGATGACCGTCTGCAGGGCTTTGAACGGCCGGATCATCACCTTGACCGACACGATCCGGTCCTGCTCGTTCCAGTGGATCATGTCGATTCCCTCCACCGAGAGCCCGTCCACGGTGGCGCAGAATGCCAGCACCGCCGACTGCGGCCCGAACCACTTCTCGACGTAGTGGAAATCGGTGCCGGCGAACATCCGAGCGGCGGCCCGAAGGTAGGCCGCGGTCAGTTCCCTGCCGCGCTGAGGGGTGAAAACCGCCGGCGAGTAGAAGACCGCATCCTCGTCCAGAATGGCGTCGAGCTCGGTGGTGTCGGCATCGTCAACGACCCGCAGCCACCGCTGAATCACCGGCGGGATGTCGGCCGGCTGGCTCACCAGACCCAGACGGACATGTCATCGGGGGGGTAGCCCGCGCAGACGTCCGTGGTCCGGGCGGCGACACCCTTGTTGTTGAAGAACAGCTTCGCGTGATTCGGCCAGGCCAGCGTCAGCGGATCGGCGACGTTGGTCGCCATTTCCTCGGAGTAGGCCCGGCGGGCTTCGGGGGTCAGCGAGTAGAACCAGTGCATCTTGTCCCGGGTCGCCTGCTGGATGTCGGGCGAATGATTGTTGTAGTCGATCATGTAGCGCTCGTAGTAGATCGGTTCGACGTCGCGCGCGGCCGCCATGATCTGCTCGGCCGTGCAGCCGGTCTGGATCATCCTGCGCGGGATCGGGTAGTCGTCGGTGGCATCGGCGTGCGCGTTGGCCACCGGCAGTAACGCCGCGCCGGCCATGACCAGTGCCACGAGTCGATGTTTCATCCTTGGCCTCCTTGCGCGCTTGCGCTCATCGCCAGTTGTTCGGACTCACGAGGTCTGGTGTCTGCGGGCGTGGGCCAGGGCTGGGGCACCGGCCGGGGCCGGACGATCTGCGGCCACCAGAACCACCGTCCCAACAGCGCGGCGATGGACGGGGTCATGAACGACCTGACGACCAGGGTGTCGAACAGCAGGCCGAGAGCGATGGTGGAGCCCACCTGACCGGCGACCCGAAGATCACTCACCAGCATCGACGCCATCGTGAAGGCGAAGACCAGCCCGGCCGATGTCACCACCGAGCCGGTGCCGGCCATCGACCGGATGATCCCGGTGTTGATCCCCGCGTGGATTTCCTCCTTGAACCGGGAAACCAGAAGCAGGTTGTAGTCCGAGCCGACCGCCAACAGGATGATGACCGACATCGCGAGCACCATCCAGTGCAGCGGGATGTTGAAGATGTGCTGCCAGATGAGCACGGAGAGACCGAAGGAGGTGCCCAGCGAAAGCGCAACGGTTCCGACGATGACGGCGGCGGCGATCACGCTTCGGGTCAGGATCAGCATGATGATGAAAATCAGACACAGGGATGCCAGCCCGGCGATCAGCAGGTCATAGTTTGCGCCGTGCTGCATGTCTTTGTAGGCCGACGCCGTGCCGCCGAGGTACACCTTCGAACCCTCCAGTGGTGTCCCCTTGATCGCCTCGAAGGCGGCGTTCTTGATCTTGTCGATCAGGGCAAGGCCCTCCGGCGAGGTCGGGTCCCGTTCGTGGGAGATGATGAACCGCGCTGATTTCCCATCCGGCGAGATGAACATCTTCATCCCCCGCTTGAACTCCTCGTTCTCGAAGACCTCAGGCGGAAGGTAGAACGAGTCGTCGTTCTTCGACGCGTCGAAGGCTTTGCCCATCGCGTTCGCGTTTTCCTGCATCGCCTGCATCTGGTCCTGCAGGCCGCCCATGGTGGACTGCATCGTCAGCATCATGGTCCGCATGGTCTTCATGTTCGCGATCATCGGTGGCATCACCGTGAGCATCTGCGGCATCAGCTCGTCGAGTCTGTTCATATCGACGACCACGGCCCCGAGGTCGTCGCTGAGCATGTCGATCCCGTCGATGCTGTCGAACACCGAACGCAGGGCGAAGCAGACGGGAATGTCGAAACAGTGCGGTTCCCAATAGAAGTAATTACGAATCGGGCGGAAGAAGTCGTCGAAATTCGCGATGCTGTCGCGCAACTCCTGGGTGGTGGCGACCATTTCCTTGGTCTTGGTGACCATGTTGTGGGTCGTACCTGTCAGCTCTTGCATGAGCCCGTACATCTTTTCCATCAGGTTGATCGTCGTCTGCATCTCGTCGCCCATTTTCAGCATGTCTTTCATGCGGTCCTGCATGTAGGACATGTTGAGCGTCTGGGTTGCGCCGGACATGCTGATGATGAACGGGATCGACGTGTGCTCGATCGGGGTTCCCTCTGGTCGGGTGATCGCCTGCACCCGACCGACACCGGGGATGCGGAAGACATTCTTGGCGATCTTGTCGATCACGAGCATGTCCGCTGAGTTACGCAGATCCTGGTCGGTCTCGATGAGCAGCAGTTCAGGGTTCAGCCGGGCCTGCGGGAAATGCCGGTCCGCGGCCGCGTAGCCGACGTTGGCCGGGATGTCCGCGGGTAGGTAGGCCCGGTCGTTGTAGCTGGTGACGTAGGTGGGCAGGGCGAGCAGTCCGACCAGGGCCAGCGCGGTGGACCCGATCAGGATCGGGCCGGGCCAGCGCACGACGGCCGTGCCCACCCGACGCCAGCCGCGGGTCTTCATCAAGCGCTTCGGCTCGAAAAGTCCGAAGTGACTGGCGACGGTCAGCAGCGCAGGCGCCATGGTCAGGGCAGCAACGACCGCCACGAGCATGCCGACCGCCAGCGGAATACCGAGACTGGCGAAGTACGGCAGCCGGGTGAAGTGCAGGCAGAAGGTCGCGCCGGCAATCGTCAGGCCCGACCCGAGGATGACGTGCGCGGTGCCGTGGTACATGGTGTAGAACGCGGTTTCCCGGTCTTCGCCGGCCAATCGAGCCTCGTGATAGCGGCCGAGAATGAAGATCGCGTAGTCGGTGGCGGCGGCGATCGCCATCGTGGTCAGCAGGTTCACCGCGAAGGTCGACAGACCGATGAGGTTGTAGTGCCCGAGGAAGGCGACGATTCCCCGCGCGGCGGCCAATTGGATGAAGACCGTCACCAGCACGAGCATCGTGGTGACGATCGAGCGGTAGACCAGCATGAGCATGGCGAAGATGACGACGATGGTCACCGCTGTGATCAGGTGGACGCCTTTGTCGCCGGCGTGCTGCTGGTCGTAGGTCATCGCGGCGGGACCGGTGACGTAGACGGTGACACCGGCCGGGGCGGGCAGGCTGGCGACGGTGTCACGGACCGATTGGACCGACTCGCCGGCCAAGGACTCGCCCTGGTTGCCCGCGAGGTAGATCTGGACGTAGGCCGCCTTGCCGTCGGCGCTCTGGGCGCCCGAGGCGGTCAGCGGATCGCCCCAGAAATCCTGGATGTGCTGGACGTGGCGGGTGTCCGCCCGGAGTTTGGTGATCAGCCGGTCGTAGTACTCGTGTGCTTCGGCACCCAGCGGCTTGTCGCCCTCCAGCAGGATCATGGCCGAGCTGTTGGAGTCGAATTCGTCGAACACCTGGCCGACCTGCTTCATAGCCTGCAGTGACGGTGCGTCGTCGGGGGCCAGCGACACCGAGTGCTGCTGACCGACGATCTCCAGCTGGGGAATCGCGACGTTGACGATCACCACCAGGGCGAGCCAGAACAGCAGAATCGGCACCGAGAAAAGCCGGATGAACCTCGGGATTGCCGGATGGGCGCCGACGTGGCGATTGCGCGCGGTGTTCTCGGTCACCGGCGTGGCGACGCCCAGCGGCGGAGTCGCGCGCCTCGTCAGTCTTCGCATGGACTTTCCCCGACGGTGGACACTCTGACCAAGAGGTTAGCCTACTTAACCTATCGGCAGCGATCGGCCTACAATCACGCCCATGACCTCCCGCAGCAGAACCGCGGCGCGCGCAGCGGCCCTGGTCGCCGCGCTTGCGGCGGTGCCCGTGTCGGTGTTTGTGTCGGCTGCTCCGGCGCAGGCCGACCCGGACACCGCCTTCGCCGACCAGCTGCACGGCTTCGGCATCTACGGCCCGCGGGACTACAACGCGTGGCTGGGCAAGATCACCTGCAAGCGCCTGGCCCGGGGCCTGGACGGGGACGCGTACGCCTCATCGACCTTCATCTCGCGCAACCTCGCCCGGGGGACCACGTCGGAGCAGGCCATCCAGTTCCTGGGGGCCGCCATCGGCACCTACTGCCCGGATCAGGTGGGTGTGCTGCAGCGCGCGGCAACCCAGTAGGTCAGGGCAGGTCACGGTAGGTGATCGGCCACGCCGAACGCACCCTGTCCGAGAGCGTGCCGGCCCCACCTGATGCCGTTCGGGAGTACTGCGTCGATCCGGCCAACATCGCGACCCTGCACCCGCAGGTGTCGCTGCGCGCGGTTGCGCGCACCGAGGCGGACGGGACCGGCGACCGGGAGCTACGCGTTTCGGATCCGATCAGCTGGGGGTTCCTCACCGTCCCGCTGCGCTACACCGTCAGCCTGCGGGTTCCGGTCGCCGGGGCGGTGACCGCCGAGGCGCATCCGGTTCCCACGGTGCGCCTGGAGGCTGTCATCGCCTTCGAGCCGATCCCGGCCGGCACCCGGCTCAAGGAGTATCTGCGCATCAGCGCCCCGCGCCCCGTGCTGGGCGTCGTCACCCGGCGGGCGGTCGGCGCGCATCTGGTGATGCTGGCCGGTGTCAGGCGGCATTTCGAGACGCTCGGGGCCGGCCGGCGCGGCGATTAGCCGGCGGTCTTGCCGCAGTCCACGGTGTAGATCGCGCCGTGTACGGCGGCGGCCCGGTCGCTGGCCAGAAACGCGATCACCGCGGCCACGTCGGCAGGGTTCATCAGTCCGCGCGGTGCGGCGATGCGCATGATGAGCGAGAAGTCGGCATCGGGCGGTGCGGCGAAGTCGGTCACCTGCGGCGTCAGCATCCCGCCGGGGCACACCGCGTTGACCCGCAGGCGTTCCTTGGTGAACTCCACGGCCAGGGCCCGGGTCAGTCCGATCAGCCCGTGCTTGGCGGCGCAGTAGCCGGCCGAGTAGACCTCGCCCTCCAGTCCGGCGATCGAGGCGACGTTGACGATGTTGCCGCCCGCCTCCAGCAGTTGCGGGAGGGCGGCGCGGCTGAGCAGGAACGGACCGGTCAGGTTGGCCGCGAGGTCGTAGGCCCAGTCGTCGTCGGTCACCTCGGCGAAGTGCCGCATCTGGTGGAAACCCGCCGCGTTGACCAGGACGTCGAGCCTGCCGAAATGCCGGACACACGACGCGACCGCGTCCCGGCACGCCGCCGGGCTGGTGATGTCGAACGACCCGAAGGATCCGCCCGGAACCGCCTCGAACACCGCGGCCATCCGGTCGGCGTCGCGGGCGATGCCGAAAACCGCCGCCCCGCGCCGGGCGAACTCCTGTGCGACGGCGGCCCCGAGACCCGAGGAGGCCCCGGTCACCAGCGCCACTTTGCCGGCCAGTTCGTCCATCACATCGCCTCTCGTCGTCGCGTCCGTTGCGCCAGGGGGCCACACGGGTGGACCAATCATTACGCGTGGGTGACCAAGACCCGCCCCCTCGGGCACCCCGGCCGGTCGTCGGCTTGAATAGAGGCACACGTAGCAGTCCCGGCCGAGAGTATGCCGGTGACCTGGCGGCAGTACGTCCAACAGATGCGGAGCCGATGATGCGGAGCCTCCCGGGCCCCACCGACCATGTCGTGGTGGTGGGTGCGGGGCTTTCCGGACTCGCGGCGGCGACGCATCTGGCCGGGCGCGGCCGGGCGGTCACCGTGGTGGAGCGTTACGGATTCCCGGGCGGCCGGATGGGCCAGGCGGACATCCGCGGCTATCGGATCGACACCGGCCCGACCGTCCTCACCATGCCCGACATCATCGAGGAGTCCTTCAACGCCGTCGGCGCGAACATGGGCGACTACCTCGAGTTGATGAAGGTCGACCCCGCCTACCGCGCCTCGTTCGCCGACGGCAGCCATCTCGATGTTCGCTCTGACGCCGCGGCCATGACGGCGGCGATCGAGGACTTCGCCGGTCCCGATCAGGCCGCCGGCTATCTGCGGTTGCGCGACTGGCTGACCGAGTTGTACCGACTGGAGTTCGACGGCTTCATCGCGGCCAACTTCTCCTCACCCCTGTCGCTGCTCACCCCGCAGCTGGCCAAGCTGGCTGCCATCGGAGGGTTCCGCGGCTGGGAGCGAATGGTCCGCCGTTTCATCACCGACGAGCGGCTGCTGCGGATCTTCACCTTCCAGGCCCTCTACGCGGGCGTCCCGCCGCAGCGGGCGCTGGCCGCGTACGCGGTGATCGCCTACATGGACACCGTGGCGGGCGTGTACTTCCCGCGCGGAGGCATGCGGGCGGTGCCCGAGGCGATCGCGGCCGCCGCGACCGCGGCCGGTGTGCAGTTCCGCTACCGCACATCGGTGACGGGCCTCGAGCGGTCCGGTTCGCGCGTCACCGCGGTACGCACCGACTCCGGTGACCGGATCGCCTGCGACGCCGTGGTTCTCACGACTGAGCTGCCGCTGACCTATCAGCTGCTCGGCCGCAGTCCGCGCCGACCGGTCAAGGTCCGGCCCGCGCCGTCGGCCGTTGTCATGCACGTCGGCGTGCCGGCCGTCGGGTCAGCGCTGCTGCACCACAACATCAGCTTCGGCCGCCAGTGGGCGAAGACCTTCGATGAGATCATCGGCGACGGCATCCTGATGACCGATCCGTCCCTGCTGGTCACCGTGCCCACCGCGGGAGACCCGACGCTGGCTCCCCCCGGCCGCGACCTGCTCTACGTGCTGGCGCCGGCGCCCAACCTCGAGTCGGGCAAGGTCAACTGGGCCGCCGACGGCGACGCGTACGCCGAACAGGTGCTGGCCACCGCGGCCGAGAGACTGCTTCCCGGGCTGGATCGGGGTGCTGACATCCTCGACGTCGTGACGCCCGCCGACTGGGCGCGTCAGGGCATGCTGGCCGGCACGCCGTTCGCTCTCGCCCACACCTTCGCCCAGACCGGCCCGTTCCGGCCGTCCAATCTGGTTCGGGGTGTGGACAACGCGGTGCTGGCCGGGTCCTCGACCGTGCCCGGCGTCGGGGTTCCGACCGCGCTGTTGTCGGGCCGCCTGGCGGCTGACCGGGTCACCGGGGTCGGGCCGCAGTCGGCCCGCACCGTCCTCGGCACGAGGCAGGTCGGGGCGTGATCAATACCGAACTCGACGCGGCCGGGATCAGCGACGCCCGGCTACGTGAGTCCTACCGGTATTGCCGCAGGCTCAACGCCCAGCACGGGCGGACCTACTTCCTGGCCACCCGCCTGCTGGCGCCCTCCCAGCGCCCGGCGGTGCACGCCCTGTACGGATTCGCCCGCTACGCCGACGACATCCTCGACGACCTGCACTCGCAGGCCACGACGGCCGAACGCGAGGCCCGACTCAGCGCACTGGCCGCGAAGTTCTTCGAGGGCGCCGACGCCGATTCCGGGGAGCCGGTCCTGCCCGCCGTGCTGCACACCGCACGCACCTACCGGATACCGCTGAACTTGTTCGACGACTTCCTGACCTCGATGCGCATGGACCTGAGCGTGACCGACTATCCCGACCGTCCCGCGCTCAACCGCTACATGCGGGGATCCGCCGAGGTGATCGGATTGCAGATGCTGCCGATCCTCGGCACGGTCGGGCCGGTCGGTGACGCCGAGCCCTACGCCGAGGCGCTGGGGCAGGCGTTCCAGCTGACCAACTTCCTGCGCGACATCAGCGAGGATCTCCAGCGCAATCGCGTCTACCTGCCCGCCGACGAACTTGCTGCCTTCGGGGTGGATCGCGACCTGTTGACCTGGTGTCAGACCAACCGGCGCACCGACCCCCGGGTCCGCCAGGCCCTCGCTGCTCAGCACGAGATCACTCGGCGGATCTACCGCCAAGCGCACAAGGGAATCGCGATGCTGGCCCCGCAGTCACGGCCCTGCGTGACCGCCGCATTCACCCTGTACTCGGAGATCCTCGACCGCATCGAGGCCATCGACTTCGAGGTGTTCAGCACGCGGGCCAAGGTCGGGGTCGGCCGGCGCCTGCACGTTTTCGCGACCGGACTGATCCGGGCCAGGCGTGTCAGGCGGGCGCCCGGCTCCGCCTAGGGTGGTCGGGGTGGACGCAATGGACAAGTGGCAGTACCTGCTCGTGCTGGGCGGGTGCCTACTGGTCACCCTGCCGCTGGAATTCTTCGGCGACGGCGTCTACCGCCAGCCGCTGCGGCTGCTGCGTGCGCTGACGCCGGTGCTGGTCGTCTTTCTGATCTGGGACGTCGTGGCGATCGTCGCCGGGGTCTGGCGCTACAACCCGCGTTACGTCAGCGGAATCGACGTGCCCTTCATGCCGTTGGAGGAACTGCTGTTCTTCATCGTCATCCCGCTGTGCGGCCTGCTCACGTACTCGGCCGTCAGCGCGATATTGGGGGCATCCCGGCGAAAACGCGACCGGCCGGTTCAGCGGAGCAGCCCATGATCGGTTTGGGCTACACGCTGCCGGCGATCGTCGCGGTCGTCGTGGTCTGCGTGATGGAGCGATTCCTGCACACCGGTCTGTTCCGCAAACGGACCTACTGGATTTCCATGGTGATCGTGCTGGGGTTCCAGATCCCCGTCGATGGCTGGCTGACCAAGCTTTCCGCGCCGATCGTCATCTACAACGAGCAGCACACCTCGGGCCTGCGCTTCCCGTGGGACATCCCGGTCGAGGATTTTCTCTTCGGCTGGGCTCTGGTGACCGCCGTGCTGATGCTCTGGGAGAAGCAGGGCCAGAAGCGGTCGGCCGCGGTCGCGTCGAGCGGAGATTCCTAGTGCGTCCGGGTCCCGGGGGACTGCCCAGGGCTGCCGTCCCGGCGGCGTTCGACGTCGGTGCCCAGGCCTACGACCGGCTCGTCGGAGCCAACCCCGGCTATCACGACCACCTGCGAATCTCCGCCCGGCGGATGAGGCTGGCCGGCGGCGGGCGGGGTCTTCGTCTGCTCGACGCCGGATGCGGGACCGGCGCCTCGACGGCAGCCCTGCTGGAGGCGGCGCCGCACGCTGAGATCGTCGCCGTCGACGCGTCCGCGGGCATGCTGGAGCGCGCCGCCGCGAAGTCCTGGCCGGACTCGGTGCGGTTCGTGCACTCCGCCGTCGAGGACCTCGCCGAGGCCGGTGTCGACGGCCCGTTCGACGGGATCCTCGCCGCCTACCTGCTGCGCAACGTGGCCGAGCCCGACGCCCAGTTGCGCCGGTTCCGCGAGGTGCTCCGACCTGGCGGCATACTGGCGATCCATGAATACTCGGTTCGTGACTCGAAGGCGGCGACAGCGGTGTGGAACGCGGTGTGCTGGGGCATCATCATGCCGGCCGGGTGGTGGCAGACCCGCGACGTCACGCTCTACCGGCATCTCTGGAGCAGCGTGAACACCTTCGACGGGGCTGCGGCGTTCCAGCGGCGTCTGGTCGCGGCCGGATTCACCGGGGTGCACAGCGAGACCATGCCCGGGTGGCAGCGCAATATCGTGCACACCTTCCTCGGGGACGCGCCCCGATGACGCGGGTCACAGCGAAGACCGACCCGCGCAGGGTCGTCCACCCCGCCCCGGCCGGCCTTCCCCACGCCAGTGCTCTTCCTGGCGCGCCGCCGCACGTCGTCGTGGTCGGAGCGGGCATCGCCGGGCTTGCCGCGGCGGCCGGTCTCATCGAGCGCGGCATCACGGTCGACGTGATCGAACGCGAGGACAGTCTCGGCGGCCGGGTGGCCGGCTGGACCGAACGCGTCGAGAGCGGCCCCCTGGCCGGTACCGAGCTGGCCAACAACCGCGGCTTCCACGCCTTCTTCCGGCAGTACTACAACCTGCGGGCACTGCTTCGCCGCAGTGACCCGTCGCTCTCGGGGCTGCGGGCGGTCGAGGACTATCCGCTGCTCGATGGTCAGGGCCGCCGCGACACCTTCCGCGGGTTGCCGAAGACTCCGCCCTGGAACGCCGCCTTCTTCGCGATGCGCAGTCCCACCTTCCGGGTGCGGGATCTGCTCAGGGTGCGGATGAAATACGTGGCCCCGCTTCTCGCGGTCAGCATTCCCGGGATCTACGACCTGCTTGACGACAAAGACTCCGACGCCCTTCTGACGGATATCAACGTCCCCGCCGCCGCCCGCCACCTGGCGTTCGAAGTCTTCGCCCGCAGCTTCTTCGCATCACCCGAGCAGCTATCGGCGGCCGAGCTGGCGGCGATGTTCCACATCTACTTCCTGGGTTCCAGTGAGGGGCTGACCTTCGACGTCGCGGCGTCGAACTTCGACACCGCGCTGTGGAATCCGCTGGGGGACTATCTGCGGGGACTGGGCGTGCAGTTCCGCACCGGGGTATCGGTCGAGTCGATCGAACCCGCGGGGACGGGCAGGTTTCGGGTGCGATCCGATGACGGCGGGGTCATCGACGCCGACGGCGTCGTCCTGGCTGCCAATGTGCCGGGTCTGCAGCGCATCATTGCCGATTCGCCGGAGATCGGTGACCGCAGCTGGCGGCAACGGGTGGCCGCCCTGCAGGTGGCGCCACCGTTCGTGGTGCAGCGGCTCTGGCTCGACGCACCGGTGGCTGCGGACCGGGCGCCGTTTCTGGGCACCGGAGGGCTGGAGCCGATCGACAATGTCAGCGTGGTCAGCAACTACGAGAGTGAGGCCGCCCAGTGGGCCCGGGCCCGGGGCGGGTCGGTGCTCGAGGTTCATGCCTACGATGTCAACGAGCTGCCGCCGTTCGAGGGCCTGCGCGGGAAGATGCTCGACCGGCTCCATGAGATCTATCCGGAGACCGCGCGCGCCGGCATCGTTGCCGAACGCGTCCAGTACAAACAGGACTTCCCGCTGTTCTCGCCGGGCTCCTTCGCCCAGCGGCCGACGATCGACACCCCGGTGCCGGGTCTGGTGCTCGCTGGAGACTGCATCCGCATCGACTTGCCGGTGGCTCTGATGGAACGGGCCGCGACCACCGGATGGTCGGCGGCTAACCGGCTGCTGGCCGGCTGGGGGATCGCCGGACACACACTCCACACAGTGCCGGTGCGTGGGCGGTCGCCGGTACTGCGACGGCTGGCCGGGAGAGGAGCGCGCTGATGGGTCTGTGGGCGTGGGTGGACGAACACAATCCCCTGCAGGTGCTTCCGAAGATTCCCTGGTCACACCAGCAACCCACCTTCCATCAGGCCGAACCGGCGATCATCGACGCCGCTCTGCGGCGCGGACAGCGCCGTCGAAGCGGTAACTGGTACGTCTTCGCGGCCAGCACCGACGTACGCAAAGACCGCCCGTTCGGCGCGACCGTCGCCGGTGTCGAGATCGTCGCCTGGCGTGACACCGGCGGCGGCCTGCGTGTCGGTCCGCGCTCCTGTCCGCACCTGGGAGCCGACTTGGCCACCGGCACGGTCGACTGCGGCGGGTTGATCTGTCCCTGGCACGGGTTACGTCTGGACGGTGGCCGTGAGTTCGGCTGGAAGCCGTTGCCCGGTCACGATGACGGTGTTCTGGTGTGGGTGCGGCTGGACAAAGTCGGCGGTGAGGATCCGCTGGATGCCCCGGTCCTTCCGGTCCGGCCCGCCGGTCGGCGACTGGCGGCGGTCACCCGGCTCGACGGCGTCTGCGAGCCCGAAGACGTGATCGCCAACCGGCTGGACCCCTGGCACGGGGCGTGGTTCCACCCGTACTCGTTCGCCCAGCTCAAGGTGCTCAGTGCGCCGCCGGTCGACGCCGACGAGCAGTCCGACAGATTTCAGACGGCGGTCACCTTCCACATGGGACGCCTCGGCGTGCCCGTGATCGCCGAGTTCACCGTGCCCGAGCCGCGCACCGTCGTCATGCAAATCGTCGACGGCGAGGGGGAGGGCAGCGTGGTGGAGACCCACGCCACTCCGCTGGGGCCGGGCGCGGACGGCCGGCCGCGGACCGCGGTCATCGAGGCGGTGATCGCCCAATCCGACCGTGACGGCTTCCGTCAGTTCCTGCGTGCCGCCCCGCTGATCCAGCCGCTGATGAGGATCGCCGCCGCACGCCTGTGGCGTGACGACCTCGTCTACGCCGAGCGCCGATACCTGCTGCGCACCAGGGGAGGGCGCTGAGGTGTCCGATCCTAAGCGTGTCGTCGTCTACGGAACGGGATTTGTCGGCCGGATGGTGATCCCCGAGATCCTCCGCCATCCCGAGTTCACCCTCGTCGGGGTTGGTGTGCACAATCCGGACAAGGTCGGTCTCGACGCGGCGGAGATCTGCGGCCTGGCCGAGCCCTCCGGCGTCATCGCCACCGACGACGTCGACGCGCTGATCGCCTGCAAGCCCGATGCGCTGGTGCACTACGGACCCACCGCCGCTCACGCCGACGCCAACATCGACCTGATCGGCCGGTTCCTGCGAGCCGGTATCGACGTCTGCTCCACGGCGATGACCCCGTGGGTGTGGCCCAAGATGCACCTGAACCCGCCGAACTGGATCGAGCCCATCACCGCCGCCTGCGAGGCCGGTGGTGCGTCCTGTTTCACCACCGGCATCGACCCCGGATTCGCCAACGACCTGTTCCCGATGACGCTGATGGGTCTGTGTTCGGAAGTCCGCCGGGTGCGTGCCTCCGAATTGCTCGACTACACCAACTACGAGGGTGACTACGAGTTCGAGATGGGGATCGGCCGCGAGCCGGAATACCGCCCGCTTTTGGAGAACTCCGACATTCTGGTGTTCGCCTGGGGTGCGACCGTGCCGATGATCGCCGCAGCCGCCGGGATCGAACTCGATCAGATCACGACCACCTGGGACAAGTGGGTCACCCCGGTGCGGCGCCAGACCGTCAAGGGGGCCATCGAACCCGGCCGGGTGGCCGCGGTGCGCTTCACCATCAACGGGGTGTTTCAGGGCGAGACCCGCATCCAGCTCGAGCACGTCAACCGCATCGGCCATGACGCCGCGCCGGACTGGCCGTCCGGCGAGCGCGACGACGTCTACCGAGTCGACATCGAAGGCACCCCGAGCATCTTCCAGGAGACCGCGTTCCGCTTCACCGACGGTTCGCGGCGCGACCCCGCCACTGCCGGTTGCCTGGCGACGGGGCTGCGCGCGCTCAACGCGGTGCCCGCGGTCAACGACTTGGCGCCGGGCTGGGTCACGCCGCTGGATCTGCCGCTGATCCCGGGTCGCGGCACGATCCGCTGAGCCGCGACGCTATCGTCGGCCGCGACGCAGCAACAGCCCCACGATCACGCCGATCACCAGCATCGCGGTCAGCAGCAGCCAGACCGGCGACTCCACGGTGATCCACAGGATCCGCACCTGCTGTCGGTCCCGGTTCTGGCCGATGAAGACGGCTGTCACAGCGACCAGGGCGACCGCCGCCCAGTGGCGCAGAGCGAACCGGGTGACACGACTTCCGGCGGGCCGGCCGGGCTCGTCAGCAGACATGGAGACCTCCTCGGGTGATCTCACGGGACCTTAATCGGCGAGTTCGTTCTCGACGGGGTGGCGCGCCCGGGGCCGTGCCAGAATGCGGCACATGAAACCGCGCGGCGCCTCCCGCATCGTGATGCTCGTGCTGAGCATTGTCGCGGTGTTCTCGGTCGGCGGTCTGATCACGACGGCGGTGGCCGGTGTCTTCGGTGACAGGTACGGCGCCTACGGCGAGGTGCCGATCCCGGGTTCGGGAACCATCGGGTTGCCGGCCGGCGAGGTGCTCGCCAGTTTCCACATCAAGAATTACGGCGGACGCGGTCTGACCGTGCCCCCGCTGAGGATGAGCATCACCCCGCCGGAGGGTGGCGCCGATCCGGAGGTGACCGAGGATCTCGGCGCGACCGTGTCGGTCAATGACGATGCCCACCGTCGGGTGTGGGTGATGCAGGTCCCCGCCGAGGGCCGCTACCGCATCAGTGTCGACGGGCCGGTCAGCGGCTACGTCGATCCCCGGCTGGCTCTCGGCAGCGGGGCCGACACGCGCATCACCGGCCTGATGTGGGTGTTCGTCGCGCTGTCGATCATCAGCGTCGATCTGGTCATCGCCGTGTGGTGGTTCCGCCGCAAGCGCAGCCGATCCGGCCCGAGCGGGGCTCCCGCGGACTCCGCTCCGCCGGCTGACCCCTACACCCCGACCGATCAGGGTGTCCGGCTGGAGCAGCTCAAGACAATTGCCGCGCTTCGCGATTCGGGTGCCCTCACCGAGCGGGAGTTCGAGGAGGAGAAGCGCCGGATCCTGGACGGCCGCTGAGGACCTAGACTGCCAGCTATGAAGGCTGTCAGCTGCGAGCGCGGGACCCTGTCCGTCGTCGATCTGCCCGACCCCCGCCCCGCCGACGGCCAGCTCGTTCTCGACGTGCGGGCCTGCGGCATCTGCGGATCCGACCTGCACGCCAAGGACCATGCGGATGAACTCACCGACGTGATGGCCACGATGGGCTACCCGGACTTCATGCGCGCCGACACCCCGACGGTGCTGGGCCACGAATTCGCCGGGGTGATCACCGAGCGGGGAACCAGGAGCCCGAAGAACCTGCGCGAGGGGATGACCGTCGTCGCCTTCCCGCTGGTGCGAGCCCGCGGCGGCACCCACCTGACCGGACTCTCGCCGCTGGCGCCGGGCGGGTACGCCGAACGGGTGCTGGTCGAGGCGTCGCTGACCTTCCCGGTGCCTAACGGGCTTTCCGCCCAGACCGCCGCCCTGACCGAGCCGATGGCGGTGGCCCTGCACGCCGTACGCCGCAGCGAGGTCGCCAAGAAGGACACCGCCCTGGTGATCGGCTGCGGCCCGGTCGGGCTGGCGGTGATCTGCCAGCTCAAGGCCCTCGGCGTCGCCACCATCGTCGCCAGCGACTTCTCGCCGGGGCGCCGTGAGCTGGCCCGGCGCTGCGGCGCGGACGTGGTCGTCGACCCGGGGGTCGAGTCACCCTACGACTATGTCGTCGGCAAGGGGACGATCACCGAGGCGCCCACGCTCTATGAGCTGGCACTGTCCTCGATGGGCAAGCTTCGCCGGTTGCCCGGCTGGTCGCACGTCTACCGCGCAGCGGACGCCCTGGGCGCGGCGTCGCCGAAGCGACCGGTGATCTTCGAGTGCGTCGGCGTGCCCGGCATGATCGACGGGGTGATGGCCGCCGCGCCGCTGAACGCCCGGGTCGTGGTCGTCGGGGTGTGCATGGGTACCGACCAGTTCCGGCCCACGATGGCCATCGGCAAGGAACTGGATCTGCGCTTCGTGTTCGGCTACACCCCGCTGGAGTTCCACGACAGCCTGCGGATGCTGGCCGACGGGAAGGTCGACGTCTCCGCGCTGGTCACCGGTACGGTCGGTCTGGGCGGTGTGACCGCGGCCTTCGAGGCACTGGGTGATCCGGAGAAGCACGCGAAGATCCTGATCGACCCGCGCAGCTCGGCGGTATCGCCCTAGTCCCCCCGAGCGGGCTAGTGCCCTCGGGCCACCCACTCGTCGTAATTCACCAACTCCGCGCCGATGGTGGTCGAGTCGCCGTGGCCGGTGTGGACCTCGGTCTCGGGCGGCAGAACGCCGAGCTTGTCTTTGATCGACGCCAGGATCGTCGGGAAGTCGGAGAACGACCGGCCCGTGGCGCCCGGGCCGCCGTGGAACAGCGTGTCCCCGGAGAACAGCGCTCCCAGTTGGGGTGCGTAGAGGCAGGTTGATCCGGGGGAGTGGCCCGGGGTCGCGATGGCGCGCAGCTCGATTCCGCCGGCTTCGAGCACCTGGCCGTCCTGCAGGGACCGGAAAGTCTTCCCGCCGTGCGTCATCTCCCACAGCATGGTGTCCGCCGGGTTGAGCAACACCGGCGCGTCGAGATCCTGCGCCAGCTGCGGCGCGACGGTGATGTGGTCGTTGTGTCCGTGCGTGCACACCACCGCGACCACATGGCGACCGGCGACCGCGTCCTCGATCGCCTTCGCGTCGTGTGCGGCGTCGATGACGAGGACCTCCGAGTCGTCGCCGACCAGCCAGATGTTGTTGTCGACCTCCCAGCTTCCGCCGTCGAGCTCGAAGGTGCCGTGGGTCACCACGCGGGTGATGCCGTGCCGAGGGTCCGCCATCACCACACCACTACCGAGCGCAGGACCTCGCCGGAGTGCATTCTGTGGAACGCCTCCTCGACCCCGTCCAGCCCGATGCGCTCGGAGACGAACTTCTCCAGCGGCAGCCGGCCCTGCCGGTAGAGGTCGATGTAGGTGGGGAAATCGCGCTCGGGCAGACAGTCGCCGTACCAGGAGGACTTCAGCGAGCCACCGCGGGAGAAGAAGTCCACCAACGGCATCTCCAGTGTCATGTCCGGCGTCGGGACTCCGACCAGGACGACGGTGCCGGCGAGGTCGCGGCCGTAGAACGCCTGCTTCCAGGTCTCCGGCCGGCCCACGGCGTCGATCACGACGTCGGTTCCGAATCCGCCGGTCAATTCCTGGATCGTCTCCACGACGTCGTGATCGCGGGCGTTGACGGTGTGGGTGGCGCCGAACTCACGCGCCCACGCCAGCTTGGTGTCGTCGGTGTCGACGGCGATGATCTGCCGTGCGCCGACGAGTTTCGCGCCGGCGATGGCGGCGTCGCCGACCCCGCCGCAACCGATCACCGTCACCGAGTCGTCGCGGCTGACGGCGCCGGTGTTGACGGCTGCGCCAAGACCGGCCATCACCCCACAGCCCAGCAGTCCGGCGACGGCCGGATCGGCCTGCGCATCGACTTTGGTGCACTGACCTTCGTGCACGAGTGTCTTGTCGGCGAAGGCGCCGATTCCCAGCGCAGGTGTCAGCTCGGTACCGTCGGCCAGGGTCATCTTCTGCGCGGCGTTGAAGGTGTCAAAGCAGTACCACGGCCGGCCGCGCCGGCACGCGCGGCATTGCCCACAGACCGCGCGCCAGTTGAGGATCACGAAATCACCCGGTACCACCCGGGTGACCCCCTCGCCGATGGTCTCGACGATCCCGGCCGCCTCGTGGCCGAGCAGGAACGGAAACTCGTCGTTGATGCCGCCCTCGCGGTAGGTGAGGTCGGTATGGCACACGCCGCAGGCCTGGATCGCGACGATCACCTCCGCCGGGCCGGGGTCGGGGATCACGACGTCGACCAGTTCGACCGGCTTGCCTCTACTGCGGGAGATCACCCCGCGCACCGTTTGACTCATGGGTCAGACCCTAGCCGGGATAGGTTGACCACGATGCCCGCTCTGGACCTGCTTGCCGACTGGCCGGTGACCGCCGTGTCGGCCGCGGTGGTCGGTCCGGAGGGGATTCTCGCCGCGCGCGGCGACACCGGCGGGCGCTACCCGTTGGCATCGGTGACCAAGCCGCTGGCGGCACGTGCGGCCCAGATCGCCGTCGAGGAGCAGGTGGTGGAACTCGACACCCCGGCGGGTCCGCCCGGTTCCACCGTGCGGCATCTGTTGGCGCACACCGCCGGATACGCGATGAACTCCGGCGAACTACTGGCTCAGCCCGGATCGCGGCGGGTCTACTCCAACTACGGCTTCCGGGTGCTTGCCGAGGTGATCGCGGCGCAGTCCGGCATCGAGTTCGGCTCCTATCTGACCGAGGCGGTCTTCACGCCGCTGGGAATGTCGGCGTCCCGACTCGACGGCGATGCCGCCGCCGCCGGGTACGGCGCGGTTTCGACGGTGTCCGACCTGGCGACGTTCGTGACCGACCTGCTCCGGCCACGAACGGTGTCGGCGCAGATGCACGCCGAGGCCACCAGCGTGCAGTTCCCGGGTCTGCCCGGGGTGCTCCCGGGCTTCGGCATGCAACGCCCCAACGACTGGGGCCTGGGCTTCGAGATCCGGGCTGCCAAGTCCCCGCACTGGACGGGTCTGGCAAACTCGCCGGCCACCTATGGCCACTTCGGCCAGTCCGGCACCTTCCTGTGGGTCGATCCAGCCCGTGAGCTGGGCCTGGTCGTGCTGACCGACCGGGAGTTCGGCGAGTGGGCCACCTCGCTGTGGCCGGCGATCTCTGACGAAGTTCTAAGAGACTTCGCCGGGCACTAGCGCAACAGGGGTATCAGGGGGCACAATAGAAACGCACGGCACAGCTGCAACTTCGGTTTTACCAGGTCGTTGGGGAAGACGTCCCTGGACCGAAGGAGCAAGGAATGCCTGCGTCGAATCAGTTCGCCGACGCGACGACCGGCGTGGTGTACGTCCACGCCTCGCCTGCGGCGGTATGCCCGCACGTCGAGTGGGCCCTGTCGTCGACCCTCGGTGCAGGGGCAAACCTGAAGTGGACCCCGCAGCCGGCCATGCCGGGTCAGTTGCGCGCGGTGACCAACTGGGTCGGCCCGGTGGGCACCGGCGGGCGACTGGCCAGCGCGTTGCGATCGTGGACCGTGCTGCGTTTCGAGGTCACCGAGGACCCGAGTTCCGGAGTCGACGGCCAGCGGTTCTGCCATACCCCGCAACTGGGCCTGTGGAGCGGCCCGATGAGCGCCAACGGCGACGTGATGGTCGGGGAGATGCGCCTGCGCGCCCTGATGGCCACCGGTGTCGACACCCTGGCCGCAGGCCTCGACACCGCGCTGGGCACGGCGTGGGACGAGGCCCTCGAGCCGTTCCGCGACGGCGGTGACAGCGGCGAGGTCAGCTGGCTGAGCCGGGGCGTGGGCTAGCCGGTTTCCCCGCGCCCGCCGATCTGCAATGATCGACGGGTCCAGCAAACAGGGGAGTTCGACGGTGCGTGCCTATCTGGGCGTCGGGGGATGTGGGGCAGCCGCGGCAGCCGGGTTCGGCGTGCTCTGGTTGCTCGGCGCCGGGGTGGCCTCGGCCAGTCCGGCTGACTCACCCGACCCGCCCGCCGCCAGTCGCGACGCGGCGACGGCCCAGCGATCTGCGCCCGCCGCCCGCCGCGTCGCCGCGGCGGTCCCGGCCAATCAGCCGCCGGTGATCTCCTCCGTGTCGGCCCGCGCCCCCAATGCGTCGACGGGAGCGCTGAACGGCACGGTGACCGCGTCGGACCCCGAGCGGGGCAGGTTGGCCTACTCCGCGTCGGCGTCCGGCCTGGGGCGGGTCGCGATCACCGCCGGGGGCGCGTTCACCTACACCCCCACGTCCGCCGCGCGGCACGCCGCGGCCAAGGAGGGGGCGGGTCCCTCGGCCACCAGCGACACCGTGACGGTGACCGTGACCGATGTCGGCGGGGCGTACGCCAGCGCAAACGTCACCGTGCCGATCACTCCGCGCAACACGGTTCCCCGATTCACCAGGAACACCGTCGGCACCCCGGACGCGGTCACCGGCGTGGTCAGCGGCAGGGTCGGCGCCACCGACGCCGACAAGGATCCACTGAGCTTCTCCGCGCCTGCCGCCACCGCCAAGGGCACCATCACGATGGACGCTCTTTCCGGAGTGTTCTCCTACACCCCGACAGCCGACGCGCGCAACGCCGCGGCCCAGACCGGACTGCCGGCCGACAAACTCGACACGTTCACCGCGACCGTCAGTGACGGCTACGGCGGGCAGGCGTCCGTGCGGATCAAAGTGGCGATCAGTCCGGCCCTGCGACTGCCCGAACCGCAGTACCTGCCGATCACCGCCCAACTGCGGGTCGGCTCCGAGGTGATCGGACTGGAGGTGGCGAGCACCCGCGAACAGCAGGCGCGCGGGCTGATGGCGCGCCCGCCGTTGGCCGCGGACCGGGGCATGCTGTTCACCTACGCCCAGGCCCAGACCCCGCTGTTCTGGATGTGGCAGGCCCCGTCGGCGCTGGACATGGTGTTCCTGCTCGCAGGCGAGGTCAAGACCGTCTATGCGGGAGTGCAGCCCTGCCTGTCTCAGCCCTGCCAGTACTACGGCCCGCTGTTTCAGCCCGTGGACGCCGTGATCGAACTGAGGTCGGGGCGCGCCGGCGAACTCGGCCTCGCACCGGGTGTGCGAGTCACCATCGAACCCTTCGGCGTCGGCCTCAGTTCGCAGGCGGCGGCGACGGTCTGAGCGGCTGCCCGGCGAGAATGCGCAGAGCGCCTGCGACGGCTGAGATCTCGGCGGGCAGCGGGCAGACGTAGTCGCCGTCTGCGTAGGCGTTGATTCCCGGGGAGTCCACGGTGACGGTCCGGGCCCGATCGGTGCTGACCTCGTCGAGGGCGACGTGGGTTCCGGTGAACACGGTGGGGAACAGCCGGATCAGCTTGGCGCGCGAGGCGGTGTGCACCATGGTGACATCAAGCAGACCGTCGGCGGGATCGGCGTCGGGGCAGATCCGCATGCCGCCGCCGTAGCTGCGGGTGTTGCCGAACGCGGCCAGGGTCAGGTCGGTGACCAGTTCGCGTTCGCCGTCGAACACCAGCCGGAAGGGCAGCAGTCGCAACCGGGACAGTTCGGCCACGATCGCCAGGTTGTAGCGCATCCTCCCGTGCGGCCAGCGCATGCGGTTGACCCGGTCGCTGACCAGCGAGTCGAAACCCGTCGCCGCGACGGTGCCGAACCAGGAGGCGGTCCCGTCGGATCCCTCGATGCGGCCGAGGTCGACGGTCCTGGTGTGCCCTGCGGCGATGAGGTCGACGGCCGCCTCCGGATCGGCGGTGGGGATCGCGTACTCGCGGGCGTGGTCGTTGCCGGTGCCGGCCGGAACGATGCCCAGCGGAGTGTCCCTGCCCGCGAGGACTTGCAGGGCCAGCCGGATCACACCGTCGCCGCCGACGACGACGAGTGCGTCGGTGCCGTCGGCCACCGCCTGCCCGGCGAGTTCGCGGGCGTGAGCCGGGTCGCGACCGACGATCGCGGTGACGTCGATGCCGATCTCCTGGAAGCGCGCCAGGGCCTTCTCGGCGGCGTGCGGAGCGTTGCCGTGGCCGGCCATCGGGTTGGTCAGAACCGTCACCCGGTTCACGGAATCAATTTGCCCGGGTTGAGGATTCCCGCCGGATCGAGGGCCTGCTTGACTGCGCGCAGCACCTGCACGCCCACCTCGCCGATCTCCGCGGTCATCCACGGACGATGATCTGCCCCGACCGCGTGGTGGTGGGTGATGGTGCCGCCGGCGGCGACGATGGCCTCGCAGGCCGCAGTTTTGGCTGCCTGCCATTGCGCTCGCACGTCGCCGCGCTGTCCGGCGACGACGGTGAAGTACAGCGAGGCGCCGGTCGGGTAGACATGGGAGATGTGGCACATCACCAGGGCGGCGGTGCCGCTCTCGGTCAGCGCTGAGATCAGGGCCCCGGTCACCGCCGTCTTGAGCGCGGCGATGTTCGACCAGTTCGTCGCGGTTTCCAGGGTCTCGCACAGCACTCCGGCGGAGAGCAGCGAGTCACGCAGGTAGGGCGCGTCGAAGCGACCGTGCTCCCAGGCCCGCGCCGGGCCCTCGCCCAGCGAGGTGCCGCCGTGGGACGCCAGCATCGCGCTGGTCTCGGACTGCCGGCTGGCGGTGTGTGCGGGGGAGCCCTCGAAGACCGTGATGGCCAGACATCCACCGGTGATGCTCTGCTCGCCGATGCTGTCGGTGGTGGCCAGGTTCACCCCGGTCTCGGCCTCGTCGGACAGCCTGAGCACGGTCGGCCCGGTACCGGCCTGGGTGACTGCCCGCAGAGCGGCCGCCCCGGTCTCGAAGTCGGGGAAGGACCACGCTTCGTAGCGCACGCTCTGCGGCACCGGGTGCACGCGGACCCGCACCCGGGTGATGACTCCGAAGACGCCCTCGGAGCCGACGAACAGCTCGCGCAGGTCGGGTCCGGCGGCTGAGGCGGGTGCGCGGCCGAGGTCGATCATCCCGACGGGCGTGATGACCCGCAGTCCGCGGACCATGTCGTTGAATCGCCCGTAGCCCGCGGAGTCCTGGCCCGATGACCGAGTGGCGGCGAAACCGCCGATGCTGGCGAAACGGAAACTCTGCGGAAAGTGCCCGAGGGAGAAGCCGCGCTCACCGAGGAGCCGTTCGGCCTCCGGCCCCGAGACCCCCGCGCCGAGTTCGGCCTCGCCGGAGATCTCATCGAGCCGATGCAGTTCGTCGAAGCGGCGCAGGTCCAGGGTCACCACCGCGGCGAAGCCGTCGCGGATCGGGTCCAGCCCGCCGACCACGCTGGTGCCACCCCCGAAGGGCACGACCGCGATGCCATGCCGTGAGCAGTAGTCCAGCACCGCGGCGACCTCGTCTTCGCTGCCCGGCAGCAGGACGGCGTCGGGCGCCTCCTGGTGAATCTCGCGGCGGCGCAACAGGTCCGGGGTGGACTTGCCGCCGGCGTGCAGCAACCGGTCGCGGTCGTCGGTCCGCAGGAACCCGGACCCCACGATCCTGCTCAGTGCTTCGCGGTGCTCATCGGAAAGCTCTGAGGGCGTGACCCGGACATCCCCGATGGCCGGTGGGGACTCGCTCGCACCGGGAAGCCCCAGCGCGTGTTCGAGCAGCGCACGGATACCCGCCGAGAGCGGCTTGGCCAGGCCGGGATCACCCCAGGCGTTCCAGGCCATCGGTGGCAGCAGGCTGTCGGGAGCGGTGTGATCGGCCATGCGTCAAAGTATCGCGTCCGGCCAGGGGGCGCGCTCATGTGATTCAATCGAAGACCGTCTCGCCCCTCCAACGGACACGTGAGCCCATGAGCGAAGCCACCCCCGCCCCCGAGACCGCACTGAACGCGGCCCGGCGCCGCCGGGACCTGGCCAGGCTGGCCGAGGGCGGCCGGACCGACCTGGTGGTGATCGGCGGCGGGATCACCGGAGCCGGAATCGCCCTGGACGCCGCCAGCCGTGGCCTGTCGGTGGTGCTGGCCGAGAAGCATGACCTGGCGTTCGGCACCAGCCGGTGGAGTTCCAAACTCGTCCACGGCGGGTTGCGGTATCTGGCCAGCGGCAATGTCGGCATTGCCCGGCGCAGCGCCCTGGAACGCGGGATCCTGATGACCCGCACCGCTCCGCATCTGGTGCACGCCATGCCCCAGCTCGTTCCGCTGCTGCCGGCGATGAGCCGCGGACAGCGCGCTCTGGTGCGCGTCGGGTTCGCAGCCGGCGATGCGCTTCGTGCCCTGGCCGGGACCAAGCCGTCGGTGCTGCCGCGGTCGCGCCGCATCGACGCCCGGCGTGCCGCCGCGATGGTTCCCTCGGTTCGCCGCGACGGTCTGGACGGAGCCCTGCTGGCCTATGACGGTCAGCTCATCGACGACGCCCGGCTTGTGGTGGCGGTGGCCCGGACGGCCGCCCGGTACGGGGCCACGATCCTGACCCGGGTCTCGGCGACGTCGGCCACCGGGACCTCGGTGGAGCTCACCGACGAGCTGAGCGGGGAGACGCTGAGCGTCAGCGCCCGGGCAGTGATCAACGCGACCGGAGTGTGGGCGGGCGAGGTCGACACGTCGATCACGCTGCGCCCCAGCCGGGGGACCCATCTGGTCTTCGATGCCGCGTCGTTCGGCAACCCGACCGCAGCGCTGACCATCCCGATACCGGGAGAGCTCAACCGGTTCGTCTTCGCGATGCCCGAACAGCTGGGTCGCGTCTATCTCGGGCTGACCGACGAGGAGGCGCCCGGCCCGATTCCCGACGTCCCGGAGCCGACCCCGGCCGAGATCGCCTTCCTGCTCGACACGGTGAACACCGCCCTGCAGGTCGGGCTGACCGCCGCCGATGTCACCGGCGCCTACGCGGGGTTACGGCCTTTGATCGACACCGGCGAAGATGGTCGCACCGCCGATCTGTCGCGCGACCACGCCGTGCTCGAATCGGGTTCGGGCCTGTTCAGTGTCGTCGGGGGCAAACTGACCGAGTACCGCTTCATGGCCGAGGACGTCCTCGACCGCGCCCTCGCCGCCCGGGGCCTGACCGCCGCACCCTGCCGGACCCGCAATCTGCCCCTGGTGGGCGCGTGGACCGATGCCGGCGCCCGCCGAGGTGGGGACGGCCTTCGGCAGTCACTGGTGGCGCGGTACGGGGCGGAGTCGGCTGACGTGATCACCGCGGCGCGGTGTGCGCGGCCCTCCGATCCGGTGGCCGAGGGCATCGACGTCACCCGGGCCGAATTCGAGTTCGCGGTCACCCACGAGGGTGCGCTGGACGCTGATGACATCCTCGACCGGCGCACCCGTATCGGTTTGGTCGACGCCGACCGGCAGCGGGCTGCGGATGTCGCCGAGGAGTTCCTGGTCCGGGCTCCTTGAGTCCGCTCTCGTGAGTCTCTGATCAGAGCGGGATGTTCTTGTGCCGGCCGCGGCGGGCGGGCGCCTCGGCGAGAGCCTCGGTGAGCTTGCTGCGGGTGTGGGCCGGGTCGATCTTCTCGTCCACCACCCCGATCTCGATCGCGCTGTCGACTCCGCCCGCGAGACGCTCGTGCTCGGCCGCCAACTCCTCGTGCAAGGCCTCCCGCTCGTGCTCGGCGGCGGCGGCCAGTTTCTTCTTGTGCAGAATGCCCACCGCCGCCTTGGCTCCCATGACCGCCACTTCGGCATCCGGCCACGCGAAAACCTTTGTCGCACCCAGTGACCGGGAATTCATCGCGATGTAGGCCCCGCCGTAGATCTTGCGAGTCACCAGGGTGACGCGGGGGACCGTGGACTCGCCGAAGGCGTGCAGCAGTTTCGCTCCGCGCCGGACGACCCCGCCCCACTCCTGGTCGACACCCGGCAGATAACCGGGAACGTCGACGATGACCACAAGCGGGATGCCGAAGGCGTCGCACAGCCGCACGAAGCGCGCCGCCTTCTCCGCACTCTCGGAGTTGAGGCAGCCGCCGAGGCGCAGCGGGTTGTTGGCGAGCACCCCGACCGACCTGCCCGAGAGCCGGCCCAGGCCGACGACCATCGACGGCGCCCACTTGGCCTGGAACTCCTCGAACGAGGAAGATCCGTCACTCTGCGCGTCGAGCAGGGCGTCGACCAGTGGATGGACGTCATAGGCCCGCCGCGACGACTCCGGCAGCAGTGCGTGCAGATCGAGGTCGCCGGCTTCGGCCTTGCCGCGGTCGAAATGACCCTGCTGGCAGAACAGTCCGACCAGTCGCCGGCCACGGGCGTAGGCGTCGGGTTCGTCGTCGGCGACGATGTGGCAGACCCCGGACTTCTTGTGATGGGTGTCCGGACCGCCGAGACTTGCCATGTCGACGTCTTCACCGGTGACGCTGCGCACGACGTCGGGTCCGGTCACGAAGACCCTGCTCTCGGGGGCCATGACGATCACGTCGGTCAGAGCCGGACCGTAGGCGGCGCCGCCGGCGGCGAATCCGACGACCACCGAGATCTGGGGGATGTGTCCCGAGGCACGGATCATCGCCTCGAACACCAGACCCACCCCGTGCAGCGCGCGAACCCCCTCGGCGAGTCGGGCCCCGCCGGAATGCCAGATGCCCACGATGGGGCTCTGCTCTGCGATGGCGGTGTCATAGGCGTCGACGATGTGACCGCAGCCCTCGATGCCCATCGCGCCGCCCATCACCGTGCCGTCGGTGCAGAAAGCGACCGTGCGAAGACCGTTGACGGTACCGGCGGCGGCGAGGACCCCGGAGCGGTCCCGCTCGTGCAGGAGCTCGACGCTGTCGTCGTCGAAGAAGGCGCGCAGACGGCGCAGCGGATCGCGAGGATCAAGCGATTCGCCCACCGCTGTGGGGGCCATGATCGTCATCTGAATCTCCTTGCGTCCGTCAGTATTTTCCGAAAGCGATCGCGACGTTGTGTCCGCCGAACCCGAATGAGTTGTTGACTGCGTACTCGAAGTTGCCTGTGCGCGGCTCCCCGGCGACGACGTCGAGGTCGATCTCGGGGTCCAGGTTGCGCAGGTTCAGGGTCGGTGGGATGACTCCCTCGCGTAGCGCCATCACGGTCAGGATCGACTCCACTGCGCCGACCGCGCCCACCGAGTGCCCCAGCGCAGACTTGGGCGCGTAGACCGCGGGGCGGTGTGCACCCATCGCGTTGTTGATCGCCTTGCCCTCCGCGACATCACCGACCTGGGTGCCCGTCGCGTGGGCGTTGATGTGGTCGATGTCGGTCGGTGCGAGTCCGGCCAGTTGGACGGCGCGGGTGATCGCCTGGCCGGCCTGCTCGCCGTTGGGGTCAGGGGCCACCAGGTGGTGGCCGTCGGAGGTGACCGACGCTCCCATGATGCGCGCCAGGATGTTGGCGCCGCGGGCCTTGGCATGCTCCTCGGTCTCGATGACCATCAGTGCCGCGCCCTCACCGAACACGAAGCCGTTGCGGTCCCGGTCGAACGGCCGGCAGGCCCCGGCGGGATCGTCATTGGTGTTGGACAGCACGATGCGCATCTGGGCGAAGCCGGCGATCGGCACCGCCTCGATCTTGGTCTCGACGCCACCGCAGACAGCGATGTCAGCCTCGCCGTAAGCAATCTGGCGCCACGCCAGGGCGATCGCCTCCGAGCCCGACGCGCACGCGGAGACCGGAGTGCAGACGCCGGCCTTGGCCTTCAGGTCGAGCCCGACCACCGCGGCGGGGCCGTTGGGCATGTACATCTGGACGACCAGCGGCGAAACGGCGCGCAGTCCCTTGGCGCGCATCCCGTCGTAGGCGAAGACCAGTTCCTCCGAGGAGCCCATCCCGGTGCCGATCGAGACCATCAGGCGGCGAGTGTCGACCTCCGGCGAGCCGGCGTTCTGCCACACCCGACGGCCGACGACCGTCGACATCTTCTGCAGATAGGACAGTCGGCGCTTCTCGACCCGATCGAGGTCGGACTCGAAGTCCTCCAGCAGGTGACCGCCGATGCGGACCGGCAGGTCGTACTCCTCGACGAACGGGTCCTCGAGCTTTCGGATCCCGCTCTGACCGTCGAGCAGCTTTTTCCAGGTGTTCTCGGCGTCAATCGCCAGCGACGTCGTCATCGCCACGCCGGTGACGACCACGTCGGGAAGACCGTTGCCCGTTGTCAGCGCTGCCATTGGTGCTGGTAATGACCTTTCTCGGTAGCGGTCTCAGTAGCGGTCTCAGTAGCGGTCTCAGTAGCGCCCGAAGGTCAGCGCCACGTTGTGGCCGCCGAAGCCGAAGGAGTTGTTGATCGCGTACTGGTAATCGCCGTACCGGGCCTCGCCGGCCACGACGTCGAGGTCGATTTCCGGGTCCGGTGTCTGGTAGTTCAGCGTCGGCGGGATGACCCCGTCGCGCAACGACAACACCGTCAGGATCGACTCCAGCGCCCCGACCGCACCGATCGAGTGCCCCAGCGCCGACTTCGGCGCGTAGACCGCCGCGTGTTCGACGCCGGCGACCCGGATGGCGTTGGCTTCCGCCGTGTCGCCGATGGGAGTAGCCGTGGCGTGGGCGTTGACGTGGTTGATGTCCTTGGCGGACAGCCCCGCCTGTTCCATCGCCCGCGTCATGGCCCGCCCGGCGCGTACGCCGTCGGCGGCGGGCGCAACCATGTGGAAGGCGTCCGAGGTGATCCCGGCCCCCATCAGCCGTGCCAGTGGCGTGGCTCCGCGAGCCTTGGCGTGCTCCTCGGTCTCGATGATCATCAGCGCACCGGCTTCGCCGAAGACGAACCCGTCCCGGTCCTTGTCGAACGGCCGCGAGGCCGTTGCCGGATCGTCGTTGCGGGTCGACATGGCGCGCATCATCGAGAAGGCCGCGATCGGCAGCGCCTCGATCATGCCTTCGACCCCGCCGCACACCGCGATGTCGGCGTCGCCCATCACGATCTGACGCCAGGCGTGCGCGATCGCCTCCGAACCCGACGAACATGCCGAGACCGGGGTGATCACCCCGGCCCGGGCACCGAGGTCGAGACCGACGACCGCCGCCGCGCCGTTGGGCATGATCATCTGGACGGCCAGCGGCGACACCTTGCGGGGGCCGCCCTCGTTCATCAGGTCGTAGGTCTCGACGATCTTCTCACCGCCGCCCAGGCCGGTGCCGATCACGACCGTGAAGCGGTCCGGGTCGACCTCGGGCGCACCGGCGGCATCCCACATGCGTCTGCCGAGATACTTCGACATCCGCTGGACGTAGGACATCCGGCGCATCGCCAGCCGATCCATGTGGTCGTCGATCGGGTCGACGAGGTGTCCGCCGATCTTCACCGGCAGGTCCCACTTGGTGACGAAATCGTCCTCGAGTACCCGGATGCCGCTTTCACCGGCCAGCAGGGCCTTCCACGTGCTGTCGATGTCGGCCCCGAGTGCTGTGGTCGCCTCGACGGCGGTCACCACGACGCTGGGGAAACCCCCGTTAGCAGTGGAAGGCCTGGTCACTTGTTCTCCGAAGCAAACTTCTCGCGCAGAGCGGCTGCGGCCTCGGGGTTCTCCTCCTCGAGCTTCTGGATGTAGGCGACCACGTCACCGACGGTGCGCAGGCCGGCCAGATCCTCGTCGGGAATCTTCACGCCGTACTTGTCCTCGGTCTGCACCGCGATCTCCACCATCGACAGCGAGTCGATATCCAGATCGTCGACGAAAGACTTCTCGGGGGTCACCTCGGAAGGCTCGATACCGGTGACCTCCTCGATGATCTCGGCGAGGCCGGCGATGATTTCTGCTTCACTAGCGGGCACGGGTGGTTCCTTCCGTAATCAGGAGTGCTTGTGCACTTCTTCGGTGTTTCACGTCGCTGTGTTTTGCGATGCGTCTGTGGTGTTGCCGTAAACCTTGTGATGCGTATTAAGTTGTGCTGACCGCGTCGAAATCCGCGGGGGTCTTGATGGCGTGGATCGCAATCCCCCGAAGCTCGCGCTTGGCTATGCCGCTCAGCGCACCCGCCGGCGGGAACTCGAGAACCGCCGTGGTGCCGAGTCCGCGCGTCGTTTCGGTGCACAGGTCCCAGCGGACCGGGCGGGTCAGCTGCGCGATCAGTTTGGCCATCGCGTCTGCCGCCGAGGTCACCGGCTTTCCGTCGGCGTTGGACAGCAGCGTGATCGTGGGCTCGGCGGTGTCGACTGCCGCGGCGGCTGCGGCGTAGCCGTCCAGCGCCGACGACATGTAGTGGGTGTGGAAGGCCCCGGCGGTGGCGAGCTGGCGCACCCGTGCCTTCTCCGGCGGGTCCTCGGCGAGCTTCTCCAGCGCGGCGAGCGATCCGGCTGCCACGATCTGTCCCGCGGCGTTGCGGTTGGCGGCGATCAGCTCGAGGGTTTCGAGCCGGGCCAGAACGTCGGCTTCCTCGCCGCCGAGGACGGCTGACATTCCGGTCGGTTCCAGGGCGCAGGCCTTGGCCATCTCGGCGCCGCGAACCGCAGCGAGTGTGACGGCGTCGTCGGGGGAGATCACGCCGGCGATGGCATAGGCCGCGATCTCGCCGACCGAGTGACCGGCCACGACGAGATTCCCGGTGTCGGCGACGGCCGGAAGGGCGCGTCGGACGAGTTCGGCATGGGCCAGCAGGGTCGTCGCGACGACCAGTGGCTGGGTGACGGCGGTGTCGGTGATCTCCTCGGCGGTGGCGGTGGTCCCCAGGCGGGCCAGATCCAGACCGCTGATCGTCGACCACCGGGCGATCTGGTCGGCGGCGCCGGGCAACTCCAGCCAGGCATCCAGCATCCCGGGGGTCTGCGAACCCTGTCCGGGCGCGAGGATGGCAAGCACGTCTCTAAGAAAACATTGTGAACGCCAATTGAAGAGGTGTACGAGATTATGAACCTTGTCTTATGTTTTTGTGGGAAACCTACAAAAGCGCTCGGGAAGCGACATCTCCGATATTGTTCTGCGATTTGCTCTCCGGCGCGGCCGGGCGCCCGTCGCCCACCAGGGGTGGGGAAACCGGCCCAAGGGCAACGTTTGGCGTGCTCTGGGTTGGGGCGGGGTAACCGAGGCGTCCGACCGTGGTGGCGACCCGCAGGACGTACGCGTCGCGGGGGACGGTCGGATCCCGACCCGTGAAGTCGGCGATTCGCTTGAGTCGGTAGCGGACCGTATTTGGATGAACGAACAGTTTGCGGGCGCACGCTTCGATGGCACCGCCGCTGTCCAAATAGGCGTCGAGCGTTTCCGAAAGCGCGGGTCCTGCGTCCATGAGTGGCCGGGTGATCTCGTTGTACAGGGCGGCCACCGCCGTGACGTCACCCAGCAGGGCGCGTTCCGGCAGCAGTTCCCGGGCCGGGACCGGCCGCGGCGCGCCACTCCAGCCCGCGACGGCGTTCATTCCGGCGAGCGCCTCGGCGGCGCTGAGGTGGGCCGCGGTCAGCATGGGCGCCGTCGGCCCGATCACGACCGGGTCGCCGGCGAAGGCGCCGAGGAGGTCGTTGAAGAACCGTTCGGTGGGCGCCAGCGGACCCGAGATGATGGCGATCAGCCAGGTGCCGTGGACGTCGGCCAGCGCTGCTCGGTCGTGGCGGGCCGCGATGGCGCGCACGTCCTCTCCGGCGAGTTCCTCGCGGCCGGGCGGCGGGGTACCCACCACGACGGTGGTCTGCGCGGTGGTGTCCCAGTTCAGCGCGGCAGCGCGGGAGAGCAGCTCCGGTCCGGTGTCGCCGCGCACGACGGCGTCGACCACGCTGGCCTCCATCCGGCTGTCCCAGGAACCGCGGGCCTCGGCCGCGTCGGCATAGGCGGTCGCGGCGGCGAAGGCCAGGTCGCGGCTGTAGCGCAGGATGCCCACGGTCAGTGCGGTCAGCTGCTCGTCGGTCCGCGCGAGCAGCGGAACCACTTCCTCGAAGAACTCCATCGTCACCCGGACCATGTCGACGGTCTGGGCCAGCGCGATCTTGCGGGTCAGATCCTGGGGGACCAGTTCGAAGGCCTGCGCGGTGTAGCCGACCTGACTGGACGGGTCGCGCATCCACTCGACGAAGTTGACCACCGCGGCTTGCACGACCAGTTGCACGCTGGCCCGCTGGGACGCCTCGAGACCGGGGAAGAACGGCAGCCGGTCGGCCATGACATGCACGGCTTCGGTGGCCAGCCGGCCGGAGTACTGCTTGATCCGGCGAAGGGTCGCCTCGGGGACGTCGTCGAGCAACTGCAGGCTGGTGCGCGTCGGTTCGGGTCGCGGCTTGTCGCTCACAGCTAAAAAGTACGCCTCTTTTTGGCGCCGGCTCACAACGGGTGACGGCCTGCTGCGACGGTTTCCTGTCGGACCGCGGCGATATTATTCGAACATGTTTTCGACTGATACCGCGCCGGCGCTGCTCGGCGAGATCGACGCCGCACTCGATGCGTTGTTTGAGGTCGACCTCGCCGGGCTGCCCGCCGGCGACCTGGTCCGGCTTGCCGGGCGGATGGAGCGGCTGGTCCGGCGCCAGAGCGTGTGGCGCGCGGACGTCGCCCTGGAAGTCCAGCGCCGGCCGGTCGCCGAGGTCGGCGGCGCGGCGCACAAAGTGCTCGCGGATTGGTTGCGCATCACCCCGGCCGAGGCTCGCCGGCGGCTGAACCAGGCTGAGCCCCTGGCCGCGCGTCGGGCGCTGACGGGTGAGCCGTTGCCGCCGCGTCAGCCCGCCACCGCGGCGGCATGGCGCGGTGGGGAGCGTGACGTCGAGCACGTCCGGGTCATTCAGCGCTTCCTGGCCGAGCTGCCCATGGTCACCGCGGTGTGCGAACGGGAGAAGGCCGAGGCGTTCCTGGCCGAGCAGGCCCAGCAACTGCGCCCCGACCAGCTGGCCAAGCTGGCCGAGCGGCTGGCCCTGGTCCTCAACCCGGACGGCGTGTTCAGCGACGCGGACCGGGCACTGCGCCGCGGGTTCTCCTGGGGGCCTCAGCGATCCGACGGGATGAGCGTCGGCCGGCTGTGCGCCACCCCGGCGCTGCGCGCCGAGCTTGACGCGTTGTTCGCCAAGTTCGCCGCTCCCGGACGCTGCAACCCGGCCGACCAGACTCCGCTGGTCGATGGTGAGCCCAGCCAGGCCCGCATCGACGCCGACTGCCGCAGCGTCCTCCAGCGCCAGCATGATGCGCTCTCCGCACTGGCGCGCAGTCTGCTGGGGAACCCGAAACTCGGTCGCCATCGGGGCCTGCCCGTGACGGTGATCGTCTCGGCGGATCTGCGCGACCTGCAGGCCGTGAGCGGGGTGGCGACCACCGCCGGCGGGACCCTGCTGCCGATGTCCGACCTGGTGCGGATGGCCAGCCACAGCTATCACTACCTGACCGTGTTCGACGGGGTGTCGGGCCGTTCGCTGTGGCTGGGCCGGACCAAGCGCATCGCCAGTGCCGACCAGCGCATCGTGTTGCACGAGCGGGACCGCGGATGCACGTTCCCGGGGTGCACGGTGCCCGGCTACGGGTGTCAGGTTCACCACGCCGAGCGTGACTGGGCCGACGGGGGAGTCACCGACATCGATGACCTCGCCCTCGCCTGCGGGCCGCACAACCGCTTCATCACCCACGGCGGCTGGCTGACCCGAAAACACCAGGACGGCACCACCGCATGGCTACCGCCGCCGGGTCTGCCGCTGATCGGCGGCGTCAACAGTTACCACCGCGCCGACCGAGCCGTGCTACGCGACCCCGGGGTCTGAGGTCTGCTCCGGGGCGGCCATCACATCGTCGATCCGGTACTCCCTGGCCGCGGCGACCGGCACCGCGGGGTCGATCTCGCCGTCCCGGGCCAACGCCTCGAGGACGGCCACCGCCACCGATTCGGCGTCGGTGTTGAAGTAGCGCCGGGCGGCGGGCCGTGTGTCGGAGAAGCCGAACCCGTCGGTGCCCAGCGTCACGTAGCTGCCCGGCACCCACGGCCGGATCTGCTCGGGGACCGAACGCATCCAGTCCGACACCGCCACCGTCGGGCCGGCCGCCTTGGCGAGGGTTTGGGTCACGTAGGGCACCGGTGCCGGACGATCCGGGTGGCGCAGGGCCTGGCGGTCGGCGGCCAGGCCGTCGCGGCGCAGCTCGCCCCAGCTGGTCACCGACCACACGTCGGCGGCAACGTCCCAGTGCTCGGACAACAGGTCGGCGGCGCGGAGCGCTTCGGGCATCGCCACCCCGGAGGCCAGAATCTGGGCGGTGTTGCTGCGCTTGGCGCTGGCGGCCCGGTAGCGGTAGAGACCGCGAAGCAGGCTCTCGACATCGAGATTCTCCGGCTCCGGCGGTTGGGGATAGGGCTCGTTGTAGATCGTCACGTAGAAGAAGACGTTCTCGGGATCCGCACCGAACATCCGGTTCAGGCCGCTCTCCACGATGTAGGCGATCTCGTAGGCGAACGCGGGGTCGTAGGTCACCACGGCGGGATTGGTCGACGCCAGCAGCAGCGAGTGACCGTCGGCGTGCTGGAGGCCCTCCCCGGTCAGGGTGGTGCGCCCCGCGGTCGCGCCCAGCACGAACCCGCGCGCCATCTGGTCGGCGGCCGCCCAGAAGCTGTCGCCGGTGCGCTGGAAACCGAACATCGAGTAGAAGATGTAGAGCGGGATCATCGGCTCGTCGTGCGTCGCGTAGGACGAGCCGACGGCGGTGAAGCAGGCCGCCGAGCCCGCCTCGTTGATGCCTTCGTGGAGGATCTGGCCGGTCTCGCTTTCCTTGTAGGCCAGCATCAGCTGTGCATCCACTGCCGTGTAGAGCTGTCCGTTGCGGTTGTAGATCTTCAGCGTCGGAAACCAGGAGTCCATCCCGAAGGTGCGCGCTTCGTCGGGGATGATCGGCACGATGCGCGAACCGATGTTCTTGTCGCGCAACAGCTCCTTGAACACCCGCACGCACGCCATCGTCGTGGCGACCTCCTGCTGACCCGAACCCTGCTTGAGGGCCTGGTAGACCTCACGCGGTGGCAGTGTCAACGGCCGCGACGTGGTGCGGCGGGCCGGGACGAACCCGCCCAGCGCGGTGCGCCGGTCGAGCAGGTAGCGGATCTCCGGCGCCTCGGGGCCGGGATGGTAGTACGGCGGCAGGTAGGGGTTGCTCTCCAGTTCGGCGTCGCTGATCGGGATCCGCATCTCTTCGCGGAAGTCCTTGAGATCCTGCAGTGCAAGCTTCTTCATCTGGTGGGTGGCGTTGCGGCCCTGGAAGTGCGATCCGAGGGTGTAGCCCTTGATGGTCTTGGCCAGGATCACCGTCGGTTGGCCCTTGTGCTCCATGGCGGCGCGGAAGGCGGCGTAGACCTTGCGGTAGTCGTGGCCTCCTCGCTTGAGGTTCCAGATCTGGCTGTCGCTCATGTTCTGCACGAGCGCCTTGGTGCGCGGATCCCGGCCGAAGAAGTGCTCCCGGACGTAGGCGCCGTCGTTGGCCTTGTAGGTCTGGAAGTCGCCGTCGGGGGTGGAGTTCATCAGGTTCACCAGCGCGCCGTCTTTGTCGGCGTGCAGCAGGGCGTCCCATTCTCGACCCCAGACGACCTTGATCACGTTCCAGCCGGCTCCCCGGAAGAACGACTCCAGCTCCTGGATGATCTTGCCGTTGCCGCGCACCGGCCCGTCGAGGCGCTGCAGGTTGCAGTTGACCACGAAGGTGAGGTTGTCCAGCCCCTCCAGCGCCGCCACGTGGGCCAGCCCGCGGCTCTCCGGCTCGTCCATCTCGCCGTCGCCGAGGAACGCCCACACGTGCTGGTCGGAGGTGTCCTTGATGCCCCGGTCGTGCAGGTAGTGATTGAACCGCGCCTGATAGATGGCGTTCATCGGGCCCAGCCCCATCGACACCGTCGGGAACTCCCAGAAGTGCGGCATCAGCCGCGGATGCGGATAGGACGGCAGGCCCCCGCCGGGATGACTGTGCTCCTGGCGGAAGCCGTCGAGCTGGTCGGCGCTGAGCCGGCCCTCCAGGAAGGCCCGGGCGTAAATCCCCGGCGAGGCGTGCCCCTGGAAGAACACCTGGTCGCCCCCGCCGGGGTGGGACTTGCCGCGGAAGAAGTGATTGAAGCCCACCTCGTAGAGGGAGGCCGACGAGGCGTAGGTGGAGATGTGCCCGCCGACGCCGACGCCGGGACGCTGTGCGCGGTGCACCATGATGGCGGCGTTCCACCGGATCCAGCGCCGGTAGCGGCGTTCGACCTCCTCGTCGCCGGGGAACCACGGCTCCAGCTCGGTCGGAATGGTGTTGACGTAGTCGGTCGAGGTCAACGCCGGTATCGCCACCCGCTGCTCGCCGGCCCGTTCCAGCATCCGCAGCATCAGATACCGGGCCCGGGCCGGGCCGGAGCGGGACAGCAGGTCGTCGAAAGACTGCAGCCACTCGGCGGTCTCTTCGGGATCGATATCCGGCAGGTAGGAGGCGACGCCCTCACGGATGACGCGCACCCGGTCGGATTCGTGGGGGCCGCCTGAGCCTTGGGTCCGGTCTTGGCTGGCGAACTGGGTCGTCACCTTCGGGCTCCTCGCGGCTGGGGCAGGAATTGCGGGTCGGCTCCTATCGTGCCGCACTCGGGCCGGTCAGGACGGAGAGTGCCGAAGAGCGCTGGGTGAAATTCATGCGCCGAGCAAAACCCGGGCCCCACCGGGTAACGTCTGCGTCTGTGCTGATGGCAAGGGCGTCGAGGGCGCGCGTCGGCGGACTGCTCGTCGGCGGCTCTGCCGCGGTGGCGATGGGTGTGCTGGGGTGCACCAGCGTCACGGGCGGCGACGCGACCGTCAGGGCCGGAGAGGGTCCCGCCTACCGCAGCTCGATGTCGGTTTCGTCGTCCCAGGCGGCGGCGAGCTCGAGCGCGCGGGAGTCCGAGCGCCAGGCCTCGCTGACCGCCCAGGCGGTGCTGTCGGCCTGCGACACTTTGTCGGCCACCAGCGCCGAGGCGATCGACGCCGTGAACGCCTACGTCTCCGCGTTCAACGACGAGGGCGGCGACGTGGCCTCCACCGAGGGGCCCGCCGTCGACGCGCTGAACAACAGCGCCGGAGCCGTCGAGAGCGACGTCAGCGACGTCGTCCCGGAGGAACTCAAGGACGCGCTGTTCGGCTGGGTCAACGGCGCCTACGCGACAGCCGACGCGATCGTCAACGAGGCGCCGCCGTCGGAGTTCAACAGCATCATCAGCGATCTGAACGACGCCAGGTCGGAAGCTTTGCGGCTATGCGACGCGACGTACCGATAGCTGGCACCGCGCGGAGAAAGACCGGCCGATTCGTGCGACGATAGGCCCACGAGAAGGAAGGGAGGCCGACGACTGTGGTCGCCGCGGGTGAGGGTGGGCGCAACTACGCCCAGCGGCTGGGTATCCAGAGGGACCAGATCGTGCAGGAACTGGGCTGGGACGACGACACCGACGACGACATCCGGGCCGACGTCGAGGAGGTATGCGGCGGTGAACTGCTCGACGAGGACGCCGACGACGTCATCGACGTGGTGCTGCTGTGGTGGCGCGATGGGGACGGCGATCTGGTGGACCGGTTGATGGACGCGATCGCCCCACTGGCCGAGGACGGGTTCATCTGGGTGCTGACGCCCAAGACGGGCAAGCCGGGCCATGTGCTGCCCGCCGAGATCGCCGAGTCCGCACCGACGGCCGGTCTGATGCAGACGTCGTCGGCGAATCTGGGTGACTGGAGCGCGAGCCGGCTGGTGCAGCCGAAATCCAAAGCGGCCGGGAGGCGGTCATGACCGCTGCGGTCGGCAGTGCGGCGCCCGACTTCACGCTCAAAGACCAAAACGGCCAGCCGGTGACCCTCAGCGACTTCCGCGGCAAGAAGAACGTCCTGCTGGTGTTCTTCCCGCTGGCCTTCACCGGCATCTGTCAGGGTGAGCTCGACCAGGTGCGCGATAACCTGCCCGACTTCGACAACGGCGACACCGCGACCCTGGCCGTGTCGGTCGGGCCGTCGCCCACCCACAAGATCTGGGCGACCCAGAGCGGGTTCACCTTCCCGGTGCTGGCCGACTTCTGGCCGCACGGTGCGGTCGCGCAGGCCTACGGGGTGTTCAACCCCGACGCCGGCTTCGCCAACCGCGGCACCTTCGTCATCGACCGCTCCGGGGTGATCCGGTTCGCCGAGTGCAAGGGACCCGGCGAACCGCGCGATCAGCAGCTGTGGACCGAGGCGCTGGCCGCCCTGAAGTCCTGAGGTAACCTGCGCGGGCGACGGGCGTGTAGCTCAGTGGTAGAGCTCTGGTTTTACACACCAGCGGTCGGGGGTTCGATACCCTCCGCGCCCACCGAAGTGCGGGACGGCGCGTGCCCCGGTGTTTGCTAGAGTCGACCCGCAACACCCACCGACAGACCGGATAAGGACTGTGTGATGCCCGGGCCAGCTGAGGGCGAGTACCCCCGCGGGCACGCCGCCCTGCCGGTCAAGGACATCGGGCGGCTGCTGTTGCGCTGTGCCGACCGGCCCGGGCTGGTCGCGGCGATCACCTCGTTCCTCGCCGATGCCGGGGCCAACATCGTTTCGCTCGACCAGCACTCCACCCAGCAGACCGGTGGGGTCTTCATGCAGCGCACGATCTTTCACCTGCCGGGGCTGGCGGCCGCCCGGGCCGATCTGGAACGCGAGTTCACCACGCGGGTGGCCGAGCCGTTCGGCATCGACTTCCGGCTGACCGAGGCGGCCAAACCCAAGCGGGTCGCCCTGATGGCCTCGATCGAGGACCACTGCCTGCTGGATCTGCTGTGGCGCAACCGGCGCGGCGAACTGGACATGTCGGTGGTGATGGTGATCGCCAACCACGCCGATCTGGCCGATCAGGTCCGCCCCTTCGGTGTGCCGTTCATCCACATCCCGGCCACCAAGGACATCCGCGAGCAGGCCGAGCAGCGCCAGCTCGATCTGTTGCGCGGCAATGTCGACCTGGTGGTGCTCGCCCGCTACATGCAGATCCTGACGCCGACGTTCCTCGGCGAGGTGGGCTGTCCGCTGATCAACATCCACCACTCGTTCCTGCCCGCCTTCATCGGGGCGGCGCCCTACCGCCGCGCCAAGGAGCGGGGGGTCAAACTCGTCGGCGCGACCGCCCACTACGTCACCGCGGACCTCGACGAGGGTCCGATCATCGAGCAGGACGTGGTGCGCGTCGACCACCGGCACAGCGTCGAGGACCTGGTCCGCCTGGGTGCCGACGTCGAACGCGCGGTGCTGTCCCGCGCGGTGCAGTGGCACTGCGAGGACCGGATCATCCGCGACGGCAATCAGACCGTCGTTTTCTGAGCCCGACTCACCCCGGCGTTTCGGTGAGCCGGCGGCGCACCTCGGTCGCAAGATCGGAGTCGGCGACCTCGCGAAGTGACGCCCGGACCTCGACGGGCTGGTCGATCTCGTCGGCCTGCAGGTAGGACGCCGCCAGCAGCGCCTCCACCGGTGGGCGCCCGTAGACCCGGGCCACCGCGATCACGGTCTCGGCCTTCGGGTGGGTCTTGCCGTGCAGCCAGTTGCACACCGAGAGCCGCCCGATCCCGATCCGCGCGGCGATTTGCGCCTGGGTCTGGCCTCCGCTGATCCGCCGGAGATATTCCGGCCAGGCCTCCGGGACCGCCGGTCGTGCTCCCACTTGGCCATCCGAATTTTCGGTCATCGTTGATTCCTCCCCGTCGGCAACGGTAGCGACGGGTTCCGACAACACGGTGCGCATGATGCTCAGCGTGGCAGCGGGCCGGGCTGTGGCACTGCGTAGTCCACTACTCGATTTCCGCCGCTCAGAACTGCGCGACCAGGCGGCCCAGTTCGGTTCGGTTGGCGGTGCCCAGTTTGTTGCAGGCGCGGTAGATGTGGCCCTCGACGGTGCGCACCGACATGGTGAGGGCATCGGCGATCTGTTTGTTGGACATACCTTCGCTGACGAGGACAGCGATCTCACGTTCCCTGCTGCTCAACGGTAGGGGCGTGGCAACCGTCTGAGTTGCCGGGGTCGTCGCCGCGCAGTCGTCGATCAGCCGGGTCGCCCGCCCGCAGGCGGTCAGCCGCGCCCCCCGGCGGCCGTCGCGCTCGAAGGCCAGCGCCGCCTGGGCCGACGCGTCGGCGGCCGCGATCCGGTCACCGAGCTCCTCCAGCTCGGCCGAAATGCCCAGCAGAGCGTCGCCGTCGTGGGCGCCCAGCTGGGCAGCCCAGCGGGCCACCAGTTCGGCGCGCGGCCCCTCGACGATGTCGGCCAGTTCGCCCAGCCGGTCGGCGCTGTGGGTGTCGCCGAACTGCAGGGCGGTCTGCAGGCAAATCACCTCGCGCGCGTGCTGTCCGTGGGCGCGGGCGAACTCCGCGGCCTCCCGGGCCAGCGCGAGAGCCTCGGACGTGCGGCCGCGGGACGCCGCGACCCAGGCGGCCGCGCGCAGCCGGGCGGATTCCAGGAACGGGTAGGAGGGGTGGCTGTTGTGCTGCGTGGTTTCCAGCGCCGCCACCGCGTCCTCGGTCTGACCGCCACGGGCCAGCGCCTCGGTGTAGGGCACCCACAACATGTAGGCCAGACCGCTGGTGTCCTGGCGGAACTCGTTCTCGGCGATCGCCGTCCGCAGCCGATCCCGGGCCACGCGCACATCGCCGTGTGCCAGCGCGGCGATTCCGTCGATCGCGGTGGCGACGGTGGTCGGAATCCGGGGGATGTCGGCCCACTGCTCGTTGACGTGGCCGGCCAGGGCGAGCGCGTCGGCGATGCGGCCGGCCATGACCAGTGCGTCCGCGTAGAGCAGGTTCAGGCCGACGGCCTGGAACGCGGCATGCGGCGAAGCGGCCGCCAGCCGGGTGCCCTCCGCGGCGGCGGTGGTGGCCGCCTCCAGGCGGCCCAGATCGCCCGCTGCCAGGGTCGTCCCGCTGGTCAGGACCGTCGCCGGAAACGCCGTCACCTGGTCGTGGTCGATCGTCTCGGCCAGAGCTGCGGCCTCGGCCGGTCGAGCGGCGAACGCCAGCTGCACCACTCGGAAGGCCAGCAGCGACGGGCGCTCCGCGGCCGGGGCGGTCGCCAGGGCGTCCTCGAGAATCGCCCAGGACGCCTCCGGCTGGCGGCGGGTGAACAGCATGTTCGCCGCCCGAATCGTCGCGGTCAGCCAGCCCAGCGCGGGGTCGGTCGCGATCGAGTCGATCACCTGCTCGGCCGCGTCGGCCCTGCCGAGCCGGGCCAGTGAGATCCCGAGCAGGACTTCGGCCTCCGCACCCGCGCCGGCGGCCACGGCCGCCTCGGCAAGCCGATGGGTCAGGGGTAGGTCAAGGCGCAGGAACGCCGTTTGCGCGCCCGGCAGGAACACCCCGGCATCACCCGGCAGATCCGAGTCCGCCCACAGCAGGGCGAGCCTGACCGGGTCGGGCGGGCGGCCGCCGGTGCTCGCGGCGGGGTTCATCGCCGACGCGACGCGACCGTGCAGCCGGGCGGCCCGCACCGGACCGGTGTGGGCGCGGCGGGCCTCGCCGTAGAGCGGATGGGCGACGCGCACCACACCGTCGGCTGAGGTGTCCGACACCGAGATCAACTCGCGGCGCTCCGCCTCTTCGATGGCGTCGGCATCGGCGAGGGCGCGAAGGTGGGCGAACTCGAGAGGCTCGGCGGCGACCACCAGGTCGAGAACCTCCAGCACGGGTTCGGGAGCCGCTCCGATGTAGAGGTCGACCAGATCCACCAGGGTGGGGGAGGCATCCATCTCGCCCGTCCAGCGCCAGGAGCCGTCCACTTCGGCGAGCCGGCCCGACTGCAGTTCCTGGCGGACCAGCGCGCGCAGGAAAAGCACGTTGCCGCGGGTGAGATCCCACATGCGGGCGGCGGAATCCGAGCCCAGCGCACCGTCGAGCGCGGCGTCGAGAAGCGTGTCGCTCTGGGGTCGCGACAGCGGCTGAAGGTCAAGGCGACGCAGATGGCCGTCCTTCCACAGCGCGGTGACCGTCTCGGGCGCGGGCTGGCCGGAGCGAATCGTGGCCACCACCACCGCCGCGCGCCGCCGCACCAGTTGGTGCAGCACGAACGCGGAGAGCTCGTCGAGCAGATGGGCGTCGTCGACGGAGATCAGCACCGGGGTGTGGTCGGGCGCGGCGGTGAGGGCGGCGATCCCCGCCGCCACCACATTGACCGGGTTGGCGTCGATCGTGTCCATCCACTGCGCGAACGCGCCCAGCGGGACCCCCTGCGCGGCCGCGGTTCCCGACACGGAGCGGACGAGCCAGCCGCGACTCTCCGCCGCCTCGACCGCCTCGCGGGCCAGTCGGGTCTTGCCGACGCCGGCGCGACCGGCGATCACGATTCCGGCACCGTCGGAGCCGGAGGTCCCGCCGTCGGCCAGGGCCTCGGCGACGACCTTCATCTCCTCGGTGCGACCTATCAGTGGCCAGTCCCCCACGGGGAAATTTTAGGGGCTGTCCGGCGGGCAGGAGGCCCGAACCAGGACTCCGAAATCCGGACCGGCCGGTCAGCCTCGGGCCAGTTCGGTGGCCAGTTTCCGCTCGGCCACCTCGAGCAGGGTGTGCAGCCCCTCCGGTTCGATGTGCA
Source organism: Mycobacterium sp. (assembly GCF_046091765.1). Classification (GTDB taxonomy): domain Bacteria; phylum Actinomycetota; class Actinomycetes; order Mycobacteriales; family Mycobacteriaceae; genus Mycobacterium. The sequence goes on from NZ_JBJTCF010000116.1 coordinate 50,791, forward strand.
GGTAGTCGCAGATCAGCGGATCGGCGACACCCGCCTGCCGTAGTCGCAGCAGCAGTGAATGTGTTTCGGGTAGCCGGCGCAAGGCGGCCTCGTGAGCGTCAACGCGGTCGTCCGTCAGGTCCATGCCTTCATCTTCGGCGGCAACCGACGCGGGGTCCTAGGTAGCCGACTACCCGAAAATCGAGCGGCCGGGTGTGGCAGGCTGCCGGGGTGTCCGCGCTCCGACGGCCGGGGCCCGCCGGGATTCTCCTCGGCTACCTCGCCGACGTGGTGTTCGCCGATCCCCGCCGCGGTCACCCGGTGGCCGGCTTCGGTGCGCTCGCGGCTGGTCTGGAGCAACGTGTCTACCGCGATAACCGCGGTGTGGGTGTGCTGTACACCGCCGTGCTGGTTTCCGGTCTGGCCGGTGGGGGAGTGCTGGCGCAGCGACGGGCGCGCCGGGGGATCCCCCGCGCGGCGATCATCGCGGCCGCGACGTGGACGGCGCTGGGCGGAACCACGCTGGCGCGCACCGGGTCGGCGATGGCGGATCTGCTCGACGCCGGCGACCTTGACGGTGCGCGCGGTGTACTGCCCGCGCTGTGCGGGCGGGACCCGGCCGCGCTCGATGGTCCCGGTCTCACCCGGGCCGCAGTGGAATCGGTCGCCGAGAACACCTCCGATGCGCACGTGGCGCCACTGCTGTGGGCGGCGGTCGGGGGAGTCCCGGCGGTGTTGGCCTATCGCGGCATCAACACCCTCGACGCCATGATCGGCCACCGGTCGCCGCGCTACCTCCGGTTCGGCTGGGCCGCAGCCAGACTCGACGACATTGCCAACTATGCGGCGGCGCGGGTGACGGCGGTCCTGGTGGCGCTGTGTGCGCCGTTGGCCGGCGGCTCGGTCGCCGCAGCGCTGCGCGCGTGGCGGCGCGATGCCTCCCGTCATCCCAGTCCGAACGCCGGAGTCACCGAAGCCGCGTTCGCCGGCGCACTCGGCGTGCAGCTCGGCGGCCCGACCCAGTATCGCCACGAATTGGAGATCCGGCCCTCCCTGGGTGAGGGGCGCCGGCCGGACGTCGACGACCTGCGTCGCGCGGTGCGGCTGTCGCGCGCCGTTCAGGTCGCGTCGGCCACGACGGCCGTGGCGATCAGCTCCGTCGGCCGTAGCGGTCGGCGAGCTTCTCCTCGACGGTGAGTGGCGCGGCGGATTCGGCGAACTTCGCCCGCGCGGCCGCCTCCCGCCGCCGCATCCGGATCTCGGCGAAGATCAGGTAGCCCAGACCGATCGGAGCCACGATGCCGAACGCGATCCATTGGATGCCGTAGGACAGGAAGGGGCCGGCGTCGAGTTTGGGCAGGCGCGGCACGGTCAGGCCGCCGGGTTGGTTCTCAACCAGTTGCAGGTAGGAACCCGTCAGTGCGGTGCCCGTCAGTCCGGCGATCTGCCCGGTGTCGATGGCGTAGACCTGGCGATAGCCACCCTCGCGTAACGGCGTCCTGTTCTGCGGTGGTGCCGTCTCTGAGTCACGCAGCCGCGCGGTGATCGTCACCGGCGTGTTCGGCGGCGGGGGAATATCGGGCACCGCGGTGCCCTGCTCGGGTCGTACGTAGCCGCGATTGACCAGAACGGTCGGGCCACCCTGCACCGCGAACGGGGTGAGAACCTCGTAGGCGGGCGCACCGTCGACGACGCGCAGGCGCGCCAGTACCTGCGCGTCGGGAAGATACCGGCCGCTCGCGGTGACCTGCCGCCACTGTGCGTCGGGAGCGGACGAGTCCTGTTGCGGCAGATAGGTTGTCACCGGAACGGGGTCGAGAACAAGCGCGGCCTGGATCTGCCGGTTCTCCCGGGACGTCGCGGTGTTCTTGCCGAGCTGCCACGGGGCGAGAACGGTCAGGCACAGGTAGGCGAAGGTCACCACCAGCAGCGCCAGCGCCAGCCAGCCGGGCCGCAGCAGGAAACTCCACCTGCGCATCAGTCTGCTGCCAATCGTTCGCTGACCCAGGCGTGCAGTCCCGGCAGCGCGGCTTCGATGACGGCGCACACCTCCTCGAAGTCTGTGTGGTCGCCATAGTAGGGGTCCTCGACATCGGGTGCGGGTTCGCCGGTCCGCGGGTCGAACGACCGCAGCATGCGCAACCGCTCGGCCGGGACGCCCCACTGGGCGAGCATCCGGAAGTGGTTGCGGCCCAGGGCGACCACCAGGTCGGCACCCAGGTGGTCGCGGTCGACCCGGGCGGCCCGGTGGGCGTCGGGATACCCGCGCTCGCGCAGCACCCGGGCCGCGCGGTCGTCGGCGGCCGCGCCGGCGTGCCAGTCGGCGGTGCCGGCGCTGCTGACCCGCACCCGCTCCGCCAGACCGCGCTGGCTGATCTGATGGGCGAACATCTTCTCGGCCATCGGCGATCGGCAGATGTTGCCCGAGCACACGAACGTCACATGCAGCGTCGCGTCAGACACCGAGTGCCTCCCGGAGATCAGCGACGGTCCGCACGTGCGTGATTGGCGGGGGTGCGGCGGGCGCGGCGTCGTCGAAGTCCGTGCGGCCGTACCCCCAGCCGACCACGATGGTGGCGATGCCGTGCGCGGCGGCACCCTGCACGTCGTGGGCCCGATCGCCGACCATGACGATGCCGTCGGGTAGTGGCTGTAACTGGTTGAGGGCGTGCCCGAGGACCTCGGCCTTGGTCGCGCGGGATCCGTCGAGGTTGGCTCCGGCGATGACCTCGAAGTGCTGGGCGAGGGCGAAGTGGTCGAGGATGCGGCGCGCGGTGGGTTCGGCCTTGGAGGTCGCCACCGCAAGCCGGACCCCGGCCAAGCGCAGATCGCCGAGCAACTCGGCTACGCCGTCGTAGAGGGCGTTCATCGCCCAGCCCCGCTCGGAGTAGTCCGACCGGTACGCCGCAATCGCCTCGTCGGCGCGTGCCCCGAGCCCCATGGCCGCCAGGGTGCTGTGCATCGGGGGCCCCACGATGCGGTCGGCCAGGTCGCCGTCGGGGGCTTCGGCGCCGATCGCAGCCAGCGCGTGGCGGAAACTGGCGACGATGCCCTCGGCGGAATCGGTCAGGGTTCCGTCGAGGTCGAAGATCACCAACTCGGGGCGGGCCACCAGACCATTGTTAGCACCGGCGTCAGCTGTGGTGTCAACATCGGTTCGCAACCAAGGCCACCCGCAGGCCCGGCCGACCGCCGCGCACTACTGTGCTAGTCGTGACTGGGCAGCAGGAGAGCGGGACGCCGCGCCCCGGTTCGCGCTATCACGGCGACCAGGCCGTGCTGCCGGGGATGCTCGACTTCGCCGTCAACGTCCGCCGGTCCCAACCGCCGCCCTGGCTGCTCGCGCGACTGGCCCATCGGCTGCCGGATCTGGCGTCCTACCCGGCAGCCGCCGACGAACACGCCGCGGTGTCGGCGGTGGCTCGCCGGCACGCGGTCGGCGAGGACCGGGTGCTGCTGCTGGCCGGCGCCTCGGAGGGGTTCGCTTTGCTGCCGCGGTTGGATGCGCGACTGGCCGTCCTGGTCGCGCCGGCGTTCACCGAACCCGAGGCGGTGCTGCAGGCCGCGGGAGTGCCGACCCACCACGCGGTGCTGCCGCCGCCGTTTGGTCTGGGTGACGCTGTGATTCCCGAGGCGGCCGACCTGGTGGTGGTGGGCAACCCGACGAACCCCACCGGCGTGCTGCACGACCGGCGGGAGATCCTCTCCCTGCGGCGGCCCGGACGGCTGGTCGTCGTGGACGAGGCGTTCGCCGACGCGGTGCCGGGCGAACCGGAGTCGCTGGCCGGGCTGGGACTGCCCGATGTCCTGGTGCTGCGCAGTCTGACCAAGACCTGGTCGCTGGCGGGCCTGCGGGTCGGCTACGCGCTGGGCGCCCCCGACGTCCTGGCCCGTCTGGCGGCGGGACGCGGGCACTGGCCGCTGGGCACGTTGCAACTGGAGGCGATCACCGCCTGCTGCGAGCCCGCCGCGATCGCCGAGGCCGCTGCCGACGCCGCGGTGCTGGCGGCCGAGCGCACCCGGATGGCCGACGCCCTGCGCGGGCTGGGTCTTGAGGTCGTCGACGGTACGGCGCCGTTCGTGCTGTTCGGCGTTCCCGACGCCCCGCTGATGCGCAAACGGCTCGCGGCCGGCGGAATCGCCATCCGCCGCTGCGACACCTTCGTGGGTCTTGGACCCGATTACCTTCGTGCCGCGGTACGGCCGGAGTGGCCGGTGCTCGTGGAGGCGATCGCCGAGGGGCTTCGGTGAGCGTGCGACTGGCCGACGTCATCGACGTACTCGATGAGGCCTACCCGCCGAACCTGGCCAGCGACTGGGACGCGGTCGGGCTGGTGTGCGGAGACCCCGCCGAGCCGATCGAGTCGGTGACGGTCGCCGTGGACGCCACCGCCGAGGTCGTGGACGCCGTGGGCCGGGGCGGGCTGCTGCTCTCGCACCACCCACTGCTGCTGCGGGGCGTGCATTCGGTGGCTGCCGACTATCCGAAAGGGATGCTCGTGCACCGATTGATTCGCAGCGGCGCGGCGCTGTTCACCGCGCACACCAACGCCGATGCGGCGAACCCCGGCGTGTCCGACGCCCTGGCCGAGGCGGTGGGACTCACCGTCGAGGAGGTGCTCGACTCGGCCTCCGACCGCGGCGCTTCGATGCCCGCCGGTTGCGGCATCGGCCGCATCGGTTCGCTGCCCCGCCCGGAGCGATTCGCCGATCTCGTCGCCCGCGTGGCCGCCGCACTGCCGGCAACCGCGTGGGGCGTGCGGGCGGCGGGTGACCCGGACCGCCCGGTTTCGCGGGTCGCGGTGTGCGGCGGTGCGGGCGACTCGCTGCTGTCCACCGTTGAGAGCGCCGACGTGCAGGCCTACCTCACCGCCGACCTCCGTCACCATCCTGCCGACGAGCACCGTCGGGCCAGCGCGGTGGGACTGATCGACGTCGCCCACTGGGCCAGTGAGTTCCCCTGGTGCACCCAGGCCGCGGCATTGCTGCGGGCGCGGTTCGGTGATGCATTGGCGGTCACCGTCAGCCCGCTGCGCACCGATCCGTGGAACCTGGCCGTCACCGGGAGCAGTGATGAAAGCTGACGCGGCTTTGCAACGCCGGCTGCTGGAGTTGGCCGATGTCGACGCTGAGCTGTCGCGCCTGGGCCACCGCAGCGCCAACCTGCCCGAGCAGCAGCGCTATTCCCAGCTCGAGGCCGACCATCGCGAGGCCGCCGACACCTTCGCTGCGCTGAGCCTGGCGCTGGAGGACCTCGACGCGCAGATCGCCCGGCAGGAGTCCGAGGTCGACGCCGTGCAGTCCCGCGAGGAACGCGACCGCGGGCTGCTCGACGGCGGAGCGGTCAATGCCAAACAGCTCGAGGAACTCCAGCACGAACTGGGCACGCTCAAGCGGCGCCGGGAAAGCCTGGAGGACGCGCTGCTGGAATTGATGGAGCGACGCGAACAGCTCGCTGCCGACCACGCGGCGGGCCAGCGCGCCGTCGACGATCTCGATCAACAGATCATCGCCGCGCGCCAGTCGCGCGACCAGGCACTCGCCGACATCGAGAACACCCGCGCCGAACGCACCGCCGACCGCGCGCGACTGGCCGCCGATCTGAATCCCGAGCTGCTCGAACCCTACGAGCGGCAGCGCTCGTCGGCGGGGATCGGCGCCGCCCGGCTGCTCAACGGGCGCTGCGGGGCCTGCCGTATCGAACTCGACCGCGGCGAACTGGCGCGGATCTCCGCGGCTGCCGAGGACGAGGTTCCGCGCTGCCCGGAATGCCGGGCCCTGCTGGTGCGCTTCGCCGGATGAACCGGGTGGACCAGTGCGGGTGATCGTCGAAGTAGACGGGGGTGCGCGGGGGAACCCCGGCCCCGCGGGCTTCGGCTGCGTGGTGTGGGCGGACGACCATGCCACCCTGCTGGCCGAACACAAGCAGGCGATCGGGCACACCACCAACAATGTGGCCGAATACCGCGGCCTCATCGCCGGACTCGAGGAGGCGCGCCGGCTCGGCGCGGACGACGTCGCGGTGTTGATGGATTCCAAACTCGTCGTCGAGCAGATGAACGGACGCTGGAAGGTCAAGCACCCGGCGATGGCCGAGCTGCACCAGCAGGCCCGCGCCCTCGCGTCGACCTTCGCGTCCTTCACCTGCGACTGGATTCCCCGCGAGCGCAACAAGCACGCCGACCGGTTGGCCAACGAGGCGATGGACGCCGACCAATTAGCCGGCGCGGCGATGGACGCCGACCAGGTAGCCGGCGCGGCGATGGACGCCGACCAGGTAGCCGGCGCGGCGATGGACGCCGACCAGGTAGCCGGCGTGCCGGTGGGCGACCCGCCGCCCGGCGCCCTGGCCGTTCCGCCCGCGGTCTGGACCGGCAACCGGGGTGCCCCGACCCGGCTGCTGCTGCTGCGGCACGGCCAGACCGAGTTATCCCAACAGCGCCGCTACTCCGGCCGCGGCGACCCGGCGCTGACCGACCTCGGCCGCCGGCAAGCCGAGGACGCCGCCCGCTACCTGTCCGGGCGGGGCGGCATCTCGGCGGTGGTGTCCTCTCCGCTGCGCCGGGCCCACGACACGGCCGCCGCCGCCGCCGGGGCGCTGGGGCTGCCGGTGAGTGTCGACGAGGATCTGGTCGAGACCGACTTCGGCCACTGGGAGGGACTGACGTTCCGCGAGGCCGCCGAACGCCACCCCGAACTGCACGGCCGTTGGCTGAGCGACACCAGCATCCGGCCGCCGGAGGGGGAGAGCTTCGACGAGGTCCGGACTCGGGTGCAGCGCTTCCTTGACGGCGTCATCGCCGAGCGTGGCCCCGGCACCGTGCTGGTCGTCTCGCACGTGACACCGATCAAAACGCTGCTGCGCCTGGCGCTGGGGGCGGGTGCCTCGATCTTGCAGCGGCTGCACCTGGACCTGGCCTCGCTGAGCGTCGCCGAGTTCTATCCCGACAGCGGGGCCTCGGTGCGGCTGGTCAACGACACGTCCTACCTCCGCGGATAAGCCCGGGCCGGGGCGGACTGGCCTCGGCGGCCCGACGTCGTGTAGAGATGCGGTGTGGAAAAACCACCGACAGATCCCACCGGCGCATCCGCCGGGGCGCCCCCGCGGGACGCGTTGACGCGCCGGCTGCTCCGGCGTGCCGTGGTCAACGGGACGATCAAACTGCCGGCCGTGCCGGGCATGGTGGATGACTACGTCGCGATGTGCGACCGGACGTTCAGCGCGATCGGGGTCCAGTTCAACGCCGACGAACTCGCCCACCTGCGGGAGGTGCTCCGCGGCCAGCTCACCGCGGCCTACCTGGAGTCCCCCCGGTCGGACATCGTCATCAGCTACGACGCGCCGGTCGGTCTCACGGTCACCTACACCGTCAAGCCGGAGTGGTTCACCGTCGAGGGTGCCTACAACAACTGGGTCGCCACCCGTGAACCGCCGTACTTCGGCACCGAGCCCGACGCGCGGGTCTCGGCGTTGGCCGGCGAGGCCGACGAGCCGGCCGGGTTTCCGGTGCTCGACATCGGAGCGGGAACGGGCCGCAACAGCCTGGCTCTGGCCCGGCGCGGCCACCCCGTCGACGCCGTCGAGATGACCGAGAAGTTCGCCGAGATCATCCGCACCGAGGCGCAGCGGGAGGGGCTGAGCGTTCGGGTGCTGCAGCGCGACGTCTTCGCCGCGACCGAGGATCTGCGCGACGACTACCAACTGGTGTTGCTCTCGGAGGTGGTTTCCGACTTCCGCAACACCGATCAGCTGCGCCGCATCTTCGAACTGGCCGCCCGTGTGCTGGCTCCGGGCGGCCGGCTGGTGTTCAACACGTTCCTGGCCCGCGGCTCCTACGTCCCCGACAACGCCGCGCGCGAACTCGGCCAGCAGACCTACACCTCGATCTTCACCTACCCGGAGGTGGCGGCCGCGGCGGCGATGCTGCCGCTGGAGCTGGTCTCCGACGAGTCGGTCTATGACTACGAGAAGGACCATCTGCCGGCCGAGGCGTGGCCCCCGACCAGCTGGTACGCGGACTGGGTCAGCGGCCGCGACACCTTCGACGTGCCGCGCGAGCAGTGTCCGATCGAGATGCGCTGGCTGGTCTACCGTAAGGCGGACTGGCACATGGCCCCCAAGGGCGCCGGGCCCGGCCGCTGGTAGCCGCCGGTGGCCGACAGGTAGCCGCCGCTCGCGGAACACCCTGGCGACCCAGTAGGTTACATAGCGCGGACGAGTTGGCCGGGCGGCCGCGGCTCGCTGTGCGGGTCGAGGAAAGTCCGGACTTCACAGAGCAGGGTGATTGCTAACGGCAATCCGAGGTGACTCGCGGGACAGTGCCACAGAGAACAGACCGCCGCCCGCCCCCCGGGGTGGACGGTAAGGGTGAAACGGTGCGGTAAGAGCGCACCAGCATCCCGGGTGACCGGGGTGGCTCGGTAAACCCCACCCGAAGCAAGGCCAGAAGGCCGCACCTGGTGCGGCTGCGCAGGCGCTCGAGGGCTGCTCGCCCGAGCCTGCGGGTAGGCCGCTCGAGGCACCCGGCGACGGTGTGCCCAGATGGATGGTCGCCGCCGCCGCGCCGGGATCCGGCGCGGCGGGACAGAATCCGGCTTACAGGCCAACTCGTCCGCCCCACGCCTGTGAGCTGTGGTTTCAGCCTTTTGAGCCGTCAATCGTCCGCAGATCGTCCGCAGTAGTTCCAAGGGCCGAGTCGATTGCGTCCCGCGTCCGGTCATCAGAATCGGGCCACAGATGGCTGTAGGTGTCCAGTGTCTCGACCGCGCTTGCGTGGCCGAGACGGGACTGAACCGTCTTCACGCTCTCCCCGTGCCGGATCAACAAACTCGCGTAGTAGTGGCGCAGAGCGTGAAATCCCGTCCCTGCCGGCAGGCCCGCCGCCTTCACCGCCGCGCGCCACTTGTGCCCGAACACCGACCTTGTGATCGGTTTGCGAGACAGCGTGAACACCAGGCCGCCAGAGTCAGCCGGGAAGGCCGCCAGGTGTTCCGCCAGGGCGTCCACAACGACCTGGGGGAGGGGAATGGCGCGCACACTCGCCCGCGTCTTAGGTGGGGCCAGGGAAGGCTTCTGCCCCTGCACCGTGACGAGTTGACGATCAACCGTCACCACCCGCTCAAGGAATCTGACCCGGTCCACCGTGAGGCCGAAGCATTCCCCCTGCCGCATCCCCGTGCCCGCAGCGAGCGTCACGAGCGCGCGAAGTTCCGCTGGAAGCGCGTCCCGCACTGCCGCAACTTGCTCGGTAGTCAGCGGCACAACCGGAGCACGGTGAACCTTCGGCAGTTTCGTCCCCTCGCATGGATTCGAAACGATCCGACGATCCCGAATCGCAGACTTGAAGACCGTGGAGACGATGCCGTGTGCGACACCGACCGTTGCCGGCGCCAACTCCAATCCCTTCACCCACGCCTGAACGTCGCTCGGCAAGATCGAAGCAATTGGGCGATCCCCGAACACCGGATAGGCATGCCGACGCAACATCGTCTCGACATGAGCACGCGAACTGGGCCGCTGGATCTGCATCTTCCGCCAACGCTCCGCGTACTCGCGGAAGGTCACTTGCCCCGCCTTCGGATCGCAATACTGGCCCGTGACAAGGGCAGCGGTCACCTCGTCAAGCCACCGCTGGGCATCGACCTTCCGGGTGAAACCCTTCGAATGCTCGCGGCCGCTGTCATCGACAAAGCTTGCACGCCAACGGCTTCCCCGGCCGTGCTGCGCGCTCGGCACTGTCTGTGAGGTGCCGTCGGCGCTTCGGATCGTTTTTGTCCAGCGGTCCTCGACACCCGCCCGTTGATTCCTCTTCAACATTGCTTCCCCCTATATCCCGCGGGTCCATAACCCGGCCACCGATTCGTAGTGCGGCGGCGCGTGCTCGGGGTCGGTCACGTACCCATTGCGGTGCCGGCCCTGTTGATGGGTGGCGATGATCTGCCCGTCGGCGAGCACCTCGATCGCTGTGCCGATGATCCGCACGTCCACCGAGCGGCCGGCGAACCGGTAGGGCACCGAGTACTTGATGGTGTCGAGCTGGATATGCCAATCCCGGTGCACCTTCGCTTTGCGCCAGGTCACCGGCTCCCACCGCTGCGCCGGCAACGCCATGAGCTCATCGCGCTCATGGCCGTCGAACCACTCCCGCCGAGACCGCGGCTCCCCGCGAAACGGTCTGCGGTCGTTGATCGCCTCGACTTGGGCGGCGACCGCGTCGTTGAGGTCATCGAGGCAGGCGAACACCCGGTCGGACCGGAAGTGGATCACCCAGTTGGTGACGACCTTCACCCCGGCTTCGGCATTTCCTTTGTCCCGCGGACGATTCGAGCGTGTGGGCACCGCCGCGGCCCCGTAATGGGCCAGGAAATCCGCATACGAGGCGTTGACGTCTCGCGCCCGGTCAGTGCGGCTGATCTGGTTCGACGCCGTCGAAGCGTTGTCCGGGACGATCACCTGGGCGACCCCGCCGTAATACTCGAACGCCCGCCGATGCCCATCGCACCAGGCGGGCTGTTTCTCATCGAGGTAGCCGTAGGCGAACACCATGCCCGAGAACGGCAACGTCGCCACGAACACCGCCACCGGCGTCACCGCCCGGGTGATCGGATCGGTGACCTGCATCATCGTGCCCGCCCAATCGACCTGCATCGTATGCCCTGGCACGTGGGCGATCGGCAGCGTCAGATCATTGACCCGGACGTGCTCGGTGACGACCTGGCAGAACCGCTCATACCCGTAGAACCGAGCACCCGGGGCAGCGTGGGATTTCAGGTACTGACCCCACAGCACCTTCAGCGGCGGCTTCTTACGACCCAGCCGTGCCGTGACGACCTTGTCGATATCCACCGCCACGAACTCCCCAGCCACGTTCTTGCGGCCATCGGCGAAGAGCCGATCCAGATCCTCCGCCGACAGCGCGGCGACCTGCTCGGCGCTGCTGAGTTGCTCCTCATCGAGCACACGCCGGGCCCGGGCGATCGCCCGATGCGAACACCCCGCCATCGCCTCGATCTGCCTGTAGGCCAGCCCCTGCACCAGCAGGCCCATCACATACCGGTAATCCGTCATCCGCAGACGATTCCTCTCGCTTGCCGCGACCCCTGCGGTCACGGACGAAAGCAATCCTCCAAAGCGCTACCAGATGCCCGCGCCACTGCTACCGGATAGTTACACAGGTGCTACCAGAAGCGCCGACTTAACACCCGGATCTACCGTTCCGCCAAAGCCGGTGTCGCGACCGCAGCCGCCCCCGAAGCCGTCGCCGCCAAGGCCGCCGCCGGTGTTGCCGCCAACGCCGCAGCCGGTGCCGTCAACAGGGCCCGCCCAGGATCTACGCCGCCCGCCGGTGCGCCGACGGGCGCACACCCGCCCGCCACCCCGGGCACCCGCTCTGCCGGGGCGGGAATCGCCCGCGCCGCCGGGTATACCGCGGCCGCTGTCGTCCCGCCCAGTGTGGCGCGCGCCGCCGGATACGCCACCGGCCTCGCCGGGGGATCCGCGGCGGTCACCGCGACCAAAGACCGACTCCGCAACGGCAAAACCCCCGCCGCTTCCGGGCCCGCCGACGCAAGCGATGTCCAGGACACCCTCACCACCCAAACGCCCTCCACCACGT
>NZ_JBJTCF010000117.1:0-64867 GCF_046091765.1 Mycobacterium sp.
CAGCATCAGCGCTACCACCAGGACGAGAAGGGCTGGGTGGACATCGCCTACCACGCCGGCGTGGACCGCGACGGCAACATCTTCGCGCTGCGCCGCACCGCGATCGCCGGGGACACCGCCACCGACTACGACACCACCGGTCATTTCCTGGTGGTCTGCGAAGGCAACTTCGACGAGGAAAAAGTCAGCGAAGCACAACTCAACGGCGCCGCACTGGCCTTCGCCTGGGCCACCCAGGCGTTCGGCATCACCTCCGCCACCCTGGCCAGCCATCAGCAGGTCACCGCCACGACCTCCTGCCCGGGCGCGGACCTGCAGGCACACGTCGGATCCGGTGACCTCAAACGCCGCATCGACGATCTGCTGGCCGGCGGTGCGGTGAGCCTGCAGCCGGTCTGCGGTTCGCAGGCCGCAGAGATGGTCGCCACCATCGAGGCCGGCGGATAGCCGCCGGCGAGCCGCCGTTGTGCGGCGTGACGTAACCGGATTCCGCCCGCGTCTGAGGCCGTATCCTCGGCACATGGCCGAGACGCCAAACCGGACGCTGGAGCAACGCCGTCAAGCGGTGTCCAATCTGTTCGACTTCCTCGTCAAGGGCGGCATGGCCGACACCACGCGAATGCCGTCGGAGGTCATCGACGAGGGCCACAAGTCCACTCTGCACCGCTTTCTGCCGGTGGACGTCGCCCTCGGCGGCGATCCGGTGCTGCTGGTGCCGCCGTTGGGCTCCCAGTCGGCGTGCTTCGATTTGCGCCGCGGTTGCTCGCTCACCGAGCACCTGCTCCAACGCGGTCACCGGACCTACCTGGTGGACTACGGCGAGATCGGCCTCTCCGACCGCGACCTGGGCATCGAGTTCTGGGTCTCGGAGGTGGTACCGAACGCGGTGCGCAAGGTGTCCGCCGACGCCGGCGGCGCACCGGTACACCTGATCGGGTGGTGTCTGGGTGGACTGATCTCGATCCTGACCACCGCCGCCTACGACGACCTGCCGATCAAGTCGGTGACGATGGTCGCCAGCCCGTTCGACTTGAGCAAGCACAAGATGGTCGCCCCGCTGCGCTCCGCGGGCAAGTACACCGGCGGCCGGGTCATCGGCGGCTTTCTGCGGATGCTCGGCGGCCTGCCGGCGCAGATCGTGGGGCCGTTGTTCAAGGCGACGTCGCTGACGACCTACCTGAAAAAGCCGATCACCTTGATGCGTTATCGCGACGACCGGGATTTCCTGGCCCAGGTCGAGGCGATCGACGGGCTGATGAACAGCATGCTCGCCTACCCGGGCCGCGCCACTTTGCAGGTCTATCAACGCCTGGTGCAGCGAAACGAACTGGCGCACGGCACGATTCAGGGACCCAACAAGCTCGTCGACCTCGCCGACGTGCGGGTCCCGGTGATGAACATCGCGGGCACCGGAGACGTCCTCGTCCCCGTCGCCGTTGCCCATCACGTCGGAGAACTGCTGCCGAACTCCCCCGAGGTCCGGTTGGAGACCGCCCCGGGCGGGCATCTGGGGGTGCTGACAGGGCGCTCGGCGCCGGCGACGACCTGGACGATGATCGACGACTTCCTGGACAAACACGTCGCCTGAGGCGCTCGGGCTCGCTAGCGCAGGTAGCGCGCATCGAGTCCGGTGATGGTCGCGATCACCTCGAAGTCCGCGTCGCGGTGCACGATTCGGGTGCCGTGGCGCAGCGAGACCGCCGCGATCAGACAGTCGTTAATGCTGCGGATCGTCTGGCCGGCACGGCGTGCGGTGCGGTAGATCGCCGCCGCGCTGCGGAAGTCGACGGCGTCGTCGATTCTCAGCGAGGGCAATCCGTTGACCAATCGCTCAAGTTTGGTATGCCGATCCTCGGCGAGGGCGCCCGCCAGGATCTCCATGGCGACGGGTTCGCAGATGACCACCTGCTCAGCCTTCTTCGACAGCAGTCGCCGCACCTCCGTCGCGGCAGCCGAGCCGGTGGCGCGAAAGTACTCGACCCACGCGGAGGTGTCGATCAGGATCATGACAGTTCGTCGGGCCGCTCTCGGCGGATGTCGTCGAGGGAGCCGTCCCAGCCGATCCCTTCCAGGCCGAGCAGGAAATCGGGGGTGAGGGGCACACCGACGAGACGGCGCAGGGCGAGATCGACGGCCTCCTTCTTGGTGGCGACGCCGTAGCGGCGCATCACCACGGCGACGAGTTCGTCGTCGAGATCTATGTTGGTCCGACCCATACACATACGATACACCTGTTATACACCTGACAGGAGCCCACCGATGACCCTCGAAGTGATCCGAAGTTGCTACGGCGGCGCGGGGAGCGTCGGCGATTTCGGCTGGATGATCGACCGACCCGAGTACGCCCGGACGCTATTCGTCTTCAACGACAACGAGACGCAGTTCTACGAGCACCAGCAGCGCCGGGGCAGCGCCCACGGATGCCCGCCGGGCGGGGGCAATGCCGTCATCCGGCCCTACCAGTGCCGCACGCCGCCGCGAGCCACCGGCGTGCCCACCGGTCGCGCGGGCGGCTACGCCGGCCTGGCCGAGGGTCAACGAGCCATCGACGACGCGATCGACCGGCTGGATGAACTGCTCGCCACCGGCGACTACGACGCGGTGGCCTTCAGCTGGGACGCCCGCAGTGACACGCTCGGGGTCGGCATCTTCGCGCCCCACCGCGACGTCCTGGACTACATCGTCACCCAGATCGAGCGCACGGCCGCCAGGCACTGACGTTCTCAGCGGCCGTTCGCCTCATCGCCCAGTCGCGGCGGCGGCAACCGGTAGCTGACCGGCGCGGCCGACAACGTCACCGGGTTGGCGACCTGGGGGGTGCGACAGCCCGGTACGGCGACCGTCGGGGCCAGGCCGAGTCGCTCGGCGTAGGCGAACGCCTCGGCGAGGTCGTTGATGGGACCGGCCGGCACGCCGGCCCCGGTGAGGACCTCATACCAGTGATCTGCGCCGCGGGTCGCGAAGACCTCGCCCAGGACGGCGCACAGCGCGTCGCGGTGGGCCACCCGATCGGGATTGGAGCCAAACCTCGGATCTGCACACAGCTCCGCAACACCGAGAAGGCCGACGAGGGCCGCGAACTGCTTGTCGTTGCCGACCGCCACCGCGATCGGCCGGTCGGCGGTGGCGAAGGTCTCGTACGGGGTGATGCTGGGATGGCGGTTACCCATGATGCCGGGCACCACGGCGGCTCCCAGGTACCCCGACGCCTGGTTGACCAGCGCCGACAGCAGCGAGGACAACAGATTGGTGTCGACCCGCTGACCCTCCCCGGTGCGGTCGCGATGGTGCAGCGCGGCCAGGATTCCCGACAGCGCGTGCAGACCGGTCAGCACATCGACGAGTGCCACGCCGACTTTCGTCGGCACACCGGGTGCCGGCCCCGTCACGCTCATCAGGCCGCCGACGGCCTGCACGAGCAGGTCATAGCCCGCCAGGCCGGCACCGGCGCCGTGACCGAATCCGGTGATCGAGCAGTAGATCAGCTCCGGGCGAACCCGCCGCAGATCCTCGTAGCCCAGACCCAGTCGCTCCATGGTCCCGGGACGGAAGTTCTCCACCACGACATCGGCGGTCGACACGAGTTCCCGTGCCTTCTGCACGCCGGCCGGTGTGGCAAGGTCCACCGTCACCGAGCGTTTGTTGCGGTTGATCGCGGTGAAATACGTCGCCACACCGTCGGGGTCGTAGGGCGGCCCCCAGGACCGGGTGTCGTCCCCGACACCCGGACGCTCCACCTTGATCACCTCGGCGCCGTAGTCACCCAGGATCATGGTGGCGTAGGGGCCGGCCAGCACCCGGCTGAAGTCGACGACGACGACGCCGTCGAGGGCTCCCGGGGTCATCCGGACGGCGCTCCGCCGCGCAGGTACACCGTGGTGGTGTGGGTGAAGAACTCCCGCGCGGCGCTGCCCTGCTCCTTGGGGCCCAGCCCGCTCTTCTTGGCACCGCCGAACGGGACGTGCGGGTCGGCGCCGGCGGACTCGGAGTTGATGTGCAGAACCCCGACGTCGATGCACTGCATGGCGTCCAGGGCGCGCGTCAGGTCCTGGGTGAACACCGCCGCGGACAGTCCGAACTCACTGTCATTGGCCAGCGCGAACGCCTCCCCCGCGTCGGCGGCCCGGCGCACCGCGAGGACGGGTCCGAACAACTCGGTGGTCCACACGTCGGCCGGACCGGGGAGTTCGAGCACGGTGGGCGCGACGAAGTAGCCCTCGCCCAGGACGCCGTCGCGGTAGGCGCCGCCACCGGCGAGCACCGTCGCACCCTGGGTCCTGGCGGTGTCGATGCCGGCGACGATGCCGGCCCGGGCCACCTCGCTGACGACGGGCCCCATCTCGGTCCGCTCCTCGGTGGGGTCGCCCACTCCCAGCGCGTTGGACCGTGCCACCAGGGCGTCGAGGAATCTCTCGGCGATGCCGTCGGTGAGCACCAGTCGCGAGGTGGCGGTGCACTTCTGTCCGGTGGAGCGGAAGGCGCCCAACATCACCTGCTCGACAGCCAGATCGAAGTCCGCGTCGTCGAGGACCACGGCGGCGTTCTTACCGCCCATCTCGGCCTGGACCGGTATGCCGCGCGCGGCGGCGGCCGCGGCGATCGCCCTGCCGACGCCGGTCGAGCCGGTGAAGGTGATCGCGTCGACGCCGGCATTCTCGACCATGGCCGTTCCGATCGACCCGTCACCGACGATCAGGTTGAGCACCCCGGCCGGCAGTCCGGCGGCGGTGAGAGCCTCGGCGAGTCGCACCGCCAGCAGTGGCACCGTGCTGGCCGGCTTCCAGACCACCGTGTTGCCGTAGACCAGGGCAGGCGCGATCTTCCACGCCGGGATCGCGATGGGAAAGTTGAACGGGGTGATGACGCCCACCACGCCGACGGGTTTGCGGGTGACGAGGATCTGCTCCCCGGCGCGCGGCGAGGCGAAGATCTCCCCGCTCTGCCGGTCCCCCTCGGCACCGTAGTAGCGCAGGATCTGCGCGGCGCGGCGCACCTCGCCGATGCCCTCGGCCTTGGTCTTGCCTTCCTCCCGCGCCAACTCCAGACCCCACCGGTCGGCGTTGCGATCGACGACGGCCGCCGCATCGGCCAGCACCGCACCGCGGGCGTGGATCGTGGTCGCCGACCACCCGGGCAGCGCCACGCGGGCCGCCGCCACGGCGTCATCGAGATCGGCGACCTCACCGCGACTGCCCTGGGCGACGACCTGGGCGGGCCGGGCCGGATTGACGCTCGCGAGCGTGCCACCCGACCCGTCGCGCCACCGGCCGGCGATGAGCTGTCGGATGGTCTCGACCATGTCAGCGGAAGGCGGCGTGCCCGGTGAGCGCCCGACCGACCGACAGCAGGTGCATCTCCGAGGTGCCCTCGTAGGTGAGCACCGACTCGAGGTTGTTGGCATGCCGCAGCGGGGAGTACTCGAGGGTGATTCCGCTGCCGCCCAACAGGGTTCGGCACTCCCGGACGATGGCGAGGGCCTCCCGGACGTTATTGAGCTTGCCCAGGCTGATCTGCTCGGGCAGGATGCCGTCGGCGTCCTTGATGCGACCCAGGTGAATGGCCAGCAGTACGCCCTTGCCCAGTTCCACGGTCATGTTGGCCAGCTTCTCCTGGGTCAGCTGGTAGCTGGACAGCGGCCGGTCGAAAACGTCGCGGTTCGCGGTGTAGGCGAGGGTGGTCTCCAGCGCGTCGCGTGCAGCGCCCATCGCGCCGAACACGATGCCGAAGCGGGCCTCGTTCAGACACGACAGCGGCGCACCGAGTCCGCGCGCCTCGGGCAACTGCGCCGAGGCCGGCAGCCGGACGTTGTCCAGAACCAGCTCCGAGGTCACCGATGCGCGCAACGACAACTTCTTGTGGATGACGTTGGCGGTGAACCCCGGGGCGTCGGTGGGCACCAGGAATCCGCGGATCCCGTCATCGGTCTGCGCCCACACCGTGGCCACATCGGCGAGGTTGCCGTTGGTGATCCACATCTTGGTTCCGTTGAGCACCCAGTCGCTGCCGTCCCGTCGGGCGCGGGTGCGCATGCCGGCCGGGTTGGAGCCGAAATCGGCCTCGGTCAGCCCGAAGCAGCCGATCGCCTCGCCCGCCGCCAGACGCGGCAGCCACTGCTGCTTCTGTTCCTCGGATCCGTAGCGGTAGATCGAGAACATCGACAGCGATCCCTGTACCGAGACGAAACTGCGAAAGCCGCTGTCCCCGGCTTCCAGCTCCATACAGGCCAGTCCGTAGCTGACGGCGTTGGTGCCCGCGCAGCCGTAACCCTGCAGGTGCATACCCATCACACCGAGCTGGCCGAACTCGCGGGCCAATTCCTTGGGCAGGCTGCCGGATTCGAACCAGTCGGCCACGTTGGGCTTGAGCCGGGTGTCGACGAATTTTCGCACCGTCGCGGCGATGTCGCGTTCGTCGTCGTCGAGCAGCCGGTCGGTGTCGAACAGTTCCAGCGGAGAGTAGACGTCCTTCGTCGGCGGTGCGGCGGCGGTGATCGTCATGGCAGTCCTTTCTACTTGGGCGGCATCCTGATGCCGCCGTCGACGCGGACCACCTCGGCGTTCATGTACGAGTTGGTGATCAGCTCGATGACCATCGACGCCAGTTCCTCCGGCTTGCCCAGGCGGTGCGGGAACAGCACCGACTGGCCGAGCCTGGCCTTGAACGCCTCGGAGGCCTCACCCTCGCCGTAGATGGGGGTGTCGATCAGGCCCGGCGCCACGGTGTTGACCCGGATTCCCACCGCGGCGAGGTCGCGGGCTACCGGCAGCGTCAGTCCGACCACCCCGCCCTTGGATGAGGAGTACGCGGCCTGGCCGATCTGGCCGTCGAAGGCCGCGACACTGGTCATGTTCACGATCGCGCCGCGCTCACCGGTGTCGGTGGGTTCGAGCCTGCTCATCGCGGTGGCCGCCAGGCGGATGCAGTCGAAGGTGCCGACCAGATTGATCGCGATGACCTTGCGGTAGGCGTCCAGATCGTGCGCCGAGGCGAACTCCCCGTCCTTGCCGATGGTGCGCTGCGCCCATCCCACACCTGCGGAGTTCACCAGTGCGCGCAGGGGTCCGAGATCCATCGCGGTATTGACGGCATCGACGATCTGCTCGGTCTTGGTGACGTCGACCGGCACGAACACACCGCCGATCTCCCCGGCAAGCTTCTGCCCGCGTTCGGCCTGCATGTCGGCGATCACCACACGGGCGCCGAGATCGGCCAGCTGGGTCGCGGTGGCGGCGCCGATACCCGATGCGCCGCCGGTGACGATCGCGCTAACTCCCTTGAGTTCCATGGCGCTGAGCTTACTGTCAGCGCCCGGCCAGCCCCGAATGGATCAGCCCCCGGCGCTCCGGAATAGTGAGCGCCATGGCCGTCGTCGTCGTCGGAGCCGGGCTGAGCGGCCTGGCCGCCGCGCGATACCTCACCCGCCGGGGCGTGGAGGTCGTGGTGCTCGAGGGCTCGGACGCCGTGGGCGGACGGATCCGCACCGACGTGGTCGACGGCTATCGCCTGGATCGCGGCTTCCAGCTCTACAACCCGGCCTACCCCGAGGGTGCCCGGGTCCTCGACCACCGGGCCCTCGACCTCAAGGCGTTCGTCGCCGGCGCGCGGATCGTCCTCGAGCGGGGCGGGCGTCGCCGCGTGCAGCGGATCGCCGACCCGCGTCGCAAGCCCTCGTGGGCCCTGCCGTCCCTGCGGGCGGGTATCGGCTCCCCGCTGGCGACCGCGCGCTTCGGCGCCTACGCGGCCTCCTGCGCGATCCGGTCGGTCGCGGACCTGGGTCGCACCCCCGACGTCACCAGCGAGCAGGCACTGCGCCGGGCCGGTGTGGACCGCACGCTGATGGAGACGGTGCTTCGGCCGTTCCTTTCCGGGGTCTTCCTGGAGTCCGAGCTCGCCACGTCACGGCGCTTCCTGGATGTGGTGCTCAAGTCGTTCGTCCGGGGCACCCCGAGCGTGCCGGCCCTGGGGATGCAGCGCATACCCGAGCAACTCGCCGCCGGGCTCGACATCCGACTCGGACACCGGGTCGGTGCGGTCTCCGCACACGGTGTGGACGTCGTCGGCGGTGACACGCACACCGGTGAGGCCGTGATCGTCGCGACCGATCCGGCGAGCGCCGCCGCCCTGGTGACCGGCGTCCGCGCGCCCGCTGCCCACTCGGTCACGACGTGGTACTACCGGCCCAGTTGTGCGCCGGGTGAACTCGCCGACGGTGAGGCGGTGCTCGTCCTCGACGGCGCTCGGCGCGGACCCCTGGTCAACACCGTGGTGATGAGCCACGCCGCCCCCGACTACGCGCCGCCGGGCAGTGCCCTGGTCGCGGCGTCGGCACTCGGCGCGGCCGACCACCCGGAGCGTGACGACGAAGTGCGCGAGCACCTCGCGTGGCTCTACGGGGTGCCGACCGGGGACTGGGAGCTCATCGCGAGCTACCCGATCCGCTACGCGCTGCCGGCGATGCCGGTGCCGTTCGCCCTGCAGCGCCCCGTTCGCACCGACGGGGGGGTCTACGTGGCCGGTGATCATCGCGACACGTCCTCGATCCAGGGTGCGCTGGTGAGCGGGCGCCGTGCCGCGCAGGCAGTACTCAAAGACCGAACAGATCGGAGTGCACCGTGAGCTTCACCACGAGCAACGGGTCACGAGGTGCCCGCCAGCCCAAGGGCCGGTTTCTGCGGCTGATGAACGCCGTCATCACCCGGCGCATCCGCAAGGGCGGAAAGCTGATGGGCGGCACCGACGGGCTGGTGCTGACCACCGTCGGACGCAAGAGCGGTGAACCCCGCAGCACGCCGCTGGTCTGGTTTCCCGGCGACAACGGCAGCTGGCTGATCGTCGCGTCGGCGGCCGGCGCACCCCGCAATCCCGCCTGGTACTACAACATCGCCGCTCACCCGGATCAGGTTCAGATCGACATCGGCGGGCGGACGATCCCCGTCACTGCCGCCCAACTGCATGGAGCCGAGCGCGAGTCAGCCTGGCGTGCGATCACCGCCAAGTCGGACCGATTCACCAAGTACCAAGAGCAGACCGACCGGGAGTTGCCGGTCATCCGGCTGACCGAACGGATCGGCGGTAGGGCGGGTCGGACTTGAACCGACGACCAACGGATTATGAGTCCGCGGCTCTAACCAACTGAGCTACCGCCCCGCGCCCCGGCCTGCCCGGACGCTCTGTGAAGCCTAGCGGCACGAGCCCCCGCCACCCCGCCACCGCAGGACCGGCCGAGCACTCAGTCCGTGACGACGCAGAACTCGTTGCCCTCGGGGTCGAGCAGAACGATGAAGTCCCCGACCGGATCGCTGTTGGGGCCGGTGAGCCGGGTCGCACCGAGTTCGACGCAACGTGCGGCCGCCACCTCAAGGTCGGGTACGGCGACATCGAGGTGCACCCGATTCTTGACGCTTTTCTCTTCGGGAACCTGCTGGAAGGACACCGCCGTGGAACCATCCGGCATCCGGATGCACACCCATTCCTCGGACTCACGCTGCGGGGTTCCGCCCAGGACCGCCGACCAGAACGAGGCCAGACGGTCGCAGTCGCGGCAATCGATCACTACCTCCGAGAGCTTGCCCACCGCCATCGCTGCCCCTCATCCGAAGACGGTCTGGCCGTCGGCGTCGATCGAATACCGTTCGGTCCCGTGCTCGACCCGGGGAGCGTCACCTTTGAGGGCCACCGCGATCTTGTTGCTGGCGTTGCGCATCACGTCAAGAGTCAGCTCGCGGGCCTGACCGGGGCTGAAGTGTTCGCGCACCGCGGCGACGGTCGCGGGCTCGATGCGGCCGGGCGACCAGATCAGCGCATCGGCGTAGCGCAGCGCGCCCTTGTGGGCGTCGCTGAGCAGCGGGGAGTCCTCGAAACTTCCGATGTCGGAATACAGGGTCTCCGACCCGCCGGCATCCAGAGCGCTACCCTCCCGCAGCGACTTGCACAGCCGGCAGTCGTGCGCCACCGCGCCGCGCAGCCGCACCACCTCGGTGGTCAGCGGATCCAGCTCACGCAACCGCGCCACCGCGGGCAGCAGCCCGGTGAACACCAGCTCCGAGGCGTCGGCGTCGGCCTGCCAGGCCGGCCGGTCCGGCACCCAGGCCGCCGGCTGGCCCAGTGCCGTCAGTCCGGCCCGGGCCCGCGGGAGGAAATCCGCGAGGAACATCTGGACCACCACCGGGAAGGTGGCCCGCCCCGCTGCGGCGCCCAGTGCGGCCCGTTGCTCATCGGAGATCCCGGCGACGTCGACGCTGAACTGTGCGGCGAAGTCGGCGATCACCGCTTCCTCTGCCGACTCCGGCTGGGCAACAACGATGTCCGAGGGCAGCGGGGGCAGCGACAGCACGCCGGCACAGGTGCTGCGGAGCAGACCGACCAGCCGCTCCCGGCCGGGCGGGGACTGCTCGACCAGCCCGGTCAGCAGGGCGTCGATGTCATCGGGGGCCATCAGAGGATTATCCACCGGACGCCAGTGCGTCGGGCGTCTGGCGGCACCCGGTGACCAAGTCCCCCGAAGCGGCCGAAATCGACGTCGTCGTAGGTCACGACGAAGCCGCGGTGCTCGGCGCCAGGGCGGCCTCTGCTGCCGAAAGCGGCGCCGGCTGCTGCTGAGTGATGCAGTGGATTCCGCCGCCCCGTTCGAACAGTGGGCGGGCGTCGACGGTGACCACCGTGCGGCCGGGGTACTCCTCGGCCAGGATCGAGGCGGCGGTGCTGTCGTTGACGTCGGCGAAGCCGCAGGCGATGACACCGCCGTTGACGACGAGGTGGTTGATGTAGCTGTAGTCCACGAAGCCCTCGGCGTCGGTCAGCGTCACCGGGGCGGGCATCTCGGCGATCTCCCAGCTCCGTCCGGCCGCATCGTGGGTTCCCTCGAGCGCGGCCCGGATCTCCCGGCACACCGCGAAGTCCGGATGGGATTCGTCGCACTGGGTGTGCAGCAGCAGGCGGCCGGGCGAGGTGATCGCCGCGACGATGTCGACGTGCCCGCGGGTGCCGAAACGCTGGAAATCCCGAGTGAGACCGCGCGGCAGCCAGACCGCGTGCGTGGCGCCGATGGTTCGGCTCAACTCGCGTTCGACATCGGCCCGGGTCAAACCGGGGTTGCGACCGGGATCGAGTTGCACCGTTTCGGTGACCAGCACCGTGCCCTCGCCGTCGACGTGGATGCCGCCGCCCTCGTTGACCATCGGGGAGTCGATGACGGGTGTTCCGGCGGCCTCGGCGACCACCCGGCCGATCCTCGCGTCGAGGTCCCACTGCGCCCAGTCCTGGGCGCCCCACCCGTTGAACACCCAGTCCACCGCGGCGACCGAGCCGTCGGCGGCGTGAACGAACGTCGGACCCATGTCGCGCATCCAGGCGTCGTTGAGCGGGGCCTCGACGATGTCGATTTCCGACGACAGGTACCGGTCGGCGATCGGACGGTCACCTGGAAGCACCACCATCGTGACGGGTTCGAAGTCGGCGATCGCGTGCGCCACCGCTGCCCAGGTGGAGCGCGCCTCGTGCTGCTCTTCTTCGGTATCGCCCAGGCTGTAGCCTTCGCAGGGGAAGGCCATCCAGATCCGTTCCTGCAGAGCGGTTTCGGCGGGCATCCGGTAGCCGGAAGCGGGGATGTCAGTCACGATCGACGACCTCTCAGAGGGGCGGGGTGCGCGGCGGAGGGACGCGCCGCTGTCCGGTGGCTTCGAAAGCGGCACCGTAGGACAGCAGCTTGGTGTCGTCATAGGCGTGCCCGGCGATGGTCAGCCCGACCGGCATGCCGGTGTCGGCCATCAGGCCCATCGGAACCGTGACGGTCGGGATGCCGAGGTGGCGGGGCACGAGGTTGCCGTTGGCCACCCAGACCCCGTTACGCCACCCGCGATCAGCCGATGCCGGGTTGACGTCCATATCGGCGGGGCCGACGTCGGCGACGGCCGGGAAGATCACCGCGTCGAGTCCACGCCGGTGCATCCACTTCTCCCAGTCGACCTTTCGCGTCTCTTCCAGCCCCCGCATCCCGTCCTGCAGGTGCTCGATGTCGAGGAAGGAGCCGATGGGGTGGGCCCGGATGAAGTCCGGATACCCGTTGATGTCGTCGTCGAACCCCTGGGTGCGGTCGGGCAGTTCCCCGGGGGCCTTGACCCAGATGAGGCTGCCGTCCACGGCGGCGAGGTCGGGGATCGCCGGATCGCCGTTGGCCCGCAGGAAGTCGTCCCAGGACCAGGCGCAGAGGTCGAGGATCTCGCGGTCGAGGAACTCCCGGCTGACCAGCCCGCGGGTCTTGATCGACGGTGCGTCGGCGCGGTCGCGTTCGTAGTTGGACACCGCCGGCAGGTCGACCATCACGACGTCGGCGCCGGCGGCGATCAGGTCGGCAGCGGCGGCCTGGAACAACTCGAGGATGGAGTGCCGGGTGTCGATCCGCTGACCGGTTGCGCCACCGATACCGAGATTCTCGCCGACACCGGCGTCGGGGTCGGCGTTGATGTACATGCGCGGCACGCCGAACCGCTTGCCGGACAATACTTCGTGCGCCGCCGCACGATCGCGGGGTATCAGTGCGCGGTAGGACGCGGGGCGAATCGTCGACGCGCGGGGTATCGGGATCCACGGTTGCAGCCGCCAGAGATCACCGCGCGGCTCGGGATCGTCCGCCACGATGACGTCGAGCACCTCGGCCAGGTCGGCCATGGTGCGGGTATGCGGGACAACGACATCCATGGTCGGCACCAGCGGCCAGTTGCCCCGGACCGAGATCACCCCGCGCGACGGGGTGTAGGCGCACAGGGCGTTGTAGCTGGCCGGCGCCCGTCCGCTGGACCAGGTCTCCTCCCCCAGCCCGAACGCGGCGAAGCTGGCCGCGGTGGCGGTGCCCGATCCGTTGGAGGACCCCGACCCGTAGGCGGAGGTCAGATAGTCGGCGTTGTAAGGACTTTCGGCGCGCCCGTACAGACCGCGCTGCATGCCGCCGTTGGCCATCGGCGGCATGTTCGTCAGCCCGATCAGGATCGCCCCGCCGCGCCGGAGTCGTTCGATCGCGAAGGCATCCCTGCCGGCGACCAGGCCGGCGAACGCATGCGATCCGCAGGCCGCGGTGAGGCCCTGGGCGAGGTAGCTGTCCTTGGCGGTGTAGGGGATGCCGTCCAGCGGACCCAGCAGTTCGCCGCGGGAGCGGCGCCGGTCGGAGGCGGCCGCCTCGGCCGGGGCCTCCCCGTTGAGGACCACCACGGAGTTCAGCGCGGGCCCGTTGCGGTCATAGGCCTCGATGCGACGCAGACAGGCCTCGACAAGCGCGGCGCTGGTGGTCCTTCCGTCCTCGAGGGCTGCGCGGAGATCGGCGATGCCCGCTTCGGCGACCTCACAGGAACCCACGACAACCTCCCGGGTCGGAATCATCGCACGGACGACCAGAAGCACCGCCCGTCAGACGGTTACCGAGGGTGTCGGTCCGGCTGCACGCGCGATCCCTACGCTTAGCCCTGTGACTAGCCCTGTGACTAGCCCTGTGACGCGATCCGCGCGGTACCAGGACTGCGCCGCAGCCGAGCCGGTGTCGGGTTGCGTCCGGTATGCGGGCTGGTGGGGTGCGCTCGCGGTTCTGGTCGGGATCGGCGCGGCCATCGCGGCGATGCCGGTGGCCTCCGCGGACGCGACACCCTCGCCGGGAGCGAGCGAGGCGGTGGCTTCGCGCTCGGCATCACCCGCGCCCGCGACCGGCCACCCGCGGGCACCGCGGAGTGGTGTGACCCGGCCCGGCCGCGACCCCTCGGGGGTCCGCCATCGCAGTCACCCGAACTCCGCGCCCCCATCGCGGGGCCAGGCCGGTGGCGGCACGGGCTCCGGCGGTTCGGTGCCGGCGGCGGCGCAGCAGCCGGGCGGGATCGTCCGGATCTTCTTCGGCGACGGCACGGCCGATCACCCGAACGCCGGTCTCCTCGCGGGCAACGGCTACACCTGGACCGGTTACGTGGCCGGCAGCGCATGCACCTCCGGCCCGTGCACCGGCGGCAACGGCGGAATCTTCGGCAACGGCGGCGGCGGATACGCCGGCGGCGCCGGCGGTGCAGCGGGCTGGTTCGGAAACGGTGGCAGTGGCGGCACCGGCCGCCTCGGCGGCGAGGGCGGTGCCGGCGGAACGGGTGGGCTGTTCGCCGGAGCCGGCGGGTCCGGTGGCGCGGGCGGCGCGGGCATCCCCGGGGGCAGCGACAATCCCGGCACCCCCGGGGGCGCCGGAGGCGCCGGCGGATCGGCCGGCTCGCTGGCGGTGTTCGGACACGGCGGAAGCGGCGGGGCCGGCGGCACCGGGGGCGACGGTGGCGCCGGTGCTGTGGGTGGTGCCGGCGGCGCCGGCGGAATCGGCGGCCGGGGCGGGTGGTTGGGAACTGCGGGGGCCGGCGGAGCGACCGGGAGTGCCGGGGTTCCGGGCTATCTGTACGTCTCCAGCGCCGACAGTAGCTACGTGTCGGTGGTCAACCCGAACACCGGCACCGTGCTGGCCAACATCGTGGTGGGCCTCGGGCCGGGCCCCCTGGCGACCAGTCCCGATCGCCGTTTCGTCTACGTTCCCAACGAGGGCGGGGCGCTTCTGACGCCGCAGGCCCCGGGGACGGTGTCGGTGATTTCCACCATCACCGGAACCGTCACCACCACCATCAGCATCGGCCCGTCGCCGTATTTCCTGGCGGTCAGCCCACGCGGTGACACGGTGTACAGCTCTGACTACGAGACCAACACGGTGTCGGTGATCAGCACCGCCACCAATCAGGTGACCGCCACCATCCCGGGATTCGATGGCCCGTGCGCGGTGGTGGTGAGCCCCGATGGGACGACCCTGTACGTGCCGAACTTCAACGGCGGGGTGGCGGTGGTGTCGACAGCCACCAACCAGATCACCAACACCATCACCGGACTGGGCAATCAACCGTACGACGCGGTGATCACCCCCGACGGCCGCCACCTCTACGTCACCAACTTCAACACCAGCCCGGAATACGTTCCCGGCCCGGGTTCGGTGTCGGTGATCGACACCGCCACCGCCACCGTCACCGACCTGATCGACGTCGGGCTCTCACCGGATGCGATGGCGGTCACCCCGGACGGCCGCTACGTCTACGTCGCCAACGCGGACTCCAATACCGTCTCGGTGATCAGCACAGCCACCCACGACGTCATCGCGACGATCCCGGTCGGCACCAACCCGTGCGCGATGGCCGTCAGCCCCGATGGCGGCTTCGTCTACACCGCCAACTACAACGGCGAGTACTACCACGGCCAAGCCCCCATCGGTGTGAACTCGGTGACGGTGATCAGCACCGCGACCAACTCGGTCGTGGACACCCTCGTGGTGGGGGACGGGACTTCCGGGGTGGCCTACTAGGGGGCAGCGCCGACTGACTATTGCGCCTGGCTCACCGAGGACATGTGGAAGTCGGGAATCCGCAGTGTCGGCATCACCGCCCGGGTGGCCCAGTCGCTCCACTCCCGCGGCAGCGTCGGCTGCGCCACCCCGGCCTCGGTGGCCCGGCGCAGCAGGTCCAGCGGGCTCTCGTTGAACCGGAAGTTGTTGACCGCGCCGGTGATCTCGCCGTCCTCGATGAGATACACCCCGTCACGGGTCAGCCCGGTCAGCAGCAGCGTGATCGGATCGACGGTGCGGATGTACCACAGCGTGGTCAGCAGCAGTCCGCGTTCGGTGGCGGCGACCATGTCGGACAGCGACGCGGCGCCGCCGGTCATCAGCAGGTTGTCCGCGGGTGCGACCGCGGCGGTGCCGAACTCGGCGGCCGCCCCCCGCGGATACGGCAGGGCGTGGATCACGCCGTCGCGGATCCAGTCCACCCGGCCGACGTCCATGCCGTTGTCGAACACCGACAGCCGCTCTGAACCCGTCGGGGTGTGCACGAACGGCGCGCACTGCAGGCCCGGAGCCAGCGGGTCGGAGTACAGCGTCAGCGGCAGTTCGGTGAGCCGCTCCCCCACCCGGGTTCCCCCGCCCGGTGCGGACAGCGCACTGCGGCCCTCCTGGGCACTGCGGCCGTCCATCGACCAGTTCAGGTAGATCATCATGTCGGCCACCGTCGAGGGTGGCATCAGGGTTTCGTAGCGACCGGCCGGTAGTGCGACGCTGCGCCGGGCCCAGCCCAGCCGCGTCGAGAGATCGCTCAGCAGGGCGGCCACCGGCACGTCGATAAACCACGGCGTGCTCAGACCGGCCCACGCACTGGCCCCGCCCCGTTTGGCGGTGATCTCCACCGACCCGGTGGGTTGGGTGAACCTGCGGCGCACGCCGGTCGACGTGGCCAGGAAGGTGGTCTCGACGACGTGGTGGGCGAACCCGTAGAGGCGGTCGGCGCGCCCGAATCCGTCCGAGAGTGCGCGGGCCAGCTCCGCGAACGCCCCGACACCGGTGGCCGGCTCCGGGTCGCCCCAGTCGGCCGGTTCGCCGGACCCGGCCAGCAGCGGTGCGGCGTCACGGGCCTGGGGCGCGGCGTGGGCGGCCTGCTCGGAGGCCGCGACCAGCTCCGCGATCGACTCCGGGTCCACCGCGCTGGAGCGTCGCGCGCCGACGTGGAACGCCGCACCGCGGCGCACGAAGGAGATCACCGCGGTGCTGCGCGACGTCGACACCCCGTTGGTGGTCATCGAGTTGCCCGCCCAGCGCAGCGACGCCTCGGCGCGGTCGGTAACGATGACGACGGTGTCCTGCGCCGACCCGGACACCGCGGCCAGCGCGAGGTCGACGGCGTCCTGGGCGGGGATCATCGGTGCCCGCTCATCGACCCGACTCCTCGACGGTGTTGAGCACGCTGACCCCGCGGAACAACGCCGACGGGCAGCCGTGGCTGACCGCGGCCACCTGACCGGGCTGGGCCTTGCCGCAGTTGAACGCCCCGCCGAGTCGCCACGTCCCCGGCCCGCCGACGGCCTCCATCGAGTTCCAGAAATCCGTCGTGGTCGCCTGGTAGGCGACGTCGCGGACCTGGCCGTCGAGCCGGCCGCCGCGGATGCGGAAGAACCGCTGCCCGGTGAACTGGAAGTTGTAGCGCTGCATGTCGATCGACCAGCTTTTGTCGCCGACGACGTAGAGACCGTCGTCCACGCCGGAGATCAGATCAGCGGTGCTCAGATCACCAGCCCCGGGCTGCAGGGAGACGTTGGGCATCCGCTGGATCGGCACGTGGTGGGCGGAGTCGGCGTAGGAGCATCCGTTGGAGCGGTCCAATCCGAGCTTGCGGGCGAACACCCGGTCGAGTTGGTAGCCGACGAACACCCCGTCGCGGATCAGGTCCCACTGCTGCGCGGCGACCCCTTCGGCGTCGAAGCCGATGGTGGCCAGGCCGTGGCCGGCGACGCGATCGGCGGTGACGTTCATCACCGGCGAGCCGTAGCGCAGGGTGCCCAGTGTGTCGGGGGTCGCGAAGGACGTGCCGGCGTAGGCGGCCTCGTAGCCGATCGCCCGGTCGTACTCGGTGGCGTGCCCGATCGACTCGTGGATGGTCAGCCACAGGTTGGTGGGGTCGATCACCAGATCGGTCGGCCCGGCCACCACGCTGGGTGCCTTGGTCTTCTCGGCCAGCAGCACCGGCAGTTCAGCCAACTCGCCCGCCCAGTCCCAGACGTCCTCGGCGACAACGGCCTCCCATCCGCGCCCGGTCGGCGGGGCCAGCGTGCGCATCGACTCGAAACGCCCGGCGGCGGCGTCGACGGCGACGGCTTCCAGCGCCGGCAGGGTGCGCACCCGCTGCTGGGTGATCACCGAACCGAAGGTGTCGGCGTAGAAGGTCTGCTCCTTGACGGTGTTCACCAGGGCCGAGACGTGGTCGACGCCGTCGGCGGCCAGCAGCCGCCCGGAATACTCCTGGAGCACGGCGATCTTGTCGGCGGTCGGGACGGCGAACGGGTCGATGCGGTAGTCCGACACCCACATCGCGTCGGGATAGACCGGCTCGGGAGCCAACTCGACGCGCTCGGCGTTGAGCGCGGCCAGGGTCACCGCGACCCCGACGGCGTGGCGGGCCGAGTCGGCCGCGATGTCCGGGGTCAACCCGGCGTGCGAGGCGAACCCCCAGGTCCCGTCGACGATCACCCGGACCGCCAGGCCGATGTCGCGGTCCACCACGGCCGACTCCACTTCACCGTCGCGCAGGGTCACGACCTCGGTGGTGATCGCGTGCACCCGCAGGTCCGCGTAATCGGCGCCGCCCGCGGTCGCCGCGGACAGCGCCGCATCGGCGAGGCGGCGCAACGGCAGAGCGAGGAAGTCCTCATCGACGGCGCCGGGCACGTTTCTCACCGTAAATTAACCGGCGTGAACACTCGGCATCGGCACCAGACCCTGCTGGGATACGGGCTGCTGGCGCCGAGCCTGTTCGGGGTGGTGTGCTTCCTGCTGCTGCCGATGCTGGTGGTGGTGTGGCTGAGCCTGCACCGCTGGGATCTGCTCGGGCCGATCCGCTTCGTCGGACTGGCGAACTGGCACTCGGTGCTCACCGACCCGGACTTCGGCAACTCACTGCTGGTGACGTGTGCGTTCATCGCGATCGTGGTGCCGGCCCAGATCGTGCTGGGCCTGGCCGCGGCGGCGATGCTGGCCCGCGGACTGCCGGGAAGCGGGATGTTCCGTGCGCTCTACGTGATCCCGTGGATCTGCTCACCGCTGGCGGTCGCGGTGCTGTGGAGATGGATCCTGGCCCCGACCGACGGCGCGGTCAGCGCCCTGGCCGGCCGGCGCATCGAGTGGCTGACCGATCCCGGTCTGGCGCTGCCGGTGGTCTCGGCGGTGACGGTGTGGACCAACGTCGGCTATGTGGCGCTGTTCTTCCTGGCCGGCATCCTGGCCATCCCGCCGCAGGTGCACGCCGCCGCGCGCATGGACGGCGCCAGTTCGTGGCAGCGCTTCTGGCGGATCACCCTACCGATGCTCAAGCCGACGTTCTTTTTTGTCTCGGTCACCGGAATCGTCAGCGCCGCCCAGGTTTTCGACACGGTGTACGCGCTGACTGGCGGCGGCCCGGCCGGCCGGACCGACCTCGTCGCGCACCGGATCTACGCCGAGGCGTTCGGCGCGGCCGCGATCGGGCGCGCCGCGGTGATGGCGCTTGTCCTGTTTCTGATCCTGGTCGGCGCCACCGTCGCGCAGCACCTTTACTTCCGCAGCAGAGTCACTTACGACACCTACTGACGGTGCCGGGGCCGACGCCGCGCGCTGAGTCGAGACCGCCGGAACCGTCGACGCCGGCCGGGGGCTCACATCAAAGGGCCGGTCGTAACCCGCTTCGACCATCGGGCGCAGGATCGGGTCGAGCACCGGATTCAACAGGGGTGCAAGCGGTCCCGCAAGCGTGATGAGCGGAAGCATCGGATTGGGCACGAACACGTAGGTGATCTTGCCGGGCGTGCCGTCGGCATTATCCGGCGTGTAGCGGATGTTGCTCGAATCGTTGAGGTCGACATTGAAGTACCCGAACACGTGGGTGGTCTGCCGGCCGATCGCGGCATTGAGCTGTGCGAGGACGTTGCCCTTGTCGCTGGGCGCGTCGGCCCATCCGTCGTACTGCTTGATCACTTCGATGCCGGTGTAGGGAGAGTCGGCCGGCACCGGGTTGGGCGCGCGGCCGCCCACGACGTTCTCCGGGTTGCCGATCGACACCCACGAGACCTTCGCCGGATCCGGGGCGCTGCGCGGGTTCTCGGACCAGTTTCGCAGTGCGGTGTAGATGACCTGGCCGCCCTGGCTGTGGCCGAAGAGGGTGATCGGAGTGGGATCGCTTGCCAGACCGTCGACGGCCTGCTGAAGCCGCTGCGCCCCCCAGTCATTGAAGAGCTGTCCGAGGGGGATCGCCGCGTAGTAGACGGGGTCGCAGGTATTGGGCGACGCGCACAGATCGCCCCGAAGCTGCGATCCGGTGAAGTAGAGCAACGGCTGGATCCCGACGAGCCCACCCTCGAAGGTCAGCACGGTGGCCGCCAGCGAGACATCGCGAACCGTGCCGGCCGGACCCCCCGGGGAGGCCTGGGCCTGGGCCTGGGTCGGGTTCAGCAATCCCACTGCCAGCAGGGCTGAGGCCGCGACCGGCCACAATGACGACTTCATGCGCCTCATCCTACCCGCCAGCTAATCTGATGCCCTATGGCCACCGGGCTCGGTCGAGGTGCGGTACCCCTCTATGCGGGCCTGTTCGCCACCGGGCTGCTGACCCTCGCCCCGTTCGGGCTCGGCCTGCTGACGTCGTTCACCTCGGCCCGCCAGTTCGCCACCGGCTCGCCGCTGTCGCTGCCCGACCCGCCCACGCTGGAGAACTACTCCGCCCTGGGGGATGCGGGGTTCGGGCGCGCGTTGGCCATCACCGCCCTGATGACCGCGATCATCACCCTCGGGCAACTGGTCTTCTCGGTGCTGGCCGCCTACGCCTTCGCCCGGCTGCAGTTTCCCGGGCGCGACGGGTTGTTCTGGGTCTACATCGCCACACTGATGGTGCCCGCCACGGTGACCGTGGTTCCGCTGTATCTGATGATGGCCCAACTCGGTCTGCGCAACACCTTCTGGGCGCTGGTGCTGCCGTTCCTGTTCGGATCGCCCTACGCCATCTTCCTGCTGCGCGAGTACTTCCGGTCGATTCCCGCCGATCTGCTCAGCGCCGCGCGCATCGACGGTGCGAACACCCTCGACGTGATCGTGCATGTGGTGGTTCCGGCGAGTCGGCCGATTCTGGCCACGCTGACGTTGATCACCGTCGTCTCGCAGTGGAACAGCTTCATGTGGCCGCTGGTGATCACCAGCGGGGGGCGGTGGCGTGTGCTGACGGTGGCCACCGCAGGACTGCAGTCGCAGTACAACGCGCAGTGGACGCTGGTGATGGCCGCCACCACGGTGGCGATCGTCCCGCTGGTGGTGCTGTTCGTCGTGTTCCAACGTCACATCGTGCGCTCCATCGTGGTCACCGGGCTCAAGTGATCACCCGCCCGCGCTACTCCACGACGGTCCTGGCCGCGGTGGTGGCACTCGCCGTGGTCCTGGCAGGCGCGGTGGTGGTACTCGGACGCAGCGCCGACCGGCCCGGCCGGACCGTCGTCACCGTGCGACTGTGGGACCAGCAGGTCGCCGCCGCCTACCGGGAGTCGTTCGTCGAGTTCAGCCGCACCCATCCCGACATCGAGGTGCGCACCAACCTGGTGGCCTACGCGTCCTACTTCGACACCCTGCGCACCGACGTGGCCGGCGGCGGTGCCGACGACATCTTCTGGATCAACAATTCCTCCTTCGCCGAATACGCCGACAACGGGCGGCTGATGCCGATTGCGCCCTCGCCGGACTGGGAGCCCTCGGTGATCGGGCAGTTCACCCGCAACGGCGCGCTGTGGGGTGTGCCCCAGTTGACCGACGCGGGGATCGCGCTCTACTACAACGCCGAGCTGCTCGAGGCCGCCGGCGTGGACCCGGCCGACCTCGGGACGGCGCGCTGGGATCCCGACCCCGCTGCCGACACGCTGCGTCCCCTGCTGGCACGGCTGACCGTGGACAGCGCCGGCGCCCGCGCCGACTCCCCCGGGTTCGACTCGCGCCGGGTGCGCCAATGGGGGTACAACGCAGCCAACGATCTGCAGGGCATCAACCTCAACTACATCGGTTCGGCCGGCGGAGCGTTCGCCGACGGGGACCGGTTCGCCTTCGACAACCCGCAGGCCGTCACCGCACTGGGCTACGTCGTCGACCTGATCAACGACGCCCGCGTAGCCCCGCCGGCGTCGGACACCAACGACAACGGCGACTTCTCCCGCAACCAGTTCCTGGCCCGGCGGATGGCGGTGCTGCAGTCGGGCACCTACAACCTCGCTCAGGTCGCCGAGCAGGCCCGCTTCCGATGGGGCGTCACCCTGCTTCCCGAAGGTCCGGCCGGGCGGGTCAGCGTCACCAACGGGATCGTGGCCGCCGGCAACCCGGCCTCACCGCACCCCGAGGCGGTCGGCAAGGTGCTGGCGTGGCTGGGCAGTACGGCGGGCAACGCCTACCTCGGCCGCCGCGGCGCGGCCATCCCGGCGGTGCTGCCCGCCCAGCAGGCGTACTTCGACTTCTGGCGGGCCAAGGGTGTGGACGTCACCCCGTTCTTCGCGGTGCTCGAAGGGCCGCGGATCGCGGCTCCCGGCGGGGCGGGGTTCGCCGCCGGCTTCGCGGCGATCAAGCCGTACTTCGACGAGATGTTCCTGGGCCGCCGACCCGTCGCCGACACGCTGGCGGCCGCCCAGCGCGCCGCGAACACCGCCGCGCGGCGCTAGCCGCTCAAACCGCGGATCTCCAGGAAGATGGCGACGACACACACCGCCACACAGATCGCCAGCGTCACCCAGTCCGGCCAGCGCGGCCGCGACGGTGCGGCGGCGATCTGACCGACTCCACCGCGGGCGGTGATGGCATCTCCCATCTCGTCGGCGCGACGCAGCGCGACCGTGAGGCCCGCGGCCAGCAGGTCCACCAACTCGGCGGCCCAGCGCCGCCGCCGGGGTTCGCCGGTGGGCAGCACCGGGCGAGGCCGCAACCGGCGCGCGGCATAGAGCACCCGGAACTCCTCGACCAACATCGGAAAGGCCCGCAACGCCAGAGCCACCGCGACCGCCCAGTCCTCGACCGGGGTGCGCAGCCGCCGCAGCGGCCGGCCCAGTTTGGCGATCGCCGGCGCGACGTCGGCGACGTTGGTCGTCCACGACACCATCGCGCCCAGGGCCAGCAGCACCACCGACAGCGCGGTGAAGCGCAGGAACTTCAGCAGCCCGCCGAGTTCGAGCTCGACGCCCCCCAGGTGCAGCACCGGCGCGCCGCGGGCCAGTCCGGCGGTGAGCGCGCCGATCAGCAGCAGGACCCACAGCCAGCGGGGCACCGTGGGCAGCGCGCCGGAGGGGATGCGGGCCAGCCACGCCGCCACGACCACCAGGGCCGCCACCATGCCGATCGGCAGCCAGCCGGGATAGAAGGCGAGCAGTGCCGAGAACAGGAAGACCACGATGAGTTTGGTTCCGGCCCACAACTGGTGGATGACGGAGTCTCCGGGTACCGGGCGCAGCAGCACGACCGGGCGCGACTGCCGGTTCTCCCTCACGGTGTCTCCCCCGGTGTCTCCCCCGGTGTCTCCCCCGGTGTCTTGCCCAGCGTCCCCTCGTGCAGGTGCAGGATCCGCGGGCACAGCTCCTCGAGTCCGACGAAATCGTGGGAGATCACCACCACCGTCAGCCCGCTGGTGCGCCGAAGGTCGACCAGCAGCCGCAGCAGCCCGCGCTGGCTGGCGGCGTCCAGACCGGCCAGCGGTTCGTCGAGGATCAGCGCGCGCGGTGAGCGTGCCAGCAGCCCGGCCAGCACCACCCGGCGCATCTGGCCGCCGCTGAGCTGGTCGACACGACGCCTGGCCAGCGCGGCGTCGAGCCCCACCCGCGCCAGTGCCGCCACCACCCGGGCATGGTCGTGCGGCGAGAAACCGGCGGCGGAGGCGACCTCCAGGTCGACCCGGCTGCGCATCAACTGCAGCCGCGCCGCCTGAAACGCGATCGCCACCTCGCCGATACTGCGATGCGCTGCCCGGCCGCCGACCTGGCAGCTGCCCTCGGAGGGCCGGGTCAGTCCGGCCATGATCCAGGCCAGCGTCGACTTCCCCGAACCGTTGCCGCCGTGGATGAGCAGACCGTCACCCTCATGAACCTCGAAGCTGATGTCACGCAGCGCGGTCTTGGCCCAGGGCGTCCCGCGCCCGTACTCGTGGCCGACGCCGTCGAGGCGCAGCACGGTCGCTCCCGCCCGGCGGGGCGCGCCGACGGTCGGCACCGGCGCCGCCGCGCTGTCGACCATGGTGGTGTTGTCCAGCGACTCGCTGAGGTTGACCACCCGGTCGGCGATCGCGGCCTCGTTGTTGTAGTGGGTGATCTGCACCAGGGTCATACCGTGGCGCTCGTTGAGTCCGGACAGCACACCGAGCAGGGCCTCCCGACCCTGCTGGTCGACCATGCTGGTCACCTCGTCGGCGATGAGCAGCGACGGCTCACGGGCCAGCGCGGCGGCGACGGCAAGGCGCTGAAGTTCCCCACCGGAGAGCCCGCCGGTGTCCCGCTCGGCCATGCCGGCCAGGCCCACTTCGCCGAGTAGCCCGGTGACGTCGGCGCGGACGCCGGGCGGCAGTCCCCAGACCACGTCGTCGGCGACGCGGCTGCCCAACACCTGGCTTTCCGGGTGCTGCATGATGACCGACGTTCCGCCCTGGCGCCCCAGGCCGATCGCCCCGGGCCGGCTGATGGTTCCCGAGGTCGGCGCACGTCCGCTCAGCAGCAGCATCAGCGTGGTCTTGCCCGAGCCGTTGGCCCCGGTGATCGCGACGTGCTCGCCGGCCTCGATGGTGAGGTTCAGCGGTGCCAGCGCGTCGTGGTCGGCACCCGGGTAGCGGAACCGGGCCTCGACCAACCGGACCGGCACCGGGGCGGGCGTCGCCTGCGCGGTCTCCTGGGGCGCGGTGAGTTTGTGGACGTC
The DNA here is from genome assembly GCF_046091765.1 of Mycobacterium sp. Taxonomy (GTDB): domain Bacteria; phylum Actinomycetota; class Actinomycetes; order Mycobacteriales; family Mycobacteriaceae; genus Mycobacterium. The sequence goes on from NZ_JBJTCF010000117.1 coordinate 24,479, forward strand.
GGGAATCCCGCGCAGCCGTTCGAGCACCCGCGACAGCGCCCACCAGCCGACCAGCGTGACGACCATGATGGTGAAGACCGAATACCCCATCAACAGCACCGGCCAGTACTGCAGGGCCAGGCCGAACGTCGCACGGGCATCCTGGGCGGACTGGCGCATCGGCTCGAAACCGGACAGCACGGCGACGACACCGTCGACGTTGGCGGTCAACGCCTCGAAGGTCAGGGTGCGCAGCCGGACCATGACGGTCAGCGCGGCGATGATGAGCAGGCCGAGAAAGACTCCGGCGACGATCGAGACGGCGACCACCGTCAGGGTGCCGCGCCCGCGACGCTTGACGATTCCGGTCAGCCCGCCGACGTACGCACAGTTCACCACCACCATCAGCCCGCTGATCCCGGCGATCAGGAAGGCGATCACCCCGGCCGCGAAGGCCGCGGCCAGCAGCACCCGGACCCGGTAGCGGTAGCCCAGCACCCCCATCGGCACCGTCACCAGAAGCGACAGCCCGCCGGCGAAGGGAACCACGATCGAGACGATGGCCAGCGCCGCGCTCAGCGCCGCCATCACCGAAGCCTGTGCGATCTCCACCGGACCCAGTGCCCGGTCCGCCCGGGGATGCTCCGCCCGCCCGGGCAGGCGGTGTGCCATCGCCTCCGGCCGGATCGAGGTCATCACCTGATTCTGCCAGCAGGTCGGTTCGCCGGGCCGTTCCGACCTGCCGCTGATCAGACCCGACTCACATCCAGACGACGGCCGTGTCGCTCTCTCGCGGTCGGGCCAGCCGATGACCCGGACCCAGCAGGTTGGCGGTGATCACCGCGCAGATCCGGTACATGGGGATGTCGAACACACTGTTGTTCATCGGTTGCTCGATGAAACGCCCGAAGCGTTCGGCGGCGATGAACAGCGTCATCAGCAAGATGCCGATCACCAGGCTGCCGATGTGGTTGCCGCCGGATGCGGCGTCGAGCCGGTTGAGCACCACCAAGCCGAAGAACCAGGCGAAGCCCCGGATGAAAAGGTCGTAGTGCAGCGGGACCGGCTCGTTGCGGATGCGTTCCAGACCGCTCTGCGCGGTGGCCGCGCCCCGCACCGCGTTCATCAGCATCAGCCGCGCCTGCCCGTCGATGTAGCCGTCCTCGACGAGCCTCTCGACATCGGCGGCCTGGCGGTCGAGCAGGGCCGTCGAGTCGGTCGCGGCCGGGTCCTCCGGGGTCAACTCGGTCACCCCGTCCAGCGGCGCGACGCCGCGCATCTCGGCGGCGAACTGCCAGCAGTACCGAACCTGCCGGCGGCGCATCCGATCCAGGATCGGCGCCATCCCGGCAGCGGCATCGTCGACGGAGGTCAACCCGTAGTGCAGGGTTCGCGAGTTGATGATGATGCCGCCCCACAGGGTGCGGGCCTCCCACCAGCGGTTGTAGGCGTTGGTGTTGCGGAAGGCGATGAACACCGAGGCGCCGATGCCCAGCACCGAGAGCACCGCCGCGGCGTACTCGTTCTGGCTGGCGTCGGGAACCGGCATCAGCAATCCGGCGACCACGGCGATCGCCAGCAGGGTGTAGCGCATTTGCCACAGCACCAGCGCGGTGACCTTGAGCCCGCCGGCCCGCCCGGCGCTGCGGATCATCCCCGTCCGCCCGGTCGGAGGCAGGCGCGGCGCGGGCACATGGCCGCCATTCTGGCCCAGCCCCGGGCAGGAGCACCCGGATTATCGGGAAACCCCGGGCCAAGGCGCCCCGGGTGGGTTATGAACAGGTGATGACGAGCACCGCCGATACCGCGCGGCACCTGCAGAACGCTCTCGACGGGCGCTGGCGTGACACCAAGAACATGATCCGCGAGAAGTTCACCAAGGAGATCTTCCGCCCGCACTTCACCCCGACGACGTCCATCGCCCGCAACCGGGTCAATCAGCAACTGAAGATCATCGCCGCCGCGGGAGCCGCCGAGGACGGATTCAAGAAGGACCACGGCGGCACCGGTGACGTCGGCGCCGCCGTCACCAAGATCGAGATGCTGGCGATGTCCGATCTGTCGCTGATGGTCAAGGCCGGCGTCCTGTGGGGCCTGTTCGGCGGGGCGATAGAGAATCTCGGCACCGAGCGCCACCACGAGACCTACGTGCGTCCGCTGATCACCCTGGACCTGCTGGGCTGCTTCGCGATGACCGAGACCGGGCACGGCAGCGACGTGCAGTCCATCGAGACCACCGCGACCTACGATCCCGGCACCGAGGAGTTCGTCATCCACTCGCCGACCCCGCAGTCGCGCAAGGACTACATCGGCGGCGCCGCGGAAAGCGCTCAGGTCGCGGCTGTCTTCGCACAGCTGATCACCGGCGGCGAGAACCACGGTGTGCACTGCATCGTGGTCCCGATCCGCGACGAGAACGGCAACGATCTGCCCGGGGTGACCACCTCGGACTGCAACTACAAGGGTGGACTGCCCGGCGTCGACAACGGCCGGATCATGTTCGATCACGTTCGCGTACCTCGCGAGAACCTGCTCAACAAGTACGCCGATGTCGCACCGGATGGCAGCTACACCTCGCCGATCGACAACCCCAGTCGGCGCTTCTTCACCATGCTGGGCACCCTGGTGCGCGGTCGGGTGACCGTCGGCGGCAGCGCAGCCGCGGCGGCGCGGGTGGCCCTGGACATCGCCGTTCGCTACGCGTTGCAACGCAGGCAGTTCAAGGCGCCCGGCGAGGAGCGGGAAGTCCTGCTGATGGACTACCTGATGCATCAGCGCCGTCTGCTGCCGCTGGTCGCCAAGTCCTATGCGCTGCAGTTCGCGCAAAACGAACTGGTGGCCAAGTGCCACGACGTCCAGACCGCCGACCACCCCGAGGCCGAGGATCAGCGCGAATTGGAGTCCCGCGCAGCCGGAATCAAGGCGATCAGCACCTGGCACGCCAGCGCCGCGATCCAGGAGGCCCGCGAGGCCTGCGGCGGCGCCGGCTACCTGGCGGAGAACCGCATCATCGAACTGCGCGCCGACACCGACGTGTTCACCACCTTCGAGGGCGACAACTACGTGCTGCTGCAATTGGTCGCCAAGCAGCTACTCACCGGCTACAACGACGACATCAAAGGCATGAGCCCGTTCGAATGGGTCCGCTTCGCGGCGAACTTCGCCGGTGACCGGGTGGTCAAGCGCACCGCCGCCGAGACCATCATGCAGACCATCCTCGACAACCGGAAGGACAACGAGGAGGAGGGCAGCCTGTTCAACCGCGGGACGCAGGTCACGATGTTCGAGGACCGCGAGCGGTATCTGCTGTCGTCGCTGGCGCGACGGCTGCAGCGCCGGTCGAAGACGATGTCGGCCTTCGACGCCTTCAACTCGGTGCAGGACCACGTCATGCACACCGCGCGGGCGCACATCGAACGCACCGTCCTCGAGGCGTTCATCGCCGGGATCGCCTCCTGCGAGGATCCCGAAGCCAGACGCATCCTGGAGATGGTGTGCGACCTCTACGCGCTGTCGGTCATCGAGGAGGACAAGGCCTGGTTCATCGAGCACCGCTTCCTGTCCACCGAGCGGGCCAAGGCGGTCACCCGCGGCATCAACGAACGCTGCCGAACGCTGCGTCCGCACGCCGAGACTCTCGTCGACGCCTTCGGAATCCCCGAACAGCTGCGCTACGCCGAGATGCTGCACCCGGAGAACATCCCGGCGCCCACCGGCGCCTAGGGCCAGCTGCTGGTGTCGGGCAGGGTGTCGCCGATGTCGTAGGGGTTGTTGGCCAGATACCCGACGCAGAGCCCGACCCGGCCGGGCAGGCACGGCCCGCCACCGATCGTGGGAGAGCCGTTGTCGACGATCTGCCAGCAGTTCCCCGAGTTGGGGTCGGCGAGGTAGCCGGCCGCGCAGTTCTGACCGGGCGTCGCCGGAGGGTGCGGCAGGGCCGGTGCGGCCGCCGCCGGGGCCACGGCGATCAGAGCCGTGCCGACGGCGAGGGCGCCGCTGAACGCCGCGTGCTGCACGAGCCGGTACCAGGCGTTAATTCAGGGCTCCCTCGGTCGACGGGCTGGACGCCAGTCTAACCGGGCTTGGCTCCCCCGGCTGGACTCGAACCAGCAACCGTCCGATTAACAGTCGGATGCTCTGCCAATTGAGCTACAGGGGACCGCTCCCGCCGAACACACGCGCGGGCCGGAACGAGACTTTAGCCTACTGGAGCCGGACGCCGCCAAACGCGGCCTGGCCGGACTTCCCCGGACACTGTCAGGCAGGATGGTCCGCGTGATCCGTTATCTGGCCGTGCTGGCGGCGGGCTACGTGCTGGGAACCAAGGCGGGCCGCGCCCGCTACGAGCAGATCGCGGGCACCTACCGCGCGCTGACCGGCAACCCCGCGACCCGGTCCATGATCGAGGCCGGTCGCCGCAAGATCGCCGAGCGGGTATCGCCGGACCCGGTGGTGGTCACCATCACCGAGATCGACACCGGGATCGACCGGATCAACTCCGGCGTCGCCCAGCCCGAGCGACCCGCGTAGCAGTATCAGCCGATCGGCACGTTGATGGTCTGGCCTGGCAGCATCGGCCCGGTGATGATGCCCACCCCGGGATTGCCGACGCCGGCAGGTCCGTAGATACCCAGGTTCGGCGTGCCGACGTAGGACGGCGATCCGTTGGAGTAGCTCAAGCAGGTCCCCTCGTCGCGCGACCCGAACCACGCCAGGCACTGACCCGGCCCCGCACCGGCGGTCGGCGCGGCGGCGATCAAGGGCGCGACCACCGACGCCGCCACCACCACAGCCCGAACAGCTCTAGCCGCGCTGCGATGACGCGTGGGTGCCATGTCGGACCTCATCCCCAGCCTGCCGGAAAACCCTGACCTGTCGACTCTAGCCCAGGACGAGTCAGGCCGTCAGGTCGTCGCCGCTGGCCTGCTCGAGCAGACTGCGCCGGTATGCCTCCAGCGCCACCAAGTCACCGAACAGGGCGTGGTACTCATCGCCCTGTTCCACCGGGGACATGCGCTGCAGTTTGGACTTGACCTCGGCGACCTGGCGGCCCACCCAGACCTCCTGCAGTCGGGCCAGCACACCGGCGATGTAGCGCGGCATCCGCTCGTCGTCGCCGACCCGGATCACCTCCACGCTCAGTTCGCTGATCAGCGCCTGGTCGGTCGCCGCACCGTGCTCGCGGACCTGTTCGATCCAGCCTGCGCCGCCGGGCGCCGCGGACACCCCGCCCGCCGCGGCGATCGCGGCGCGCACCCCGGCGTAACCGGGATGGGTGAAGTTCTCCGCAGCCAGCGCGTCGAAGACGGGGCCGGCCAGGGCCGGGTACTGCAGCGCGGCCTTGAGCGCCTCGCGCTGCGGCCACAGGGTGGGATCGCGCGGATCGGGCTGACCGGAAGAGGCCGGAGCGCCCTCGGCGGGCCGGCGGGTGACGCCGCGCTGATCCGGCTTGCGGCCCGCCGTCGCGCGTACCCGTCCGAGCACCTGAGCCACGTCGTCCCAGCCGACCCAGCCGGCGAGCTGGCGGGCGTATTCGTCGCGCAGCGCGGGATCCTTGATCTGGGCGACCATCGGCACGCAGCGGCGCAGTGCGCTCACCCTGCCCTCGGCGTTGTCCAGATCGTATTCGGCCAGCGCGCTGCGGATGGCGAACTCGAACAACGGGGTGCGCCGCGCGACCAGATCGCGCAGCGCGCCGTCGCCGCCGCTCAACCGCAGATCACAGGGATCCATCCCGTCGGGGGCGACCGCGACGAAGCTCTGTCCGGCCAGGTTCTGTTCCCCGGCGAAAGCCTTCAGCGCCGCCGCCTGCCCGGCGGCGTCACCGTCGAAGACATAGATCAGTTCGCCGCGAAAGAACTTGTCGTCCATCATCAGCCGGCGCAGCATCGCCAGATGCTCGTCGCCGAACGCGGTGCCGCAGGACGCCACCGCGGTACCGACCCCGGCCAGGTGCATCGCCATCACGTCGGTGTACCCCTCGACGACGACAGCCTGATGTCCCTTGGCGATGTCCCGCTTGGCGCGGTCGATGCCGAACAACACCGAGGACTTGCGGTACAGGACGGTCTCGGGGGTGTTGACGTATTTCGCTTCGATCGGATCGTCGTCGAAGATTCGGCGGGCGCCGAACCCGAGGGTCTCGCCACTTGCGCCGCGGATCGGCCACAGCAGACGCCGGTGGAACCGGTCGATCGGCCCGCGCCGACCCTCCCGGGACAACCCGGCGGCCTCGAGTTCGGCGAACTCGAAGCCCTTCCGGATCAGGTGCCTGGTCAGTGAGTCCCACCCCGACGGCGCGAACCCGCAGCCGAATTCGTGCGCGGCGGCGGCATCGAAGTTCCGTGCGCTCAGGAACTGGCGCGCCGGAGCGGCCTCCTCGGACTCCAGCGCCGCCTGGTAGAACTCCCGGGCGGCCGCGGTGGCGGCGACGAGGCGGCTTCGGCTGCCGCGGTCGCGCTGTGCGCTGGTGCCGCCGCCGCTGTAGGTCACCGCATAGCCGAGCCGATCGGCCAGCGTCTCGACAGCCTCGACGAAGTTGACGTGCTCGATCTTCTGCACGAACGCGTAGACATCGCCACCCTCGCCGCAGCCGAAGCAGTGGAAGTGGCCGTGGTTGGGCCGGACGTGGAAGGACGGCGACTTCTCATCGTGGAACGGGCACAAGCCCTTGAGCGAATCGGCGCCCGCTCGCCTCAGCTGGACGTAGTCGCCGACGACGTCCTCGATGCGGATCTGTTCGCGGATGGCGGTGATGTCGCGGTCGGAGATGCGGCCCCGGCGAGCACCGTCCCCGCCCGCCGCAGCTGCCACCGGCACAGTCTAGAGCCCATCGGCGACGGAAAGCGCCGTGCCGTCCAGTCGCTCGAGGCGTCCCTCGGTGCAGGCCGCGATCTGGTCGGCGACCACCCGGATCCGCGCGGCGTCGTCGGGGGCCGCCTCGAAGGCGGGGGCGAGCAGCGCGTCCAGCGTCGCCGGGGCTCCGGCGAGCAGGCGATTGGCGACCCGGTGGATGCGTTCCCGTTGACCGGCCTGTACTTCCAGGTGCCGCGGATCGGACATGATGAACTGCAGTGCAAGGGTTTTGAGTACGATCACCTCCGCCCGCACACCCGCCGGAACGACAAGGTCGGCCTGGTAGCGGACCAGCGGCGCCGGGCCGGCTCCCCGCAGCGTCTCGGTGACCGCGGCCGAGGCGAAACGACCGACCAGTTCACTGGTCAATCGCTTGAGGGCGACCGACGCGCTCAGCGTGCCGTCGTAGCTGCCGACGGCGGCGACGACGGGCAGCCGCGAGAGCCGCAGCGCGGCCTCCTCCAGTTCGCCGGCCGCAGGACCCGTGCCCCCCGCCGGGGCGGCGCCGAGCCGGGCCAGTGTGGCGGCGGCATCGCGATCGGCCAGGACCCGCAGGTCGATCCGCCCGGAGATGACACCGTCCTCGACGTCGTGGACCGAGTAGGCGACGTCGTCGGCCCAATCCATCACCTGCGCCTCCAGGCACGGCCGCGCGGGCGGGGCGCCGGCCCGGACCCAGTCGGCGAGCTCGCGGTCGTCGGCGTAGAAGCCGAACTTGCGGCCGGCTCCACCCCGCGGCCACGGGTACTTGCTGACGGCGTCCAGCGCGGCGCGGGTGAGGTTCAATCCGACGCTGCGGGCGGCGGGAACGGGCTCGGCGAGAACCTTGGGTTCGAGCCTGGTGAGAATCCGGAAGGTCTGCGCGTTGCCCTCGAAGCCGCCGCACGGCGCGGCGAACTGGTCCAGCGCATGCTCGCCGTTGTGACCGTAGGGCGGGTGACCGATGTCGTGCGCCAGCCCGGCCAGGTCGACCAGGTCCGGATCGCAGCCCAGCGGCACCGCCATGCCCCGGCCGATCTGGGCGACCTCCAGCGAGTGCGTCAATCGGGTCCGCGGATTGTCGCTCTCTCGGGGTCCGACCACCTGGGTCTTGTCCGCCAGCCGGCGCAGCGCCGCGCTGTGCAGCACCCGGGCGCGGTCACGGGCGAAGTCGGTGCGGTGCTCGGTGGTGGTTCCCGGCAGAGCCGCGGTCTTGGCCGGCTCGGCCACCACCCGCTCACGGTCGGATGGGGTGTAGCGGTCCTGTTGATTCATCATCGCTCCGGGCACAGTCTGCCAAGTTCTGCTGGCCGGGCGTTGCGGGTCCGGCCGTTGCCCTACATTGGCCAGCATGGGACTCGCCCGACTGCCCCGACTGCTGGCCGCGATGGCGGCCGTCGCGGTCCTGTTTGCTCCGACGACCGCCGCCGAGCCGCCGTTCCGGCTGCCCGATTACGTCACCGACAACGCGGGGGTGCTCTCCGAGCGGCAACTCGAGTCCGTCCAGCAGGCCGTCGACCAGCTCTACCGCGACCGCCGGGTCCGGTTGTGGGTGGTGTTCGTCGACTCCTTCGCCCCGCAGGGTGCGGTGACCTGGGCCCAGCAGACCCGCACCGCCAGCGACCTGGGCGAGGAGGACGCCATCCTGGCCGTCGCGACCGGGCAGCGTTCGTATGCCTTCCTGGTGCCCGCGGCCGCGGCCGGGGGCAGCTCGACGAAAGTGGACGACATTCGCCGCGACCGCATCGAACCGGCCCTGCGCGACGACGACTGGGCCGGAGCGGCCACCGCGGCCGCCACCGGCCTGGCCGCACTCGGTCCGGGCGCAGGCTCCACCGGCGCCGGGGGCGGCGGGTCGCTGGCGGGGCTGCTGATCTTCGCCGGGATCGGGCTGCTCGTCATCGCCGCGATGGTGCTCTGGAGCCGTCGGCGCCAACGCCGGCGGCGCGAGGCCGACGTCGCCGCCGCACGGCAGGTCGACCCCACCGACCCGGCCGCTCTGGCGGCGGTACCCCTCGACGCCCTCGATGAGCTGTCCCGCTCGATCGTGGTCGACGTCGACAACGCGGTGCGAACCAGTGCCAACGAGTTGACCCTGGCGGTCGAGGAGTTCGGCGAGGCCCAGACCGCGCCGTTCGCCGCCGCGGTGGAAAGCGCCCGCACCACGCTCAAGCAGGCGTTCGCCGTTCGCCAGAAGCTCGACGACGACGTCCCCGAGCCGCTGCCCGAGCGCCGCGATCTGCTGACCCGGGTGGTGGTGTCCGCGGCCAAGGCCAACCGAGAGCTGGAGACTCAGACCGACGCCTTCCACCAGATGCGCGACCTCGTGCTCAACTCCCCCGAGCGTCTCGACGCCCTGACCCGCCACATGGTCGACGTGTCCGCGCGGGTGGAACCCTCCCAGCAGCGGCTCGCCCAGTTGCACGACGAGTTCGCCGAGTCGGCACTGGCGTCGGTCACCCGCAACGTCAACGCCACCAGGGAGCGCCTGAGTTTCGCCGACCAGGCGATCACCCGGGCCCGGGAGCTGTCGGCCAAGCCGGTCGCCGGAGAGGTCGGCGAGCTCGTCGACTGCATCCGGGGCGCGGAATCCGCGCTGCAGCAGGCCAACACGATGCTCGACGCGGTGGACAGCGCCGCCAGTGACATCCGCCGGGCGGTGGCCGGACTGCCCGCGGCGATCGAGGACATCCAGCGGGGCATCACCGAGGCGGGCGCGCAGCTGGCCCGCGGCGGGCTGGACACGGCAACCGAGTTGTCGAGCGTGCGCGACAGAGCGGTCAAGGCCGTCAGCGCCGCCCAGGCCGACGGCGCGGCCGACCCGCTGGGGGCCTTCACCCAGCTGACGTCGGCCGACGCCGAGCTGGACCGGCTGCTGGCCGACGTCGCCGAGGCACGCGAGGTGGCCGAACGCCTCAGCCGTTCCTACGATCAGGCGCTGTTCACCGCCCAGTCCCGGGTGCGGGCGGTCTCGGACTACATCGACACCCGCCGCGGCAGCATCGGCCCGGAGGCGCGCACCCGGCTCAACGAGGCGACCCGGCAGCTGGAAGCGGCTCAGTCCAAGAAGGACACCGCCATCACCGAGGCCATCGCGCACGCCAACGGCGCCTCCCTGCTGGCCGCCCAGGCCCAGCAGTTGGCCAACAACGACGTGCTGGCCGGCCAGCGCGCCTACCAGGCCCGCGGCGGCCGGCAGTCCGACATGGGCGCGGTGATCGGCGGGATCATCCTGGGCAATGTGCTCTCCGGCGGATTCGGCGGCGGGCGCGGCGGCGGTGGCGGCTGGACCTCGACCACCTACGGCGGTTCGCCGGGTGGGGGCGGGATGTTCGGCGGCGGCGGCCGGTTCTGAGGGTTCCTCAGCCGCCCAGCCGGGCCGCAAGATAGCCCGCGACGGCGTCCAGGCCGACTCGCTCCTGGGTCATCTCGTCGCGCTCGCGGATGGTGACCGCATGATCCTCCAGGGTGTCGAAGTCGACGGTCACGCAGAACGGGGTGCCGATCTCGTCCTGGCGGCGGTAGCGGCGACCGATCGCGCCGGCGTCGTCGAACTCCACGTTCCAGTTGCGGCGCAGTTCGGCGGCCAAATCGCGCGCCTTGGGGCTGAGGTCCTCGTTGCGGGAGAGCGGCAGCACCGCGGCCTTGACCGGCGCCAGCCGCGGGTCCAGCCGCAGCACCGTGCGCTTGTCCACACCGCCCTTGGCGTTGGGCGCGGTGTCCTCGGCGTAGGCGTCGACCAAAAACGCCATGAACGAACGGGTCAGGCCGGCTGCGGGCTCGATGACGTAGGGGATGTAGCGGCTGTCGGAGGCCTGGTCGTAGTAGGACAGGTCGGTTCCGGAGTGCGTGGAGTGGGTCTTGAGGTCGAAGTCGGTCCGGTTGGCCACACCCTCCAGCTCGCCCCAGGGGTTGCCCTGGAATCCGAACTTGTACTCGATGTCGACGGTGCGGTCGGAGTAGTGCGACAACTTCTCCTTCGGGTGTTCGTACAGCCTGAGATTGTCCGGGGCGATGCCGAGGTCCACGTACCACTGCAGCCGGGTGTCGATCCAGTACTGGTGCCAATCGCGGGCGGTGTCGGGTTCGACGAAGAACTCCATCTCCATCTGCTCGAACTCACGGGTGCGGAAGATGAAGTTGCCCGGGGTGATCTCGTTGCGGAAGCTCTTGCCGATCTGGGCGATTCCGAAGGGCGGCTTTTTTCGTGAGGTGGTGACCACGTTGGCGAAGTTGACGAAGATGCCCTGAGCGGTCTCGGGTCTCAGGTAGTGCAGCCCCTCCTCGCTCTCGATCGGACCGAGGTAGGTCTTGAGCATCATGTTGAACTCACGCGGCTCGGTCCACTCGCCCTTGGTCCCGCAGTCGGGGCAGACGATCTCTGTCATCGGGACCGACTCCGGGTCGGACAGGCCTTCCCTGGCCCCCTTCTTCTCGAAGTGCGCCTCCTGCATGTGGTCCTGGCGGTGACGCTTGTGGCACTGCAGGCACTCCACGAGCGGGTCGTGGAACACCTCGACGTGCCCCGAGGCGACCCACACCTCGCGCGGCAGGATGATCGAGCTGTCCAGACCCACGACGTCGTCGCGCGCGGTGACCGTGGCAAGCCACCACTGTCGCTTGATGTTTTCCTTGAGTTCGACACCCAGCGGGCCGTAATCCCACGCCGAGCGGGTCCCCCCGTAGATCTCTCCGCAGGGAAACACCAGGCCGCGGCGCTTGGCCAGATTGACCACGGAGTCGATGACGGAGGCCACTCGCGCTCCTTCGCTGTAGGGAACCGCCCAAGCCTAAGCGACACCACATTCCGGCTGTGACACCCGTCGACCCGCGCACCACGGCGGACCGCTAGGGTGGCCGCACAGGGATCCCCCTTTCCAGTGGGTTTCCCGCGCACCCAGGGGGTGAGGATACGAGCGAGCGGCGTTCGGTCGGCGCCGGCGTTCGCGCCACCCGGCAGCGTGCGGCGGTGGTCGCACTGCTCGAGGCGGTGGATGGATTCCGCTCGGCGCAGGAGCTTTTCGACGAGTTGCGCCACCGCGGCGAGAACATCGGGCTGACCACCGTGTACCGCAACCTGCAGGCGCTCGCGACGGCCGGACTGGTCGACGTGGTCCGCAACGACAGCGGTGAGTCGGTGTACCGCCGCTGCGCCGGCGAGCAGCACCATCACCATCTGGTCTGCCGGCACTGCGCGTGCGCGGTGGAGGTCAGCGCAAGCGAAGTCGAGTCCTGGGCGGCAGCCGTCGCTGCCGATAACGGATTCTCCGAGGTCAGCCACACCATCGAGTTGTTCGGTACCTGTTCGGACTGCCGCGGCGGCTGAGTATTCAGGCGCGCCCGAATCTGCGGTTGCGCTGGACGTACTCCTCGCAGGCCGCCCACAGGTCGCGGCGGTCGTAGTCCGGCCACAGCTTGTCCTGGAAGACGTACTCGGCGTAGGCGGCCTGCCACAGCATGAAGTTGCTCGAGCGCTGCTCGCCCGAGGTGCGGATGAACAGGTCGACGTCGGGGATGTCGGGACGGTGCAGATAGTCCGAGATCGTGGTCTCGTCGACCCGCTCGGGATCGATGCGGCCGGCGGCGGCGTCGCGGGCGATCTGGCGAGCGGCTTCGGCGATCTCCGCGCGCCCGCCGTAGTTGACGCAGTAGTTGACCGTGATGACCCGATTGTTCACGGTCATGTCCTCGGCGATGTCGAACTCCTTGATGACACTGCGCCACATCCGAGCCCGGGATCCGACCCAGCGCATCCGGACTCCCATCGCGTTGAGGTTCTCGCGGCGCCGGCGCACCACCTCCCGGTTGAAACCCATCAGGAAGCGGACTTCCTCGGAGCTGCGCTTCCAGTTCTCGGTGGAGAACGCATAGACGGTCAGGTGCTTGATGCCCAACTCGATGGCACCGCAGGTGATGTCGATGAGCACCGCCTCGCCCATCTTGTGACCCTCGGTGCGACTCAGGCCGCGCTGGGTGGCCCACCGTCCGTTGCCGTCCATGACGATGGCGACGTGCTCGGGCAGTTGGTCGGCCGGGATCGCCGGGGGCACCGCCCTGGAGACGTGCTGGGGAGGGCGACAGGGGCCCCCGCCGGGTGCGGACGGCAACTGCGGGAACACCACCGGCCACGACGAGGTGTCGGGGAAAACCGGGTAGCTCTCGGGCGCCGGCGGCAGCTGCGGAAAGTGCTCCCGTCGCCTGCGCTCAGCTCCCCGCCAGGAGCTGGTCACCCGATTGACCATGGGGGACATCCTGCCTGAACACCCCCTGCCCGTGGTCGGCGGGCAGCGAAGAGAAACGCTCCACCAGTGGCAACGTCCGCAACCGGCGTTCCAGGTGCCACTGCAGGTGAGCGGCGACCAGGCCGCTGGCATGGTTGCGGTGCGCCGCCGAGGAGGACTCCGCCACCGCCCAGTCGCCGTCGTGCAGCGCCGTCATCAGATCCAGCACCGGCTGCGGCGGGGTCGTCGAACCCGACGGGCGGCAGTGGGTGCACACGCTGCCCCCGGCGGCGACGTGGAACGCGCGGTGCGGTCCCGGCGCAGCGCACCGCGCGCATTCGGTCAGCGCCGGCGCCCAGCCGGCGATACCCATGGCGCGCAGCAGGTAGGCGTCCAGCACGAGTTCGCGGGGACGAAGGCCGTCGGCCACCGCCCGCAGCGCGCCGACCGTGAGCCGCTGCAGCACCGGAGCCGGCGCCCGCTCCTCCCCGGCGAGCCGCTCAGCGGTCTCCAGAATGGCGCAGGCACAGGTGTAGCGGCCGTAATCGCGGACGATGTCAGATCCCAGGGCGTCGATCGAGACCACCTGGGTGACGATGTCGAGATTGCGGCCGGCGTGGAGTTGGACATCGACATGGGCGAACGGTTCCAGCCGGGAGCCGAACTTGCTGCGGGTGCGGCGAACCCCCTTGGCGACCGCACGGACGAGCCCGTGGTCGTGGGTCAGCAGGGTCACGATCCGGTCGGCCTCGCCGAGCTTGTGCTGGCGCAGCACCACCGCCCGGTCCCGATACAGCCGCATCAGACGAGTCTGACACCCGTCTGCGACATCGTCAGCGCCCCGCGCCGTGTCGGGTTCAGAATCCGAGCCGACCCAGTTGCCTGGGGTCGCGCTGCCAGTTCGGGGCCACTTTGACCCGTAGATCCAGGAAGATCTTGGTGCCGAGAAGTTTTTCTATCTGGGTGCGCGCGACCGTGCCGACCTCCTTGAGCCGGGCGCCGCCCCGGCCGATGACGATCCCCTTCTGGCTGTCCCGCTCGACGTAGAGCACCGCGTGCACGTCGATGAGATCGTCTCGCCCGGCTCGCGGGCTCACCTCCTCGATCACCACGGCCAGTGAGTGCGGAAGCTCGTCGCGCACCCCCTCGAGTGCGGCCTCCCGGATCAGTTCGGCCATCAGCGCCTCCTCGGGTTCGTCGGTCAGTTCACCGTCGGGGTAGAAGGCCGGGCCAGGATGCAACTGGGCGGCGAGCACATCGATCAGCACACCGACCTGCTCACCGGTGGCTGCCGAGACCGGCACGATCGCTGCGGCGTGCTCGCCCACCAGTTCGCTGACCGACATCAGCGCGGCGGCAACTTCGTCCTTGGACACCTTGTCGATCTTGGTGACGATCGCCACCAGCGTCGTCGTGGGCGCCACCGACCGGATCTGCTCGTAGATCCATCGGTCCCCGGGACCGATCGCCTCATCGGCGGGCAGGCACAGCCCGATCACGTCGACGTCGGAGTAGGTGTCGCGGACCAGATCGTTGAGCCGCTGGCCCAGCAGCGTGCGCGGGCGATGCAACCCCGGGGTGTCGACGAGGACGATCTGGAAGTCCTCGCGGTGCACGATCCCGCGGATGACGCGGCGGGTGGTCTGCGGCCGGCTCGAGGTGATCGCCACCTTCGCGCCGACCAGCGCGTTGGTCAGCGTCGACTTGCCGGTGTTGGGTCGGCCGACCAGGCAGACGAAGCCGGAGCGGAAGTCGCTCACCGCGGCCCTCCGTTGAGGTCGACTTCGAGGACGGCCGCATCCGGGGTGAGTTCCCGCACCGCGGCGAGGCCTTCATCGGCAGCCGAACCACCGACCAGCACCACCGCCTCAAATCCCGTTGCGCCACTGGAGATCGCGGCGGCGACCGCGACCTGAAGTCCGGTCAGTCGCAGGGCCGAGAGGCCGACGGGTACGCCGACGTAACTTCGGCCATCCAGATCGCGGACCGCCGCGGCACTGGGCACCCCGGCGCGCGCCGCCGCACTGCGGGCCAGCGCGACGAGTTTGGCATCCTCGCTCTGCGGCGGCTCAGTCACCGTCGTGATCCGGGCTCACCAGAATGGTGCCGATTCGCAGCCGGCCGCGATGGTCCGGCCCGCCCTCGGCACGCAGTCGCAGACCGTGGGACACCACCTCGGCTCCGGGCAGTGGAACCCGGCCGAGTTCCAGCGCCATCAGTCCGCCGATGGTGTCGACGTCGAGTTTCTGATCGAACTCGATGTCGTAGAGCTCGCCGATATCCTCGATCGGCAGCCGCGCGGACACCCGGAAGGTCCGCTCGCCGAGATCCTCCACCGGAGCGACCTCGTGGGTGTCGTACTCGTCGGCGATCTCGCCGACGATCTCCTCGATCACGTCCTCGATGGTCACCAGGCCGGCCGTCGCTCCGTACTCGTCGACCAGCAGCGCCATGTGATTGCGGTCGTGCTGCATCTCCCGCAACAGGTCGTCGAGAGGTTTGGAGTCGGGGACGAAAACCGCCGGCCGCATCACCTCGGCCACTTTGGTGTCGCGGCCACCGTTGATCGAGTAGTACGTCATGCGCACCAGGTCTTTGAGATAGACGACCCCGACGATGTCATCGGCATTCTCGCCGATCACCGGAATGCGGGAATGACCGCTGCGGACCGCCAGCGACGTCGCCTGTCCGGCGGTCTTGTCGCTCTCGATCCACACCATCTCGGTACGCGGAACCATGACCTCGCGGGCCGGAGTGTCGCCGAGTTCGAAGACCGACTGGATCATTCGCCGCTCGTCGTCGGCGACCACGCCGCGCTGCTGGGCGAGGTCGACGACCTCGCGAAGTTCGGTCTCGGAGGCGAACGGCCCGTTGCGGAAACCGCGCCCCGGGGTGAGCGCGTTTCCGAGCAGGACCAGCAGCCGGCTGATCGGGGTGAGCAGCACCGAGATCGCCTGCAGTGGGAGCGCGGAGGTGAACGCGATCGAGTAGGCGTGCTGCCGGCCCAGGGTCCGGGCGCCGACGCCGATGATGACGAAGCTGGCCAGCGTCATGATGCCCGCGGAGGCGAGCAGGCTCCTGTTGATGCCGATGTCGTCGTAGAGATAGGCCACGAGCAATACCGTGGCGGTGGCTTCACAGGCGATCCGCAGGAGCACGACGAGATTGATGTAACGCGGCCGCTCGGGCAGCATCCGCACCAGCCGTATCGCCCCGGGTCGTTCATCGCGCACCATTTCCTCGACCCGGGCGACGGAGACCTCGCTGATCGCGGCGTCGACGGCGGCGAACAACCCACCCAGGACGATCAATGCGATCACGCCGGCCAGCGGCGCCAGTCCGTTCAATTGTCGAAGTACCGCGACTTGTCGAGCAGGTGCTGGTCCCGCTCGCTTTGGCGGTCCCGGTGGTAGCCCTCGACCTGATCTGCCACCCACTCCTCCAGGAGCCTGTTCTGCAGCCCGAACATCTCCCGCTCCTCCTCCGGCTCGGCGTGGTCGTAGCCCAGAAGGTGCAGCACACCGTGCACAGTCAGCAGTGCCAGTTCGTGTCCGAGGCTGTGCCCGGCCGCCCGGGCCTGCTCGGCCGCGAATTGCGGACACAGCACGATGTCGCCCAGCATCGACGGTCCCGGTTCGGGGGCGTCCGGTCGCCCGCCGGGTTCGAGTTCGTCCATCGGGAAGCTCATCACGTCAGTGGGACCGGGCAGATCCATCCAGCGCATGTGCAGGTCTGCCATCGCGTCGATGTCCAGCAGCACCATGGACAGTTCAGCGCTCGGGTTGACGTTCATCTTGCGGATGACGTAGCGCGCGATGCTGATCAGTTCCTCTTCGGAGACGTCCAATCCGGACTCGTTGGAGACCTCGATACTCATGGGCTGACCTGTCGTTGCCTATCGGCGCGACGAGCGACGCTGCGCTCGGTTAGGCAGGCCCGGCCGCTCGGCGGCTTTGGCGTAGGCGTCGACGATGTCGGACACCAACCGGTGGCGGACGACGTCCGCGCTGGTCAACAGAGCGAAGTGGATGTCGTCGATGCCGTCGAGGATGTCCATCGCCGCCCGCAGACCCGACGTGGCCGCCCCGGGCAGATCGACCTGGGTGATGTCACCGGTCACGACGATCTTCGAGCCGAACCCCAGGCGGGTCAGGAACATCTTCATCTGTTCGGCGGTCGTGTTCTGCGCCTCATCGAGGATGATGAACGAGTCGTTCAGGGTCCGGCCACGCATGTAGGCCAGGGGTGCGACTTCGATGACACCGGCGCTCATCAGCTTGGGGATCGCCTCGGCGTCCATCATGTCGTGCAGCGCGTCGTAGAGGGGCCGCAGGTACGGGTCGATCTTCTCGCTCAGCGTCCCGGGCAGAAAGCCCAGGCGCTCACCGGCTTCCACCGCCGGCCGGGTGAGGATGATCCTGGTGACCTGCTTGGTCTGCAGCGCGTTGACCGCTTTGGCCATCGCCAGATACGTCTTGCCGGTTCCGGCCGGACCGATGCCGAACACGATCGTGTTCGCATCGATCGCATCGACGTAGCGCTTCTGATTGAGGGTCTTGGGGCGGATCGTTCGGCCACGCCGGGACAGGATGTTGAGCGTCAGCACCTCGGCGGGCGAGGCGTTCTCGGCCTCGGAGACCATCGCGACGCTGCGCCGCACGGCGTCGGGGGTCAGGGCCTGTCCCCCGGCGACGACGGCGATCAGTTCGGAGATCACCCGCTCGGCCAGGGCGACGTCGGCCGGTGACCCGGAGAGGGTGATGGCGTTGCCGCGCACGTGCACCTCAGCGGCAAGCGCCGTCTCCAGGGCACGCAGATTGTCGTCGGCCGAACCGAGCAGGCCCACGACCAAGTCGGGCGGAACATTCATGCTGCTGCGGACAGCGGCGGTCGTTTCGCGGGGCGTCACGTGGTCTTCAATGCCTGCTTTCTCGGTTGTTGAGCCGATCTTACCGCCGCGGGCTCGCGAATGGACCCTCCGGCGAGCAAACAACCTCCCGCCATCAGCCGAGCGCCCAGCGTGGTGTCAGCACGCCGAGAGCGCCGAGGGCCACCGCCGCTGCCGTCGAGGTGCGCAGGACCGTCGGGCCCAGCCGTACCGCGACCGCGCCGACCCCTTCCAGCAGGGCTTTTTCCTCGTCGGCGATCCCCCCCTCGGGTCCCACCACGATCAGAATCGAGACCGCCCGGGCCAGCGCGATATCGGTGAGCGGCCGGTCGGCCGACTCGTGGAGCAGCAGCGCAGCCGAGCCCCCCGCCACCCGCTCGGCAATGACCCCGGCCAGCTGCCGGGTGGATACGGGGCCGTCGACGACGGGGAGAAAGGGGCGGCGCGCCTGCTGCGCGGCCGACCGCGTCACCGCACGCCACCGGCGCAGCCCTTTCGCGGCGCGCTGGTCGTCATCCCAGCGGGCAACGCAGCGCGCGGCCTGCCACGCCAGGAATTCATCGGCGCCGGCCTCGGTGGCGAGCTCGACGGCCAGTTCGGAGCGCTCCGATTTGGGGATGGCCTGGGCGATGGTCACCGCGGGCTGAGCCGGGGCCACCGTGCGACGCCGCACCACTCGGGCGCCGAGGCAGTCGCGGGCGACGGTCTCGACCACGCACTCGGCAACGGTGCCTGCGCCGTCCCCGAGGTGAAGGGACTCACCGACGCGGATCCGCCGCACCGTTGCGGCGTGAAACCCTTCGTCGCCCGCAAGGACTGCGACGGCGCCCACGGCTGGCACCGACTCGGTGTAGAAGAGGGTCGCGACCACGCGGGAGGATCAGCGGCTGAAGGTCTCGCGCAGGCGGCTGAAAAGCCCGCCGCCGGGCTGGCTGGGCGCGGTGCGGGTGGGCTTGATCGCGGCCTGCTCCTCGCTGAGGCCCCGCACCTCGCCCAACAGTTGCTTGGCCCGGGCGTCAAGCTTGGTGGGCACGCTGACTTCGACGTGCGCGTGCAGATCGCCGCGGGCGCCCGTGCGCAGTTGCGGCATCCCGTGGCCGCGCAGGGTCAGCACCGCGCCCGGCTGGGTTCCCGCTACGACGTCGATGTCGACCTGCCCCTCGGGGATGCCCTCGACGGCGACCGTCGTACCCAGGGCGGCTTCGACCATCGGCACGGTGATCGTGCAGTGCAGGTCGTCGCCGTTGCGGGCGAAGATCTCGTGCGGTTTCTCGTGGATCTCGACATAGAGGTCGCCCGCCGGGCCGCCGCCCGGACCGACCTCACCCTGCGCGGCCAGGCGCACCCGCATGCCGTCGGCGACGCCGGCCGGAATCTTCACGCTGATCTCGCGGCGGGAGCGCACCCGACCGTCACCGGCGCAGCGGCGGCACGGATCGGGGATCACCTCACCGACGCCGCCGCAGGTCGGGCAGGCCCGCGACGTCATCACCTGTCCGATCAGTGAGCGCTGCACAGTCTGAATCTCACCGCGGCCCCCGCAGATGTCGCAGACCGCCGGTGTGGAGTTCTCGTGGGTACCCCGGCCCTGGCACAGGTCGCACAGCACCGCGGTGTCCAGGGTGACCTGCCGGGTGACGCCGGTCGCACATTCGTTGAGCGACAACCGCATCCGCAACAGCGAGTCCGAGCCGGGTCGAACGCGGCTGATCGGGCCGCGGGAGGCGCCACCGGAGCCGAAGAACGCCTCGAACACGTCGCCGAGGCCCCCGAAACCCGCGAAGCCATTGGCGGCGCCCGCGGTCGCCAGCGGATCACCACCGAGATCGACAATGCGGCGCTTCTCCGGATCCGAGAGCACCTCGTAGGCGGTGCTCATCTCTTTGAACCGGTGCTGGGCCTGCTCGTCGGGGTTGACGTCGGGATGCAGCTCGCGGGCCAGTTTCCGGTAGGCGCGCTTGATCTCGGCGTCGCTCGCATTCCTGCCGACCCCGAGCAAGCCGTAATAGTCGCGTGCCACGCCTGACCTTTCGTGACGCCGGCGTCAGCCGGCGCGCCTGCCCAGAACTTCGCCGATGTACATCGCGACCGCCGCGACATTGGCCATTGTCCCCGGATAGTCCATCCGGGTGGGTCCGACCACACCCATCCCGCCGTAGACGGTACCGGGGCTGCCGTAGGCGGTGGTCACCACGGAAGTCCCGGCCATCTGCTCGGCGTCGTGCTCGTGGCCGATGCGCACCGTGACCTTGCCCGCTTCCTGCTGGGCGGTCAGCAGCCGCAGCACCACCACCTGCTCCTCGAGCGCCTCGAGCACCGTGCGCAGCGAGCCGCCGAAGTCGGCGGTGTTGCGGGTCAGGTTCGCGGTGCCGCCCATCAGCAACCGCTCCTCGCTGTGGTCGACCAGGGCCTCCAGCAGCACGGTGGCCGACCGGCCGACGGCATCGCCGAACGTGCCCGAGGCGTCGAGTCGCCCGGCGAGATCGGCGACCGCCACCGAGGCGGCCGGGAGTTTCTTTCCGACCAGAGCCTGCCCCAGCAGCTCGCGCAGCTGCGACACCTGGTGCTCGTCGAAGGTGTCGCCGAGTTCGACGATGCGCTGGTCGACCCGGCCGGAGTCGGTGATCACGACCATCAGCAGCCGCGCCGGGGTGAGGGCGACGACCTCGAGGTGGCGCACCGTCGAGGCCGCGAGGGTGGGGTACTGCACGACGGCGACCTGGCGGGTCAGCTGCGCGAGCAGCCGCACCGCGCGGCGCAGGACGTCGTCGAGGTCGACCGCCGACTCCAGAAACGACAGGATCGCCCGGCGCTCGGGCACCGAGAGCGGCTTGATCTCGTCGATCCGGTTGACGAACTCCCGATAACCCTTCTCGGTGGGAATCCGCCCGGAACTGGTGTGCGGCTGGGCGATGTAGCCCTCGGCCTCGAGGACCGCCATGTCGTTGCGGACCGTGGCACTGGAAACCCCGAGGTTGTGGCGCTCGACGAGGGCCTTGGAGCCGATCGGCTCCCGGGTCGCGACGAAGTCGGCGACGATGGCGCGCAGCACCTCGAACCGGCGGTCGTCAGCGGTACTCATCGGCTCACCTCCCTCGTCGGCCTGTTCAGCCTATTTTACGGGTCGCGACCGGCCGGATTGGCACCCGAGCCACTTGAGTGCCACCACAGACTGGCGGGACCCCGCGGCTCTGCCGCTAGCCGTCCAGAATGTCGCGCACCACCCCGTCGGCGAGCAGGCGACCCTGGTCGGTCAGAACCAGGCGGTCGCCGTCGCGGTCGAGCAGGCCGCTGCCGACCGCCCGCTCGGCGCGCGCCCGTTCGGTGTCGCTCAACAGCGCGGAGTCCAATCCGCGCCGCAGCCGGATGCCGAGCAGAACCTCTTCGTAATGCCGGCTGCGGGTGTCGAGCCGCTCGAAGCCGTCGATCGCACTGTCGCCGCCGGCGAGCCGCTGGGCGTAGGCCCGCGGATGCTTCACGTTCCACCAGCGGACATCGCCGAGGAACCCGTGCGCCCCCGGCCCGGCACCCCACCACTGACCGCCGCCCCAGTACCCGAGGCTGTGTCGGCTCTGCCCACCCGGGCGGCTCCAGTTGGAGACCTCGTACCAGTCCAGCCCGGCGGCGGCGAGTCGTTCGTCGATCAGCCGGTAGCGCCGGGCCAGCACGTCGTCACCGGGCAACTCGACCGCTCGGACCCGCCGCGCCAGCGCGGTGCCCTCCTCGACCACCAGGGCGTAGGCCGAGACGTGGTCGACGCCGGCGTCGAGCGCCGCCGCGACCGAATCGAGCACGTCGCGGTCGGACTCCCCCGGGACGCCGTACATGAGATCGAGATTGACGTGGGTGAAGCCGGCGGCCAGCGCCTCACCGACGGCGGCGGCCGCCCGACCCGGCGAGTGGGCGCGGTCCAGCGCGGCCAGCACGTGCGGGGCGATCGACTGCATGCCCAGCGACACCCGGGTGTAGCCGGCGGCACGGATGTCGGCGAAGAAGTCCGCCGACGTCGACTCGGGGTTGGCCTCGGTGGCGACTTCGGCGTCGCCGGCCAGCGGAAACCGGTCGCGCACGAGCTCGAGGACCGCGGCCAGGCGCCCGGCGCCCAGCAGCGACGGGGTTCCCCCGCCGACGAAGACGGTGTCCACGGTCACCGGCCCGAGCAGCCCCGCCGCCTGATCCAGTTCGGCCCGCAGCGCGGCGAGCCAGCCGTCCGGTGTGGCTCCGGCCGGACCGCGCTCGGCACCCAGCTCGACCGGGGTGTAGGTGTTGAAGTCGCAGTACCCGCACCGGGTGGCGCAGAACGGCACGTGGATATAGATGCCGAAGGGCGTGCCCGGGGTCATGCGGGGAAGGACCGCCACCGTCTGAGTCTCCCAGAGCCCCGGTTTCGCTCACCGCGAGCGTAAATTCCGGCCGGTTGGGGCGGGTGCGGGCTGCCGTGGCACAATTGCGGCCATGTCCGCCCCCCAGACCCGATCGGTCGTCCTGGTGGTTCGGCGGCACGTCGACTTCAAGCGCATCTGCAGCTGCTGCTGTCCGGCCTGACGCCGCGGTACCCGCTCAACTGCACCTGTGCTGGCTGGCCCCGATGTTGCATCGCGGTCCCCCGCCAGCCTCCCCAGACCGGAGAAACGTCATGACCCGCACGACCGACGCCGAGACGCCGCGCAGCCGCGGCGAGGGCCAGTGGGCGCTGGGCCAGCGGGAACCGCTCAACGCCAACGAGCAGATGAAGAAGGACGACGACCCGCTCAGCGTGCGGGAGCGCATCGAGACCAGCTACGCCCGCGACGGCTTCGACAGCATCGACAAGACCGACCTGCGTGGCCGGTTCCGGTGGTGGGGTCTCTACACCCAGCGCGAAGAGGGTTACGACGGCACGTGGACCGGTGATGAGAACATCGACCTGCTCGAGGCCAAGTACTTCATGCTGCGGGTGCGCAGCGACGGCGGCGCGCTGAGCGCGGCCGCACTGCGCACGCTCGGCGAGCTCTCCACCCAGTTCGCCCGCGACACCGCCGACATCTCCGATCGGCAGAACGTCCAGTACCACTGGATACGGGTCGAAGACATGCCCGAGATCTGGCGGCGCCTGGACGCGGTCGGCCTGCAGACAACCGAGGCGTGCGGGGACTGCCCACGCGTCGTCCTCGGCTCGCCGCTGGCCGGGGAGTCCCTCGACGAGGTGCTCGATGCCACCCCGGCGATCGAGGAGATCGTGCGCCGCTACATCGGCAAGCCGGAGTACGCGAACCTTCCGCGCAAGTTCAAGACCGCCATCAGCGGACTGCAGGACGTCGTTCACGAGGTCAACGACGTTTCCTTCATCGGTGTGCACCACCCTGAGCACGGTCCCGGGCTGGATCTGTGGGTGGGTGGCGGGCTGTCCACCAACCCGATGCTCGCCCAGCGTCTGGGCGCGTGGGTTGCGCTGGCCGACGTGCCGGACGTGTGGGAGGCGGTGGTGAGTCTGTTCCGGGACTACGGCTACCGCAGGCTGCGCTCCAAGGCCCGGCTGAAGTTCCTCGTCAAGGACTGGGGACCGGAGAAATTCCGGCACGTTCTCGAGACCGAGTATCTCCAGCGGCGGCTCATCGACGGCCCGGCACCACAGCCGGTGACGCGACCCATCGACCACGTCGGCGTGCAGCGACTTCGCAACGGACTCAACGCCATCGGCGTCGCCCCGATCGCAGGTCGGGTGTCGGGGACCATTCTGAGCAGGGTCGCCGACCTGGCCGAGCAGGTCGGCTCCGATCGCATCCGGTTCACCCCGTACCAAAAGATGATCGTTCTCGACGTCCCGGACGACAGGGTGGCCTGGCTGGCCGGCGAGTTGGAGAATCTGGGCCTGCCGGCCACGCCGTCACCGTGGCGGCGCAATCTGATGGCGTGCTCGGGTATTGAATTCTGCAAGCTGTCCTTCGCCGAGACCCGCAAGCGCGCCCAGGTTCTGGTACCCGAGCTTGAGCAGCGTCTGGCCGATCTGAACGCCGGGCTCGACGTACCGATCACCGTCAACATCAACGGCTGCCCGAACTCGTGCGCGCGCATCCAGGTTGCCGACATCGGCTTCAAGGGTCAGGTCGTCGAGGACGGCGAAGGTGGCCACACCGAGGGATTCCAGGTTCACCTCGGGGGAAGCCTCGGTCAGGACAGCAACTTCGGGCGAAAACTGCGCCAGCACAAGGTCACCGCCGCCGAACTCGGGGACTACATCGAGCGGGTGGTGCGTAACTTCGCCAAGCAGCGCACCGACGGGGAGCGTTTCGCGCAGTGGGCGTTGCGCGCCGAGGAGGCGGACCTGCGATGAGGGGCGGCCCGGATCAGGAAGTCGGCGCGCAGACCGAGGCGGCGTTGCGCGAGCTGGCGCGCCGCGGAGCCGCCGAGCTGGCGGATGCCGGTGCGGCGGAACTGCTGGCCTGGACCGAGCGGCATTTCGGCGGCCACTACGTGGTGGCCTCCAACATGGCCGATGCGGTTCTGATCGATCTGGCCGCCACGGTCAGGCCCGGAGTCGACGTGGTGTTCCTCGACACCGGCTATCACTTCGCCGAGACGATCGGCACTCGTGACGCCGCCGCATCGCTCTACGACATCACGGTGATCAACGCGACGCCCGAGCACAGCGTGTCCGAGCAGGACCGGATGCTGGGCGAGGATCTGTTCGCCCGTGATCCCCACGAGTGCTGCCGGCTGCGCAAGGTGACACCGCTGAGCGCTGTGCTGCGCAACTATCGGGCGTGGGTCACCGGCATCCGCCGGGTGGAGTCACCGACCCGGGCCGGCGCCCCGCTGATCAGCTTCGACGAGGCGTTCAAGCTGGTGAAGGTCAACCCGTTGGCGGCGTGGACCGACGAGGACATGCAGGCCTACATCGATGCCCACGGCGTTCTGGTCAATCCGCTCGTGCAGGAGGGCTACCCGTCGATCGGCTGCGCGCCGTGCACCGCGAAGCCTTCCTCCGGTTCTGATCCGCGCAGCGGTCGCTGGCAGGGCCTGGGCAAGACCGAGTGCGGGTTGCACACCTGATGGCTCCGACTCTGGTGCTGACCGCGCACGGCAGCGTGGATCCGCGGTCGGCGGCCACCACGCACGCCGTTGCCGAACAGATAGGTCTGCTTCGGCCCGGTCTGCGCGTGCGGGTGGCGTTCTGCGAGAAGAGCACGCCGAATCTTCGCGATGTGCTGGCCGGACTCGACGGCCCGGCGATCGTCACGCCGCTGCTGCTGGCCAGCGCCTACCACGCCCGGGTGGACATCCCGGCAATGATCGCCGCCGCGGGAGCGCAGTACCCGGTGTCGCAGGCGGAGGCGCTGGGTGAGGATCCGCGGCTGGTGCGGGTGCTACACCAGCGGGTCACCGAGTGCGTCGGCGACGAGCAGCGCGACGGCACGGGTGTGCTGGTGGTGGCCGTCGGGTCGTCAGACACCGACGCCAACGCCCGAACCGCCGGCG
Organism: Mycobacterium sp.; assembly: GCF_046091765.1. GTDB lineage: Bacteria > Actinomycetota > Actinomycetes > Mycobacteriales > Mycobacteriaceae > Mycobacterium. The sequence goes on from NZ_JBJTCF010000117.1 coordinate 49,859, forward strand.
TCGCCGAGAGCCTGGGCCGCGACCATCCGCGGGCCGCCGTCGGATTGGCGTTCGCGACCGGCCCGACACCCTCGGTGACCGACGGTCTCGAACGACTTCGCGACCTGGGCGCACGGCGGATCGTCATCGCCCCCTGGTTCATCGCGCCGGGGCGCATCACCGACCGGCTCGCCGCGACGGCTCACACGAGCGGAGCCGAAATGGCCGACCCTCTCGGAGCGCACCCCCTGGTGGCGGAAACCCTCCTGGACCGCTTCGACGCCGCGCGGCGCGGCCGCGCCGCCGCCTGAACGCGGGACCGGTCTACTCAGCCGGGTGCACCCGGCGCCCCGTCGGCCCCGTCGGCCCCGTCGGCACCGGCGACGCCGTCCTGCCCGCCAAGCCCGCCCTTGCCGCCCTGACCGCCCTTGCCGCCCTGACCGCCCTGACCGCCCGCGCCCCCGGCGCCACCCGCGCCACCCTGGCCGCCGGCCCCGCCCTGGCCGCCGTTACCACCCTGGCCGCCGTTACCGCCACTGCCCCCGTTACCACCCTCAGTCATCGCCGGCCCTTCAGTCGTTGTCGTCGTTGCGGTCGCATCGCCCGGTGACGTCGCCGACCCCGGCACGGGTTTGCCGCAGGCCCCTGTCGCGGCCACCAGAGCGACGAGCGCTCCGGCACTGAGCAGTCGCAGCGCTCGCACGCGCGATGATCCGGCATCCATGATTGCCTCTCCTTCGGGCCGCCCGTCGGGCCGCCATCTCCTCCTGCACGCTACCCGGGGGTGGGGAAATACCAGCTCAGGAAGCGCTTGACGGCGTCTCGTCGCCGGCGACCGGCGGAATCCGGGTGGCCCGCACATAGACGGTGTCGCCCTCGCTAAGTCCCAGCGCCTCAGCGTCCCCACGGGTGATCTGAGCGGTGAACGGGGCGCCGGTGGTGGCACTGGTCAACTCGACCCGAACCTCGAATCCGAGATAGACCACCCGCTCGACGGTGGCGCGGGTGACGCCGGTGGTCTGTGCGGTTCCGTCGCCGGCGGCGTAGTTCATCTCCGGGCTGCGATCGACCCTGATGTCGTGCGGACGCACCAGGATCCCGTTGAGCGATGAGACCGCGCCCAGGAACGACATCACGAAGGCGTTGGCGGGATGGTCGTACACCTCCGCCGGCGTGCCGACCTGTTCGATACGACCCTCGTTGAGCACCGCGATCCGATCGGCCACATCGAGGGCCTCTGACTGGTCGTGAGTGACCAGCACGGTGGTGACATTGACTTCGTCGTGTAATCGCCGCAACCACGCCCGCAGACCCTCGCGAACTTTGGCATCCAGCGCGCCGAAAGGTTCGTCGAGCAGCAGGACCTCTGGGTCCACCGCGAGCGCGCGGGCCAGTGCCATGCGCTGGCGCTGACCGCCGGAGAGCTGGCTGGGGTAGCGGGTCTGGAAGCCCGCCAGACCAACGATGTGCAGCAGGTTGTCGACCTTCTCATCGATCTCCGGCTTGGCGAGTTTGCGGATCTTCAGGCCGAACGCCACGTTGTCGCGCACCGTCAGGTGCTTGAACGCCGCATAGTGCTGGAAGACGAAACCGATACCGCGCCGCTGCGGCGGCACTCTCGTGACGTCACGACCGTTGATGACAATCGTGCCGGTATCCGGTTGATCAAGTCCGGCGATGGCCCGCAACAGCGTCGACTTGCCCGACCCGCTCGGTCCGAGCAGAGCGGTGAGCGACCCGGCGGGGACCACGAAGTCGACATTGTTCAGGGCCCGGAAATCCCCGTACTGCTTGTTGGCACCGGTGACGGTGATCGCGTCGATCATCTGCCGATCCTGCCGCGTCGTGCATCCAGGACCACCTGGGCAACCAAGACCAGAATCGCGATCGTCATCAGCACCGTCGAGATCGCGTAGGCGCCGTATTCCGCGCCCCGGTTGTAGCGGTCGGCGACCAGCAGCGTCAAGGTCTGGGACTGGCCCGGCAGATTCGACGACACCATCAAGACCGCGCCGTAGTCGCCCAGTGTCCGGGCCACGGTCAGCACCACACCGTAGGTCAGTCCCCATCGGATCGACGGCAGGGTGATGCGCCAGAACGTCTGCCACCAGGTCGCACCCAGCGTGGCGGCGGCCTCCTCCTGCTCGGTACCGAGCTCGTGCAAAACGGGCTCGACCTCCCGGATCACGAACGGCACCGTGACGAAGACACTTGCCAAAACGATCCCGGGCAGTCCGAAGATGATCTTCAACCCCAGACTGTTCTCGACGAATCCGAGTAACCCCGCACTGCCCCACAGCAGAATCAGGGCCACTCCGACCACGACCGGCGATACCGCGAAGGGCAGGTCGATGACGGCCTGCAGGATCGCTTTGCCGCGGAATCGCCTGCGCGCCAACAGCAAGGCGGTGGGAACCCCGAACACCACATTGAGCGGGACGACGATCGCGACGACGAGGAGTGACAGCTGCAGTGCTGAGATCGCCGCCGGCGTGGTGATCGAGGCGACGAAAGTGTCGAAGCCGGGCGCGACGGTGCGCCAGACGATCAATCCCACCGGCACGAGCACCAGAATCGCCACATAAAACAGCGCGGAGTAGCGGATCAGGTAGCGGACCAGCGGCGAGAGGATCATGCGGCAAGTTCCTCCCGTCGGGCCGCCCGTGATCCGACGATGCGCAACACCAGCAGTACGAGAAAGGACACCAGCAGCAGCACGATGGATACGGCTGCCGCACCGGTTCGGTCGTCGTTCTCGATCAGGGTGCGAATCCACTGCGAGGAGACTTCGGTCTTACCGGGAATGGCTCCGCCGATCAGTACCACCGACCCGAATTCGCCGATCGCCCTCGAGAAGGCTAGGCCCGCCCCGGACAGCAGAGCCGGAGCGAGGGCGGGCAGGATCACCCGGGCGAAGATCGCCGGGTTTCCCGCACCGAGTGATGCCGCGGCTTCCTCGACCTCGCGGTCCAGTTCGAGTAGCACAGGCTGCACCGTTCGTACCACGAACGGCAGGGTCACGAAGAGCAGCGCGATCCCCACCCCCCACTTGGTGTGCTGCAGGTGGAGGTTCACCGGACTGTTCGGGCCGTACAGCGCCAGCATCACCAGGCTCGCGACGATGGTAGGCAGGGCGAACGGCAGGTCGATCACCGCATCGACGAACCTTCGGCCTGCGAACTCGTCGTGGGTCAGCACCCATGCCACCAGCAGGCCGAGCACCGTGTTGATGAGGGTCACGGCGACAGAGATCACCATCGTCACCTGAAACGACTCCAGCGCCGGCCTGGAGGTCACCGCGTCCCAGAAGGCACCCGGGCCACCCTCCACCGATTGCCACACGATCGCCGCCAGCGGAGCCAGAACGATCAGGCTCAGCCAGATCGACGCCACACCGGCCAGCGCCACGGTCGAGGCGCCGCGGCCCATGACCACCGCCGGATCACCGTCGGCGGGCGCGGCCATGCGGGCTGCCGCGACGCCGGGACCGGCCGGTGGGGTCATCCGGTCGCTTTCTTGTAGATCTCGGTGATCGCCCCGGTGTCCTTATCGAAAAGAGCTGGGTCGACGACATCCCAGCCGCCCAGATCGGCGATCGTCCACAGTTTCTGCGGCAGCGGGAAGTCGCCTGCGTAGTCGGCGGCGACGCCTGGGTCGACCGGCCGGAAGCCCGCCTGGGCCCAGATCATCTGCGCTTCAGGGGTATAGAGGTAGTTCTTCAGCGCGGTGGCTTTGTCGAGATGGGTGCTGGTGGCGATCACCGCGACCGGGTTGTCGATCCTGAAGGTCTGCGCGGGGTTGACGTGTTCGACCGGCTTGCCCTGACGCTCGATGTTGATCGCCTCGTTCTCGTAACTGATCAAAACATCGCCGGTGCCCTGCAGGAACACATCGGTGGCCTCGCGACCGGAGCCGGGGCGGGTGGTGACGTGATCGGTGACGAGCCGGCTGACGTAGTCCAGGCCGGCCTGCCGGTCGCGACCGCCGTCGCTCTTGACCGCATAGGGAGCAAGCAGATTCCACTTGGCCGAACCGCTGCTCAGCGGGCTCGGGGTGACCACCGTGATGCCGGGCTGCAGCAGGTCGTCCCAGTCGCGGATGTTCTTCGGGTTGCCCTTGCGGACCACCAGGGTCACCACCGATCCGAACGGAATCCCACCGGTGACGTCGGCGTTCCAGTCCGCGGCAACCTTGCCGGCCTTGACCAGCCGCGTCACGTCGGGCTCGACGGAGAAGTTCACGATGTCGGCCGGCTTGCCGTCGACCACGGCGCGGGACTGGTCGCCGGAGGCACCGTAGGAGGTCGTCACGGCGACTCCCTTGCCCTCGGGTGTCGCCGCGAAGGCGGGGATGATCTTGCTCCAGCCCGGCTCCGGAACGGCGTAGGCCACCAGGGTCAGCGTGGTGTCGGCCTTACCGCCCCCGCCGCCGACGACGTCGCTGGCCCCGCCGCTGCAGGCGGCGGTCAGGGTCAGCAGTGCCGCGAGGCCGGCTTGCAGGGCGATCCGGCGGGAGTGCTGCAGGGCCCGGGTCCGGGAGTCGAGCGGTGTGATCGGCGTGATCGGCACTGACGGCTTCTTTCCTCGTCGAGTTCTGGATTCACCAGCGACTGGACGGCAACCGGAGCTGTGCCCCATCCGGCACCGAACCGCGCGCGGGCGGTGGAGTCAGCAAAAACAGCCGGTGTGCGCAACGCCGCGCTCACCGATGGGCGATGTCAACGCTGCCGCACGCATGCGCCGCAGCCTAACAGAGCACCGGGGACCCCCCGAAGTCAACGGTTGAGTAGCCACACCACGACGACGAGCAGCAGCAGGGCGACCAGCGCGAGACTGACCCGGGAGCGCGGCATTCCGCTCACCCCCGCCGGTCCCCGCTCCCCCGCAGCCGGCTCAGCAATCGAATTCCCCGGCCGAGCATGGCGTCCAGAGCCGACGCGATGCCGTAGGCGAGGACCAGAACGACCGGCATGACGATCACGGTCTGCAGCACGAAGCCCCGTCCCGACAACCACAGCTCGGCACTGTCCCACCAGCTGAGGAACCCGGCCACCGCACTACCTTAACCGCACCGCTGGTGACCACACCTCAAGCGCCTTCTTCGGTAACGGTGGACGCAGGAGGCCCGCGGGGCTGATGATGTCGGAATGTCTCTGGATACCCAGCCCGGGAATGTCGGCGCGGCCGACGGGCGGCCCTCGCGGCTGTCGACCGCCCCGGCCAGCTTCGTTCCGTCCGCGGCCCATCGCGGTCCGTTTCCCCCGATCGCCGATTTCGCCTTCCTGTCCGACTGCGAGAACACCTGCCTGATCTCTTCGGCCGGCTCGGTGGAATGGATGTGCGTCCCGCGCCCGGACTCCCCCAGCGTCTTCGGCGCCATCCTGGACCGGGGCGCAGGCCACTTCCGACTGGGCCCGTACGGGGTGACGGTCCCGGCGGCACGGCGCTATCTGCCGGGCAGCTTGATCATGGAGACGACGTGGCAGACGCACACGGGCTGGATCATCGTTCGCGAGGCCCTGGTGATGGGTCCGTGGCACGACATCGAGGCCCGCTCCCACACCCACCGCCGTACACCGATGGACTGGGATGCCGAGCACATTCTGTTGCGCACGGTGCGCTGCGTGAGCGGGACCGTGGAACTGACCATGAACTGCGAACCGTGTTTCGACTACGGGCGCATCAACACCGTCTGGGAGTACTCCACCGACGGCTACGGCGAGGCGATCGCGCGCGGCCGTTCCGACGCCGATGAGCATCCCGCCCTGCGGCTGACCACCAACCTGCGGATCGGCCTGGAGGGCCGGGAGGCCCGGGCCCGCACCCGTCTCAAGGAGGGCGACAACGTTTTCGTTGCGCTGTCGTGGTCGAAGAATCCGCCACCGCATACCTACGAGGAGGCCACCCAGCGGATGTGGCAGACCAGCGAGGCCTGGCGGCAGTGGATCAACGTCGGTCAGTTCCCGGATCATCCGTGGCGGGCCTATCTGCAGCGCAGCGCCCTGACCCTGAAGGGACTGGTGTACTCGCCGACCGGTGCGCTACTGGCGGCGAGCACCACCTCGTTGCCGGAGACCCCGCGTGGCGAGCGCAACTGGGACTACCGCTACGCATGGGTGCGTGATTCGACCTTCGCCCTGTGGGGCCTCTACACCCTGGGGCTGGACCGGGAGGCCGACGACTTCTTCGCCTTCATCGCCGACGTGTCGGGTGCCAACGACGGCGAGCGTCGTCCGCTGCAGGTGATGTACGGCGTCGGCGGCGAGCGGGAACTGGTCGAAGAGGAACTGAATCACCTCTCGGGCTATGACAACGCGCGACCGGTGCGAATCGGGAATGGTGCCTACAACCAGCGCCAGCACGACATCTGGGGCACCATGCTCGATTCGGTCTACCTGCACTGCAAGTCCCGCGAGAACATTTCCGATCAGCTGTGGCCGGTGCTCAAGGAACAGGTCGATGAGGCGATGGCGCACTGGCGGGAGCCAGACCGCGGTATCTGGGAGGTGCGCGGGGAACCGCAGCATTTCACGTCGTCGAAGGTGATGTGCTGGGTGGCGATGGACCGCGGCGCCAGACTCGCCGAGTTACTGGGATCGAAGAGCTACGCCAACCAGTGGCGGGCGGTCGCCGACGAGATCAAGGCCGACGTCCTGGCGCACGGAGTCGACAAGCGCGGCGTGTTCACTCAGCGCTACGGCGATGACGCCCTGGACGCGTCGCTGCTGCTGGTTCCGCTGCTGCGCTTCCTGCCCCCCGACGACCCGCGGGTGCGCGCCACCGTGCTGGCGATCGCCAACGAACTGACCGAGGACGGGTTGGTGCTGCGCTACCGCGTCCAGGAGACCGATGACGGGCTGTCCGGGGAGGAGGGCTCCTTCACCATCTGCTCATTCTGGCTGGTGTCCGCTCTGGTCGAGATCGGCGAGATCAGCCGGGCCCGCCACCTGTGCGAGCGGCTGCTGTCCTTCGCCAGCCCGCTACACCTCTACGCCGAGGAGATCGAACCCAGCACCGGGCGGCACCTGGGGAACTTCCCGCAGGCGTTCACCCACCTCGCGCTGATCAACGCGGTGGTGCACGTCATCCGGGCCGAGGAATTCGCCGACAGCACCGGCGTCTTCCAGCCGGCCAACTCGCCGGTCTAGAGGTAGCTACTTGCGGACTTTGTCCGCGGGTTTATCCCCGCCCGCATCGGTCGACAGTGCTGCGACGAAGGCCTCCTGCGGCACGTCGACCCGTCCGATGGTCTTCATGCGCTTCTTGCCCTCCTTCTGCCGCTCCAGCAGCTTGCGCTTGCGGGTGATGTCACCGCCGTAGCACTTACTGAGAACGTCCTTGCGCAGAGCCCTGATGTTCTCGCGGGCAATGATTTTCGACCCGATGGCGGCCTGCACCGGCACCTCGAACTGCTGGCGCGGGATCAGTTCTTTGAGCTTGGTGGTCATCTTGTGGCCGTAGGCCTGTGCGGAGTCCTTGTGCACGATCGCACTGAAGGCGTCCACCGCCTCGCCCTGCAGCAGGATGTCGACCTTGACCAGCGCGGCCTCCGCCTCGCCCGCCTCCTCGTAGTCGAGGCTGGCGTATCCGCGGGTACGCGACTTCAGCGAGTCGAAGAAGTCGAAGATGATTTCTCCCAGCGGCATGGTGTACCGCAGTTCGACGCGCTCAGGCGAGAGGTAGTCCATCCCGCCGAGTTCGCCGCGACGAGATTGGCAGAGCTCCATGATCGTGCCGATGAACTCGCTCGGTGAGATCACGGTGGTCTTGACGACCGGCTCGTAGACGGCCCGGATCTTGCCCTCCGGCCAGTCCGCGGGATTGGTGACGATATGACCGGGTCCGTCCGGCGGATCGCCTTCCAAGATCACCCGGTACACCACGTTGGGCGATGTGGAGATCAGGTCGAGGTCGAACTCCCGTTCCAGGCGCTCGCGGGTGATCTCCATGTGCAGCAGGCCGAGGAATCCGCACCGGAAGCCGAAGCCCAGGGCCACCGACGTCTCCGGTTCGAAGGTCAGCGCGGCGTCGTTGAGTTGGAGCTTGTCCAGCGCGTCGCGCAGGTTGGGGTAGTCCGAACCGTCCACCGGGTAGAGCCCGGAGTAGACCATCGGCTTGGGCTCGCGGTAGCCGGTGAGGGCCTCGGTGGCGGAGTTGCGCACCGTGGTCACCGTGTCGCCGACCTTCGACTGCCGCACGTCCTTGACTCCGGTGATCAGGTAGCCGACCTCACCCACGCCCAATCCCTCGGTGGGTTTGGGCTCCGGGGAGACGATGCCGACTTCGAGCAGTTCGTGGGTGGCCCCGGTGGACATCATCCTGATCCGCTCGCGGGGGGTGATCCTGCCGTCCACCACCCGCACGTAGGTCACCACACCGCGGTAGATGTCATAGACCGAGTCGAAGATCATCGCCCGGGTCGGCGCATCGGCGTCGCCGGCGGGCGGCGGCACCTGCCGCACCACCTCGTCGAGCAAGGCCGCCACACCCTCCCCGGTCTTTCCGGAAACCCGAAGCACCTCGTCGGGCTCGCACCCGATGATGTGGGCGATCTCGGCCGCGTAGCGCTCCGGGTCGGCCGCGGGCAGGTCGATTTTGTTGAGTACCGGGATGATCGCCAGGTCGCGGTCCAGCGCGAGATAGAGATTGGCCAGGGTCTGCGCCTCGATGCCCTGCGCGGCGTCGACGAGCAGCACCGCCCCCTCGCACGCCGCCAGCGCGCGCGACACCTCGTAGGTGAAGTCGACGTGACCAGGGGTGTCGATGAGGTGCAGGACGTAATCCTCCGTCGACCCGCCCACTGAGCTTTTCCACGGCAGCCGGACGTTCTGGGCCTTGATGGTGATGCCGCGCTCCCGTTCGATGTCCATCCGGTCGAGGTACTGCGCGCGCATCGAGCGCTCGTCGACGACACCGGTCAGCTGCAGCATGCGGTCGGCCAGCGTGGACTTGCCGTGGTCGATGTGGGCGATGATGCAGAAGTTGCGGATCTGCGCCGGCGCGGTGAAGGTCCGGTCGGCGAAGCTGGTGATGGGAATCTCCTGGACGGGGGCGGTCGGGCTCACTCGGTCTGTCCAGGGTATCGACAACGCCGTTTGCGGCCGTTTCCAGGCCCAATCCCTGCCGGTGCGGGTGGCGGCGGTCCTCCCCTATGCTGTCGAGAATGGCGTCGCAGTGGAGGACGTTGCAGCGTATCGCCGAGCACCTGGTGTTCAACGAGGCCCCGAAGCTGCTCCGTCAGCTGCAGAACCCGCAGGTGGTGCAGCGGACCATCCAGCAGGGCATTCTGGGGCTCGGAGCGATGATCGCGGGTGCGGTGCCCGCGGAGCCCCGGACCGCGATCACCGCCGGCCGGCCGGTCACCAGCGAGAGCGTTCCCTCGGCGCACCGCGCCCGCAAGGTGGTCTACGCACCCGACCTCGACGGGCGGGCCGATCCGGGCGAGATCGTGTGGACCTGGGTGGTCTACGAAGACGATCCGTCCCGCGGCAAGGACCGCCCGGTGCTCGTGGTGGGCCGGGAACGGCGCAGGCTGCTGGGGCTGGTGCTGTCCAGCCAGGCTCACCATGACGGCGAGGCGAACTGGCTCAGCGTCGGGGTAGGCAGCTGGGACTACGAGGGGCGGCCCAGCTGGATTCGCCTGGACCGGGTGCTCGATGTGCCCGAGGAGGGCATCCGCCGGGAGGGCGCGATCATGGACCGGGCCACCTTCGAGCTCGTCGCGATGCGGCTTCGTGCCGAGTACTCGTGGAGCTAGGTTCGATCAGCCGCCCTGGGTGATGTAGGCCTGCAGCTGGCGCTGCTCGTCCTGCAGCTCCTCCATCCGGTTCTTGACGACGTCGCCGATGCTGACGATGCCGACCAGCCGGCCGCCGTCGAGGACTGGGACGTGGCGGACCCGGTTGTTGGTCATCAGCGCCGCCAGATCGTCCACCCGGTCGTCGAGGCCACAGGTCAGCACGGCCGCGCTCATGATGTCGGCGACCGACCGGCGCAGCAGATCGGGACCGTGTTCGTGCAGCCGGCGCACGACGTCCCGCTCGGAGACGATGCCGACCACGTTCTCCGGCCCCTCCGGTGCGATCACCACCATCGCCCCGATGTTCCCATTGGCCAACTCGCCGAGCAGGCCGACGACCGTGGTGGTCTCGGTGACGGTGGCCACCGTCGAACCCTTGGTTCGGAGGATGTCTGCGATCCGCATGCGCGCCCCTCGGGGTGATAGCCGTGTGTGATGGCTGTGATAGCCGTCACAACAGGCTACGCCGTGCCGGGGTCGGCCGCCGCCCAATCCGCGGGCCGGGTATGACGGACACATGATCGACATCACCCTGCTCGGCACCGGAAGCCCGATGGTCGACCCGAATCGGGCCGGGCCCGCGACCCTGGTCCGGGCCGGCTCCGAGGTGTTCCTGGTGGACTGCGGACGTGCGGTGCTGATGCGGGCGGCGGCGGCCGGGGTCGGCGCAGCCGGGGTGAGCGCCCTGCTGCTCACCCACCTGCACAGCGACCACATCACCGACCTCTCCGATGTGATCACCACCCGCTGGGTCACCACGATCGGGCCGAACCCGCTGCCGATCATCGGGCCGCCGGGCACCCGGGCGGTGGTGGAGGCGACACTGGCCGCACTGGCGCCCGACATCTCCTACCGCGTCCACCACCACGCCGACATCACCGAGCCGCCCATCGTGGAGGTCCGCGAATACACCGACGGGGTGGTGTGGGACGCCGGGGGTGTCCGGATCACCGCCGCGCCCACCGACCACCGCCCGGTGGAACCCACCGTCGCCTTCCGGGTGGAGCACGCGGGCGCCTCGGTGGTGCTCGCCGGGGACACGGTTCCCTGTGCGACCCTCGATGAACTGGCCCGCGGCGCTGACGCCATGGTGCACACCGTGATCCGCAAGGATCTCGTGGAGCTGATGCCGGCTCAGCGGATCCGCGACATCTTGGACTATCACTCCTCGGTGCAGCAGGCAGCCGCCACCGCAGCGCGCGCCGGTGTCGGCACCCTGGTGCTCACCCACTACGTCCCGCCGCTCGTCCCCGGCCAGGAAGACCAGTGGCGCGAGCTGGCGGCGCACGAATTCGGCGGGACCGTCGAACTCGGCGACGACCTGCTCACGGTGTCGGTGGGTGGGGCCTCGAGCTGAGCGCTCAGGCAAGCCGGGTGATCTCGACGACGACGTCGAGATCGGTGGAACCCTCCCCGGAGTAGATGCCCTTTAGCGGCGTCACATCGGAGTAGTCACGGCCGACCCCGACGCTGACGTACTGCTCGTTGATGTCGACGTCGTTGGTCGGGTCGTAGTTCCACCACGCGCCGGTCCACACCTGCACCCAGGCGTGACTCTGACCGTCGACGGGATCGCCGATCGCCGCATCGCGCTGCGGGTGCAGGTATCCCGAGACGTAGCGGGCTGGAATTCCCATGCCGCGCAGCAGGATCAGAAGCAGATGCGCGAAGTCCTGGCACACGCCCTTGCCCTCGCGGAGGGCGTCAAGGCCCGACGAGTGCACACCGGTGCTGCCTGGGACGTAATCCAACTCCGAGCGCACCCACTGGGCTGCCGCGACCACGGCGTCGCGGGGGGCGTCGGACTTGGCGATCTTGCGACCGACCCGTGCGATGCGCTTGCTGGCCGGGGTGTAGCGGGTGGGGATGAGCACCTCGTGGTAGCGGTCCAGGACCGTCTCCGAGGCCAGATCGGACCATCCCAGCGACGCCTCCACCGGCTCGGGCACGTCGGTTTCGACCACCGAGGCGGCGGTCACCTCCAGTTCGGAGTGCGGGGCGTGCAGGTCGAAGGCCGTCACGGCGGTCCCCCAGTAATCGACGTAGCGGTAGGAGCGGCTCGCCGGAGCCGTTTCGACCCGGTTGAGGATGACGTTCTGGCGGGCGTCGGAGCGCGGGGTCAGGCGCGCCTCGTTGAAGGAGGCGACGACTGGGGATTTGTAGGCGTATCCGGTGGCGTGCACGACGCGCATCCGCCACATCAGATCTCCCCCTCCTCGATCACCAGGGCCCCCTGATGTCCCGCGTCTGACCACGCGACCCACGGCGCGGAATGGAAGTACTGCAGCGCGACGGCCTCCCCGGCCTCCCGGCACGTCGTCTGGATGCTGGCGAGCCGCTTCTCGAGCGAGTCGAGCAGCACTCCGGGACCGATGAATTCCAGCTCGCTTCTGGCCCGCCCGAGCAGGCGCACCGCCTCGGCCGTCGCGCCGACCCGGCTGTGCGGCCGGTGCATCAGTTCGTCGAGGCTGTGCTCGGCCAGCTTGAGCGAGAAGTACACCGAACGCGGGAAAAGCCGGTCGAGCAACATGAACTCCACGACCCGGTTCGCGTCGAGCGCACCGCGATAGGTGCGCAGGTAGGTGTCATGCGCGCCGGCCGAGCGCAGCACGGTCACCCAGGCCGGGGAGGACGGGCTGTCACCGGCCCGCGACAACAGCAGCCGCACTGTCATGTCGACCCGTTCCAGGGCCCGCCCGAGGACCAGGAAGCGGTAGCCGTCGTCGCGGGACAGCGTCGAATCCGCCAGCCCGGCGAACATCGCCGCACGGCCTTCGATGAAGGAGAAGAACAGGTGCGGACCCAGCCGGCGGGCGGCGCGTTCGCGTTCGGCGAGCGCGTTATAGGTGGTGTTCAGGCACTCCCACATGTCGCTGGAGGTGACCTCCCGGGCCGATCTCGCGTTCTCGCGGGCCGCCGAGATCGAGTCCACGATCGAGCAGGCTCCGGGCAGTCCGCGGCTGAAGGCGACCAGTTCGGTCAGCGACCACAGATCCAGCGCCGTGCTGGGCGGTGCGATCCCCAGCACCCCCAGCAGTACCCGGGAGGCCTGGTCGGGATTGGCACTGGAGTCCTCCAGCAGTTGGTGGACGGTGACGTCGAGGATGCGCGCGGTGTCATCGGCGCGTTCGACGTAACGCCCGATCCAATACAGCGCCTCGGCGTTGCGGGCCAGCACTACCGCATCACCCCCTGCTGCTGCTGCTGGGCCGCCTTGTGCTGCTGTTGCGGCGGCGCGGGCTCGGCGGGCGCCTCGCCGGCGGGCAGCTTGCGCACCACCCCCGGCGCGCCCAGTTCCCGATCGCCGGCCGAGGCCCGCGAGGCCAGCACCCAGGTGTCCTTGGATCCGCCGCCCTGGCTGGAGTTGACGACCAGTGACCCCTCGGTGAGGGCGACGCGAGTCAGCCCGCCGGGCAGCACCCACACGCCGTCGCCGTCGTTGACGGCGAACGGACGCAGGTCGACGTGCCGCGGCACCAGTTCGTCGCCGACCTTGGTGGGCACCGTCGAGAGCTGCACGACCGGCTGGGCGATCCAGCCGCGGGGGTCGCCCTCGATCTTGCGGCGGACGGTGGCCAGGTCACGCTCAGTGGCGGTGGGGCCGAAGACGATGCCGTATCCCCCGGAGCCCTCGACCGGTTTGATGACCAACTCGTCGATGCGGTCGAGTACCTCCGCCCGCTCGTCGTCGAGCCAGCATCGCAGCGTGTCGACGTTGGGCAGCAGCGGTTTCTCGCCGAGGTAGTAGTTGATGATGGTGGGCACGTAGGTGTAGACCAACTTGTCGTCACCGATACCGTTGCCCACCGCGCTGGAGATGACGACGTTGCCGGCCCGCGCGGCGTTGAGCAGCCCGGCGACTCCCAGCACCGAGTCGGGCCGGAACTGCAACGGATCGAGGAACGCGTCATCGATGCGCCGGTAGATGACGTCGACCTGATGCTCACCGTCGGTGGTCCGCATGTACACGACGTTGTCCCGGCAGAACAGATCGCGGCCCTCGACCAACTCCACGCCCATCTGCCGGGCCAGCAGCGAGTGCTCGAAGTACGCCGAGTTGAACGGCCCCGGGGTGAGCACCACCACGGTGGGATCGGCCTCGTTGGTCGCCGCGGCGTTGCGCAGCGCGCGAAGCAGATGCGAGGAGTAGTCACCGACCGCTCGAACCCGGTGGGTGGCGAACAGGTTGGGGAACACCCGGGCCATCGTGCGCCGGTTCTCCATCACGTAGGACACCCCCGACGGGGACCGCAGATTGTCCTCGAGCACCCGGAAGGTGCCCTGGGCGTCGCGGACCAGGTCGATGCCGGCGACGTGGATGCGCACTCCGTTGGGCGGATGGATGCCGGCCGCCGGGCGGTGGAAGTGCTCGCAGGAGGTCACCAACCGCCGCGGGATCACCCTGTCCCGCAGGATCTGCTGATCCCCGTAGATGTCATCGAGGAAGCGCTCCAGGGCGACGACCCGCTGGGTGATGCCCCGCTCGAGCCGAGACCATTCGGCCGCCGAGATCACCCGCGGCACCAGGTCGAGCGGGAAGGGCCGCTCCTGGCCGGACAGCGAGAAGGTGATGCCCTGGTCGATGAATGCCCGGCCCAACGCCTCGGCCCGCGTGCCGAGTTCGCCGGCGTCGGTGGGGGCCAACTCGGCGTGGATCCCCTTGTAGGGCGCCCGGACCCCGCCGTGGCGGTCGAACATCTCGTCAAAAGCCGCCGAGTACGGCCCGAGGTCGTCGTAGCCGCCGAAGATGGCCGGTTGTTCGCGGCGCGTACGCGCGCGGGCCGGCGGCGGCTCGAGGAGGCTCACCGGTGACATGCTGCCCGAGGATGACCGTTTGTGCAGGCTGGACAGTGCGACTTTGGGACTTCACCGGGCCGGCTGGTAGTCTGGGGCCTCGCTGCCAGGCGAATCCGCAGGTCTCGTCGGCAACCCCACTCAACGTCAGTAAAAGGAACCTCGCGCGTGGCCAACATCAAGTCGCAGAAGAAGCGCAACCTCACCAACGAGCGCCGCCGCCTGCGCAACAAATCGGTGAAGTCCTCACTTCACACGGCCATTCGCGCCTTCCGCACCGCCGCCGCCGGCGGCGACAAGGACAAAGCCGCCGAACTGCTCGCCGCCACCAGCCGCAAGTTGGACAAGGCCGCCAGCAAAGGCGTGATCCACAAGAACCAGGCCGCCAACAAGAAGTCGGCCCTGGCTCAGGCGCTCAACAAGATCTGACGCGGCCCT
>NZ_JBJTCF010000118.1:0-41497 GCF_046091765.1 Mycobacterium sp.
TCGCCGATGATGCGCTCGAGGAGCACGTAGCCTTCGCGGAAGTAGTGCTCGCGCTGCGCCTGGGTCAGCACGCGCGGCGGAATCTTGAGGATGGTCTCGGGCGTCATGGGTCTGCTCCTCCCTGCAAGAAGCCAAGTATAGCGGTCACTCAGTCGCCGCTGCGCGCGTTGACGCCCCACAGCAGCCGCCTGATGCTCGCGCCCAGTTTCGGTGCCCGGGACACGGGCTCGGGTTCTGCTTCCGACTCCGGCTCAGCCTCGGCTTCCGGCTCCGGCTCAGCCTCGGCTTCCGGCTCCGGCTCGACCTCGGCTTCCGGCTCCGGCTCGACCTCGGCTTCCAGCTCGGGCTCCGGCTCGACCTCGGCTTCCGGCTCAGCCTCCGCCTCGACCTCGCCGACCGGCTCCAGCACCTCGGTCGCTGCGGCCTGGGTGTCGGCGGCCTGGAATTCGGCCGCTTCGGCGAGGTTCGCGGCGTCCACGTCATCGAGCTCGACGTCGATCTGATCGTCGATCTGATCGTCGATCTGGTCATCGATCTGATCGTCGATCTGGTCACCCGGGGTGTCGGAGTCACCGACGGCGGCGGCATCCTCGGCTTCGTGCTCGCCGGCCACCATGACCGCGGCGAGGATGCCGCTGCCCTTGGCCGCACCCACCAACTCCTCGGCCAGTTCCTCCGCGAGTTCCTCGGCCCGGCCCTCCCGGGTCTCCTCGTCCTCGGTCGTGGCGTGCTCACCGCGCAGGGTGGCTGGATCCTCCCGGCCCTTCGGCGCCAACACCAGGTACACCACCGCGCCGATGAAGACGAAGGTGGCGGTGAAGACGTTGATCCGGATCCCGGCGATCTGGGTCGCGGTGTCGTCGCGCAGCAGCTCGACCCAGAACCTCCCGACGCAGTAGGACGCGACGTAGAGGGCGAAAAGCCGGCCGTGCCCGATCCGGTACCTGCGGTCGACGTAGAGCAGCAGGACGAAGACCAGGATGTTCCACAGCATCTCGTAGAGGAAAGTCGGGTGGACGACTGCGGCGACCTGGCCCGTGGAGACCCCGTCCAGGGAATGGACGTCCACCATGCCCGAGGCGTCGCGGCGGTAGAACACCTCCATCCCCCACGGCAGCGAGGTTTCCCGGCCGTAAAGCTCCTGATTGAAATAGTTGCCCAGCCGCCCGATCGCCTGCGCGAGCACGATTCCCGGCGCGATGGCGTCACCGAAAGCCGGCAGCGGAATCCCCCTGCGGCGGCACGCGATCCACGCGCCCACGCCGCCGAAGGCGACCGCGCCCCAGATACCCAGACCGCCCTCCCAGATCCGCAGCGCGGCGCCGAGGCCCGCACCTCCGTCACCGAAGTAGGTTTTCCAGTCGGTCATCAGGTGATAGAGCCGCCCGCCGATCAGCCCGAAAGGCACCGCCCACAGGGCGATGTCGTAGACGACGCCGCGCTCCCCGCCGCGCGCCTCCCACCGGCGGTCGCCGATCACCAGGGCGACGATGATGCCGACGATGATGCACAGCGCATACGCCCTGATCGGGACGGGGCCGAGGTACCAAACACCCTGCGGTGGGCTCGGGAAGGCAGCCAGCAGCGTTGTGGTCACGCCGTCCCGACCTTCTCCCGGACGCCCTCAGCCAGCGCCTCGGTGAGGTCGTGCACCGCGGTCAGGCCGGTCGACAGCGCCGACACGAGGGCCGATCCGACGATCACGCCGTCGGCATAGTCCGCGATCTCCGCAGCCTGCTCCCGCGAGCGCACGCCAAGGCCCACCCCGACAGGGATGTCGGAGATTGCCCGGACCCGGCGCACCAGATCCGGTGCGGCCTGCGACACCTCGTCGCGCTGACCCGTCACGCCCATCGTGGAGGCCGCGTAGACGAACCCCCGCGACGCGTTGACCGTGCGCGCCAGTCGTTCCGGCGTCGATGAGGGGGCCACCAGGAAGATCCGGTCGAGGTCGTGACTCTCGGCCGCCGCCAGCCAGTCACCGGCCTCATCGGGAATCAAGTCGGGTGTGATCATCCCCAGCCCGCCGGCCGCGGCCAGATCCCGCGCGAACGCGTCGACTCCGTAATGCAGAATCGGGTTCCAGTACGTCATCACCACGGCATTGCCGCCGGCGGCACTGATCTTCTCGACGGCGTGCAGTGTGTCGCGAACCCGCACCCCCGCCTGCAGCGCGGCCTCGGTCGCACTGGCAATCACCGGGCCATCCATGCCGGGATCGGAGTAGGGCACGCCTACCTCGATGATGTCGCAGTCGCCGCTCATCGCGACCATGGCCGCGATCGAGGTCTCGACGTCGGGATAGCCGGTCGGCAGGTAGCCGATCAGCGCGGCGCGCCCCTGCGCGCGGCAGGTCTCGAACAGCGGGCCCAGCCGGCCGGGCGGACTGTGGGCGACGGTCATGAGGCGTTCGGTCCCGCCCCGTCGAACAGTCCGAACCACCGCGCTGCCGTCTCGACGTCCTTGTCGCCACGGCCGGACAGATTGATCATCAGCAGCGAATCCGGGCCGAGTTCGGCGGCGAGATCCATGGTGCCTGCCACCGCATGTGCGGTTTCGATGGCCGGGATGATTCCCTCCAGTTGGCTGAGCGTCCGGAAGGCCTCCATCGCCTGGCTGTCGGTGATCGGCCGGTACTCGGTTCGGCCCAGTTCCTTGAGGAAGGCGTGCTCGGGCCCAACGCCCGGGTAGTCCAATCCGGCTGAGATCGAGTGGGATTCGATGGTCTGCCCGTCTTCGTTCTGCAGGAGGTAGGAGTATGAGCCCTGGAACGCTCCAGGAGAACCGCCGGAGAAGGTTGCCGCGTGCCGGCCGGTCTCGACCCCCTCGCCGGCCGCCTCGAATCCGACCAGGCGCACCCCGGGGTCGTCGATGAAGGCGTGGAAGATTCCGATCGCGTTCGATCCGCCACCCACACAGGCGGTCACCGCGTCGGGCAGCCGACCGGCCTGCTCGAGAATCTGGGCGCGCGCTTCCAGTCCGATGACGCGCTGGAAGTCGCGGACCATCATCGGGAAGGGATGCGGACCGGCCGCCGTGCCGAAGCAGTAGTAGGTGCGCTCGGCATTGGTCACCCAGTCGCGGAACGCCTCGTTGATGGCGTCTTTGAGGGTCTTTGATCCCGATTGCACCGCAACCACCCGGGCGCCCAGTAACCGCATCCGCGCCACGTTCAGCGCCTGTCGGGCGGTGTCGATCTCACCCATGTAGATGATGCACTCCAGGCCCAGTAGGGCGCAGGCGGTCGCGGTGGCGACTCCGTGCTGACCCGCACCGGTCTCGGCGATGACCCTGGTCTTACCCATCTGGCGGGCGAGCAGTGCCTGGCCGAGGACGTTGTTGATCTTGTGCGACCCGGTGTGGTTGAGATCTTCGCGCTTGAGGAAGATCCGTGCGCCCCCGACGTGATCGCTCAGCCGCGCGGCCTCGTACAACGGCGAGGGGCGGCCGGCGTAGTACGTCTGCAACCGGTCGAGCTCGTCGAGGAAGGTCTGGTCGGTGCGCGCCTTCTCGTAGGCGGCGGTGACCTCCTCGATGACCGCCATCAGCGCCTCGGGCACGTACCGGCCGCCGAAGACCCCGAAGTGGCCGCGAGCGTCCGGGTCGTGGCTCGTCGGATCGGCCAGCGCCGCACTGGCGCGGG
Organism: Mycobacterium sp.; assembly: GCF_046091765.1. Taxonomy (GTDB): domain Bacteria; phylum Actinomycetota; class Actinomycetes; order Mycobacteriales; family Mycobacteriaceae; genus Mycobacterium. The sequence goes on from NZ_JBJTCF010000118.1 coordinate 3,644, forward strand.
GCAGGCTGGGGACGCTGGCAGAGCGGGTGTCGGGCATGTCTGCGCTCGGAGAACTCAGCGTGCCGGCTTCGGACACGACGGGTGCGCGCCGGCGGTGACCAGATCGGCGACGGCACCGCGCGGGTCGTCGCTGGTGACCAGACCCTCCCCGACGAGCACGGCGTCCGCGCCGGCGCCGGCGTAGGCGAGCAGGTCGGCGGGACCGCGCACCCCGGACTCGGCGACCCGGATCACCTCGGAGGGCAGACCCGGCGCGATCCGCCCGAAGCAATCGCGATCGATGGAGAGGGTCTTGAGATCGCGCGCGTTGACGCCGATCACTTTCGCGCCGGCCTGCAGGGCTCGGTCGGCCTCTTCCTCGGTGTGCACCTCGACCAGAGCCGTCATGCCCAGCGACTCCGTGCGCTCGAGCATCGACACCAGCGCCGGCTGATCGAGCGCGGCGACGATGAGCAGCAGCATGTCGGCACCGTGCGCGCGGGCTTCGTGGATCTGATAGGGCCGCACGATGAAGTCTTTGCGCAGGATCGGTATCGCGACGGCGCGGCGCACCGCATCGAGATCGTCGAGCGAACCCTGGAACCGTCGCTCCTCGGTCAGCACGCTGATCACCCGCGCGCCGCCGCCCTGATACGCCTTGGCGAGCGTGGCCGGATCGGAGATCGGCGCGAGCTGCCCGCGAGAGGGGCTGGCCCGCTTGACTTCGGCGATCACCCCGATGCCGGGTTCGCGCAGGACCGCCATCACGTCACGCGCGGGAGGGGCGGCCTCGGCGGCGGCCTTGACCTCGGCCATGCTCACCCGAGCTTCGCGAGCGGCGACGTCGGCACGGACTCCTTCGAGAATGGAGTCGAGCACGGTTGCCGAACTCATGACAGCCGGATCCCCTCTGCGGTGTCTGACAATCGCCGGTGTGGGTGAAAGGGTAGCCGCCCTGCGGGCGGAGCCCGTCACCGACCCTGGTTAGAGGGTCGGGTCACGGCCCTCGTCCAGCGCGTCCCAGATACCGCGCTCGGATACCGCCCCGACCTCGCTGTCCCCCGCCGCTCCCGGCGCGGCGTACCGGGCCGGAGCGCTCGCGCCCGACACTGCGGCGCGCATCAGCAACACCGCGGCCGCCAGCACACAGACCGCGGCGATCAGGGTGAGCACGGCACCGCCGATGTGGCGCTCGGCACCGACCAGCGTGACCACCGGCACCGCGGCCAGATCGGCGCCGCGCGGCCCGACGTCGGGCACGACGAACAGGCTGATTCCCAGATACCCCATCACCAGGCAGGCCAGCGCGGTCAGCGCGGCAACCCCCCGCAACGGCCAGCCCCGGACCGCCAGTGCCGCAACCGCGGTCGCCAGCAGCAGCACGGCCAGCGGAAGCAGGGCGTTGGACCACTGGGCCCCGCTGACCATCGATGTCTTCGGCTGACCCAGTCCGTCGGCGGAACGCACCGACACCCACGGAAGTCGTGACGCCACCCACAGCCCACCCGCCGAGACGACCAGCAGCAGCTGCGCCACCCGGATCACGGCGCCGCCAGGGTTTCGGCCGCCGCGATGGCGTTGAGCACGGCCCTGGCCTTGTTCACCGCCTCGGTGTACTCGTATGGCCCGTTGGAGTCGGCCACGACCCCGCCGCCGGCTTGGACGTAGGCGCTGCCCGCACGCATCAGCGCGGTGCGAATGGCGATGGCGAAGTCCGCGTTGCCGGCGAAGTCGAGGTAGCCGACCACGCCGCCGTAGAGACCGCGACGGGTGATCTCCACCTCCTCGATGAGCTCCATCGCCCGCACCTTCGGCGCTCCGGACAGCGTGCCCGCCGGGAAGCAGGCGGTGACCGCGTCCAGCGCGCTGCGCCCCTCGGTCAGCTGCCCGGTCACGGTGGACACCAGGTGCATGACGTGGCTGTAGCGCTCGATGTGGCTGTAGTCCTCGACCCGAACCGTTCCCGGCGCGCAGACCCGACCCAGATCGTTGCGCCCCAGATCGACGAGCATCAGGTGTTCGGCGAGTTCCTTCTCGTCGGACAACAGCTCCTTCTCCAGAAGCTGGTCCTCCTCCTCGGTGTGACCGCGCCACCGGGTGCCCGCGATGGGGTGTGTGGTCGCCCACCCATCGTGGACGGTGACCAGCGCCTCCGGACTGGATCCGACGATCGAAAACGCCGTTGCGCCGGCGCCGTCCGGAATCTGCAGCAGATACATGTAGGGACTGGGGTTGGAGACCCGCAGCATGCGGTAGACGTCGATCGGATCGGCGTCGGTCTCCATCGCGAACCGCTGCGACGGGACGACCTGGAAGGCTTCGCCCGCCTCGATCTCCTTGACCAGACGCTCGACCACTGCCCCGTACTCCTCGGGTGTGCGCTGCGGCCGGAAGTGCGGCTCGGGCCGGTCGAACGTCGCGACGGTCGACCCCAGCGGCTGCCCCAGCGCAGCCGTCATGGTGTCCAGGCGCCCGACGGCGTCGTCGTAGGCCAGATCGATGTGCTCCTCGCAGCCCGCCCAATGCACCGCGTTGGCGATCAGGGTGATGGTGCCCTCGTGGTGGTCGACCGCGGCGAGGTCGGTGGCCAGCAGCAGCAGCAGATCCGGCAGTCCGAGGTCGTCGTCCGCCAGGGCGGGCAGCCGCTCCAGTCGGCGCACGAAGTCGTAGGCGAAGAAACCCACCATGCCGCCCGACAGCGGCGGCATGTCCCCCGGCAGCGGACCGGCCGACAGCAGGTGCAGCGTGGCGTGCAGCACGTCCAGCGGGTCGCCCTCGGTCGGTGCGCCGCTGGGCACCGGGCCCAGCCACACCGCGCGCCCGTCCCGAACCGTCAGCGCTGTGGGGGCACCCGCGCCGATGAACGACCAGCGCGACCACGACCGCCCGTTTTCCGCCGACTCCAGCAGGAAGGTGCCGGGACGGTTGCCGGCCAGCTTGCGATAGGCCGACAGCGGGGTCTCGCTGTCGGCGAGCACTTTGCGGGTCACCGGAACCACGCGGTGCTCGGCAGCCAGGGCGCGGAACTGCTCCCGGCTGGTGGTCGCGGTGGATTGCACGGGGTACATCTTCCCAGACCAAATCCCAGACCAAATCCCAGACCAACTCCCAGACCAACTCCCAGACCAAATCCCAGACCAGCTCCCAGACCGGGGCGGGCCGACCGGCGTAGCGTTGCACCCATGAAACCTGGCGACCGCGTCCCCGACTTCGAACTCCCCGATCAGACTGGCACGATGCGCTCGCTGGCCGGTCTGCTCGCCGACGGCCCGATCGTGCTGTTCTTCTACCCGGCGGCAATGACCCCGGGCTGCACCAAGGAGGCCTGTCACTTTCGCGATCTGGCACCGGATTTCGCCGCGGTCGGCGCCGCCCGGGTCGGGATCAGCACCGACCCGGTGGCCAAGCAGGCGAAGTTCGCCGACTCCCAGCGCTTCGACTACCCGTTGCTCAGTGACTCCGACGGGAAGGTGGCCGAGATCTTCGGCGTCAAGCGCGGGCTTCTCGGCAAGTTCATGCCGGTCAAGCGCACCACCTTCGTCGTCGACACCGACCGCACGGTGCTCGACGTCATCGCCAGCGAGCTCAACATGGACACCCACGCCGACAAGGCGCTGGAGGTGCTGCGGGGACGCTAGTGCCCCGCTTCGGGCCCGAGCAGCAGGTCGGCGTCGAAACAGGTCTGCGCCCCGGTGTGGCAGGCCGGACCGGTCTGGTCGACGTCGAGCAGGATCGTGTCGCCGTCGCAGTCCAAGCGGACCGCGTGCACGTACTGGGTGTGCCCGGAGGTCTGGCCCTTGACCCAGTACTCGCCGCGCGAGCGTGAATAGTAGGTCGCCTGCCGGGTGGCCAGCGTGCGTGCCAGGGCCTCGTCGTCCATCCAGGCCACCATCAGCACCCGGCCGCTGCCGCGCTCCTGGGCCACCGCGGCGACCAGGCCGTCGGGGTTGCGCTTGAGACGCGCGGCGATCGTCGGGTCGAGCATCATCTGACGGTAATGCCCGCCGCGGCCATCGCGGCTTTCACCTCGCCGATGGTCAGCTCCCCGAAGTGGAAGACGCTGGCCGCCAGGACCGCATCGGCGCCGGCGCGCACCGCCGGTGCGAAGTGCTCCGCGGCGCCGGCCCCGCCGCTGGCGATCACCGGCACCCCGACAGCCGCCCGTACGGCCCGCAACATCGGCAGGTCGAACCCGGCTTTTGTCCCGTCGGCGTCCATCGAGTTGAGCAGAATCTCTCCGACACCGAGCTCCGCCCCGCGCGCCGCCCACGCGACGGCGTCGATCCCGGTGCCCCGCCGCCCGCCGTGGGTGGTGACTTCCCAGCCCGACCGGGTGGGCTCGCCAGCAGGGGGCACCGTGCGGGCGTCGACGGAGAGCACGATGCACTGGGACCCGAACTGGCGGGCCAGTTCGGCGAGCAGCTCCGGGCGTTCGATCGCCGCGGTGTTGACCGAGACCTTGTCCGCACCGGCGCGCAACAGCGCGTCGACATCCGCGACCGACCGCACGCCGCCGCCGACGGTCAGCGGGATGAACACCTGCTCGGCGGTGCGCCGGACCACGTCGAGCATGGTGGCACGGCCCGAGGACGACGCGGTGACGTCCAGAAAGCACAGTTCGTCGGCACCCGCCGCGTCGTAGGCCGCGGCCAGTTCCACCGGATCGCCGGCGTCGCGCAGGTTGGCGAAGTTGACGCCCTTCACCACCCGGCCGGCGTCCACGTCCAGACAGGGGATGATGCGCACCGCCAGTTGCGCGGGCGTACCCGTCACCGGTACTGCTCCGGCTGATCCAACTCGGACAGGATCTCCAGTACCTGCCGGTGCACACCCGGCGCGGCGGCGAGCGCCGAGCGCGAGGTCAGCGTCCAGGGCTCGCCGGTGAGGTCGGTGACGATACCCCCGGCCGTTCGCACCAGAGCGACCCCGGCGGCGTGATCCCAGACGTGGTGGCCGAAACTGATTGCCGCACCGAGTATCCCGGCGGACACGTAGGCGAGGTCGATACCGGTCGCGCCGTGCATCCGTATCTTCGCGCAGACCCGGCTGAGGGCCTCGAACACCGCCAGCCGGTAGCGGCCGGGGAACCGTCCGCCCCATCCCGCGTTGAAGGTGCCGACGCCGACCACCGACTGCGCCAGTTCGGCGCGCTGAAGCGACGGCTGCGCGACACCGTTGCACCACATCGGGCCACCGATCGCGGCGGTGTAGCGCTGGCCGACGAAAGGCAGCCACGTCAACCCCGCCACGGGTTCACCGTCACGCAGCAGGCCGAGCAGAATGGCCGCCATGGGCGATCCGGCCGCATAGTTGAAGGTGCCGTCGATGGGGTCGAGGACCCACACCAGCGGCTCGGTCAGGTCGGCACCACCGAATTCCTCGCCGTGCACGCCGATGCCGGTGGCGGCTTCCAGTTCGCCGACCACCTGCCGTTCGATCGCCAGGTCGATCTCAGTGGCGAAGTCGTTGCCGCGCTTGGCGACTGCCGAACCGGCCCGGTGACCGGCGACGAACGCCTCGGCCGCCCGGTCGAGGATCTTCGCCGCCTGCGCGACCAGTTCAGCGGGATCGCGCACGTTAACGGCGCACCGCCGCAAGCGCCTCGGGGAGGGTGAAGCGACCGGCGTAGAGGGCCTTGCCGACAATGGCCCCCTCCACCCCGCTGCCGGTGAGGGTGGCGATGGCCCGCAGATCATCCAGGCTGGAAACCCCACCGGAGGCGATCACCGGAGCGTCGGTGCATTCGGCCACGCCCTCGAGCAGGTCGAGGTTCGGACCCGTCAGGGTGCCGTCCTTGGTCACGTCGGTCACGACGAATCGCGAACAGCCCTCGCTGTCGAGCCGTTCCAGAACCTGCCAGAGGTCTCCGCCGTCGGTCTCCCAGCCGCGGCCGCGCAGGCGGTGCTCGCCGTCGACGATCTGCACGTCGAGCCCGACCGCCACCCGTTCGCCGTGCGCGCCGATCGCCCGGGCGCACCACTGCGGGTTCTCCAGAGCGGCGGTGCCGATGTTGACCCGGGCGCAGCCGGTGGCCAACGCGGCCCGCAGCGACTCGTCGTCGCGGATGCCGCCGGAGAGTTCCACGTTCACCGTGACCGCATCGACGATCTGGGCGAGCAGCTGGTGGTTGCTCCCCCGCCCGAAGGCGGCGTCGAGATCGACGAGGTGAATCCACTCGGCGCCGTCCCGCTGCCAGGTCAGCGCGGCGTCGAGGGCCGAGCCGTAGCCCGTCTCACTGCCGGCCTTGCCCTGCACCAGCCGCACGGCACGACCGTCGACCACGTCCACGGCGGGCAGCAGGATCAGCGGCACCGCCGGCGAGCCGGGGCTCACAGGCCCCCGACCCAGTTGGCGAGCAGTTCCGCGCCGGCATCACCGCTCTTCTCCGGATGAAACTGAGTCGCCGACAGCGCGCCGTCCTCGACCGCCGCGAGGAAACGGTCGAGGTGGACGGCCCAGGTCAGCAGCGCCCCGGGATCGCCCTCCCAGCGCTGGGCGGCGTAGGAGTGCACGAAGTAGAACCGGGTGCCGGGATCGATCCCCTTGAACAATCGGCTGCCCGCGGCGGCGTCGACCACGTTCCAGCCCATGTGCGGGACCACCGGGGCATCCAGGCGGGTGACCGAACCCGGCCACTGCCCGCACCCGCGGCTTTGCACGCCGAACTCCACACCGCGGGCGAAGAGGATCTGCATGCCGACGCACACCCCGAGCACCGCCCGGCCCGCGGCGATCCGCTCGGCGATGATCTGGTCGCCGCCGATACCCCGCAACCCGGCCATGCAGGCCTCGAACGCCCCGACACCGGGGACCACCAGCCCGTCGGCGGCCAGCGCAGCCGACCGGTCGGCGCTCACCGCGACCTCGGCACCGACACGTTGCAGTGCGCGCTGGGCGGAGCGGAGGTTTCCCGAGCCGTAGTCGAGCACGACGACGCGTGCTGTCACAGAACACCTTTGGTGGAGGGAATCCCGACCACCCGCGGGTCGGGTTCGACAGCCTGCCGCAGGGCCCGGGCCACCGCCTTGTACTGCGCCTCGGTGATGTGGTGCGGGTCGCGGCCGTAGATGACCCGCACGTGCAGCGCGATGCGCGCGTTGGCGGCCAGCGACTCGAAGACGTGGCGGTTGATCACGGTGTGATATGGCGCTCCGGTGCCGCCGATGGTGAACTCCTCCAGGTACGCGGGTTCTCCGGTGTGCACGAAGTACGGCCGCCCGGACACGTCGACGGCGGCGTGGGCCAGCGTCTCGTCCATCGGGATGTAGGCGTCGCCGAATCGCCGGATCCCCTTCTTGTCGCCGAGTGCCTCGGCGAGCGCGGCGCCCAGCACGATCGCGGTGTCCTCCACGGTGTGATGCGCCTCGATCTCCAGATCGCCGCGGGCGATCACCGACAGGTCGAAACCGGCGTGGCTGCCCAGTGCGGTGAGCATGTGGTCGAAGAACGGCACACCGGTCTGGATCTCGACCTGGCCGGTGCCATCGAGGTCGAGTTCGACCACGATGTCGGATTCCTTGGTCGTGCGTTCGATCCGGGCGTAGCGGGCGCGGCGGACGGAGGTGTCGGTCATGGTGCTCCTAGGGGCTGGGCCAACTCGGTGGCGGCCAGCGTGCGGCTGACGGCCAGGAAGGCGTCGTTCTCCTCCGCCAACCCGATGGTGACACGCAGGTGGCCGGGGATGCCGACGTCGCGGATCAGCACGCCGTCGTCGAGGTAGCGCTGCCACGCCTCGGCCGCGCCGCCGAAGGTCCCGAACAACACGAAATTGGCGTCGCTGGGGATCACCCGGAAACCCAGATCCCGCAACGCGGCGCTGACCCGCTCGCGTTCGGCCACCAGAGCCGCGACCGAGGCCAGCGTCTCCGCGCAGTGCCGCAGTGCGGCGCGGGCCGCGGCCTGCGTGATGACCGACAGGTGATAGGGCAGCCGCACCAGCAGCACCGCCTCGATGACCGCCGGTGTCGCCACCAGATAGCCGAGGCGGCCGCCGGCGAAGGCGAACGCCTTGCTCATGGTGCGGGTGACGATCAACCGTGCCGGGTAGTCGGCCAGCAGCGTGAGCGCACTCGGACGATCGCAGAACTCCCCGTAGGCCTCATCGACGATCATCACCCCACAGGTCATGGCATCGAGCAGCCGGCGCAGGTCTGCCGGCGGCACGCTCTGCCCGGTCGGATTGTTCGGGCTGGTGACGAAGACGACGTCGGGCTGCTGCGCGCGGATCGCCCCGATCGCCGCGTCGGTGTCGAGGGTGAAGTCGGATCCGCGGGCCACCTCGATCCACCCGGTCTGGGTGCCCTCGGCGATCAAAGGGTGCATCGAGTAGGACGGCACGAAACCCATCGCGCTGCGCCCCGGGCCGCCGAACGCCTGCAGCAGTTGCTGCAGGATCTCGTTGGATCCGTTCGCCGCCCAGATGTTCTCGACGCCCACCTCGACCCCGGTTCGGGCGGTGACGTAGGCGGCCAGATCGCTGCGCAGTGCGACGGCGTCGCGATCGGGGTAGCGGTGCAACCGCCCGGCCGCCTCGCGCACCGACTCAGCCACGTCGTCGACGAGGGCGGCGCTGGGCGGGTGCGGATTCTCGTTGGTGTTCAGCCGCACCCCGACATCGAGTTGCGGCGCTCCGTAGGGCGACTTGCCGCGCAGTTCCTCCCGCAGCGGCAGGTCGCCGAGGCGCACGCCGTCCCCGGCGCTCACCGCTCGAACCTCCGCCGTACCGCCTCGCCGTGCGCGGGCAGGTCCTCGGCGTTGGCCAGGGTGATGACATGCCCGGAGACATCCTTGAGCGCCGCCTCGGTGTAGTCCACGACGTGGATTCCGCGCAGGAAGGTCTGCACCGACAAACCGCCGGAATGCCGAGCGCAGCCGGCGGTGGGCAGCACGTGATTGGAGCCGGCGCAGTAGTCCCCAAGGCTGACCGGCGACCATGGGCCGACGAAAATCGCTCCGGCCGAACGGATCCGGGACGCGACGTCCGCCGCGTCGGCGGTCTGAATCTCCAGATGCTCGGCGGCGTAGGCGTTGACCACCCGGATTCCCTCGTCGATGTCGTCGACCAGCACGATGCCCGACTGCGGACCGGTCAGCGCCGCGGTGACCCGCTCGCGGTGCACGGTGGTCTGCAGCTGCGCGCTGAGTTCGGCGTCGGTGGCCTCGGCCAGTTCGACGCTGTCGGTGACCAGCACGCTGGCCGCCAGCACGTCATGCTCGGCCTGGCTGATCAGATCGGCGGCAACGTGCACCGGGTCGGCGGTGTGGTCGGCCAGGATGGCGATCTCGGTGGGACCCGCCTCGGAATCGATGCCTACGCGGGAGCGGCAGATCCGCTTGGCCGCGGTGACATAGATGTTTCCCGGACCGGTGATCATGTCGACCGGGTCCAGTTCGGCACCGTCGGTGTCGGTTCCGCCGAAGGCCAGCAATGCCACCGCCTGCGCTCCCCCGACCGCCCACACCTCGTCGACTCCCAGCAGCGCGGCCGCGGCCAGGATGGTCGGGTGCGGCAGCCCGCCGAAGTCGGCCTGCGGCGGACTGGCCACCACCAGCGAATCCACCCCGGCGGCCTGGGCCGGCACGACGTTCATCACCACGCTCGACGGGTACACCGCGGTGCCGCCGGGGACGTAGAGGCCGACCCGCTCCACCGGCACCCAGCGCTGCGTCACCGCCGCCCCGGAGCCGACCAGGGTGGTGGTGTCGGTGCGGCGCTGCTCGGCGTGTACCGCGCGGGTGCGGTCGATGGCCACCTCCAGGGCGGCGCGGACGTCGGGGCCCAGCCGGTCCAGCGCTGTTCGGGCGTGCGCCGGGGGAACCCGGACGGTGTCCGGTCGAACCCCGTCGAACCGGGCGCCGTACTCCAGGGCAGCAATCGCGCCCCGGCCGGCCACATCCTCGACGATCGGGCGGACATCGGGCACCACGGCGTCCACATCGACCCCGCCCCGGGGCAGCGCAACACGCAGCTGCGCGGCGGTCAGGGTCCGGCCGCGCAGGTCGGTCCGGGTCATGGCGAAGTGGCTCATCAGCCCAATTGTCGCCGATGGGCGTATCCGATGGAAAATCGTTTCCCCGTCGCCTGTGTCGTGACCGGGCAAGATGGTCCTGTGCGGACTCAGGATCACCCCAATAACGCCCCCGGCGTCCCGATGCGGTTTCCGGTCTGGCTGGAAAACTTCCAGCTCAGATACATCAACCCGGTGGCCGTGCCGATCGCCCGCTTCGTGCCCGGGATCACCGTCATCCGCCACCGCGGGCGCACATCGGGCCGGACCTACCAGACCGCGGTGTCGGTCTACCGCAGGGGCGACACCGCGGCGATCATGCTGGCCCACGGCAAGACCAACTGGGTGAAGAACGTGCTGGCCGCCGGCGAGGCCGATGTGCTGCTGCGCGGCCGCTTCGTGCATCTGGTCAATCCCAGGATCGTTCCGGCGGGCACCGGGGACCCTTCGCTGCCGTGGATGGCGCGGATGGCGGCGCGGCGCGGCATCGGCGTGTTCGTCGCCGATGCCACCACCTCCACCTGAGGGCGGGCGGACCGGCTAGCCCGGCGGGATCTGGCCCTCGGCAGCGCCGCGGTGGGCGGCATGAAAGGCGTACCCGAAGGGCAGCGCGACCAGGAACGCGCCGCCGATCATGTTGCCGATACCGACCGGGATGACGTTCCACTCCAGGGCCACCCGCCAGCCCGGACCGTCACCCTGGGCCGAGAGCAGTCCGAAGTAGGCCATGTTGGCCACGCTGTGCTGGAAGTTGGCCGCGCAGAACAGCGTCACGGCCAAGAACACCGAGATGTACTTGCTGATGATCGTTCGCGCCATGGTGGCGAAGAAGGCCGCCATGCCCACCATCCAGTTGGCCAGCACACCGGACAGCATCGCCTGGAACCAGGCTCCGGTCGTGCCCACCGAGTGGTAGTACATCTTCTTCGCGACGAACGCCGCCAGGGTGTCGTGCATCTCCGGCGGGTAGACCTGGGCGCGGCAGATCAGCCAGCTGGTGAGCACCGCCCCGATGAAGTTCCCGACCAGGGCCAGCACCCAGAACAGCACCAGCCGCCGCGCGAACACCCTGGGGTGCTGCAGCAGCAGAGTCGAGGGCAACACCACGTTGGCCTCGGTGAACAGAATGGCCCCGGACAGGATCACGAAGAAGAACCCGGCCGAGAAGCCGAGTCCCTGCAGCAGATACCGCGGGCCCTGGCTCTGCACCTGCTCGGACAGCAGCACCGAGAACAGCGCACCCATCGTGATGAAGCCGCCCGCCATCACCGAGAGCACCATGATCTGCGGCACCGTCGTGTCCCGGATGCGGCGGATGCCGTCGCGGGACAACTCCTCGATGACGTACTGGGAAGACAGGTACTGGGCCCGGGGTTGGGCGTCGGCGTCTGTCATGCGCGGGGCCTGTCGTTGGTGGTGGGCCGAAGCGTGTGCGGCTGCTGACGCTACCGTCCCGACAGGGCGGGCGTCACAGATCCAAGCCGACGTCGAGCACCCGCACCGAGTGGGTCAGCGCCCCGACCGCCAGGTAGTCCACGCCGGTTCCGGCGTACTGCGCCGCGGTTTCCAGGCTCAGCCCTCCGGAGGATTCCAGCTTGACCTCCGGTGCGCGGGCGTCGCGGCGCTGCACGGCGATCTGGGTCTGCCACACCGGGAAGTTGTCCAGCAGGATCAGTTGCACGTCCTCGCCGAGCACCTCGTCGAGTTGCTCGAGGGTGTCGACCTCGACCTCGCACGGCAGCTCGGGTGCGGCCGCGCGCACCGCGCGCAGCGCCGCCACCACCGAACCGGCCGCCGCGACGTGGTTGTCCTTGATCAGCGCGGCGTCCCCGAGACCCATCCGGTGATTCACCCCGCCGCCGATCCGCACCGCGTACTTCTGCATCGCCCGCAGCCCGGGCAGGGTCTTGCGGGTGTCCCGGATCTTTGTCGCGGTGCCCTCGACGGCATCCACCCACGCCGCGGTCGCCGTGGCGATACCGGAGAGGTGACAGACCAGGTTGAGCACGGTGCGCTCGGCGGTGAGCAAGCCGCGGGTGTCGGCCTGCAGCCGCAGCAGCGCCTGCCCGGGTTGGAGCCGGGTGCCGTCGCGGACCTGCTCGAGCACGCGATAGTTGTCCGGCCCGAGCACCTCGTCGAAGACCATCAGGGCGATGTCCACCCCGGCGGCGACCCCGGCTTCCCGCGCGACCAGTGCCGCGTCGGCGACCGACCCGGCCGGCACCGTGGCGATCGTGGTGACGTCGGGGCCATAGCGCAGGTCCTCCTCGAGACCGCGGCGAATGGCCGCCAACGCCTCGGCCCGCTCGTCGGCGGTGAGCGTCACAGCAGTGGCGCGGTCGCAGCCGGCTGCTCGTGAACGGTGCGGCTGACGGCCTGGGCCGGGTCGGTGTCGGGATAGTCACCGCGGTGGTGGCAGCCGCGGCTCTCGGTGCGGGCCAACGCTGCGGCGCAGACGACACGCGCGGTCGCCGTCAGGGCGACGTCCTCGAAGTCGGCCCGGGAGCGGATCTGCCGTACCGGGGCGTCGTGCAGCACGGCAGCGAGGTCGTGCAATCCGCCGTCGCGGACCACCGACGCCCATCGCGACATCGCCTGCTGGAGCTCCGGCCGGGCCAGCGAATCATGCTGGGCGGCATCGGCTTTGGCTGTCGGCGATCCGGCTGTGCGGGCGTGCCCGGCGGCCGCACGCCCGGCACGTGCGCCGACCACCAGTCCTTCCAGAAGACTGTTGGAGGCCAGCCGGTTGGCGCCGTGCATACCGGTTCGGGCCACCTCCCCGGCGGCCAACAGACCCGGCAGCGAGGTTCGGCCGAACACGTCGGTGCCCACCCCGCCGCAACTGTAGTGGGCACCCGGGACCACCGGGATGGGCTGGCGGGTCGGGTCGACACCAGCGGCACGGCAGGCGGCCGTCACCGTCGGGAAGCGCTGCGCCAATCGCTGCACGGATCGGGCGTCGAGGTAGACGCAGGCGTCGCCGGTGGCCCGCATCCGGGCATCGATCGCCGCGGCCACCACGTCGCGCGGTGCCAGGTCGCCGAGCGGGTGCACCCCGGCGGTGACTGATTCACCGCGGGCGTCACGCAGCACCGCACCCTCCCCGCGCAGCGCTTCGGTGATCAGCGGACGGCGGCCCGTGCCCCGCGGGTCGAACAGCATGGTCGGGTGGAACTGGATGAACTCGATGTCGGTGACACCGACGCCGGCCCACAGGGCCAGCGCGATGCCGTCGCCGGTGGAGCCCTCCGGATTGGTCGTCGCACTGTAGAGATGCCCCAGTCCGCCGGTGGCCAGGATCACCGAGGACGCGTGGATCACGCCGAGGCCGTCGGCGTTGCGGACCAGGACCCCGGTGACCGCCGAGTCGTCGTGCAGGATCTGCAGCGCGACATGGTTGCGGCGGATGTCCAGGGTGTCCGCGGCGTGGTCGAGTGCGCGCTGCACCTCCGCGCCGGTGGCATCCCCCCCGGCGTGCATGATGCGACGCCGCGAGTGGCCGCCTTCGCGGGTCAGCGCCCACTGGCCGGGAGCGCTCTCGTCGAAGCGGGCCCCGGCGGCGATCAGGTCGGAGACGGCCTTGAATCCGTCGGCGACGATCGAGCGCACCGCGTCGGGATCGCACAAGCCCGCACCGGCGGCCAGGGTGTCGGCGACGTGGGAGTCGATGGTGTCGTCGGTGAACGGCAGCACCACGGCGATCCCGCCCTGGGCGTAGAAGGTCGCGGTCTCCGGGGCCTTGCTCAGGATCACGGTGTGGGCACCGCTTCGGTGCGCGGCCAATCCGGCCGCCAGCCCGGCGACTCCGGTTCCGACCACCACCACGTCGGCGCGCTGCTGCCAGTTCATTCCCCACTCCCCGGCTGGCCGATCTCGATCATCCGCGCCACGCTCGCACGGGCGCGCCGTGCCGTGTCCGGGTCGACGTCGACCTCGTCGGCGCCGTCGACCAGACAGCGCAGCAGCGCCGCCGGCGTGATCATCTTCATGTACTTGCATGACGCCCGATCGTTGACCGCCTGGAAGTCCACGCCCGGGGCGGCCTTGCGCAACTGGTAGAGCATGCCGACCTCGGTGGCGACCAGCACCTGCGTGGCGTTCGAGGTCCGCGCGGCGTCGAGCATGCCGCCGGTGGACAGGATCTTCACCCGCTCCGCCGGAAACGCCCCCTCACCGGCCAGGTAGAGAGCCGACGTGGCGCAGCCGCATTCGGGGTGGACGTAGAGCTCGGCTTCGGGGTGGCTGCGGGCCTGGGCGGTCAGTTCATCGCCGTTGATGCCGGCGTGGACGTGACACTCGCCGGCCCAGACGTGCAGGTTCGTCCGCCCAGTCATCCGCCGCACGTGCGCACCGAGGAACTGATCCGGGCAGAACAACACCTCGCGGTCGGCCGGGATGGACTGGACCACTTCGACGGCGTTGGAGGAGGTGCAGCAGATGTCGGTCAGCGCCTTGACCGCGGCGGTGGTGTTGACGTAGGACACCACGACCGCGTCGGGGTGCTCGTCGCGCCAGGCGGCCAGATCCTCGGCGGTGATCGAATCCGCCAGCGAACAGCCGGCCCGCTGGTCGGGAATCAGCACCGTCTTGTCGGGAGAGAGGATCTTGGCGGTCTCCGCCATGAAGTGGACACCGCAGAACACGATGGTGTCCTCGGGCGCCTCGGCCGCGATGCGCGACAGTGCCAGCGAGTCGCCGACATGGTCGGCGACGTCCTGGATGGCCGGGACCTGGTAGTTGTGCGCCAGGATGGTGGCGTTGCGCAGCCGGGCCAGCCGGCGAACCTCGGCGGCCCACGCGGCGTCGGCGGCGACCCCGCCGTAGCCCGCCGGACCGTCGGTGATGCGGGCGGCCAAGACCGCCGCCGTGCCGTCGCCGGCCACGGTGTTCACCACCGCCTCCCGCTGCGGGGAGGTTTTCGACTTACAATCGAAAACATGACTCATACTAGCACCCAACACGAGGTGCTGGCGGTGGTATTCCAAGTCCGCGATCTGGCGGTCGGCAAACCCAGTCTGAACGTGCTGTTATGGCAGCGCGCCCTGGATCCCGAGCGGGGCAAATGGTCGCTGCCGGGCGGCCGGCTGCGCGACGCCGAGGACCTCATCAGCTCGGTCCGTCGCCAGCTCGCCGAGAAGGTGGACCTGCGCGAGATCGCCCACCTCGAACAACTCGCGGTGTTCTCCGAGCCGGCCCGGGTGCCCGGCGCGCGGGTCATCGCCTCGACCTTCCTGGGTCTGGTGCCCTCCCCCGCGACGCCCGCGCTGCCCCCGGACACCCGCTGGCATCCGGTGGCCCAGCTGCCGCCGATGGCCTTCGACCACGGGCCGATGGTCGACTACGCGCGCTCCCGGCTGGCCGCCAAGCTGTCCTACACCAATATCGGGTTTGCGCTGGCCCCCAGGGAATTCGCACTGTCGGCGCTGCGCGACATCTATGGCGCGGCGCTGGGCTACCAGGTCGATGCCACCAACCTGCAGCGGGTCCTCGCGCGACGCGGGGTGATCACCCGCACCGGGACCACGGTGCACCCCGGCCGCAGCGGCGGGCGCCCGGCGGCGCTGTACCGGTTCACCGAGTCGCGGCTGCGGATCACCGACGAGTTCGCGGCACTGCGCCCACCCGGCTGATGCCGCGAGTGGATTCTTAGACCTTTCTTAAGGCACAATGCACAGGTTATGACGAGCGCGCACGAGGCGGTCCGTCCGGAATGGATCGGCCGGGCCCCGCATGAGGAACTCGACCGGGGCCGGCCCGAGCTGCCCGCCCGGGATCCGTTCTACCGTCCACCGGCCGGTTTCCACCACGCCGCGGCGGGCACGGTGCTGCGATCGCGCGACGTCCAGCTGGGCTTTCTCGGGCTGATCCCGCAGCGGGTCCGGGCCGTGCAGTTGCTCTACCGCACCACCGACCGGCACGGGCAGCCGCACGTCACGGTCACCACCGTGCTCGTCCCGGCCGGCCATACGCCCCGGCAGACCCGCCACGTGGTGTCCTATCAGTGCGCGATCGACGCGGTGTCCTCGCGCTGCTTCCCCTCCTATGCGCTGCGCCGGCGGGCCCGGGCGGCCGGGGCACTGGCCCAGCTGGAGTATCTGCTCATCGCCGCCGCGCTGGCCGAGGGCTGGGTGGTCACCGTGCCCGACCACGAGGGCCCGGACGGCAGGTGGGGCACGCCGCACGAGCCGGGCTACCGCGTCCTCGACGGTGTGCGCGCCACCCTGGGGTTCGAACCGCTGGGTCTGGCGGCGGACAGCCGGGTGGGGCTGTGGGGCTACTCCGGCGGCGGACTGGCCAGCGCCTGGGCGGCGGAGGTGCACGCCGACTACGCCCCCGAACTCAACGTGGTCGGCGCGGTACTCGGCTCGCCGGTCGGTGACCTGGGCAACACCTTCCGCCGGCTCAACGGCACCTCCATGTCGGCACTGCCGGCGCTGGTGGTGTCGGCTCTGGCCGACGCCTACCCGGGTTTGCAGCGGGTGATCGACGAGCACGCCACCGACGAGGGACGAGCGCTGCTGCGACGTCTGCAGCGGATGACGACCGCCGAGGCGATCCTGCGGCTGCGCAAGACCGACATGGACCACCTGGTGCACCCCCCCTTGGAGGAGGTGTTGCAGATGGCCGAGGTCCGCGAGGTGTTCGACGCCATCCGGCTGGGCGGCGCCGTGCCGTCGCACCCGGTGCTGATCGTGCAGGCCGTCCACGATTCGGTGATCGCGGTGGGCGACATCGACGACCTCGCCCAGCGCTACACCGCCGGCGGCGCGCGGGTGACCTACCATCGCGACGCGTTCAGCGAGCACATGCTGTTACATCCGATGTCCGCACCGATGACACTGCGCTGGCTCACCGACAGATTCGCCGGTGCGCCCCTCGACGCCCACCGTGTGCGCACCACATGGCCCACCCTGTTCAACCCGATCACCTATGCGGGGATGTGGCGTCTGGGCCGCATCGTGGCCCGGGTCGTCCGGGGCGCCCGGGTTCCGTTCCGCCCGCTGTGAACCCGCGTGGTTGGATCGGCGCATGACTGCCGGCATGTCCCCCGACGATGCGCCCCGGCGGACCCGCACCGATCCGGCACGCCGGGAGGCGGCGGCGCTGAGACTCTCGGTCGTGGGGGCGCTCGTCCTGGCCGTCGTCGGGATCGTGTGGGGGCTGGTGGTGTCCTCCCAGGTCATCCTCTTCGACGGCCTGTACTCGGTGATCGGCTTCGTGCTGGCATGGCTGAGCCTGCGAGCCGCCGACCTCGTCGAGCGGGGTCCCACGCCCACCTACCCGTTCGGCCTGGAAGCCCTGGCACCCCTGGTCGTCGCGGTCCAGGCGCTGGTGCTGCTCGGCACCTTCGGCTACGCCGCCGTCGACGCGGTCGGCGTGCTGCTGCGCGGCGGGTCGCAGACGGAGTTGGGCCCCGCCCTGGCCTACGGAATCCTGTCCCTGGTCGCCTGCACCCTCGCCTACGTGGTGATGGTGCGCGCGCAGCACGACTCCGAACTGGTGGCCGCCGAGGCGATCCAGTGGCGGGCCGCGGTGGTCCTCGGCGCGGCGATGACGATCGGGTTCGGCATCGCGGTCGCGCTGACCAGGACCCGGTGGGCGGGAGCGGCCCCCTAGGCCGATCCCCTGCTCGTGCTCGTCGCGGCCGCACTGATCCTGCCCGCACCGGTGCGCATGCTGCGCCTGTCGTTCCGCGAGCTGCTCGAGGGCATCCCCGACGCCGAGGTCGCCGGCCCGATCAACGCCGCGATCGCCAAGGTCCACGCCGACTTCGGCCTGCCGGAACCCACGGCGCGGATGGGCAAGCTGGGCCGCAAGATTTATCTCGACCTCGACTTCCTGGTCGGTGAGGACGAGGGCTGGACGGTGGACCATGCCGACCAGGTACACCGACAGCTGCAAACCGAGCTTTCCGAGCCGGGCCGGCTGCTGTGGATCAACGTCGAGTTGCACACCGACCCGAACTGGGACGACTGAACCCACGTTCGCGTTCGCTGTACAGTCCCGGTATCCGTGTGCCCGACGCGCCTCAGGAGGCAGCGGCGTGATCGCTCTGAGTTTGTGCATGATCGTCAAAAACGAGCAGGACACCCTGGGGCGTTGCCTGGAATCGGTGGCCGGGGTCTTCGACGACATCGTGGTCGCCGACACCGGCTCCACCGACGACACCATCTCGGTCGCACCCCAATTCGGGGCGCGGGTGATCGACTTCGGATGGATCGACGACTTCGCTGCGGCGCGCAACTTCTGCTTCCGGCACGCCGCCCATGACCATGTCATGTGGCTGGATGCTGACGACGTGCTCGCGGCGCAGGACCGGGAGAAGCTGCTCGCACTCAAAGGCAGTCTCGACGCCGGGATCGATGCGGTGTCGATGCTCTATCACACCGAGTTCGACGCCGCGGGCAACGTCACCGCCAGCAACCGGCGGTTTCGCATCGTGCGCAGATCGAAGGGCTTCACCTGGGTCGGTGTGGTCCACGAGGATCTCGTGACGAACGAGAACTTCACCTACCACGACTCCGACATCGTGGTGACGCACCGCAAGCCTGCCGAGGAGTCCGGCCGGTCCCGGCGCAATCTGCTGATTCTGGAAAAACTGATCACCGAGGGCCGCGCGGTGCGACCGATCGACATCCTCAACTACGCCCGAGAACTGGAGATGCACAGGGAGTTCGACCGCGCGATCCCGTTCTACGAGCAGTTCCTCGCCAGCGCGGAGGGCACCGTCGACGTTCGGGTGTTCGCGCTGCACAAGTTGGCCACCTGCTACTACATGACCGGCAACCTGGACGGCGAATGGCAGTGCACCCTGCGGTCGCTCGAACTCGACGTTCCGCGGCCCGAGTTCAGCTGCCGCGTCGGCGAACGATTCCTGGCCCGCAACCAGTTCCGCCAGGCGGCCTTCTGGTACGAACTGGCGCTGCGCGAGGAGCACACCATCGGTGCCTGGTCGATCGACAGCCATCCGGTCCGGACGTGGCTGCCGCACAAGCAGCTGGGCCTGTGCTACTACCAACTCGGCGACTACCGGCGCTCGCTGCACCACAACCAGCAGGCCGCGCGTTATCTGCCCGACGACGCGGACGTCGCGACCAACATCGGCGTGCTGGAGGACCTGCTGCGCCAGACACCGACCGCGCCGCCCCGCTAGCAGCGGCGGAGGTGCCGGTGGGTCAGCCCAAGTCGTCCCGCGGGGTGGCCACCGTCAGCAGCGCGTAGACCAGCGCCGCCACCGCGGCCGGCAGCAGCAGCGTGACGCAGACCTGCAGCGGGCTGTGCCCGAAGAACACCGGCGGCGCCTCGGTGAAGTAGTGCACCCGGTTCTCCGGGCTCAGCGGCACCGCGCGGTCCGGGGTGCCGTAGCGCCGGTGCGCCAGCGCCGCTCCGATCCCGGCCGCCGTCGCTCCCGCGGCGATCTGACCGATCCACAGCGCGGTGGCCTGCAGTGGGCCGCGGTGCGTGCGCCACTGCCACACCGCCACCGCCGAGACCACCGCCAGCAGGGTGAGCAGGCCGAGCAGCATCGACGCGGCGACGAACAGGTTGTCGGCCTCGCGACCGAGGAAGCCGTCCACCCGCTCGCCGTCGCGCCGCAGCGCGACCAGGGTGTGGATGGGCGGGGCGATCTGCGCCCAGACCGCTCCCAGTGCGGCCCCGCACGCGGTCAGGCCCGCGACGGTGACCGCGCCGGCCCGCGCCGAGCGGTACGGGCGTCGCACCGGTGCAGCGGTCACCGGTGTTCCTCCACCTCGGCGGAGTCGATCCGGCCGTGCCGCGAGCACGCCGCCCACCACCCGTCGGGGCGCACCTGCACCACCATCCGCCGTCCGCACCCGGCACAGAACCGGGGCGGCTCCAGACCCAGCCGGGCCGCCGCGGGGGTGTCCCCGCCGGCCGGCTCACCGGTGTAGACGTTGAACATGCCGGCGCCGACCACCGCCGGCAGCTGATCCGCCATGTCCTACAGGGTCCTACAGGGTGGCGTTGAGGGCCTTGAGCGGCATCCTCAGATCGCTGAGCAGTTCCAGGTCGGCCTCGGCGGAGCGGCCCAGCGTGGTCAGGTAGTTGCCGACGATCACCGCGTTGATCCCGCCGAGGATGCCCCGCCGTGCGCCGAGATCGCCGAGGGTGAGCTCCCGCCCGCCGGCGAAGCGCAGCATGGTCCGCGGCAGCGCCAGCCGGAACGCGCCGACGGCCTTGAGCGCCTCGGCGGCCGGCATCACCTGGAGGTCGCCGAACGGCGTGCCGGGGCGGGGGTTGAGGAAGTTCAGCGGCACTTCGTGCGGATCGAGTTCGGCCAGTTCGGCGGCGAACTCAGCGCGCTGCTCCAGCGTCTCGCCCATGCCCAGGATGCCGCCGCAGCAGACCTCCATCCCGGCCTCGCGCACCAGGTGCAGGGTGTCCCAGCGCTCCTCCCACGTGTGGGTGGTCACCACCTCGGGGAAAAACGATCGCGCGGTCTCCAGGTTGTGGTTGTAGCGGTGCACGCCCATGCCGGCCAGCCGATCCACCTGCTCGGCGTCGAGCATCCCCAGCGAGCAGGCGATGTTGATCTCCACCTCGTCGCGGATGGCCTCGATGCCCGCGGCGACCTGAGCCAGCAGTCGCTCGTCGGGACCGCGCACCGCCGCGACGATGCAGAATTCGGTGGCAC
This sequence comes from Mycobacterium sp., assembly GCF_046091765.1. GTDB lineage: Bacteria > Actinomycetota > Actinomycetes > Mycobacteriales > Mycobacteriaceae > Mycobacterium. The sequence goes on from NZ_JBJTCF010000118.1 coordinate 24,287, forward strand.
CGGATTTCGCGGTCTGTTTGGCGGCCTCGACCAGGCTGGGAACATCCAGCCAGGCGCTGCGCACCGGCGACGCGAACAGCCCGGACTGCGCACAGAAGTGACAGTCCTCCGGACAACCCCCGGTCTTGAGGCTGATGATGCCCTCGACCTCGACCTCGGGCCCGCACCAGCGCATCCGCACCTCGTGGGCCAGGCCCAGCAGGTCGTCGAGCCGCTCATCGGGCAGCCGCAGCACCTCGAGCACCTGCTCGCGGTCCAGTCCCCGGCCGGCCTCGAGTACCTGCCGGCGCGCCACGGTGAGGATGTCGGACTGTCCGGTGTCGCTGGTATCGCCGGTCACGGCCATCAGGTTAGTGCAGCAGATGATCGGTGCGCGCATCGCTGTCCCAGCGCCGCAGCTGCACGGCACCGCCCGCCAGTTCTGCGCCCTGCCCGTCGGTGACCGCGAGTGCGGCACCGATCTCGGTCTGGGCGAACCGCCGGCCCAGCGTGACGTGGGGAGTCCAGTGACCCGGCGCGCAGTGACCGAAGGGCGTGTCGGTCCACGGCAGACAGCGGCGGTACACCTCTTCGTGCAGCGTCAGCAGCGCCGCCGAGGGCACGACCAGCCGGGCCAGGGTCATCCGCGGCCCGCCGAACACCAGCGGGGCACCCAGCACGCACGGCAGCGGCAGCAGGTCGCGCAGGTCGCGCAGCGCGTCGTCGACGACGGGATCGAGGGAGCGCGCCGCCAGCAGGGTGAGGTGCGGCCGATTGGTCGACGACGTCACCCGCTGTTGGCTGGGCAGACCCGCGTCGTCCAGCGCCCGCCACTGTCGCCGGATCGCCGCATCGGTGTCGGCGTCGAGCAGCAACTCGATGGAGTGCGCCACCTCAGGTCAGCCCCGCAACCCACCCGGGATCGAAAACCCGACGGCTCATTTCGGCGAACTCCGGTGGCGTCAGCCCGCCTGATCCCGCGGGCAGCACGGCGCGCACCGGTGCGAACCGGCCCAGCGTCGCGCGGTTGTAGCTCTCGGCGGCGCCGGGAACCGGCGGCCAGGCACCGATCACCAGTCCGGCACAGCCCACCCGGTGGCGGGCAAGGGCTTCCACGGTCAGCGCGGTGTGGTTGAGGGTTCCCAGACCGGCCCGGCAGACCACCAGAACCGGGGCCCGCAGATCGTGGGCCACATCGCGCAGGGTCGCCCCGCCGGCGGCGATTTCGACGAGCAGCCCACCGGCACCCTCGACCAGGGTCAGCCGGCCGGGCCGGTCGACGGCCCGCACCGCCGCGACGAGTTCACCGAGACCGGGCAGCGGCTGGCCGTCGACCGCCGCGGCAGCGGCCGGTGCCAGCGGCTCGCGGTAGCTGGCCACCCCCACCAGCTCGCCCACCCCGGCCAGCCGGCCGATTTCGGCCAGATCGCCGTCGTCGCCGCCCGCGGTCACGCCGGTCTGCACCGGCTTGCACACCGCGACCTCCCCGCCGGCGGTCCGTACCGCGCTGGCCAGCGCGGCGGTGGCGATGGTCTTGCCGACACCGGTGTCGGTGCCGGTGACGACGAGGATGCTCACGCTTCGGCGGACGGCGCCCCGGAGAGCACCCCGGACAGCACCCGGCGAGCGAAGTCCAGCTCCCCGGCGGTGAGCGAGGCCCGGGCGGTCAGCCGCAGCCGCGAGGTGCCGGGCGGAACCGAGGGCGGACGGAAGCAGCCCACCAGGACACCGGCCTGCAGGCAGGCGGCGGCCGCCGCCACGGCGGCCTCGGGTGTGCCGCGGATCACCGAGACGACCGCCGACTGCGGTTCGGCGACACCGCACGCCTGTGCCAGGGCTGCGGCGTTGCCCAGCACGGCGGCCGCACGCCACGGCTCAGCGATCAGCACCTGCAGCGCGGCCAGCGCCGACCCGGCTGCCGCCGGAGCCAGCCCGGTGTCGAAGATGAATGGCCGCGCGGTGTTGATCAGATGGTCGCGCACCGGTTCGGGGCCCAGCACCGCACCGCCCTGGCTGCCCAGCGCCTTGGACAGCGTCGCCGTCATCACCACGTCGGGCGCGCCGGCCAGGCCCGCTTCGAGCAGCAGGCCGCGTCCGCCGGCACCGCGCACCCCCAGGCCGTGGGCTTCGTCGACCAGCAGGACCGCGCGGTGCTCCCGGCAGACCTCGTGCAGCCTGCGCAGCGGGGCCAGGGCGCCGTCGGTGCTGAAGACCGAATCGGTGACGACCACGGCGCGTTCCTCGCCGCGGGCGGCCAGAGCCGCTGCCACCGCGTCGGCGTCGCGGTGCGGGGTCACCACGACGCGGGCCCGCGACAACCGGCAGGCATCGACCAGTGAGGCATGGCAGGCGGCGTCGGACACCACCAGCGAGCCCGGACCGGACAGGCCGGCCACCGCGGCGAGATTGGCGGTGTAGCCCGACGAGAACACCAGGGCGGCTTCGGCCCCGACGAACCCGGCCAGCTCCGACTCGAGTCGCTGATGCAACTCGGTGTCGCCGGTCACCAGTCGCGATCCGGTCGAGCCCGCGCCCCAGGCGCGCAGCGCCCCGACCCCGGCTTCGACCACCGACGGATGCCCGGACAGGCCCAGATAGTCGTTGGAGGCCAGATCCAGCAGCCCGCGCTCCCCGTTCGCCGAGCGGGGCCGCAGCGAACGGCGCAATCCCGCCTGCGCTCGCTGCCGCCCGGCCGTCTCGAGCCAGGCCAGCGGCGAGGCGTCGGTGCCGGGTGTCACACCAGGGCTCATCGGTTCCCACCCTAGGGCACCCCGGACCCGATCCCGGCGGACTACCCCAGCGCCCGGGCGACCGCGACCATCGCGGCGGTGATCTGCCCGATCTCCCCCGGCGTACAGATGTAGGGGGGCATGGCGTAGATGAGGTTGCGGAACGGGCGCAACCACACGCCGTGGTCCAGCGCCACCGGGGTGGCGGCGCGCAGATCGACCGGCCCGCAGGTCTCGATCACCCCGATCGCCCCGCACACCCGCACGTCGCTGACGGCGGGAAGGGTGCGCGCCGGTTCCAGTCCCGCGGCCAGACCGTCGGCGATCGTCTCGACCCGGGCCCGCCAGTCCTCGCGCAGCAGCAGTTCCACCGAGGCCACCGACACCGCGCACGCCAGCGCGTTGGCCATGAAGGTGGGTCCGTGCATGAGGGCTCCGGCCTCGCCGCCGCTGATGGTCTCGGCGACGCCGCGCGTGCACAGTGTCGCCGCCAGGGTCAGGTAGCCCCCGGTGAGCGCCTTGCCGACGCACATGATGTCCGGACTCACCCCGGCGTGGTCGGCGGCGAACAATTCGCCGGTGCGGCCGAAGCCGGTGGCGATCTCGTCGAAGATCAACAACACGTCGTTGCGGTCGCAGACCGCGCGCAGCTCGGCCAGATAGCGCGGGTCGTGAAAACGCATCCCGCCCGCGCCCTGGACCACCGGCTCGACGATGACGGCGGCCAGCTCATCGGCGTGCGAGACGAGTTGGCGTTCGAACTCCGCGACGTAGCCCGGGTCGAAGGAGCGCGGCACGGGCGGGGCGAACACCTGCTCGGTCAGCACATCGCGCCACAGCGAGTGCATGCCCCCCTCGGGATCGCACACGCTCATCGGGGTGAACGTGTCGCCGTGGTAGCCGCCGCGCCACGTCATCAGTCGCCGTTTGCCGAAACGCCCCGTCGCCCGCCAGTACTGCAGCGCCATCTTGACCGCGACCTCGACGGCCACCGAACCGGAGTCGGTGAAGAACACGGTGTCCAGCCCGGCCGGGGTGATATCGACCAGAAGCTGCGCCAGCCGGGCCGCGGGCTCGTGGGTGAGCCCGCCGAACATCACGTGGTTCATCACCTGAAGCTGACGGCACAGCGCCGCGTCGAGCACCGGATGGCCGTGCCCGTGGATCGCCGTCCACCACGAGGCCATCGCGTCGAGTACCGCGACCTCCGCCCCGTCGCGGATCACCGTCAGCCACGCCCCGTGGGCGGCGACCGCCACGGTCGGCGGGACCGCGTGGGCGCCGACGCCGCTGTAGGGGTGCCAGAGGTGCGCGGCGTCGATCGCGGCGATCTGCTGCGGAGTCAACGCCGACACGCTGGTCAGCCTAGTGGCGGGCGGGAGTTGGGTAGATTGACGTTCCGATCATGTCGACACCCACCCTGATCCGGCCGCCGGCCGCCCCGGGCGAACTCGTGCCCGTGCCCGCGCCCGCGCCCGAGCCCGCACCCCCGCGGCCGACCCGCGACGCCGGCTACCGCCGTGACCTCGACGGGCTGCGGGGCGTGGCCATCGCCCTGGTGGCGATCTTTCACGTCTGGTTCGGGCGGGTCTCCGGCGGTGTCGACGTGTTCCTGGCCCTGTCCGGCTTCTTCTTCGGCAGCTCGCTGCTGCGCTCGGCGCTGAAACCCGGATCCTCGCTGTCGCCGTGGCCACACCTGCGGCGGCTGGCCCGGCGGCTGCTGCCGGCGCTGATCATCGTGCTCGCCGCGGCGAGCGTGCTGACCGTGCTCGTGCAGCCGCAGACCCGCTGGGAGGCGTTCGCCGATCAGGTGCTGGCCAGTTTGGGCTACTACCAGAACTGGGAACTCGCCGCCTCCGCGTCGGACTACCTGCGCGCCGGCGAGACGGTCTCGCCGCTGCAGCACATCTGGTCGATGTCGGTGCAGGGCCAGTTCTACGTCGCCTTCCTGGCGCTGGTGCTGGGGTTCGCCGTGCTGGCCCGGCGCCGGCTGGGTGCCCGGCTTCGGCCGGCCTTCGTCGTGGTCCTGGCGGCCCTGACGGTGGCGTCGTTCTGGTACGCGGTCCTCGCCCACCACGCCGACCAGGCCACCGCGTACTACAACAGCTTCGCCCGGGCCTGGGAGTTGCTGCTCGGAGTGCTGGTCGGCGCGCTGGTGCCCCGGGTCGGCTGGCCGATGTGGCTGCGGACGCTGCTGGCCGCCGTCGGCCTGGCGGCGATCCTGTCGTGCGGCGCGCTGATCGACGGGGTCCGACAGTTTCCCGGTCCCTGGGCGCTGGTGCCGGTGGGCGCCACCATGCTGCTGATCCTCGCCGCCGCCAACACCGGTGCCCGTCCCTCGACCCGCGACCGGGTGCCGCTGCCCAACCGGCTGCTGGCCACCGGCGCCCTGGTGACTCTCGGGGCGATGGCCTACTCGCTGTACCTGTGGCACTGGCCGCTGCTGATCTTCTGGCTGGCCTCCAGCGGCCGACCCCACGCCGGTTTCCTCGACGGGCTGGGCGTCCTGCTGGCCGCCGGGGTCCTGGCCTACCTGACCATGCGCTACATCGAGGAGCCGCTGCGCTACCGGCGCGGGGCGGCACCGGTACCCGCCGTGGCCTGGCGGACCCGGCTGCGTCGGCCGACCATCGTCGGCGGGACCGCGGTGGTGCTGCTGGGCGTGGCGCTGACCGCGACGTCCTTCACCTGGCGCGAACACGTCGCCGTGCAACGAGCCCACGGATCGGAACTGTCCAGCCTGGCCGGCGGGGACTACCCCGGCGCCCGAGCCCTGCTCGACGACGCCCGGGTGCCGCAGCTGCCGTTCCGCCCCACGGTCCTGGAAGCAGCCAAGGATCTGCCCGAGTCCACCAACGACGGCTGCATCAGCGACTTCGACAACGTCAGCGTCATCACCTGCACCTACGGTGACACCTCGGCCGGTCGCACCATCGCGCTGGCGGGCGGATCGCACGCCGAGCACTGGATCACCGCGCTGGACATGCTCGGCCGCCAGCATGGCTTCAAGGTCGTGACCTATCTGAAGATGGGCTGCCCGCTGACCACCGATCCGCTGCCGTTGGTGATGGGCGACAACCGCCCCTACCCGCAATGCCGGGAGTGGAACCGACGGGTGATGGCCAAGCTGATCTCCGATCGCCCGGACTACGTCTTCACCACATCGACGCGGCCCTGGAACATCAAGCCCGGCGACGTGATGCCCGCCACGTACCTAGGAGTATGGAAAGCTCTGACGGACAACAAGATTCCCGTTCTGGCGATGCGCGATACGCCGTGGCTGGTGCGAAACGGAAAGCCCTTCCAGCCGGCGGACTGCCTGGCCAAGGGCGGCGACGCGGAGTCCTGCGGAGTCAAACGCTCCATGGTGCTCTCGGCTCGTAACCAGACGCTGGACTTCGTGGGACGCTTCCCGCGACTGAAAGTCCTCGACATGAGTGACGCCGTGTGCCGCAAGGACATCTGCCGGGCCATCGAGGGAAATGTGCTGGTGTATCACGACGCCCACCATCTGTCGGCCACGTACATGCGCACGATGGCACCCGAACTCGGACGGCAGATCGGCGCGGCGACCGGCTGGTGGTGACAAACCACTCCCGGCGCCGCCCCGGTCGATAAGGTCGATTCCGTGGCGTCGACCGAACCCGCCCGGCTGGTCTGGCCGGGCACCCCCTATCCGCTCGGCGCGACCTACGACGGAGCGGGGACGAACTTCTCGCTGTTCTCCGAAGTGGCCGAGAAGGTCGAGCTGTGCCTTATCGACGGCGGCGCGGAGAGCCGGATCGACCTCGAGGAGGTCGACGGCTTCGTCTGGCACGCCTACCTGCCCAACATCAGCCCCGGGCAGCACTACGGATTCCGCGTGCACGGGCCGTGGGATCCGGCGGCCGGGCTGCGCTGCGACCCCAGCAAGCTGCTGCTCGACCCGTACGGCAAGTCCTTCCACGGCGACTTCGACTTCAGCCAGGCGCTCTATTCCTACGATCTGAACGCGGAGGATCCGGCGTCCGGTGGCACGCCGCCGATGGTGGACTCGCTGGGCCACACCATGACCAGTGTGGTGATCAATCCGTTCTTCGGCTGGGGCTCCGACCAGCCGCCGGGCACCCCCTACCACGAGACCATCATCTACGAGGCGCATGTCCGGGGCATGACCAAGACCCATCCGGGCATACCCGAACAGTTGCGCGGCACCTATGCCGGCCTGGCCCACCCGGCGGTCATCGATCACCTCACCGCACTGAACGTCACCGCCATCGAATTGATGCCGGTGCATCAGTTCATGCACGACAAGCGACTGCTGGACCTGGGACTGCGAAACTACTGGGGCTACAACACGTTCGGCTACCTGGCACCGCACTACCAGTACGCCGCATCTCACGAGCCGGGGACAGCCGTACCGGAGTTCAAGTCGATGGTTCGCGCCTTCCACGAGGCGGGCATCGAGGTGATCCTCGACGTCGTCTACAACCACACCGCCGAGGGTGACCACCTGGGCCCGACAGTCAATTTCCGCGGCATCGACAACGCCGCCTACTACCGATTACTCGACGGTGATCTTCGCCTGTACAAGGACTTCACCGGTACCGGCAACAGCCTCAACGCGCGACATCCGCACACCTTGCAGCTGATCATGGACTCGCTGCGCTACTGGGTGCTCGAGATGCACGTCGACGGGTTCCGGTTCGATCTGGCCGCCACCCTGGCCCGGGAGTTCTACGACGTCGACCGGCTGTCGGCATTCTTCGACCTGGTCCAGCAGGACCCGGTGATCAGCCAGGTCAAACTGATCGCCGAGCCGTGGGACATCGGCGAGGGCGGCTATCAGGTCGGCAACTTCCCCGGGCTGTGGACGGAGTGGAACGGCAAGTACCGCGACACCGTGCGCGACTACTGGCGCGGGGAACCGGCGACGCTGGGCGAGTTCGCCTCCCGGTTGACCGGCTCCTCGGATCTCTACGAGGCCACCGGCCGGCGGCCCGGTGCCAGCATCAACTTCGTCACCTGCCACGACGGGTTCACCCTGGCCGATCTGGTGTCCTACAACCACAAACACAACCAGGCCAACGGCGAGGACAACCGCGACGGCGAGAACCACAACCGGTCGTGGAACTGCGGCGCGGAGGGTCCGACCGACGACCCGGCCGTGATCGAGTTGCGGCACCGCCAGATGCGCAACATCATGGCCACCCTGATGGTCTCGCAGGGCACCCCGATGATCTCCCACGGCGATGAGATCGGACGGACCCAGCGCGGCAACAACAACAGCTACTGCCAGGACTCCGAGCTGTCCTGGATGGACTGGACGCTGGCGCTGGAGAGCTCCGGCGTCAACGCCGACATCCTGGCCTTCACCCGCAAGGTCGCCGCGCTGCGTACCGAGCACCCGGTGTTCCGCCGCCGCCGATTCTTCGAAGGGGCACCGATTCGCAGCGGTGACCAGGTGCGCGACATCGCCTGGTTGACACCCACCGGGCAGGAGATGACACCGGCGGACTGGGGCAGCGGATTCGGCAAGTGCGTCGCGGTGTTCCTCAACGGCGACGCCATCCCCGCCCCCGACTCCCGCGGGCGGCGGGTGGTCGACGACTCGTTCCTGCTGTGCTTCAACGCCCACGACCAGGCGGTGGACTTCGTGGCGCCGGATGCGAACTACGGCACGCGGTGGACAACGGTGATCGACACCGCCGACCCCGACGGGGAAGCCCGGTCGGTCGCCGCCGGCCAGCCGGTCACGGTCGTGGGGCGCTCAATGCTGGTGCTCCAACGGGACCCCTAGCCAGAACCGGTCCGTTGGTGTCCCCTCCGAGGTCCCCCGTCCTGTCGACATACCGGCTGCAGTTGCGCGGCAGTCCCGGGGAGGCGTTCACCTTCGCCGACGCCGAAGCGCTGCTGGACTATCTGGACGCGCTCGGCGTCAGCCACCTCTATCTGTCGCCGATTCTGACCGCCGCGCCCGGCTCGACACACGGCTACGACGTCACCGATCCCACCGCCGTGGCGGCCGAACTCGGCGGGCCCGGCGGACTGGCCCGCCTGGCCGGGGCTGCCCGATGCCGCGGAATGGGGCTGGTGGTCGACATCGTGCCCAATCACGGCGGGGTGGATCCGATCGCGCACGGCCCGTGGTGGTGGGACGTGCTGCGCTACGGCCGCGACTCCGCCTACGCGCACTTCTTCGACGTCGACTGGGCCGGCGATCCGGACGGCCGCATCGCGTTACCGATCCTCGGCGCCGAGGATCAGACGGCCGGGCTGGTCGTCGAGGGCGAGGCGCTGCGGCTGGGCGAGTTGGCCTTCCCGATCGCGCCGGGTACCGCCGACGACGGGGCGCCCGGCCCGGTCGTCCACGACCGCCAGCACTACCGGCTGGTCGACTGGCACACCGGGAGGTGCGGATACCGGCGGTTCGTCGCCGTCAGCGCGCTGGCGGCGATCCGCCAGGAGGACCCGGAGGTGTTCGCACACAGTCACGCCGAGGTCGCCCGCTGGTTCACCGAGGGCCTCGCCGACGGCGTCCGCGTGGACCACGTGGACGGCCTGGCCGACCCGACCGGCTACCTGGTCCGGTTGCGACGGCTGCTGGGGCCCACCGCCTGGATCGCGATCGAGAAGATCCTCGCCCCCGGCGAGGCCCTGGACCCCGCCCTGCCGGTCGACGGCACCTCCGGCTACGACGTCCTGCGCGAGATCGGCGGAGTGTTCATCGACCCCGCCGGGGCAGACGGCCTGACCGCGCTGGTCGAGTCCGCCGGCTTCCCCTACCGCCGCATGCCGGAGTTGCTGCGCGAGCTGAAGATCCGCGCCGTCAGCGGCGACCTCGGCAGCGAACTCGCCCGGCTGTGCCGTGCCGTCGAGCACGCCGCCGGGCGCCCCCACCCGGGACTGGCCGAGGCGGTGCCCGAGGTGCTGGCCGAGATCGGCGTGTACCGCTGCGACTATCCCGCGCAGACACAGGTCCTGCCGTCGGCGATGAGCCGCACCGCGGCGAGACGCCCCGATCTTCGCGGGGCGCTCGAGGTGCTCGCCGTCGGGCTCGCCGAGGACGTCGAGGTCTCGGCCCGTCTGCACCAGCTGAGCGCGGCGATGACGGCCAAAGCCGTCGAGGACTGCTACTTCTACCGCGACGCCCGACTGGTCGCGCTCAACGAGGTCGGAGGCGACCCGCAGCGGTTCGGCGTCAGCACCGCCGAGTTCCACCAGGCCGCCGCGGCGCGGGCCGAGCGGTGGCCGCACACCATGACCACGCTGTCCACCCACGACACCAAGCGCGGCGAGGATGTCCGCGCCCGTATCGGCGTGCTGTCCCAGGTGCCCGGGCTGTGGGCGGCGTTGGTGGCCCGCTGGCAACAGTGGGCTCCCCCGCCGGATCGGATGACCGGACTGTTTCTGTGGCAGAACATTTTCGGCGTCTGGCCCGCCGGCGGCGAGGTCACCGACGGGCTGCGGATACGGCTGCACGCCTACGCCGACAAGGCGATCCGCGAGGCGGGCCTGCACACCTGCTGGACCGATCCCGACCGGAACTTCGAGCGCTCCGTGCACCGCTGGCTCGACACCGTGCTGGACGGGCCGGTTGCGACAGGGTTGGCCGATCTAGTAAGCCGGCTGGACCCGCACGCGCGCAACGACGCCCTCGGCCAGAAGCTGCTGGCGCTCACCGTTCCCGGGATCCCCGACGTCTACCAGGGCACTGAGTTGTGGGAGGACAGCCTGGTCGATCCGGACAACCGGCGCCCGGTGGACTTCGCGGCGCTGCGCAGCGAACTGGCCCGGCAGCAGCATCCGAAGATGCGGGTGGTGAGCGCGGCACTGCACGCGCGCCGCGCTCACCCCGAGACCTTTCGCAACGGCGGGTACCACCCGATGCTCGGCCGCGGCACGGCCGCCGAGCACCTCGTCGCTTTCCGGCGCGGCGCGCAGGTCTCGGCCGAGGTCCTGGTGGCGGTGAGCCGCTGGACGGTGCGGCTGGCGCAGACCGGCTGGGGCGACACGGTCGTCGACCTCCCCGGCGGCGACTGGACCGACCGGCTCTCCGGTCGGCGCCATCGCGGACTGACCGCCGCGGCCGAGCTGTTCACCGAACTGCCGGTGGCTCTTCTCGAGCGGGCCCGGGGATGATCGCGGATGGCTGAGTTCGCGGTGTGGGCGCCGCTGCCGACGCGGGTGCGGCTCGATGTCGACGGCGCGCTGCATCCGATGACCCGCGACGACGACGGGTGGTGGCGCGGAACCGTCGACTGCGCGCCCGACGCCCGCTACGGATTCGTCCTCGACGACGACACGACCGTGCTGCCCGACCCCCGATCACCCCGCCAGCCCGACGGCGTCCACGGCCGTTCGCAGTTGTGGGACCCGAAGCGATTCGGGTGGACCGACGCCGGCTGGCCGGGCCGCACCGTCGAGGGTGCGGTGATCTACGAACTGCACACCGGCACCTTCACCCCGGAGGGCACCTTCGACGCGGCCATCGCCAAACTGGACTATCTGGCCGAACTCGGTGTCGACTTCGTCGAGCTGATGCCCGTCAACGCCTTCGACGGCGACCGCGGCTGGGGTTACGACGGGGTGCTGTGGTTCGCGGTGCACGAACCCTACGGCGGCCCCGACGGTCTGGCGCGCCTGGTCGATGCCTGTCACGCTCGCGGCCTGGGCCTGCTCATCGATGTCGTGTTCAACCACTTCGGCCCCTCCGGCAACTGCCTGCCGCGCTTCGGGCCCTACCTTTCGGCGGTGGCCAGCCCGTGGGGCGAAGGGGTCAACCTCAGCGGAACCGGCTCGGCCGAGGTTCGCCGGTATGTCCTGGACTGTGCGCTGCGCTGGATGCGCGACTTCCACGCCGACGGGCTGCGCCTGGATGCGGTGCACGCGCTGGCCGACACCGCCGCGGTGCACATCCTCGAAGAACTCGCCGCCGAGACCGCGGCGCTATCAGACGAGCTGGGCAGGCCGCTGTCGCTGATCGCCGAGAGCGACCTCAACGACCCCCGACTCATCACTCCCACAGATCTCGGCGGGCACGGCATGACCGCACAGTGGAACGACGACGTGCACCACGCGATCCACGCGGCGGTCACCGGCGAGCGGCAAGGCTACTACGTCGACTTCGGGTCGATGGCGACCCTCGCCGACGGCCTGCGCCGCGGCTATGTGCACACCGGGTCCTACTCGGCCTATCGCGGCCGCGCCCATGGCCGCCCGCTGGACACCGCCACCATCCCGGCCACCCGCCTGGTGGCCTACACCTGCACCCACGATCAGGTCGGCAACCGCGCGGCCGGTGACCGGCCGTCGCAGAACCTCGATCCGGGCCAACTGGCGATCAAGGCCGCACTCGTGCTGGCCTCGCCCTACACCGCGATGCTGTTCATGGGCGAGGAGTGGGGTTCGACGCGCCCGTTCCAGTACTTCACCTCCCATACCGACGCCCAGGTGGCGCACGCGACGGTCGAGGGTCGCCGGTCGGAGTTCGCCACCCACGGCTGGGACGCCGAGCAGGTGCCCGACCCGCAGGACCCCGAGACGTTCCTGCGGTCCACCCTCGACTGGGCCGAACACGACCGGCCGGGCCACGCGCAGCTGCGGGAGTTCTACCGCGCGCTGATCCGGCTGCGCCGCACCGAAACCGACCTCGCCGATCCGTGGCTGGGCCATCTGAGGGTCGACGTCGATGAGCAACGCCGCTGGATCCTCATGCACCGCGGCACTCTGGTCATCGCCTGCAATCTGGGCGCCGAACCGGTCAGCGTGCCCGCCGCCGGGACGGTGCTGCTGCAGTGGGGCGACGTCCAGCCCGGCGCGGACGCCACCGGGCTACCCGCGCACTCCGTCGCGGTGATCCGGTCGTCTCCGGTATCTCAGGTGAGATAGCGATAGGCCGGTGAACCCGGCTCCAGTGCCTCGACGTGCAGTCCGGAGGCGGCCATCCGCTCCCGCAGCCCGTCGTAGTCGGCGGCCGATCCCAGTTCGATGCCGACCAGCGCCTCCCCGGTCTCCCGGTTGTTGCGCTTGACGTACTCGAACAGCGTGATGTCGTCGTTGGGGCCCAGCACCTCATCGAGAAAGCGGCGCAGCGCACCGGGTTCCTGCGGGAAGTCCACCAGGAAGTAGTGCTTGAGACCCAGGTGTACCAGCGAGCGCTCCAGCACCTCGCCGTAGCGGGACACGTCGTTGTTGCCGCCGGAGATCAGACACACCACCGTCGAGTCCGGTTCGACGTCCGCCTCCAGCAGACCGGCCACCGACAGCGCGCCGGCGGGCTCGGCGATGATGCCCTCGTTCTGGTAGAGGTCAAGCATCGCCGTGCACACCGCGCCTTCGTCGACGGTGGTCACCGACACCACGTCGCCCGCGGCCGCAAGCGCCTGGAAGGTCAGCACCCCGGCCCGCCTGACCGCCGCCCCGTCAACGAACTGGTCGACGTGGTCGAGGTCCACCGGCTCGCCGGCGGCCAATGCGGCCATCATCGAGGCGGCCCCGGCGGGCTCGACCCCCAGCACCGATGTCTTCAGGGTGCACTGCGCCAGATAGCTGGTGACGCCGGCGATGCAGCCGCCGCCACCGATCCCGACGATCACCAGGTCGGGCTCGGTGTCGATCTGGTCGAGGATCTCCACCGCGATGGTGCCCTGACCGGCGATGGTGCGCGGGTCATCGTAGGGCGGCACCAGCGTCGCACCGGTGCGGGCCACGTCGGCGAGTGCCGCCATGGCGGCCTCGTCGTAGCTGCGCCCGCCGACGATCAATTCAATACAGTCCCCGCCGTGGTAGCGGATCCGGTCGCGCTTCTGCTTCGGGGTCTTTCCGGGGACGTAGACGCGGCCGCGCACCCCCAGCAGCCGGCAGGCCAACGCGAACCCCTGGGCGTGGTTGCCGGCCGACGAGCACACCACACCCGCGGCCAATTGGTCCGCGCTGAGCTGGGACAGCAGGTTGTAGGCACCGCGGATCTTGTAGGACCGCACGACCTGCAGGTCCTCGCGCTTGAGATACACGCGCGCCCCGGTGACCTCCGAGAGCCGGTCGCTGTACTGCAGCGGACTGCGCAGCACGACCGGGGCGATCCGCTCGGCGGCCGCAAAGATGTCGGCCGCCGATACGGGGGCCGACTGCGGGCTACGACTCAGTTCAGCGGACACCGCTCAATGGTGCCACCGGCGGGGCGAAATCAGCGAATCGGGGTCAGCACGAACACCGGAATGTCGCGATCGGTTTTCCGCTGGTAGTCGGCGTAATCGGGCCAGACTTCCAGGGCCCGCTGCCACCAGATCGCCTTCTCCTCGCCGGTGACCTCCCTGGCCTCGTAGTCGGCGGTCCGGGTGCCATCCTGCAGTTCCACATGCGGGTGGGCCTTGATGTTGTGGTACCAGACCGGGTGCTTGGGCGCGCCGCCCAGCGAGGCCACCACCGCATACTCGCCGTTGTGCTCGACCCGCATCAAAGGGGTCTTGCGGATCTTGCCGGTCTTAGCGCCGACGGTGGTCAGCAGCACCACCGGTTTGCCCTTCAACTCGGTGCCCTCGCGGCCGCCGGAGGCCATGTACAGCTCGGCGTTCTCCCGCGCCCAGTCCGAGGTGCTGGGTTCGTATTCTCCGGTCAGCGGCACGGTTCCTCCGTCGTCATCCTCGCCGCTATTGTCGCGGCAATTGCCCGGGCTTGCTCGTTTTCCGCCGCCGAGGTGACTCCGGCCGTCAGCCAGGACACGACCTGGCGCCATTCGTGTGGCAGGAGCCGATAGCGGTCATCGATCGCGGAGATCTCGCTCCAGTTCCCGCCGAACCGGCAGCTGTTCACCAGTTCGGTCATCATCGCTGGGTCGGCGTTGAGGACTAGGGGATCCGGTAGGTGGCAACCCAATGCCTTGGCGAGCACATCGGGTTCGGCGTGAAAGAAGACAGCGAATACCTCGCCGTCGAACTCATAGCTCAGCAGCCAGTCCCTGGTGCCACTGAGCAGCGTCAACTCCTTGCCTGCAGTCTGGGTGGTCCGATAGTCGCGAAAGAGCCGGAAGAAATGTGTGATCGGCCGCGTGAACGGACCCGCGGGTTCACAGGACAGCACCGCGTTGTCGATGCGGTGCGACAGGAACCAGTACGCTTCGGGACGAGGTTGAAGGAATGCCTCGATTCGGGAGTAGAGCGCCGGCACCGGATCCGACCCGGCGTGCAGTTGGGCAAGACTCCGATTGATCCAGTCCGACTCGTCGCCCATCGGGTAGTCGGAGAAAAGACGGCTCTTCCGGGAAGTCCGTGGGTCATGGTGTGGCCGGGCAGAGCTGGAGCCCGCCGAGGTGGAAGTAGATGGCGGTTTTGAAGTGCTCGCGGTTGCGGTAGCCGCGGGCGGAGACCCGGATGGCCTGGATGCGGGAGTTCAGGCCTTCAGCGCCGGCGTTGGTGATCGGGTGGGCGAAGTAGGACAGCAGCCCCGCTTCGTGGCGCTTCAACGTCTTGGCCGCGTCGATGATCGGTTGCAGTCGGCAGTGGGTGGCCCAGAAGTACCAGCGGGCGAAGTGCTTGGCCCCCCAGCCGCGGCGCCGGTAGGACCAGAAGTGGCGCAGGCTCTCCTTGATCGCCCAGGCGCGGGCGGTTTTCAGGTCGCCGGCCCGCAGGGCGGTGAAGCGGTCCTGGTGACGTTCGGGCAGGTTCTCCGCCGAGTACAGCCACAGGTATTTTGAGCCGGCCAGGCTCTTGTCACCGGCCGCGGCCAGGGCCCGGTTCTCCTGCTTGCGCACGGTGTCCACGGCCTTGGTGAGGTAGCCCATCAGGTGGTAGCGGTCGAAGACGATCTTGTCATCGGCGTCGCTCAGGTGCGTGCGTACCGAGGCGGCGAACGGCTCCCACATGTCCATCGCCACCGCGTGGATCTGTTCGAGCTGTTCGGCGGTGAACTTCTGGAAGTAGCCGTCCAGGCTGGCCTGTCGGCGCTCGTCAGCGATGTATTCTACCGTGCCGGCGTCGAGGTCACTGACCACGGTGATGTAGTCCTGGCCCTTGCCTGCCGCTTTCTCATCGACCCCGACATGGGCCGGCGCGCTGGGCGGTTTGATGGCCAGTCCGCGGGCCACGGCACGCTCCATCAGGTGCCACGCCTGGTCCCCCTCGGCTTTCCCCTGTCAGGGAGAGTCAACCGGCGCGATGTCCCGAGTGAAAGGACATCAGCAGTGCGCCGGCCACGGCCACTGATACCGGTTACCCGCGATGAGCGCCGGCCAAACCCCTCGGGTCCCTATCCGAGCGGGTTGAACGCGTTCCGAAGAGAAGGCCACCCTCGGGAATGGGGTTTCCGATCACGGTGTCGGTGGCGGTGTTGATCACCGACACGGTGTTGCTGACCCGGTGAAGCCAGCCCGGTCATGCCGCCGAGCGCCCCACCTATGCCCAGGGCGACGGCAAGGGCGCGTGATGCGGACCCGGGGTTCGGCAGCGCCGCGCACTGTGGTCTTCGATCACAGCGGGCTAAACGCGATTCCGCCTGCGACACCGGCGATAGGGATTTCGGTGACGGCGTTGTTGGCGGTGTTGATCACCGACACGATCCCGGAGCGCTCGCTCGTGACATAGACGCGGGTGCCTGCCGGGTTGACCGCCAACCACTGTGGCGCCACGAGTCCCGCAGGGGAGGAAATGTTCGTGACGTTGTTGTTGGCAGTGTTGATAACCGACACGGAGCTGTCGTTCAGGTTGGCGACGTAGACCCGGGTGTTGGCCACGTTGACCGCCACCCCCCACGGGCTATCCCCGACGGGGATATTGACCGATCCCCCGGCGCTGACTCTCATCACGGTGCCGTCGAAGTAGTTGGCAATGAACACGAAGTTGCCGAACGCAACAACCCCGATCGGGCGCTTGCCCACCGGGGCGGAGGTGATGTTGCCTGTCCTGGTGTTGATCGACGACACGGTGTCGGAGGTGCTGTTGGTGACATAGACGTTGGTGCCGGTCGGGTCGACTGCCACCCCGATCGGGTCGACCCCGACGGGGATCGGGTCACCGATGACCTGGTTGGTGGCTGTGTTGATCTCCGTAACGCTGTCGCTCACATAATTGGTGACGTAGACACGGGTGCCGGCCGGGTTGACCGCCACCCCGTACGGGCCGTTGCCGACGGGGATCGGGTCACCGATGACGAGTTTGTTGGTGTAAGCGCCACTGCCGCCACTGCCGCCGGTGCCGGCGGCGCCGGCCGCGGTGCCAGCAGTTCCGAGACTGCCCGGCAACGCACCTGTTGTGCTGGTGTCGATAACCGACACGCTGTCGCTGCCGTAGTTGGCGACATAGACGCGCCTGCCATCCGGGCTGACCGCCACTCCAAGTGCACCCGATGCCTGTTGCGGCGGACGGCCCCCGTCACCGCTTCGAAGTGACAGGGAGAATTCGACTTTCGGACTGGCGGCCGTCGAATCAATCACCGACAACCTGTTTTGTCCGGCGTTGAAAAAACTGCTGTTGGTGACATAGACGGCGCCGGCCGAGCCTTGGGTCAACCCGCCGCTGCCCCCGTCCCC
>NZ_JBJTCF010000119.1:0-7604 GCF_046091765.1 Mycobacterium sp.
CAGGGCAGCGTGGTCGCCACCTACCTGCACGGGCCGTGCCTGGCCCGCAACCCCGAACTGGCCGACCTGCTGCTCACCCGGGTGCTCGGCCCGCTGGCCCCCCTGGAACTGCCCGAGGTCGAGCAACTTCGCCGCGAGCGAGTGGCCGCGGCGCGCCGGGTCTGACCCCGTCGGTCACCAGGTGATGCGCGGCCAGGCCTGGGTCTCGACTTTCCACTCGGCCCAGTCGTTCTCCAGATGTTCACCTGCATAGGTGGTTTCCCACGCCTGCGCCTTGCCACCGTTCGATTCCGGCGGGACCAGCAACCCGAAGTTGATCGCGATATTGACGTCCCATGGGCCGTCTCGGAGCTCGACTGGAGGAACGCGGCCAAGGAAGTCGGGACCAAGACAGGTGCCCTGGTAGCAGATCTTCTCCGGGCCGCCATTTGCCCGGATCAGATCCACAACTTCTTTGTCTACCGGGATGAGGACTGTCGCGCCCAGCCCCACCGGATCATCGGGATCACCAACGCTGGCAATCCAGGCCGCAATTCGACCCACAACCGTTTCGATTATCTCCTCAAAACCGAATTTTGTGAGGATCCCGCGGCTCTGCGCGAGCGCGTCTGCGAGTGCCTTCGAGGCTTGGCTGGTCGGATTGTCGTCGACCAGGACTGCCTGTCCCTTCGCTGGCCGCTTCGGCAAGCATCCGGGTGGGCCGCCGCATCCGCCCACAAACTTCACGGTGGGCGCACTGAAGTAGAGGCTGTCAAATTTTATCTTTCCCTGGACGCTATCTTTTGCCGGGCCCGCAGGCAAGTCTGGCACCCGTCGCCGTGTGAATCCGGTGTGAGAGGGTACGGTCCGTTTGCTGTCGCCAGCCACGACGGCTACCGTCAGAGGACTGAGACCACCAACGACAAGGAGTTCCTGTGATCGCCGCACACCGCCCGTTCGCCGCTGCCGGCGTTGCTCTGCTCGGCGCGGGCGTCATCGCGGGTTCCCCCGCGCTGGCGCCGACATCCCTGGAGCTCCCGCACGTCGCGGCACCGGAGATCACGCTGCAGTCCTCGATCTTCGACATCTTCACCTTCCCGGCCTGGCGGCAGGCGCTCGCCAACGAGGTGGAGTTCGTCGCCATCCGGGCCAGCGCTCTGGCCGCCAGCGCCAACGCTCTGGCCGAGTCGGTCACTGAACTGCCCGCGACGGTGGCGACCGCGATCCAGCAGGTCCTCAGCCGTGACCCCCTGGGTGCGCTGACCACCGTCGAGCAGTGGTTCGTGGCGTCCGTGGAGGGCACGCTCGTCCCGCCGGTCCTGGCGAACATCGACGTCGGCCAGATCCAGCTCGCCATCCAGTCGGCTCTGCTGCTGGCCGAGCCGACGGCGGCCGTCCAACTCGGGACGGCCGTGTTCTCCGGCGCCGACACCGTCGCCCGCGCGCTGATCGTCGCCGGGCAGAACCTGGTGGACGCCGTGGTGTCGCTGAACCCGGCCGCCATCGTGCAGGCGCTCGTCACCGGCGTCACCGGCGTGCTGAACTCGGTGGCCGTCGCCGGACAGGACGTCGTCGACGGGATCGTCGCCGCGCAGGACACGCTGGCCACCGCGTTGGCGGCCCGGCCCGCCCCGGGCGCCCCGGCGGCGGCCTCGGATCCGACCGAAGCGCCTGCCCTCGGCTCGGTCACCGCACGGGCCACGGCGGAGTCGAATCCGGCCACAGCTTCGGCTCCGGTGGCGGCCACGGAATCCCCGGCGGGCTCCCCGGGTGACACGGCCGACCAGCACAGCGCACCGCAGCGCTCCACGGCCGACGCGACCCGCTCGGCGGGCTCGGCGGCCGCAGACGACGGCGACTCCGCGGCCCGCAAGTCCGCCGCCACCCGAAGGGGCGCGCCGAACCAGGCCCGCTAGACCATCTCCCGGCGGCCGGCCAGCGCGCGGCCGAGGGTCAGCTCGTCGGCGAACTCCAGATCGCCGCCCATCGGCAGGCCGGAGGCGATGCGGCTGATGGTCAAGCCCGGGATGTCGCGCAGGACGCGCACCAGATAGGTGGCCGTGGCCTCGCCCTCGGTGTTGGGGTCGGTGGCGATGATCACCTCGGTGATGTCGACCCCGTCCGCGCGCTCGCCGATCCGGCTGAGCAGCTGGCGGATCCGCAGCTGGTCGGGGCCGATCCCCGACAGCGGATCCAGGGCGCCGCCCAGGACGTGATAGCGGCCGCGGAACTCGCGGGTGCGCTCCACGGCCTGCACGTCCTTGGGCTCCTCGACGACGCATACCTGCGAGGCGTCGCGGCGGGCGTCACTGCAGATGCGACACCGCGGGGAGGCCGCGACGTTGCCGCACACCTCGCAGAACTGGACGCCGTCGCGCACCCGCGCCAGCGCGGCGGTGAGCCGATCGATGTCCACCGGTTCGACCGCGAGCAGATGGAAGGCCATCCGCTGGGCGCTCTTGGGCCCGATACCCGGCAACTTGCCGAGCTCGTCGATCAGATCCTGGACGGGGCCTTCGAACACGTCGGAGTCAGGACCCCGGTTGGGGCGGGCGCGTCGCGGCGGCCAGCGGACCCAGGATGGTCTTGACCGTCTCCTTCATGTTCTCCGCGGCGTCCGCCAGGGCGCCGACGACGAGGTCCTGCAGGGTTTCCACGTCGCTCGGGTCGACCACCGAGGGGTCGATCCGCACCGCGGTCACCTGGCCGTGGCCGTTGAGGCTCACCTCGACCAGCCCGCCGCCGGCCTGACCGCGCACCTCGGTCTCGGCGATCTGCTTCTGCGCCGCCAGCAGCTGCTGCTGCATCTGCTGGGCCTGCGCCAGCGCCGCCTGCAGTTCGGGCATGCCCTGCTGCGCCGGCCGGCGGAAGGCTCCCAGGTCGGCGGGGTCGCCGGAGTTGATGCCGGGTTGCATGACGGTCTCTCCTTGCGTCTCGGTTGCGCCGCGGTCGCGTCGTGGTCTCGAGTTCG
Source organism: Mycobacterium sp. (assembly GCF_046091765.1). Lineage (GTDB taxonomy): Bacteria > Actinomycetota > Actinomycetes > Mycobacteriales > Mycobacteriaceae > Mycobacterium. The sequence continues at coordinate 2,951 of NZ_JBJTCF010000119.1, forward strand.
TTGCGGCCTGGACATTGGGGGCCTGACTGACTTCCAAGCCTAGTCGTCGAGGGATTACGGTGACGCGCGTGTCTATGATCGCCCCGGTGCGTGTCGTGCTCGCCGCGTCGACCGGCGTGCTGCTGGTCGCGGCCTCGCTGTCGGCGCCGGTCTCCGGGGCCGCCCCCGGCGACGTCACGGGCATGATCGTCTTCCTCGACCCCGGCCACAACGGCGCCAACGACGCCTCGATCGCCCGCCAGGTCTCCAACGGCCGCGGCGGCACCAAGGACTGCCAGGCCAGCGGCACCAGCGCCGAGAGCGGGTACCCCGAGCACACCTTCACCTGGGACACCACCCTGCGGGTCCGCGCGGCCCTGCATCAGCTGGGGGTACGCACCGCGATGTCGCGCGGCAACGACAACGCGCTCGGGCCGTGCGTCGACGAGCGTGCCGCGATGGCCAACGCCTTGCAGCCCAACGCGGTGGTCTCGATCCACGCCGACGGCGGCCCGCCCACCGGACGCGGCTTCCACGTCCTGTACTCCAACCCGCCGCTGAACGAGACCCAGGCCGGGCCCTCGGTGCAGTTCGCCCGGATCATGGCCAGCCAGCTGGCCGGCTCGGGCATCCCGCCGTCGACCTACATCGGCTCCGACGGACTCAATCCGCGCGCCGACATCGCCGGACTGAACCTCGCCCAGTACCCGTCGATCCTGGTGGAGTTGGGCAACATGAAGAACCCGGTCGACTCCACCCTGATGGAGAGTCCGGAGGGTCGCCAGCGCTACGCCGACGCCGTGGTCAAGGGCGTGGTGGCGTTCCTGCAGACCCAGCCGCCTCGACCTCTCTCTTGAGGTTCCCCAGCACCTGCGCCTGAATCCTGCGCAACCCCAGTGGGGCGAAGGCCCGCTCGAAGAAGCCGCCCACCCCGCCGGCGCCGGTCCACCGGGTCGTCACCGTCACACTCGCGCCGGGGCCCGCGGGCGCGACCGTCCAGTTGGTCAGCAGCGACGAGTTGGCGTCCTTCTCGATGACGGTGTGGCCGGCCAGATCCACCTCGGCCCGCACCTGGCGGGCCCGCGACCGGGTCGCCTGCAGGGTCCACGTCGCGACGGTGCCCCGGCCCCGACCGCCCTGCTCCACCCGGTAGTCGCGGTAGTGCGCCGAGAGGATCCGCGGTCGCACCTCGCGGTAGTCGGCGATCGCGTCGAGCACCCTGGCCGGCTCGGCGTAGATCAGGATCGTGCTGGACGCACTGACGTGGCCCCTGACATGGCCCATCGGACTCCTCGTGATGCGCGGCGGTGCGGGTGCGGTTTAGCGTAGTCAGGTGAGCACAGCGCCGTCGGCAGCCCGGTCCGCGCACCGCCGCGGCGTGCGGCGGCTGCTCGACAGCTACCGGGCGATCCCCGCCGGCGCGCCCGTCCGGCTGGCCAAGCCGACCTCGAACCTGTTCCGCCGGCGGGCCCGAAACGGGGTGCCGGGCCTGGACACCTCCGGGCTGACCGGGGTGATCGCGGTCGACCCGGACACCCGCACGACCGACGTCGCCGGGATGTGCACCTACGAGACGCTGGTCGCCGCGACGCTGCCGTACGGCCTGAGCCCGCTGGTGGTGCCCCAGCTCAAGACGATCACCCTGGGCGGAGCGGTCTCCGGGCTGGGAATCGAGTCGGCCTCATTCCGCAACGGACTGCCGCACGAGTCGGTGCTGGAGATGGACATCCTCACCGGCGCGGGAGACGTCGTGACGGCCAGCCGCGAGCAGCACCCGGATCTGTTCCGGGCGTTCCCGAACTCCTACGGGACCCTGGGCTACGCGGTGCGGCTGCGCGTCGAGCTCGAACCGGTGCGGCCCTTCGTCAGCCTCCGCCATGTGCGCTTCCACCGTCTTGGTGATCTGGTCGCCGCGATGCAGGACATCGTCGCCGAGGGCGTCTTCGACGGCACCGCCGTGGACTACCTCGACGGCGTGGTGTTCGACGCCGGCGAGAGTTACCTGTGCCTGGGGACGCGCGACTCGACCCCCGGCCCGGTCAGTGACTACACCGGCCGGCAGGTCTACTACCGGTCGATCCAGCACGCCGCGGGCGTGACGTCGGACCGGCTGACCGTCGCCGACTACCTGTGGCGCTGGGACACCGACTGGTTCTGGTGTTCGCGGGCCTTCGGGGCGCAGAACCCGACGATCCGCCGGCTGTGGCCGCGGCGCTACCGCCGCAGCAGCTTCTACTGGAAGCTGATCGGCTACGACCAGAGGTTCGGCATCGCCGACCGCATCGAGGCCCGTCACGGCCGGCCCGCCCGGGAGCGGGTGGTCCAGGACGTCGAGGTGCCCCTCGAACGCTGCGCGCAGTTCCTGGACTGGTTCCTCGCCGAGGTGCCCATCGAGCCGCTGTGGCTGTGCCCGCTGCGGCTTCGCGACCCGGCCGGCTGGCCGCTCTACCCGATGCGCCCCGATCACACCTACGTCAATGTCGGGTTCTGGTCCTCGGTGCCGGCGGCGGACCCGCAGGCCGGCCGGACCAACCGGCTGATCGAAGCCACGGTCTCCGAGCTGGAGGGGCACAAGTCGCTGTACTCCGACGCCTTCTACGGCCGCGAGGAGTTCGACGAACTCTACGGCGGGGAAAACTACAAGATCGTCAAGAAGACCTACGACCCGGATTCGCGTCTGCTCGACCTCTACGCAAAGGCGGTGCAACGACAATGAGCGGCAAGCTGACCTTGGCCGAGATCCTGGAACTCTTCGTCGGCGGCGGCAACGGCCCGATGCGGTTCACCGCCTACGACGGAAGTTCTGCCGGGCCGGCGGACGCACCGCTGGGCCTGGATCTTCGGACCCCCCGCGGCACCACCTACCTGGCCACCGCCCCCGGCGACCTCGGCATGGCCCGCGCGTATGTCTCCGGCGATCTGGTTCTGACCGGTGTGCACCCCGGCGACCCCTACGACGTGCTCAAGGCGCTGTCGGCCGCCGAACTCACCCGGCCCCCGGCCCGGGTCCTGCTCGACATCGTGCGCTCGCTGGGTGTTGAGCACCTCAAGCCGATAGCGCCGCCCCCGCAGGAGGCGCTGCCGCGCTGGCGCCGCATCGCCGAAGGCCTGCGCCACAACAGAAAGCGCGACGCCGAGGCCATCCACCACCACTACGACGTGTCGAACACGTTCTACGAACATGTTCTGGGCCCGTCGATGACCTACACCTGCGCCTGTTATCCCGACGAGCACGCCACCCTCGAGCAGGCACAGGAGAACAAGTACCGGCTGGTCTTCGAGAAGCTCAGGTTGCGCCCCGGAGATCGCCTGCTCGACGTCGGGTGCGGGTGGGGTGGCATGGTGCGCTACGCGGCCCGGCACGGGGTTCGGGCCACCGGGGTCACCCTCTCGCGCGAACAGGCCCTGTGGGGGCAGAAGGCGATCGCCGAGGACGGCCTGGCCGACCTCGCCGAGATCCGCCACAGCGACTACCGCGACGTGATCGAGGGCGGCTTCGACGCGGTCTCCTCGATCGGTCTCACCGAACACGTCGGAGTCGCCCAGTACCCGTCCTACTTCCGCTTCCTGCAATCCAAACTGCGCACCGGCGGATTGCTGCTCAACCACTGCATCACCCGACCGGACAACAGGAAATCCTCCGCGGCAACGGGTTTCATCGACCGCTACGTTTTTCCCGACGGGGAGCTCACCGGCTCGGGCCGCATCATCTGCGAGGCGCAGAACGTCGGTCTGGAAGTCGTCCACGAGGAGAACCTGCGCCGTCACTACGCGCTGACGCTGCGCGACTGGTGTGCCAACCTGGTGGCCAACTGGGACACCGCGGTCGCCGAGGTCGGTCTGCCCACCGCCAAGGTGTGGGGGCTGTACCTGGCCGGTTCGCGGGTGGGTTTCGAAGCCAATGTCGTCCAGCTGCACCAGGTGCTGGCGGTGAAGGTGGACCACGACGGTGGCGACGGCGGGTTGCCGTTGCGGCCGTGGTGGACCGCCTGAGCTCAGCTGTCGATCCGGCGGGCACCCAGTTCGCTCTGCAACAGCTCCAGAGCGGCCTCCTCGGGGTCGCGGCGCGTCGCGCCGTCGTCCTCGCCCGCCTCGGCGATCATGCCGTCCTCCTCGCTGCGCGCGGCGGTCTCGGCAGCGGCCTGCGGTTCACCGGGCCGGACCTCATCGGTGCTCTCCCCGGCGCCGACATCGCACCGCACCCGCCAGTCCACCCCGAGGGCGTCCTTGAGGGCCTCGCAGATGACCTCGGTGTTGCGCTGCTCGCTGAGCCGCTTGGCCAGCGGCGCCGACTCGTGGGCGAGCACCAGCGTGTTGTCCTCCACCGCGCGCACCACCGCACCGGCCAGCATCACCTCGGTGGTGCGGCTGCGCTCGCGCACCTTGTCCCGGATGGTCGGCCACACGCTGCGGACCGCGGAGGCGGAGGGTTCACCGGGTGCGGCCACCTCAGGTGAGCGCTCCGCATCACCGCGCGCGGGCTGCTGCTCAGCCGTGGCGGCGACGGGCTCGTCGGCGGGCGGTGCAGGGCGGGGCGGTGCGGTGCGATGTCGGCGCCGGGGAGAGCACCGATGAGGTCCGGCCCGGTGAACCGCAGGCCGCTGCCGAGACCGCCGCGCGCAGCGAGGAGGACGGCATGATCGCCGAGGCGGGCGAGGACGACGGCGCGACGCGC
>NZ_JBJTCF010000120.1:0-66324 GCF_046091765.1 Mycobacterium sp.
GCGAGCGGATTGTCGGCCACCACGCCCGCCTCGGCACGGGCGGCGGCCAGCACCGCGCGGGTGTCGGTCCCGGCCGCGGCGTGGTCGCGCCGGGCAGCGGCCAGGATCGCGGCCAGTTCGGTGTCGGTGTGTCCCGCGCGCAGCAGATCGGTGCCGATCGCGGCGGTGGCGGCGCGGTAGGACGCCGCGGCCGGGCCCGCCCAGGAGTCCGGTGGCCGGCCGGTGGGCGCCGCGCCCTGCAGCAGCCCGGAGCCGGGCTGGCCGGCGAACAGTGCGTGGGCGCGGGCCAGCAGGTCGATCTCGGTTCCGGCGCTCAGCACTCCCCCTCGACGAAGGCGCGCACCCGGGGCAGCGCACCCGGGGGGATCACCCCGCGGTTGCGGATATCCCAGATCTCCTCCGGGCTGACCCCGATCAGTTCGGCGATCACCGGCTCGGGCAGCCCCGCCCGCGCGCAGGCCCGGTCAAAGCGTGCGCCCATGCTCGCCGACAGCCGCGCCAGCAGGCCCGAGCGCAGCCCTTCGAGGGATTTGAGATGGCCCATCAGCCGGTCGGCGGACGGCCCGCCGGCGTTGACGGCGACCCGCCACGAGTTCGCCGCCAGCAGCTCCGCCTTCACACACTGTGCAACCACGGAAAGAAGATACGACTCGTATTCGTTTGATGATTCCGCGGGCAGCCGGGTTGTCAACGTTTTCAGGGATTCGACGTGCGCTTCGGCGTGCGCCGCGAGCACGTCGGCGTCGCTGTGCCGGCTGACCACGAGCCCGGCCGGGTCGCTCGCCGCGCCGGTCTCGGCCCGGGTGACCGCCAGTAGCTCCGCCAGTTCGGCGTCGGGATCGTCGGCCAGCAGCAGCCGCCGGTAGGTCCCGGCCGGCAGGCCCAGCCCGTTTTCGACCTTCTGAACTGTGCCTTTGTGGGGCTTGCGGGCGCCGCGCTCCAGGTAGCTCAGCCCCATCGCGCTGACCCCGGTGGCCGCCGCCAACTCCGCCAGCGACAGTCCCCGCGATTCCCGCAGCGCCCTGATGGCCGCGCCTGCGGCTGTTCTGCTCACCGTCGGACCCCGGGCATAGACGGATCGTACACAGGGCGGCCGACCCGGAGTTGATATACGTTTTTGGTTATGTTTCTGTTGCGAAGCGTAGGCAGAAATGTATACGCTCTGCACGCCGCTGGCGAGACCACCGACGACGAGGAGGCCCCATGTCCGACCGACCCTGCGCTGCCGACCCGGACCTGTGGTTCGGCTACGCCGACGACGACGCCAGCGACGGCGCCGCCAAGGCCCGGGTCTACGAGCAGTCCGCCCGCAAGGCCCGCACCCTGTGCCTGCGGCGCTGCCCGCTGGCCCAGCAGCGGCTGTGCGCCCGCCGGGCGGTCACCGGCGGGGAGGAATACGGGGTGTGGGCGGGGGTGAAGCTGCCCGGCGGGCAGTACCGCAAGCGCCATCAACTCGCCCACGCCCACGCCGTCCTGCGGCGCATCGCCGACGGCCTGATCAATCCGCGCGAACTGCCCGAGAGTGTGGAGCTGCTCTCCCGCGGCGAGGAGCTACCCGACGCCGGGGCGGTCGTGGTGCACGTGGGTTCGGGCGGCCGGCCGCGCAGCGCGGCCTGAGCCGACGCGCCCGGCGGGCCGCCGAAGCCCCGGGTGGTGGTCAGCGTGCGCAGGCCGTAGCAGACTGTGGGCGTGCGGGTCGTCGTGGTGTGCGCTGTGGCCGCGGCGCTCGCGCTGCTCGTGGCGGTGCTGACCGCCAGCCCGTGGGTCGCCGTGCTCGTGGTCGCGCTGGCCGCCGCCGGGATCGTGCTGCTGGTTCGGGACTGGCGCGCCGCCGTGCACACCCCGGCCGGTGCGCACAACGCCGACTCCGATGAGCCGCCGTTCACCGAGTCCGAAGCGCCCGCGCCAGAGTCACTGACCGCCGACGCGTTGTCGCCCGACATCTCCACCGAGCCGGGCGGACCCTCCTCAGACGCCCGCGCGGACTAACTCCAGCGAGCCCAGCTCGCGGATCGCGTGCGCGCCGCGCTCGAGCATCGCCAGCACCATCTCGTCGCCGCGTTCGGTCGCCGTGGAGAACGCGAAACCCAGCGTGGTGATCAGCGGGACCTGCAGGGCGCCCAAACGGTAGTCCTGCCAACAGGTTTCGGCGTCATACCCGCTCACGCCGTAGCCCAGCAGCGCACGGTGGTAGGCGTCGACCAGCTCGCGTTCGTGGTCGGCGCGGGTGGGGGAGGGCAGGCTGGTGGCGATCAGGTAGGCCAGATCGCGGGCGGGCAGTCCGACCGCCAGGGTCTGCCAGTCCACCACCGTCACGGCACTGCGCTCGGGATCGAAGAGCAGGTTGTCGATGCGGTAGTCCCCGTGCAGCAGGCTGAAGCGGTCCGGCGCGCCCAGCAGCCAGTCGCCGATCAGCGCGGCGGCCTCCAGCGTGGTGGCGCGATCAGCCGGGCTCAGCCGCGACCCGAGGGTGTCCACGGTGGTCTGGGCGGCCAGCACGGTGATCTCGCCCAGACCGCGCGCGGCCGCCGCGTCGGGGCGCGGCATCACCGTGCCGGTGAAGCTCAGCCAGGCCGGGTCGCACCACCGCGGGCCGTGCAAACCGGCCAGGGCGGTGGCGGCCAGTCGCACCCGCGCGGGCGTGCCGCCGCGGATCTGGTCGCCCTGTTCGGCCGGGGCCAGATCGGCCAGCAGCAGCACGAAGTCGCCGTCGGGGCTGACCGCGCAGTGATAGCAGCGGGGGACCGGCACCGCCAGGGTGTGCGCGACCTCGGTGTAGAAGGCGTGCTCGCAGCGGTAGCTCAGCGCGACCCGTTCGCGCACCGCCGGATCGGCGGCGGGCAGTTTGACCACGAAGGAGTCCGGCCTTGATGCTCCGGCGACCCCGTCGTCCCGGTAGCGCACCGCGACCCGGTAGGTGGCCGCGGTCTGGCCCGTCCCGATCGGGGCGATCGCGGCGTCGGCGACCTCGACGCCGAGCACGCCCGACAGCCAGGCCGGGGTCACGTCCTGGGGTCTCGCGGGTATCGGCAGCATCGCCACGGACCAGAACTACCATTGGCCGCCATGGAGAAGCGACGGTTCGTGGATCTGTCGGTCCCGCTGCAGGCGGGCATCGCCTCCGATCCGCCGGGCCACCTGCCCGAGATCGACTACTACGACCACCGCCAGACCGCCGCGGAGGTGGTGTCGTTCTTTCCCGGGGCGACGGTGGGCGACCTGCCCGACGGCGAGGGCTGGGCGATCGAACGGGTGCGCATCACCACCCACAACGGCACCCACCTCGACGCGCCCTACCACTACGCCTCGACGATGGACGGCGGCAAGCGGGCGATCACCATCGACGAGGTGCCCCTGGAGTGGTGCCTGCAGCCGGCGGTGAAGTTGGATTTCCGGCACCTGCCGGACGGCTACGTGGCCGGCGCCCAGGACGTGGCAGCCGAACTCGAGCGGATCGGGCACACCCTGGCCCCGCTGGAGATCGTGGTGGTCAACACCAGCGCCGGAACGCATTACGGTGCCCCCGACTACGTCAGCAAGGGCTGCGGGATGGGCCGGGAGGCCACGCTGTACCTGCTGGAGCGCGGGGTGCGGCTGACCGGGACCGACGCCTGGAGCTGGGATGCGCCGTTCGTCTACACCGCGGCGCGCTACGCGAGCAGCCACGACGCCTCGATCATCTGGGAGGGCCACCGCGCCGGGCGGACGATCGGCTACTGCCACCTGGAGAAGCTGCACAACCTCGAGTCGCTGCCGGCGTCGGGTTTCCAGGTGGCCTGCTTCCCGGTGAAGATCCACGCGGCCTCGGCGGGATGGACCCGGGCGGTGGCGATCTTCGACGAGTGACGCGCCGGCGGGGTGCTAGTCGGCCTCGCGCATCGAGGCGCGGATCTGCTCGAGCTTCTCGGCGGCGGCCTTCTCGCGCTGGTCGAACCGCTCGCGGGCGGTGCGCACCTCGGGGGTCTCCTCGGCCAGCTCGGTCGCGCCCAGCGCGTTGCCGTAGCGGGCCTCGATCGTGTCCCGGACGCCCTCGAGGGTCGGCACGCCCGCCTCGGTGTAGCCGGTATCGGCCTGCGGGGCGGGCGGCGGGCCGGGCGCCGCCGGGGTGGGTTCGTCGGGCATGCGCCTCACGGTACTCGCGGGTGATTAGCGCGTGGGTGGGCGAAGGGGGACTTGAACCCCCACGTCCCGAAGGACACTGGCACCTGAAGCCAGCGCGTCTGCCATTCCGCCACTCGCCCCAACGACCGGGGGAGCGTATCACGGTGGCACCGAGTGGCCCCAAGCCCTGCGCCGCCGACCTGCACGGATGTGATTCTCAGAGTTCTCCGAATGACGATCCGCTGACCTGGGCCGATACCATGTTCGCAACCAGGGCGGCGCCATCAGGCCCGCCGCGTTCGAGGTAGGCGGTCCGGTGGGAATCCAGGAGGGTCTGGCGCAGCGCATCGAACGGCTGCTCGAGCACGGCGTGGGCGATGCCGTCGCGCGGGTGTTCGGTGGCGCGGTGATCCCCCAGGAGGTGGAGGCACTGCTGCGGCGCGAGGCCTCCGACGGGATGCGCGAACTGCCCGGTGGGCGGTTTTTGGTTCCCAATGACTACATCATTACGCTCAGTGGGTCTGACTTCGAGAAGTTGGGCCGGGAGGGCAACCTCACCGCGGATGCCTTCGCCAGCCATCTTGCGGACTACATTCAGGAGCAGGGATGGCAGACCTATGGTGACGTGGTCGTCCGGTTCGACCGCTCCGACGGGTTGCACACCGGTCAGTACCGGGCCCGGGCCACGGTCAACCCCGACATCAGGGGGGGCGTCGACCCCCACAGACAACTCAATACGGTTTTCCCACAGTCAGGAGTGCCAGCGATGACCGACAACCCCAGCCAGCAGAGCGGCCCGGACCGGCCCGGCGACGACCGGGACGACCGGGACGACCGGCGCTCGCCGGAGGATTCGCGGGCCGAGGCACCCCGCTACCCGGGTCCGGGCGGCGGATACGGTCAGCCCGGCTACGACCAGGGCTACCGGCCGACCTACGGGCCGCCCGGCCAGGCTGGTTATGACCGGCCCGGTGACCAGGAGTACGGCCGCGACTACCCGCCGAACTACGGGCCCGGTCCCTATCAGGGTCAGCCGTACCCGAACTACGGTCCCCAGTACGGCCAGCAGTACGGGCCCAACTATCCCCAGCATCCCCAGCAGTACGGCCCCAACTACCCCCAGCAGTACGGCCGCCCGCCGGCCGGGTACGGCCCGCCCCCGGGTCAGCAGGACTACCGGGGGTACGAGCGGGGCTACGAGCGTGGCTACGAGCAGGGCGGCCCGCCGGCACCCGACTACGAATACGGCCGGGACCCCAGCCGCGAACAGGGCCGGGATTACGGCCAGGACTACCGCCGCGACGGCGGACAGCAATACGGCGGCCAGCAATACGGCGGGCAGCAGTACGACGACCGGCAATACGGCGGGCAGCAATACGGCGGGCAGCAGTACAGCGACCAGCAGTACGGCGACCAGCAGTACGGCCGGGATTACGGCCGGGAGGGTCAGGAGTACGGCCAGACCCAGAGCTACGGCCAGGTCGCCCCGGGCGACTACCAGCCCGCCGCGCACACCGTCGTCCTGCAGCTCGATGACGGCAGCGGCCGGACCTATGAACTGCGCGAAGGCGCCAACGTCATCGGCCGCGGCCAGGACGCCCAGTTCCGGCTTCCCGACACCGGCGTCTCGCGCCGGCACGTGGAGATCCGCTGGGACGGCGACGTCGCGCTGCTGACCGACCTCAACTCCACCAACGGGACCACGGTCAACAACGCCCCGGTGCAGGAGTGGCAGCTGGCCGACGGAGACGTCATCCGGCTGGGCCACTCCGAGATCATCGTGCGCGTTCACTGACGGCTCGCGGGCCGCGGCTGGTCCGGCTTCGCCTTCGCGCGACCCTCGTGCGAAGTATCCTGTGACGTTGCCGAAGTCGGGACGGAGGGCCGCGTGCAGGGACTAGTCCTACAGCTGACGCGTGCGGGCTTCCTGCTGCTGCTGTGGCTGTTCATCTGGTCGGTGCTGCGCATCCTGCGCAACGACATCTACGCCCCCGCCGGGGCGGTGATGGTGCGCCGCGGACTGGCGCTGCGCGGCGCGGGCTCCCGGGTGCGGACCCACCGGGCCGCGGCCCGCCAACTCGTCGTCGTGGAGGGCGCGCTGGCCGGCACCCGGATCACCCTCGGCGCCCAGCCGGTGCTCATCGGCCGCGCCGACGACTCCACCCTGGTGCTCACCGACGACTACGCCTCCACCCGCCACGCCCGCATCTCGCCGCGCGGCCCGGACTGGTACGTCGAAGACCTCGGCTCCACCAACGGCACCTATCTGGACCGCTCCCGGGTGACCACCGCGGTGCGCGTTCCGGTCGGCACGCCGGTGCACATCGGCAAGACCGTGATCGAGTTGCGCCCGTGACCCTCGCCCTGCGCTACGCCGCCCGCAGCGACCGCGGCCTGGTGCGCGCCAACAACGAGGACTCGGTCTACGCCGGCGCGCGGCTGCTGGCCCTGGCCGACGGGATGGGCGGGCACGCCGCCGGCGAGGTGGCCTCCCAGTTGGTGATCGCCGCGCTGGCGCCGCTGGACGACGACGAGCCCGGCGGCGATCTGCTGGGCAAGCTGGAGGGCGCGGTCCGCGAGGGCAACGACGCCATCCACGACCAGGTCGAGCTCAACCCCGACCTCGACGGCATGGGCACCACCCTGACCGCCATCCTGTTCGCCGGGGATCGGCTCGGACTGGTGCACATCGGCGACTCCCGCGGCTATCTGCTGCGCGACGGCGAACTGACCCAGATCACCAAGGACGACACCTTCGTGCAGACCCTCGTCGACGAGGGCCGCATCACCGCCGAGGAGGCCCACAGCCATCCGCAGCGCTCACTGATCATGCGGGCGCTGACCGGCCACGAGGTCGAGCCGACGCTGATCATGCGCGAGGCCCGCGAGGGCGACCGCTACCTGCTGTGCTCCGACGGGCTGTCCGACCCGGTCAGCCAGGAGACCATCCTGGAGGCGCTGCGGATCGACGACGTCGCCGCCAGTGCCGACCGGCTGATCGAACTCGCGCTGCGCGGCGGCGGCCCGGACAACGTGACCGTCGTCGTCGCCGATGTGGTCGACCACGACTACGGCGCCCAGACCAATCCCATCCTGGCCGGCGCGGTCTCCGGCGACACCGTCGAGGCGGAGCGCCCGGATACCGCCGCCGGGCGCGCCTCGGCGATCACCCAGCCGCCGAGTGAGGCGACTGTGGTTGTGGCCCAATCGGATTCGCCGCCACCGCGCTCGCATCGACGCGCACTTATCGTCGCGGCCCTGATCGCGGTGCTGGCGCTGAGCGGGATCGGCGTGGGCTACGCCGTCATCCGCAACAACTATTACGTCAGCGCCTATCAGGACAACGTCGCGATCATGCGCGGGATCCCCACCTCGATCCTGGGCGTCAAGCTGCAGCGGCCGTTTCTGCTCGGCTGCCTCAACGGCCGCAACGAGCTGTCCCAGATCAGCCCCGGGCAGGCGGACTCGGAGCTGTCCTGCCAGCTGATGCGGCTGGGGGACCTGCGGCCCTCCGAACGCGCCCAGGTCAGCGCGGGGCTGCCCACCGGAACGCTGGAGCGCGCCATCGACCAGTTGCGCGAACTGGCCCGCACCTCGCTGCTGCCGGTCTGCGCCGCGCCCGCCCCGGCGCGCGGCGGGGGCGCCGCACCGGGCTCGCGCGGTCCGGCCAAGCCGCAGACCCCGCCGCAGAAGCCCGGCACCGACTGCCGGAAGCCGACGTGAGCACCGCGCCGCAGGCGGCGGTCGTCCTCGCGCCGCCGCTGGCGACCCGGCGCAACGCCGAACTGGGCCTGCTGTTCTACGCCGCCCTGATCACCGCCGTCGCGCTGCTGATCGTGGAGGCCAACCAGCAGCAGTCCCTGCACTGGGATCTGCTGAGCTACACCCTGGTGTTCCTGACCCTCTTCGTCTGTGCGCACCTGGCGATCCGCCGCTACGCGCCCTACGCCGACCCGCTGCTGCTGCCGGTGGTCGCCCTGCTCAACGGTCTGGGCCTGGTGCTCATCCACCGCCTCGACCTCGCCGAGGGGTCCGACTCGAGCGGGCCGAGCGCCGGACAGCAGATGCTCTGGACGCTGGTGGGCGTGGCGGGCTTCACGGCGGTGGTCGTCCTGCTCAAGGACCACCGGCTGCTGGCCCGCTACGACTACATCTGCGGCGCCGCCGGCCTGGTTTTGCTGATCATCCCGGCGCTGCTGCCGGCGAGTCTGTCGGAGACCAACGGCGCGAAGATCTGGATCCGGCTGCCCGGGTTCAGCATCCAGCCCGCCGAGTTCTCCAAGATCCTGCTGCTGATCTTCTTCGCCGGCGTGCTGGTCACCAAGCGTCACCTGTTCGCCAGCGCGGGCACCCACGTGCTGGGACTGGACCTGCCCCGCCCCCGCGACCTGGCGCCGCTCTTGGCGGCGTGGTTCATCTCCATCGGGGTGATGGTGTTCGAGAAGGACCTGGGCACCTCGCTGCTGCTGTACGCCTCCTTCCTGGTGCTGGTGTATGTGGCCACCGAACGGTTCAGCTGGGTGGTGATCGGACTGGGTCTGTTCGGCCTGGGCAGCCTGGCCGCCTACCACCTTTTCGGGCACGTCCGCACCCGGGTGCAGACCTGGATCGACCCGTTCGCCGACCCCGAGGGGGCGGGCTACCAGATGGTGCAGTCGCAGTTCAGCTTCGCCACCGGGGGAGTGTTCGGCGCCGGGCTGGGCAACGGCCAGCCGGACACCGTCCCGGCGGCCTCGACGGATTTCATCCTGGCCGTCGTCGGGGAGGAACTCGGGCTGGTGGGCCTGGCCGGGGTGCTGATGCTCTACACCGTCGTGATCGTGCGCGGCCTGCGCACCGCGGTCGCGGTCCGCGACAGTTTCGGCAAGCTGCTCGCCGCCGGGCTGGCCTCGACGCTGGGCATCCAGTTGTTCATCGTCGCCGGCGGGGTCACCGGCCTGATTCCGCTGACCGGGCTGACCACGCCGTGGATGTCCTACGGGGGTTCCTCGCTGCTCGCCAACTATCTGCTGCTGGCACTGTTAGTGCGCATCTCGCACGCCGCCCGCCGCCCGCTGGAGACCGGTCAGGGCACCCCGATCGCGGCGGCCCGCACCGAGGTGATCGGCCGGGCATGAACACCTCACTGCGGCGGATCGCCACGATGGTCATGGCGCTGGTCGTGCTGCTGCTCGTCAACGCCACGGTGACCCAGGTGTTCCGGGCCGACGGGCTGCGCTCCGACCCGCGCAACCAGCGGGTCCTGCTCGACGAGTACTCGCGGCAGCGCGGCCAGATCACCGCCAGCGGCCGGCTGCTGGCCAACTCGGTGTCGACCACCGGGCGCTACCGCTTCCTGCGGGTCTACCCCGAACCCCTGGTCTACGCGCCGGTGACCGGGTTCTATTCGCTGCGCTACTCCAGCACCGGGCTGGAGCGCGCGGAGGACTCCGTGCTCAACGGCTCCGACGAGCGACTCTTCGGCCGGCGGCTGGCCGACTTCTTCACCGGGCGAGACCCGCGCGGGGGCAACGTCGACACCACCGTGGTCCCGCGGGTGCAGCAGGCCGCCTGGGACGCCCTGCAGCGCGGCGGCTGCGCCGGCCCGTGCAAGGGATCGGTGGTGGCGCTGGAACCCGCGACCGGCCGGATCCTGGCGATGGTCTCCGCGCCGTCCTACGACCCGAACCTGCTGGCCAGCCACGACGCCACCACCCAGGGCGGAGCGTGGCAGCAGCTGCGCGACGACCCCGCGGCGCCGCTGACCAACCGCGCCGTGGCCGAGCGCTACCCGCCGGGGTCGACGTTCAAGGTGATCACCACCGCCGCCGCACTGGCCGCCGGCGTGGGCGAGGATGCGGCGCTGACCTCCGCGGCGCGCATCACCCTGCCCGACAGCACCGCCACCCTGGAGAACTACGGTGGCAACGCGTGCGGGCCCGGTCCGACCGCGACGCTGCGCGAGGCGTTCGAGAAGTCCTGCAACACCGCCTTCGTCGAACTGGGCATCCGCGTCGGCGGTCCGGCGCTGCGGTCAACGGCCGACGCGTTCGGGTTCGACACCCTGCCCGACCCGATACCGCTTCAGGTGGCCGAGTCGACCATCGGGCCGATGAGCGACGCCGCCGCGGTGGGGATGTCGAGCATGGGCCAGAAGGACGTCGCGGTCACCCCGCTGCAAAACGCGATGGTGGCCGCGGCGATCGCCAACGCGGGCGTGGTGATGCAGCCCTACCTCGTCGAACGGCTGGAAGGTCCCGACCTTTCGGAGATCAGCACCACCGCGCCGCGAGAACAGCGCCGCGCGGTTTCGCCGCAGGTCGCGGCTAAGCTAACGGATTTGATGGTCGCCGCCGAGACGTTCACCCAGCAGCAGGGGGCGATCCCCGGCGTGCAGATCGCCTCCAAGACCGGGACCGCCGAACACGGCACCGATCCGCGCAACACCCCGCCGCACGCCTGGTACATCGCGTTCGCGCCGGCGAGCAATCCCAAGGTCGCGGTCGCGGTGGTGATCGAGAACGGCGGCGACCAGTTGTCGGCCACCGGGGGAGCGCTGGCCGCACCGGTCGGGCGGGCCACCATCGCCGCGGCGCTGCAGGGGTCGCAATGAGCCCGCGCAGGCGAGCGAAGCGAGGCAAGCCATGAGCCCCCGCAGGCGAGCGAAGCGAGCCAAGCCATGAGTCCGCGCGTGGGCGAGACGCTCTCCGGGCGCTACCGGCTGCAGCGGCTGATCGCCACCGGCGGCATGGGACAGGTGTGGGAGGCCGTGGACAGCCGGCTGGGTCGCCGCGTCGCGGTGAAGGTGCTCAAGCAGGAGTTCTCCTCCGACCCGGAGTTCCTGGAGCGCTTCCGCGCCGAGGCGCGCACCGTGGCCATGCTCAACCACCCGGGCATCGCGGCGGTGCACGACTACGGCGAGACCGAGATCGACGGCGAAGGCCGCACCGCCTACCTGGTGATGGAACTGATCAACGGCGAGCCGCTGAACTCGGTGCTCAAACGCAGCGGACGGCTTTCGCTGCGCCATGCGCTCGACATGCTCGAGCAGACCGGCCGCGCACTGCAGGTGGCCCACGCGGCCGGGCTGGTGCACCGCGACGTCAAACCCGGCAACATCCTCATCACGCCCAGCGGCCAGGTGAAGCTCACCGACTTCGGCATCGCCAAGGCGGTCGACGCCGCGCCGGTCACCCAGACCGGGATGGTGATGGGCACCGCGCAGTACATCGCCCCCGAGCAGGCGCTCGGTGAGGATGCCACCGCGGCCAGCGACGTCTATTCGCTGGGAGTCGTTGGCTACGAAGCGGTTTCGGGCAAGCGCCCGTTCACCGGCGACGGCGCGCTGACGGTGGCGATGAAGCACATCAAGGAAACGCCGGCACCGCTTCCCCCCGACCTGCCGCCCAACGTGCGCGAGCTGATCGAGATCACCCTGGTGAAGAACCCCGGTTTGCGCTACCGCAGCGGCGGGCAGTTCGCCGACGCGGTGGCCACGGTGCGTTCGGGGAACCGGCCGCCGCGGCCCAACTCCGCACCCACCATCAAGGCCACCCCGGCGGCGATCCCGGGCGCGCGCGGCGCCCGTCCCGAACCGCGCACGACCACCACCGCACCGCGGGCGCGCTCCGGTGCCACCCGCCCGCCGCCGCCGGCCCGCCGGTCGTTCTCCTCCGGCCAGCGCGCGCTGCTGTGGGCGGCCGGTGTGCTCGGTGTGCTGGCGATCGTCAGCGCGGTGCTGATCGTGCTGGCCGACCGGCAGAACCGCAGCACCCCGCCGCCGCAGGTGATCGAGACCGAGACGGTGACCTCCGGCGCGCCCGAGCCCCCGCCGCTGCTGCCCCCGGACACCGGCGGTGTGCCGTGACGACGCCCCCGCATCTGTCCGACCGCTACCAGATCGGCGAGATCCTCGGCTTCGGCGGCATGTCCGAAGTGCACCTGGCTCGCGACCTGAGGCTGCACCGCGACGTCGCGATCAAGGTGTTGCGTGCTGATCTGGCCCGCGATCCCAGTTTCTATCTGCGCTTCCGGCGCGAGGCGCAGAACGCCGCCGCGCTCAATCACCCCGCCATCGTCGCGGTGTACGACACCGGCGAGGCCGAGACGTCCAGCGGGCCGCTGCCCTACATCGTGATGGAGTACGTCGACGGCGTGACGCTGCGCGACATCGTGCACACCGACGGGCCGATGCCGCCGCGGCGCGCGCTGGAGGTAATCGCCGACGCGTGTCAGGCGCTGAACTTCTCCCACCAGAACGGCATCATCCACCGCGACGTCAAGCCGGCCAACATCATGATCACCAAGAACGGCGCGGTGAAGGTGATGGACTTCGGCATCGCCCGGGCGATCGCCGACACCGGCAACAGTGTCACCGCGACCGCCGCGGTGATCGGCACCGCGCAGTACCTCTCACCGGAGCAGGCGCGCGGGGAGACCGTCGACGCGCGTTCGGACGTCTACTCGCTGGGCTGCGTGCTCTACGAGATCCTCACCGGCGAGCCCCCGTTCGTCGGCGACTCCCCGGTCGCCGTCGCCTACCAGCACGTGCGCGAGGACCCGATCCCGCCGTCGTTCAAGCGGGCGGGCATCTCCCCGGAACTCGACGCGGTGGTGCTCAAGGCGCTGGCCAAGAACCCGGAGAACCGCTACCAGAGCGCCGCGGAGATGCGCGCCGACCTGGTGCGGGTGCACAGCGGGGAGAAGCCGGAGGCACCCAAGGTGCTGACCCCGGCCGAACGGACCCAGCTGATGGCCGCGACCCGCGGCGGTCGCGGCGGCCCGCGCGACGGCGCGGCGGGCTATGACTACGGCCGGCCGCGCCCCGGGGTGTTCCGGACCCGCTGGCTGACGGCGGCCGCAGTGCTGGCGGTACTGACCGTGGTGGTGACCCTGGCGATCTACACCCTCGGCGGCAACACCCGGGCGGTGCAGGTGCCCGACGTGCGCGGCCAGGTGTCCGCCGACGCGATCGCCACCTTGCAGAACAAGGGTTTCAAGACGCGCACCCAGCAGCGCCCCGACAGCACGGTGCCGCCCGACCGGGTCATCAGCACCAACCCGGCGGGCAACGCGTCGGTCAGTGCGGGCGACGAGATCCTGGTCAACGTCTCCACCGGACCCGAACAGCGCGAGATCCCCGACGTGGCCAACCTCAGCTACGCCGACGCGGTCAAAAAACTCAGCGCGGCCGGGTTCGGCAAGTTCAAGCAGGGCGAGGCGCCCTCCAAACCCGAGCAGAAGGACAAGGTGCTCAACACCGTCCCGCCGGCCAACCAGTCCTCGCCGATCACCAACGAGATCACCATCGTCGTCGGAACCGGTCCGCGCACCAAGGAGATCCCCGACCTCGGCGGGCAGACCGTCGAGGTCGCGACCAGAAATCTCAACACGCTGGGGTTCGAGACGATCCTCACCGCCCCGGTGGACAGCCCCGAACCGGCCGGGCAGGTGCTGGCCACCGAACCGCCCGTCGGCTCGGCGGTCCCCGTCGACGGCGCGGTCACCCTCAAGGTCTCCAAGGGCAACCAGTTCGTGATGCCCAACCTGATCGGCCAGTTCTGGGTCGACGCCGAACCGGCGCTGCGCGCGCTGGGCTGGAGCGGCACCCTGGTCAAGGGGCCCGACGTGCCCAACAGCGGTCAGCGGGCCAACGCGGTGGTCGTGCAGAACCCGCCGCCGGGCGCGGGGGTCGACTTCGGCGGCTCGGTCACCATCAGCTTCGCCGGCTAGGCCGGTTCGCCGCGGGCCGCCCGGACGGTGTCGGCGACCTCGCGCTCCAACCGGCCCACCAGGGACTCGTCGGGGGTCGCGCCGCACAGCGAAAGCCAGTTGGCGAGCATCCGATGCCCGCCCTCGGTGAGGATCGACTCCGGGTGGAACTGCACCCCGTGCAGCGGCAGCGTGCGGTGGCGCACCGCCATGATGACCCCGCCGCGGGTGTGCGCGATGACCTCGAGTTCGGCCGGGACCGTCTCGGGCAGGATCGTCAGCGAGTGATAGCGGGTGGCGGTGAACGGGTTGGCCAGTCCGCGCAGCACGCCGGTGTCGCAGTGGTAGACCTCGCTGGTCTTGCCGTGCAACAACTCCGGGGCCCGGTCGACCGTGCCGCCGAAGGCCACGCCGATCGCCTGGTGTCCCAGGCACACCCCCAGCAGCGGTGTCCGCGTGGCGGCGCAGGCAGCGACCAGGGCGACCGAGGCGCCGGCCCGTTCGGGCGTGCCCGGGCCGGGGCTGAGCAGTACTCCGTCGAATCCGCCGGCCGCCGCGGCGATCGCGGCCTCGCCGGCCAGCCGGGCGTCGTCGTTGCGCCACACCTCGGCCTCGACGCCGAGCTGGCCGAGGTACTGGACCAGGTTGAACACGAAGCTGTCGTAGTTGTCGACGACCAGGACCCGCACCGGGTCAGGCTACCCGGGTGGTGCCGGGGCGATCGTTGCCCGTCGCCCGGACGCGGTAATCTCTTGTCCCGGCAGTTCCCGGCAGTCCCCGGTCCCGAGTCTCTGAAGGTAGCCATGCCCAAGTCCAAGGTCCGCAAGAAGAACGACTTCACCGTCAGCCCGGTCAGCCGCAACGCGGTCAAGGTGAAGGTCGGCCCGTCGAGCGTCTGGTTCGTGGTGCTGTTCGTCGGGTTGATGCTGGTGGGTCTGGCGTGGTTGCTGGTCTTCCAGTTGGGGGCCTCGGGCTTCAACACCCCGCCCGCGCTGCAGTGGATGGCCGACCTGGGCCCGTGGAACTACGCGATCGCCTTCGCCCTGATGATCGCCGGGCTGTTGCTCACCATGCGGTGGCGGTGAGACCGCAATCACACGCATGTGATTCATCCCCAGTGTGGATAACCCCTGTGGATAACCTCTGTGGGTAGTCCTGTGGGTAGTCCTGGGGATAGCCCTGTCCGGCCTGCTCAGTGGGGTCCGCGCCCGGCCGGGATCATCCTGGTCGGCCTGGCCGGCGTCCTCATGGCGGCGGGGTGTCTCACCGTCGCCGTCGACGCGCCCGGCCGGATCCTCACCGGCGTCGCCGCGGTGGGTCTGCTGGTCTTCGCCCTGGGATCGTGGCGGGCGCGGCCACGGCTGGCGATCGCCGGGTCCGGGCCGGAGGCCGGGTTGGTCTACCGCGGCTGGCTGCGCAACCACCTGCTGCACCGCTCGGACATCGACCTGATCCGGATCACCGAGTTCCGCCGGCTGGGCCGCAAGGTCCGGCTGCTGGAGATCGACGCGGCCGGCTCGCTGATCGTGCTCAGCCGCTGGGACCTGGGCGGGGACCCGCTGGCGGTCTTGGACGCGCTGACCGACGCGGGCTTCGCCGGGCGCTGAGGCTCAGGCGATCGTGACCGACTCGATCACCACGTCGTCGGTGGGCCGGTCGCCGCGGTCGGTGGCGGTGCCGGCGATGGCGTCGACGACCTTCTGCGACTCCGGGTCGATGACCTCGCCGAAGATGGTGTGCTTGCGGTTGAGGTGCGGGGTCGCGCCCACGGTGATGAAGAACTGCGAACCGTTGGTGCCCGGCCCGGCGTTGGCCATCGCCAACAGGTAGGGCCGGTCGAACTGCAGCTCGGGATGGAACTCGTCGTCGAAGCGGTAGCCGGGCCCGCCACGACCGGTGCCGGTCGGATCGCCGCCCTGGATCATGAACCCGTCGATGACGCGGTGGAACACCGACCCGTTGTAGAACGGGCCCGCGCTGCCGCCCGACGCGTTCTTGGTGGAGTAGTCCTTGGAGCCGTCGGCGAGGCCGACGAAGTTGGCCACGGTCTTGGGGGCGTGGTTACCGAACAGGGCGATCGTGATGTCGCCGCGGTTGGTGTGCAGGGTCGCGGTCGCGGTCTGAATCGGGCTTGTGGTCACGGGGAGACAGTGTGCCATTCCCGGTGCCATCCCCGGATCTGGGGTCAGCCACGGGCCTGTGGAGCCTAGGAGATTCGAACTCCTGACATCTGCCTTGCAAAGGCAGCGCTCTACCAACTGAGCTAAGGCCCCGTGCCGGAACGACCGCCGGCGGTGGGCCTAGGAGGACTCGAACCTCCGACCTCTTCGTTATCAGCGAAGCGCTCTAACCGCCTGAGCTATAGGCCCCGATCACCAAGACGAGCGACGAGATTACCGCACCCGCCCCGGCCTGCCCAAATGCCTCTCAGTCGAGATCGGCCAGGGTGACCTCGATGCCGCCGACGATGTCGGTGCTCAGGTTGTAGATGTAGGCACCGACGGTGGCCATCGCGGTCAGCAGCACGATGTTGACCAGACCGATCAGCAGGGCGCCGCCGAACACCGACCCCGCCGACACCAGTTCGCCGCCGCCACCACCGGTGCCGGTCAGCAGATCGCCCACGTTGCTGTTGAGCTTGCTCCACACGCCCATCGCGCCGAGCACCAGATAGAGGAACGCCACCGCGATCATCCAGACGAAGAACAACGCGACCGAGAGCAGCAGCGACACCCGCAGGGTGCTCCACGGATCGATGCGGCGGATCTGCATGGAGGCGCGCACCGGGCCGCGCGGCCGGTTGGCGACCAGGATCCGCGAGGCCTGCTCGCGCAACCCGGCCATCACCGAGGACGCGGCCGGCGGACGCGGCGCGGGCATCGGCCGCGGCGGGGCGGACAGATTCGGCAACTCGCTGGGGTAGGCCTGCGTCGGGGCCGTGTCGGTGCGTTCCGGGCGGGCGTCGATCCGCCCGGGCGGCGGCGCGGGATCCAGCGAGCTCAGGTCGGGCGCCGCGACACCGGTGACGTAGCGGCTGATTCTCTTGTCGGCGTAGGGGTCCGGGCCCGGCGCCGGGGCCGGCGGGGTGGGCCGCGGGGCGCGCTGCCACGGCGGAACCTCCGCCGAGCCGGCCGCACTCGGGGGCGCCGCGCCGGCGGCGGGCGGATCCGGTTCGTTCGGTGAACTCACCAGCACTCCTTTAGCACTCGGGTCCTGTCCCGATGGCCCACGTTAGTCCGTCCGGGGCGGTGCGGAGGCCGGGGTGGGCCTAATCGGCGTCGCCACTGGCCTCGTCGGCCTCGTCGGCCTCATCGGCGTTGCGGGCGATGGCCAGCAGCGAGTCACCCTCGCCGAGGTTCATCAACCGCACACCCTTGGTCTGCCGGCCCGCCTTGCGGACCTGGCGGGCCGCGGTGCGGATGACCCCGCCGCCGGAGGTGATCGCGTAGAGCTCGCTGTCCTCGTCGACCACCAGGGCGCCCACCAGGCTGCCGCGCCGGGGGTCGTACTGGATGGTCAGGATGCCTTTGCCGCCGCGGCCCTGGGCGGTGTACTCCTCGATCGCGGTGCGCTTGGCGTAGCCGCCGGCGGTGGCGACCAACAGGTAGGTGCCCTCCCGGACCACGTTGAGCGACAGCAACTGATCGTCGGTGTTGAACCGCATCCCCTGCACACCGGAGGTCGCCCGTCCCATCGGCCGCAGCGCCTCGTCGGTGGCCGAGAACCGGATCGACTGTCCCTTCGCGCTCACCAGCAGCAGGTCGTCCTCGGCCGAGCACAGCACCGCGCCCACCAGTTCGTCGCCGTCGCGCAGGTTGACCGCGACGATCCCGCCGGAGCGGTTGGAGTCGAAGTCGGTCAGTTTGGACTTCTTGACCAGACCGTTGCGGGTCGCCAGCACCAGGTACGGGGCGTCGGTGTAGCCCTTGATCTGAATGACCTGTGCGATCTTCTCGTCGGGCTGGAACGCCAGCAGATTCGCGACGTGCTGGCCGCGCGCGGTGCGGGCGGCCTCGGGCAGGTCGTAGGCCTTGGCCCGGTAGACCCGGCCCTGGGTGGTGAAGAACAGGATCCAGTCGTGGGTGGAGCACACGAAGAAGTGCCGCACGATGTCGTCCTGCTTGAGGCCCGCGCCCTGCACGCCCTTGCCGCCGCGCTTCTGGCTGCGATACAGGTCGGTCTTGGTGCGCTTGGCGTAACCGGTCTCGGTGATGGTGACGACGACGTCCTCACGGGTGATCAGGTCTTCGTCGGCCACGTCGCCCTCGGCGGCGATGATCCGGGTGCGCCGGGCGTCGCCGTGCTTGTCGACGATCTCGGTCAGTTCGTCGCGAACGATGCCGCGCTGGCGTTCCGGCTTGGCGAGAATGTCGGTCAGGTCGGCGATCTCGGCCTCGATCTTGGCCAGGTCGTCGATGATGCGCTGGCGTTCCAGCGCCGCCAGCCGGCGCAGCTGCATGTCCAGGATCGCCTGGGCCTGCACCTCGTCGATGTCGAGCAGTCCGATCAGACCCTCGCGCGCGATGTCCACCGTCTCTGAGGCCCGGATCAGCGCGATCACCTCGTCGAGCGCGTCGAGCGCCTTGACCAGGCCGCGCAGGATGTGGGCGCGCTCGTTGGCCTTGCGCAGCCGGTAGGTGGTGCGCCGGACGATGACGTCGAGCTGGTGGTCGACGTAGTAGCGGATGAGTTGATCCAGCCGCAGGGTGCGCGGCACGCCGTCGACGATGGACAGCATGTTGGCCCCGAAGCTGGTCTGCAGCTGGGTGTGCTTGTAGAGGTTGTTGAGCACCACCTTGGCCACCGCGTCGCGCTTGAGTTCGATGACGATGCGCAACCCCACCCGGTCGCTGGACTGGTCCTCGATGTTGGAGATGCCGGCCAGCTTGCCGTCGCGGACCTGATCGGCGATGGAGGTGATGAAGTTGTCGTGGTTGACCTGGTAGGGCAACTCGGTGATGACGATCCCGGTGCGCCCGCGGGAGTCCTCCTCGACCTCGACCACACCGCGCATCCGGATCGACCCGCGCCCGGTGGTGTAGGTGTCGGTGATCCCCTGGTTGCCGACGATCAGCCCGGAGGTCGGGAAGTCCGGGCCCTTGACCCGTTGGATGACCGCCGCGAGGGTGGCCTCCTCGTCGGCCTCGAAGTTCTCCAGGCACCAGTACACCGCCTCGGCCAGTTCGCCGAGGTTGTGCGGGGGGATGTTGGTGGCCATCCCGACCGCGATACCGCCGGAACCGTTGGCCAGCAGATTGGGGAATCGGCTGGGCAGGACGGTGGGCTCCTGGACCCGCCCGTCGTAGTTGGGGATGAAGTCGACGGTCTCCTCGTCGATCTCGCGCAGCATCTCCATCGCCAGCGGGGTCAGCCGGGCCTCGGTGTTGTGGCTGATGAACCCGTTCGTCACGAACGAGTGGTCGGCGGAGTCGACCCGCAGGCTGTACACCGGCTGCACGCCGGCATCGCGCACCGCGCTCACGGTGGCGAAGCGGTAGCGCCCGTCGGTCAGTTCGGAGGCGATCGCCTGCACGTCGGGTTCATCGCCGTGCGCGGCGAGCAGCGCCGCCAAACCCGGCACGTCACCGACCGTGTCGTGTCCCGAAGTCCCGCGCTCGGCGCTCATCGCGACGTGGTCGCCGGGGCCGATCTCCGAGATCAGCTTCCACAGCAGGGTCGGGACGCCGCCGAAGTTGACCAGGCAGAGCAGCGGGTGGTTCGCGGTGCCGGTCACCGCAGCGCCGTCGGCGGTCCGCACCGTGAAGGTCGGGTGCGCTCCGGAGTGGAACAGCCGTTCGGCGAGCACCGGCGAGCCGTTGCGATCCAGCACCTTGAGCTCAATGACGTTGTCGGAGTTCGGCCTTGCCCCGGCCACCACGTCGGCGATGCGGATGCGTTCGTCGCCGGGGAGGCTCACCCACGCGTCACCGGTGACGCAGTAGCGCATCGCCGCCGGCGGGTCGTTGCCCGGCGAGCCGAAGTTGCCCTGGCCGTCGACCAGCGGATAGCGCAGCGACCACGGCTGGGCCATCCGCACCAGGGTGTCGTAGATCGACGCGTCGCCGTGCGGGTGGTAGTTGCCCATCGTTTCGGCCACCGAGCGGGCCGACTTGGCGTGGCTGCGGTCCGGGCGGAAACCTGAGTCGTACATCGCGTACAGCACGCGGCGGTGCACCGGCTTGAGGCCGTCGCGCACCTCGGGCAGCGCGCGCCCCACGATCACGCTCATCGCGTAGTCGATGTAGCTGCGCTGCATCTCCTGCTGGATGTCGACCGGTTCGACGCGGTCGGCTGCGTCGCCGCCGGGCGGCAACGTGGTGTCGGTCATCTGGTCCTCTTCGTGCCGGTGCGGGCGTTACTTCTCAGACATCCAGGAAACGGACGTCCTTGGCGTTGCGGGTGATGAAACTGCGGCGGGCGTCGACGTCTTCGCCCATCAGCACCGAGAACAACTCGTCGGCCGCGGCGGCGTCGTCGAGGGTGATCTGGCGCAGCACCCGGACCGCGGGGTCCATGGTGGTCTCCCACAGTTCCTTGGCGTCCATCTCGCCGAGGCCCTTGTAGCGCTGGATGCCGTCGTCCTTGTTGATCTTCTTGCCGGCCTTGAGCCCGGCCTCCAGCAGCCCGTCGCGCTCGCGGTCGGAGTAGGCGAACTCCGGATCGGAGCGCTGCCACTTCAGTTTGTACAGCGGCGGCTGCGCGAGGAACACGTGGCCGTTCTCGATGAGCGGCCGCATGAAACGGAACAGCAGGGTCAGCAGCAGCGTGGTGATGTGCTGGCCGTCGATGTCGGCGTCGGCCATCAGCACGATCTTGTGGTAGCGCAGTTTGGCGAGGTCGAACTCGTCGTGGATGCCGGTGCCCAGCGCGGTGATGATCGACTGGACCTCGGTGTTCTTCAGCACCCGGTCGATACGTGCCTTCTCGACGTTGATGATCTTGCCGCGCAGCGGCAGGATCGCCTGGAACATCGAGTCGCGCCCGCTCTTTGCCGAGCCGCCGGCGGAGTCACCCTCCACGACGTAGAGCTCCGACTTGGACGGGTCGGTCGAGCGGCAGTCGGCGAGCTTGCCGGGCAGTCCGCCGATGTCGGTGGCACTCTTGCGGCGCACCAGCTCGCGTGCCTTGCGCGCGGCGATGCGGGCCTGCGCGGAGGAAACCGCTTTGTTGATGACGACTTTGGCGTCCGAGGGGTTGGACTCGAACCAGTGGCTGAGCTGCTCGTTGCAGATCTTCTGCACGAAGGACTTCACTTCGGTGTTACCCAGCTTGGTCTTGGTCTGGCCTTCGAACTGCGGCTCGCCGACCTTGACCGAGATCACCGCGGCCAGCCCCTCGCGGATGTCGTCGCCGGTGAGGTTGGCGTCCTTTTCCTTGAGCAGTTTGCGGTCCTTGGCGTACTTGTTCACCACACTGGTCAGCGCGGCCCGGAAGCCCTCTTCGTGCGTGCCGCCCTCGTGGGTGTTGATCGTGTTGGCGAAGGTGTGCACCGACTCGGAGTAACCGGCGTTCCACTGCATCGCGATCTCGACCTCGTGGCCTTCGCCCTTGCCCTCGAAGTCGACGACGCTGCCGTGGATCGGCTGCTTGGTGCGGTTGATGTGCTTGACGAAGTCGACCAGTCCGCCGGCGTAGTGGAAGGTGCGGTGCTTGACCTTCTGCGGCCCGGAGCGCTCGGCGGCCTTCTCCTCGGCGGACTTCGGTGCAGCGGCAGTATCGCTGACCAGTTCGTCGACGACCTCGGTCGCGGTGACGCGCTCGTCGGTGAGGTTGATCGTCAGACCCTTGTTGAGGAAGGCCATCTCCTGAAGGCGCCGGGCCACGGTCTCGAAGTCGTAGTTCGTCGTCTCGAACACGTCGGGGTCGGCCCAGAAGCGCACCGTGGTGCCGGTCTTTTTGGTGGCATTGCCCTGCTTGAGTGTTTGGGGCACGGAACGGTCGTAGCTCTGGAACCACTCGTAGCCGTCGCGGTTGATGTCGACCTCGACGCGGGTGGACAGCGCGTTGACCACCGAGACACCCACCCCGTGCAGACCGCCGGAGACCTGGTAGGCGTCGGATTCGAACTTGCCGCCGGCGTGCAGCACGGTCATCACCACGTCGACGGTGGGGACGCCGGTCTCATGCTTGGCCACCGGGATTCCGCGGCCGTCGTCGCGCACCTCGACGCCGCCGTCGTCGAGCAGCCGGACCTCGACGGTGCTGGCGAATCCGGCCATCGCCTCGTCGACGGCGTTGTCGACCACCTCCCAGACCAGATGGTGCAGACCCCGCTCGCCGGTGGAGCCGATGTACATGCCCGGGCGTTTGCGGACGGCCTCGAGCCCCTCGAGGATGGTGATGTGTTCGGCGCCGTACTCCGCTTGCGGTGTCTTCTTCTTCTGGGCAGGCACGGTCGGACGGGTCTCCTTGGGGCTGACTGTCGGGCTGGCGAGGAACCTCCCGGGATCTCGTCCAGTCTACCGGCTAACCCCGACAGGACCGATTCTGGAGCGGCGTTTCTGCACACCTGATTGAGCCGTGCGCGGAATTTTTCGGCCCGACATGCCTGGCGCCGCTTGACAAACGGATCGCATGCGTTCTCGTGGCGCTCAGGCGCCTGCGTGATCAGCCGTAGGTGTCCCGCGGTCCGCGGCCCGGGATGTGCCGCGGACCCTTGCGCCAGGACGGCGCCGACGGCCCGCTGATGCGCAGTGTGGTCACCACCCCGTCGCCGACGGCCGCCGCGATCCGGGCGAGCAGTTGGGCCTGGATCATCCGTAGCTGGGTCGCCCAGGCGGTGGACTCCGCCGAGACGCTGAGCACCCCGTCGCGCAACGCGGTGGGCCGGGCGTGGTCGGCGATCTGGTCACCGACGACCGCCGCCCACTGGCCCAGCACCGTGCCCTCGGCCACCCGGGGGGACCATCCGCGCGACCCGGCCACTTCACGCGCGACCCGGCCCAGCGGTTGCGGGTCACGGCTGTCCGGCCCGGCAGCCGACCACCGTCGGCGGGTCCCGCGCCCCCCGGCCCGCGGCGCGGCGGGGGAGCGCCGGCCGCGGCCGACCTCCTTGCCCTGCCCGCGCGCCGCGGCCCGGGCTTCCTCCAGGGCGCGCCGCACCAGATCCATGTCCGCGGGCCCTGGAGGGGGCCCGGACTCCCCGGGATCCTCGCCGCTCACGGCAGCACCACCGAGGCACGCCCGGTCTCGCGTTCCTCCACGCCGACCCCGATCCGGGTGGCCTGCCAGCCCTCCGGGATGTCCTCGGGGACCGCGGCGGTGACCAGCACCTGTTCGGCGGTGGCCGCCACCCCGGCCAGCGCCCGACGCCGCGCGGTGTCCAGCTCGGCGAACACGTCGTCGAGGATCAGCACCGGTTCGCCGCCCTCGCTGCGCAGCAGCTCGTAGGCCGCCAACCGCAGCGCCAGCGCCACCGACCACGACTCGCCGTGGCTGGCGAAGCCTTTGGCGGGGTGCTCGCCGAGGCGCAGCTCCAGATCGTCGCGATGCGGGCCGACCAGGCAGACGGCGCGATCGAGTTCGGCGTCGCGCCGGCGCGCCAGTTCGGCCAGCAGCGCGGTCTCGAGCTGTGCGGCGTCCACGGCACCGTCGGCGGGACCCGGAACGCAGCCCCGGTAGGCGATGGTCGCCGGGCGTGAGGCCGGGGCCAGCAGTTGGTAGGCCTTCTCCACCTCCGGTGCCAGCGCGTTGACCAGTTCCAGGCGAGCGGCCATCAACGCCGCGCCGTGGGCGGCCAGTTGGGCGTCCCACACCTCCAGGGTGTCCAGAAACCCCGGGTCGCCACGCAGCCGCGACCCGGTCGCCGATTTCAGCAGCGCGGTGCGCTGACGCAGCGCACGGTCGTAGTCCGCCCGAACGCCGGCGATGCCCGGCCGGCGCACGGTCGCCAGCTCGTCGAGATAGCGCCGCCGCTCGGCCGGGTCACCCCGGACCAGGGCCAGGTCCTCGGGAGCGAACAGCACCGCGCGCAGGGCGCCGAGCACCTCGCGGGTGCTGCGCACCGCGGACCGGTTGAGCCGCGCCCGGTTGGCCCGGCCGGCGGTGATCTCGATATCGACCGCCAGTTCGCGGTCCTCGTTGACCACGATCGCCGAGACGACCGCCCGCTCCGCGCCGGTCCGGATCAGCGGCGCGTCATTGGCCACCCGGTGTGAGCCCAGGGTCGCGACGTACCACAGCGCCTCAACGAGATTGGTCTTGCCGCACCCGTTGGCCCCGACGATCACCGTGCGCCCCGGGGTCAGCTCCAGATCAAGCTCGGGCCACGAGCGGAAGTCGTGCAGCGTGAGGTGACGGACATACATCGGGACGGTTATCCGGACAGCGGAACCCGCTTGACCGCGTGGCCGCCGAACTGGTTGCGCAGCGCCGAGACCGCCTTCATGGTGGGCGAGTCCTCCTGGCGGGACGCGAACCGGGCGAACAGCGACGCCGCGATCACCGGCATCGGCACCCGGTGGTGGATGGCCTCCTCGACGGTCCAGCGGCCTTCCCCGGAGTCCTCGGTGTAGCCGGAGATGTCGGTGAAGCCGGGATCTTCCTTCAGCGCCCTGGCCAGCAACTGCTGCAGCCACGACCGGACCACGGTGCCGTTGGTCCAGGCCTGGATGACCGCCTGGGTGTCGGTGATCAGCGGTTCGGCGGCGAGCAGTTCATAGCCCTCGGCGTAGGCCATCATCAGTCCGTACTCGATGCCGTTGTGCACCATTTTCGCGTAGTGCCCCGCTCCGACCGGGCCGGCGTGCACGAAGCCGTCGGCGGGGTCACCCGGCGGGCGCAGCGCATCAAAGATCGGCATCAGCCTGGCGATGTCGGCGTCACTGCCGCCGACCATCAGCCCGTAGCCCTCGGTGAGCCCCCAGATACCGCCGGACACCCCCGCATCGACGAACCCGATGCCGCGCGCGCCCAGCAGGTCGGCGTGCGGTTGGTCTTCGGTGTAGCGGGAGTTGCCGCCATCGACCACCAGGTCGCCTTTGCTCAGCACATCGGCAAGCCCGACGATCGTCTCGTTGGTGATCGGCCCGGAGGGCACCATCACCCACACCGCCCGCGGCGGAGTGAGCGCTTCGGCCAGTGCGGCCAGCGTCGGGACGTCGGACACCTCCGGGCGCGGGTCGAAACCGACCACGTCGTGGCCCGCTTCGCGCAACCGTTGGCGCATGTTGAAGCCCATTTTGCCCAAGCCCACCAGACCGAGTTGCATCGCTGGCCTCTCTCTCGAAGGTGTGCCGGTCAGCCCGGCAGCCGGACCGGCATCAGCAGGTATACGTAATCAGTGTGAACAGCCGGGAACGGCCCCGCGCCCGAGGTCTCGGTGTCGGCGTCGCCAACCGGGCGCAGCACGGCGGGCCTGCTGGCGGTGGTGAACCCGAACGCCACCTTGTCGCTGTGCAGGGAGGCCAGCCCGTCGGTGAGGTAGGTGGGGTTGAAGGCGATGGTCAGTGGTTCGCCGGCGAAATCGACCGGAAGGTCCTCCTCGGCGACCCCGACCCCGTCAGCGCCGCCCGCCGACAGTTGCAGCACGCCCTCGGCGAAGGTCATCCGCACCTGAGCACCCCGGTCGGCCACCAGGGCGACGCGTTTGATGGCCTCGGTCAGTTCGGCCACCCCGACGGTGGCCAACGCGGTGTGCTCAGTGGGCAGCAGTTGGCGGAACTTCGGGAATTCGGCATCGAGCAGCCGCGTGGTGCTGCGCTTGCCCGCACTGCGGATGCCGAGCAGTTTTTGCTCACCCACATCCGCACCGGTTCCCAGCGCCAGATGCACATCGGCGCCGGGGCTGACCGCCTTGGCCGCCTCGGCCAAGGTGCGCGCCGGGACCAAAACCGCCGCCTCCACCGCCGACGGGGTCGACCAGTTCAGCTCACGCACCGCCAGGCGGAAGCGGTCAGTCGCCGCCAGCACCACCTTGTCGTCGGAGATCTCCACCCGGATCCCGGTCAGCATGGGCAGGGTGTCATCGCGGCCGGCGGCCACCGCGACCTGGCCGACGGCCTCGGCGAACAGATCCGCCGGGATCAAGCCGGTCTCGGCGGGCAGCGCCGGCAGCGACGGATAGTCCTCAACCGGCATCGCCGGCAGAGAGAACCTGGCGTTTCCGCAGGTCAACAGCACTCTGCTGCCGTCCACCCCGACTTCGACCGGCTTTGCCGGCAGCGCCCGGGTGATATCGGAGAGCAGCCTTCCGGACACCAAAACCGTTCCCGTGGAAGCGATTTCGGCCGGAACCTGCACCTCACCGGAGACGTCGTAGTCATAACTGGCGATCGTCAGGCCGTCCTCGGATGCGGTGATCAAAACACCGGCCAGCACCGGGTTGGTGGGGCGGGCCGGAAGGCTGCGCGCCGCCCAGGCCACCGCATCGGCGAAGTCGTCTCGAGACAGCCGGAACTTCACGCCGGCACCGATTCCGGTGGTCACCGTGCCCATAAACCTCGTTGTCCCTTCGTCGCCCAAGGGTGAATGACCGGCGCTGAGTTTTCCGACGGTGTACCCGCCACGGTAGAGCGTCGGTCCGTGGCATGAAGGCTAAACAGCGAGGGTGACACGGCCGGTTGCTCTCCGGGTCGCCGGCCCACACTCATCCCCACGGCCGTCTTTTAAAGGAAGGAATTCTTGAGATAACAGCAGTAGTAGTAGGGGCTGTGGAGGCTGTGGATAACCGCGTGACACTGCTGGTCACACCGGCCGTGGGGGTGTGAATCATTTGTGGATTATTGTCCGCCGAGTGGTCGGTGGGTGTGGGGATCGCGCCGATTCTGCACCGGGCTGGGGATGGCGGTCGACAGCCGGGGGACGTTATCCCCCGGGTTGTCCACACGTCTCAGCGCTTGGAGCGCTGTCGAACGCGGTTGGTCAGTTCGGTGACGTGATCGAAGACCTCGTGGCGGTAGGCCATCTCGTTGAGGATCTTCTTCTGCGCGTACATCACCGTTGTGTGGTCGCGCCCGAAGGCCTGGCCGATCTTGGGCAGTGAGAGGTCGGTGAGTTCGCGGCACAGGTACATCGCGATCTGCCGCGACTGCGCCAGGGCGCGGGTCTTGCCGGGCCCGCGCAGTTCTTCCACGGTGGTGTCGAAATACTCGGCGGTCGCCGACATGATCATCGCGGCACTGATGTGTGCGGCGCCGGCGTCGGCCATGAGGTCGCGCAGCACCACCTCAGCGACGGAGATGTTGATCGGCGCTTTGTTCAGCGACGCGAACGCGGTGACCCGGATCAGCGCGCCCTCGAGTTCGCGGATGTTGCGCTCGACCCGGCTGGCGATCAACTCCAGCACGTCATCGGGCACCGCGAGCCGTTCCACCTGGGCTTTTTTGCGCAGGATGGCGATACGGGTCTCCAGCTCCGGTGGCTGGACATCGGTGATCAGGCCCCACTCGAACCGCGTCCGCAACCGGTCCTCCAGAGTGGCCAGCTGCTTGGGCGGGCGGTCGGAGGAGATGACGATCTGCTTGTTGGCGTTGTGCAGGGTGTTGAAGGTGTGGAAGAACTCCTCCTGGATGCCTTCCTTGCCCTCGATGAATTGGATGTCGTCCACCAGAAGCACGTCGGTGTCGCGGTAGCTGCGTTTGAAGGCGTCGCGGCGGTCGTCGCGCAGCGAGTTGATGAAGTCGTTGGTGAACTCCTCGGTGGAGACGTACTTGACCCGCATCCCCGGGAACAGCCGCTGGGCGTAGTTGCCCGCGGCGTGCAGCAGATGGGTCTTGCCCAGGCCGGACTCCCCCCAGATGAACAGCGGGTTGTAGGCCCGGGCCGGGGACTCGGCGATGGCCAGCGCCGCGGCGTGCGCGAACCGGTTGGACGCCCCGATGATGAACGTGTCGAAGGTGTAGCGGCGATTGAGGCTGGTGCTGGCGCTCTGCGCGGTGACCTCGGCGGCCGCGCGGGCCGAGAAGTAGTTCGGCCAGTTCTCCCGGACGCTGGCCAGCGCTTCGCTGTCCTCGTCGACCTCGTCGTCGTCGTCGGGATCACGCTCGTCGCCATAGCGTTCGCCGAAGTCACCCAGGCCGTTGAGCTCGGTGCCGGAGTCGGCCGGCGCTCCGTCCAGGCCGGACTGGGGATCGATGCGAACGCCCAGTTCAACGCGCTGGCCGAGCCGCCGGCTCAGCGCGTCGATGATGGGATTGCGCAGGTGGCGCTCGATCTCGTTCTGCACGAACAGGCTCGGGACCGACAGCAGCGCGAACCCTTCAGCGATCGTCAACGGCCGCACCAGCTTCAACCAGGCTCTTTGCTGGGGGGTCAGCGGATCGGCGTCGGCAACAAACGAGTACCCGTCGGTCTCTCCGTGGAGTTCGGCCACCACCGAGCCCCACACAGAGACAAAGTCGGGGGCGGGGTCATCGGTCAACGACGGAATCCCCCCCCCTGGGCATCGGGCTGATCAGGTGCGGAAGACCAACGCTGACCTGTCCACACAGTTATCCACAGGTGTGCAGAAAGCCGGGGAGCTCTCCCCGCGTCGCCGTCCTCGCGCCGCAGCATAGCGAGGATTGGACCGCGGGGAAAACCGAATCCGGTTTATTCCCCAGCGACGTGGCCGTCACCCGCTCGACAGCCGCTGTCACCGGCCGGTTCACGTTCGGCGCGCGGACCGCGGCGCGGGCTCTCCGGGGCACCGGCCGAGGCGGTTTGACCTGCGCAAGCGACCTCAGTACGCTGCTAGGGTCGCCCGAAAGTCGGCGATACGGCAGCGACCGGGTCACCCGGGACCGCGCCGGCTACAGCGAAGCTCACCGGCAGCCGAGGTTCCCGCAGGGGTTCGGCCGCCGTCATGCGACGAGGAGAGAACCGTGGCCAAGGGTAAGCGGACGTTCCAGCCGAACAACCGGCGCCGGGCCCGGGTGCACGGCTTTCGGTTGCGGATGCGGACCCGGGCCGGCCGGGCCATCGTCTCCGGCCGCCGCCGCAAGGGCCGTCGCTCGCTGACCGCCTGACGGCGCTGCGACGTGCTACCGGCTCAGAACCGGATGACGCGATCTGCGGAGTTTGCTGCCACCGTCAAGCACGGGGTGCGCGCCGCGCAACCGGACATCGTCGTACACGCCCGCCGGGACAGCGGCGGGCCCCAAATCGGTTTCGTCGTCGGCAAATCCGTGGGTGGCGCGGTTGAGCGCAACCGGGTGGTCCGACGGCTGCGCCACGCCGCGCGTACCGTCGTCAGTGACCTGGAAACCGGCGACCGCATCGTCGTTCGCGCCCTGCCCGGGAGCCGGGATGCGCTGACCGCGAGACTGCGCGAAGAGCTGCGGCTGGCGCTGCGGAAAGCCCATGAATTGATGGAGCGTGACCGATGAGCAGCGGCACCATCGCGCCGAGGCGCTGGGCGGCGCGGGCGCTGATCGCGCTGATCGAGGTGTACCGCACCATGATCTCGCCGCTGCGGCTGCCGTCGTGCCGGTTCATGCCGACGTGCAGTCAGTACGCGGTCGAGGCGCTGGGCGAATACGGCGCACTGCGCGGCACCTGGCTGGCCGTGGTCCGGCTGGCCAAGTGCGGCCCGTGGCATCGCGGCGGCTGGGACCCGATCCCCGAGCGGGCTCCGCACCCACACCACCCGGAGGTCACCAGCGCCCATGTTTAACTGGCTCAGCCTGGACCTGGTCTATTACCCGGTGTCGGGCATCATGTGGCTCTGGTACAAACTGTTCGCCCTGATCCTCGGCCCCAGCAACTTTTTCGCCTGGGCGCTCTCGGTGATGTTTCTGGTGTTCAGCCTGCGAATCTTGCTTTACAAACCGTTCGTCCGGCAAATCCGTACGACGCGCCAGATGCAGGAACTGCAACCCCAGATCAAGGCGCTGCAGAAGAAGTATGGCAAGGACCGCCAGCGCATGGCGCTGGAGATGCAGAAGCTTCAGCGCGAGCACGGCTTCAACCCGATCCTGGGGTGTCTGCCGATGCTCGCCCAGATCCCGGTCTTCCTGGGTCTCTACCACGTGCTGATGTCGTTCAACCGGACCCAGACCGGCTTCGGCCGGCTGGGTCTGTCGGTGGAGGAGAACCGGTCTCTGGCCAACTACTTCTTCAGCCCGGCCGACGTCGGGCATTTCCTCGACGCCCACCTGTTCGGCGCGCCGATCGGTGCCGCGCTCACCCAGCAGCATGGCCTGGAGGCCTTCACCGAGTTCAGCCGCCCGGCGGTGGCGGCGGTGTCGGTGCCGCTGATGATCCTCGCCGGGATCGCGACCTACTTCAACAGCCGGGCGTCCATCTCCCGCCAGAGTCCCGAAGCCGCGGCCAATCCGCAGACCGCGCTGATGAATAAGCTTGCGCTGTATGTGTTTCCGCTCGGGGTGATCGTCGGCGGACCGTTCCTGCCGATCGCGATCATCATCTACTGGGTCTCCAACAACATCTGGACCTTCGGCCAGCAGCACATCGTGTTCGGCAGGATCGCCCGCGAGGAGGAGGCCAAGAAGGAGGAGGCCCAAGCGCGGCGATCGGCCAACGCCCCGGCCCCCGGCGCCAAGCCCAAACGCGCCGGCAAGAACGCCGCGGCGGCAGCCGATACCAACGGCCAGGCGGACGGGGAGCCAGACGCCGCCGCCGCCACCGACGCGGGCTCCGATGCCGTGCCCGACGCGGCCCCCGCCTCCCCCGCCGCAGGGGCGCGCCCACCCAACCGCACGCCGCGTCCGGGGTCGCGGCCCAAGAAACGCAAACGTTGACCGGGGAGAAGGAGATACCGCAGTGACTGAAACCCACGCAGAGGACCAGACCACCGACGACACCGACGCAGATGCCCCGCGGCGCCGCCCAAAGGGCGCTGACCAGGAGGAACGCCTGGTCGCCGAGGGCGAGATCGCCGGGGATTACCTGGAGGAACTGCTCGACGTGCTCGATTACGACGGCGACATCGACCTCGACGTCGAGGGCGACCGGGCGGTGGTCAGCATCGACGGCGGCGGCGACCTGAACAAACTGGTGGGCCGCCGCGGGGAGGTGCTCGACGCGCTGCAGGAGCTGACCAGACTGGCGGTGCACCAGAAGACCGGCGAACGCAGCCGGCTGATGCTCGACATCGCGGGCTGGCGACGGCGCCGCCGCGACGAGCTGTCCGCCGTGGGCGACAAGGTGGCCCGGCGCGTGCAGGAGACCGGGGACCGCGAGGAACTGGCCCCGATGACGCCCTTCGAGCGCAAGATCGTCCACGACGCGGTGGCCGAGGTGCCCGGGGTGCGCAGCGAGAGCGAGGGCGTGGAGCCCTCGCGGCGCGTCGTGGTCCTGAAGGCCTGAAGTTACAGGCATGTAGTTATGGCGGAGTGTTTCACGTGAAACAGGCCGCCCCGGAGCCGCCGCCGGAGGCGCAGGACGTCTTCGGCGCCCGGCTGGGCCTCGCCCGCGGGTACGCCGACCTGTTGGCCGGCCCGGGGGTGGAGTGGGGTCTGATCGGGCCCAGAGAGGTGGACCGGATTTGGGAGCGCCACATCCTCAATAGCGCCGCAGTCGCCGAACTCATCCCGCCGGGCTCCACGGTGGTGGACATCGGCAGCGGCGCCGGACTCCCGGGGCTGCCGCTGGCGATCGCCCGCCCGGACCTCCGGGTGACGCTGGTGGAGTCGATGCGCCGGCGGACCGACTTTCTGCAGATGGCCCGCGACGAGCTGGGGGAGCTGGCGGGCGGGGGCCGCCCGTTGGTCGAAGTCCTGCGTGGCAGGGCGGAGGACCCCGAGGTGCGCGCCCGGCTCGCCGGGTCGGACGCGGTGGTCTCCCGGGCGGTCGCCGATCTGGACAGGCTGACCCGCTGGAGTCTGCCGCTGTTGCGCGCCGGGGGTGTGATGCTGGCCGTGAAGGGAGAGCGGGCCGAGGCGGAGGCCGACGCGGCCAGGACCCGGATGACAGCTCTAGGCGCGAGCGGCATCGAAGTGGTGAGATGTGGGCACGACCCGAACCCGCCGGCGATCGTGGTGGTGGCGCGAAAGGGCCGGGCCCGCCCGGCGAAACGGGCACCGGAGAGGAGACGGCCATGAACGGCGAACCGCCGGCAGGCGCCGCCCCCGGTGTTTCACGTGAAACCGGACACCGGCTCCCGGACGACACCGATACCCCGATCGCGGCGGCGGCCGAGCGCGCGATGCGTGTTCTGCACACCGCCGCCGGACAGCTGCGCCGCCCGGCCCACCGGCGTGTGCTGACCGTCGCCAACCAGAAGGGCGGCGTCGGCAAGACCACGACCGCGGTCAATATGGCTGCGGCGCTGGCGGTCCAGGGGCTCAAGACCCTGGTGATCGACCTCGATCCGCAGGGCAACGCCAGCACGGCGCTGGGCATCTCCGAGCGCCACTCCGGAACCCCGTCGTCCTACGAGGTGCTGCTGGGCGAGATCTCGCTGCAGGCGGCCATCCGGCCGAGCCCGCACAGCGAGCGCCTGTTCTGCGTGCCCGCCACCATCGACCTGGCCGGCGCCGAGATCGAGCTGGTGAGCCTGGTCGCGCGGGAGAACCGGCTGCGCAACGCGCTGGCCGAGCTGGACCGGACCGACTTCGACTACGTGTTCATCGACTGCCCGCCCTCGCTGGGCCTGCTCACGATCAATGCGCTGGTGGCCGCCGCCGAGGTGCTGATCCCGATCCAGTGCGAGTACTACGCGCTGGAGGGCGTGTCGCAGCTGATGAAGAACATCGAGATGGTCCGGGCCCACCTCAATCCCCGGCTGTCGGTGAGCACCGTCATCCTGACCATGTACGACGGCCGGACCAAGCTCGCCGATCAGGTGGCGGTCGAGGTGCGCCGTTACTTCGGCGAGAAGGTGTTGCGCACGGTGATCCCCCGCAGCGTTAAGGTGTCCGAGGCACCCGGGTACAGCATGACGATCATCGACTACGACCCGGGTTCGCGCGGGGCGATGAGCTATCTCGACGCCAGTCGCGAAATGACGCTGCGGGCGGAACCGGCATCGCAGGAAGGACAGTCATGACCCAGCAGTCACGGCGCCGGGGCGGCCTCGGCCGCGGGCTGGCATCGCTGATCCCCACCGGACCCGCCGACGGCGGCCCCCGGATGGGCGACTCGGCGGCCGACGTCGTCATCGGCGGGGGGACCGGCGGGCCGGCCTCCGACGCCGGTGTGGGTGCGGTCTACCGGGAGATCGACCCCGCCCAGATCGAGCCCAATCCGCGCCAGCCCCGCCAGGTCTTCGATGAGGACGCCCTGGCCGAGCTGGTCCACTCGATCCGCGAATTCGGGCTCATGCAGCCCGTCGTGGTCAGGGAAGTCGTCAGGGAAGCAGGAGAGGCGCCGGCCGACGGGGCCGAACCGGCCGGGCGGCGCTACCAGTTGGTGATGGGGGAGCGGCGCTGGCGGGCTGCCCAGCAGGCCGGGCTGGCGACCATCCCGGCGATCGTGCGCGAGACCAGCGACGGCCATCTGCTGCGCGACGCGCTGCTGGAGAACATCCACCGCGCCCAGCTCAATCCGCTGGAGGAGGCGGCCGCCTATCAGCAGCTGCTCGACGAGTTCGACGTCACCCACGAGGAACTGGCGGGCCGGATCGGGCGCTCGCGCCCGGTGATCTCCAACATGATCCGGCTGCTGCGGCTGCCGATCCCGGTGCAGCGGCGGGTGGCCGCCGGCGTGCTGTCGGCCGGGCACGCGCGGGCGCTG
Source organism: Mycobacterium sp. (assembly GCF_046091765.1). Lineage (GTDB taxonomy): Bacteria > Actinomycetota > Actinomycetes > Mycobacteriales > Mycobacteriaceae > Mycobacterium. The sequence goes on from NZ_JBJTCF010000120.1 coordinate 33,406, forward strand.
CTGGCCTTGGAGGGTGGCCCGGAGGCCCAGGAGGAACTCGCGGCCCGGATCGTCGCCGAGGGGTTGTCGGTGCGGGCCACCGAGGAGGCGGTGACCCTGGCCAACCGGGGCGACGAGAAGCCCGCCGCGCCGCGCCGCAAGCCGATCCAGATGCCGGGTCTTCAGGACATCGCCGAGCGGCTCTCCGGCGCCTACGACACCCGGGTGCGGGTGAGCCTGGGCCGGCGCAAGGGAAAGATCGTGATCGAGTTCGGCTCGGTCGAGGACCTGCAGCGCATCGTGGGCCTGATGGATCGCGGATAGCGGGCCGATGCGATGGCGCACGTAGCGGATAAGCCGAAAAGCCAAGGGGTGCAACGCATTTCGCGCGAACACCCGGGTGGGCTCGGGGCGTAGTGTCGGCCCGGATCCGGCCGCTGCGGCTCGAGGGCTTCGAGCAGCTGCCCAAACACGCCCGCCGCTGCGTGTTCTGGGAGGTCGACCCGGAGACCGTCGGCGACGGCCGCCAGCTGCCCGACCCGGAGTTCGAGAAGGAAGCCTGGCTGTCGATGGTCATGCTGGAGTGGGGGTCCTGCGGGCAGGTCGCCGAAACCGCGCCCGACCCCGACCGGGCGGACGACGGCGAGGACCGCCCCTGCCTGGGCTACGCCTTCTACGCGCCGCCGCGGGCGGTGCCGCGGTCCCAGCGCTTCCCCACCGGGCCGGTCAGCCCGGACGCGGTCCTGCTCACCGCGCTGGGCGTGGAACCCGGCCAGCCCGAGGACCTCTTGCGCGGACTGGTCGCGGCGGTGATCACCGAACTGGTGCGCCGCGGGGTGCGGGCGCTGGAGGCCTTCGGCCGCACGCCCGAAGCCGCCGATCTGGCCAGCGTGGAGATCGCCGAGCTGCAACCGGCCATCGAGGCGCTGGGGGAATGCTCCTTCGAGCTGTGCATGATCGACGCGGACTTCCTGCAGAGCATGGGCTTCACCGTCGTCGCCCCGCACCCCTACTTCCCCCGGCTGCGGCTGGAACTCGACCGGGGACTGGGCTGGAAGGCGGCCGTGGAGGCGGCGCTGGACCGGCTGCTGGAAAGCGAACAGCTGCGCCAGCCGGCCGCGGCGCCGGCCTAGCGAGCAGCACCGAACAGCGCGGCCCTAGGCCTCAAGCTCGGGATGCGGACCGTCGTCGTCGGCAAGCACCGCGCCGTCGGCGCCGGCCAACCACCCCACCAGGCGCAGGGCGTAGCCGACGGACGGGCCGATGAGCACAGCGAAAGCAAGCGTGCCGATGCCTACGGTGCCGCCCAGTGCCCAGCCGATCGCCAGCACGACCACCTCGATGCTCAGGCGCACCGGGGTGACGGCGATGCCGGTGCGCTCATGGATCCCGGTCATCAGACCGTCGCGCGCACCGGGTCCGAGATTGGTGGTGAGGTAGAGCCCGCTTCCCGCGCCGACGCAGGCAATGCCGACGGCGAGCTGAACCAGGCGCCCGCCAAGACCGGTCGGCGTGGGCAGCACCGTGATCATGACCTGCAGTGCCACCGCGATGACGATCGCGTTCGCGACGGTGCCAAGACCCAGGCGTTCACGCAGGGGAATCCACAGCAGCAGCACGATCACGCTGATCAAGAAAGTGGTGACCCCGATGGGCATACCGCTCCGCAGCGAGATGCCTTGGGCCAGAACCGTCCAGGGCGCGTTACCCAGGCCGGCGTCCACGAGCAGCGCCTCGCCGGTGCCGAAGAGCCACAGGCCCAGGACAAGAATGACGAAGGTGGACGGGCGGGTTCGCCACCGCGATCCTTCACTGCGCCACCGCGTGTGCGGAATCGTGCGCGAGGGCACGATCCGCTGCCATATCTCGCGCCGCCACATCTCGCGCAGGGACACGGGGACTGATCGGTCCCCGTCAGACCGCCGAGCGGCCCTGTTCGGCGGACCTCTCGTGGGCCAGCAGTTCGGCGAAGGTGAACGTGCCGGTCGGGCGGTCGTTCTTGCCGAGCAGGTAGAGCCGCTTGACCGCCGCCAGGATGCCCTCGGCGACCGCGTCGCGGCAGGCGGGGGTCACCAGCAGGTCCCGATCGCGCGGGGTGGTGATGTAGCCCAGGTCGACCTGCACGGTGGGCATCCGGGTCAGGCGCAGCAGATCCCAGGTGCGCCCGTGGGTCCGGCAGTCCGGTAATCCGGTGCGCGCCACCACTTCTCGCTGGACGAAGTCGGCCAGGTTGCGCCCGATCGTCGACACCGACCCATGCGGGCTGCCGAAGTAGAACGAGGCGATACCGCTTGCGGTGGGGCCCGGCTGGTGCTCGAGGCGCAGGCTGATCATCAGGTCGGCACCCACCGCGTTGGCGGTCGCGGCGCGTTCGGCCTCGGCCGGGCAGCGCCCCGCCGGCCGGGACAGGAAGGTGTCCATGCCGATCGCCGACATCCGGCCTTCGAGGCGGCAAGCCAGATCCCAGAGGACGTCGGCCTCACTGATCGGGCCGTCGGGGCCGTGGACGATCAGGCCGTGGTCGGTGCCGCCGCGGCCGGGGTCGATGATGATGCGCTTGCCGGTCAGTCGCGGACCCGACCGGCGGACCATCTCCTCCTCGCGGATCGCGTGCAGCGAGGAGCCGACGGTCACCCGGGAGCTCAGGAAATACAGCGACCGCAGCGTCTCCGGGCCGCAGATGCCGTCCGGGGCCAGGCCGTAGTCGCGCTGATAGGACATCAGCGCGTTGTGGGTCGTCAGCCCGAAGTAGCCGTCGACCAGGCCGGTGTAGAAGCCGAGCTCCTGCAACCGCGACTGCAGCGTCGCCACGTCGTCGCCGTACATCGGGGCGCCGAACTGGTGGTTGAGGGTGCGCTCACCGAGGCGGTAGGACGCCTCGCGCAGCGCCCGGTAGGTGGCCTCCCCGATGACCCCGTCGACCAGCAGCCCGCGCTGCTGCTGGAACGCCCGCACCGCCTCGTCGAGGGAGTCGTCGAACACGTCCAGGGCCACCTGACTGCCGGTGGACGGGTTCTCCTCCTGGCCGACCAGCAACCCCAGCGCGCTCAGCGCCGCGCGGATCTCGACCACCGCGGCCCCCCGGTCCCCGCGGCGCAGCGCATCGCCGGGAGGGGGACTCGACATGGCAGCATTGTCGCAGAAGCGGTCGGCTTTCTGGAAACCTCTGCGCCGAACCGTGGTAACGAATCCGTCTCCGCCGCGCGTCAGCGCGCCCGGATCACAGGTGTTCGGCGAGATCGCGCAGCAACGCCGCCTTGCTCTTGGCGCCGACCACCCGCTTCACCGGCTGACCGGCCTTGAACAGGATCAGCGTCGGGATCGAGACCACCTGGAAGTCCCGCGCGGTGGCCGGGTTCGCGTCGACGTCGACCTTGGCGACCACCAGCGACCCGGCCTTCTCGGTGGCGATCTCCTCAAGCACCGGCGCCACCATCCGGCACGGTCCGCACCAGGTCGCCCAGAAGTCGACGAGCACCGGGATGTCGCTGGCCAGCACGGTCTCGGCGAAGGAGTCGTCAGAGACGGTCACCGCCGCCGAGGACTCGCTCACCGCCGTGCTCCGGGCCCGCCGGCGCCGCCCGCGTCGGCCAGGTCGGCCGCGTCGGCCCCGTCGGCCAGCCACCGTTCGGCGTCGATCGCCGCCGCGCAGCCGCTGCCCGCCGCGGTGATCGCCTGCCGGTAGGTGTGGTCCACCAGGTCCCCGGCGGCGAACACGCCCGGCAGCGAGGTGGCGGTGGTGCGGTCGCGCACCAGCACGTAACCCGCGGGGTCGACGTCGAGGGAGTCGCGCACCAGCTCAGAACGGGGGTCGTGGCCGATCGCCACGAACACCCCGGTGACCGGCAGCACCCGTTCGCCACCCTGCTCGCCGGCGGCCGCGTCGCGCACCCGCAGCCCGGTGACCGACGTCGTGCCCTCGACCGCGACCACCACGGTGTTGGTCAAGAAGGTGATCTTCTCGTTGTCGCGGGCCCGTTCCAGCATGATCTTGGACGCCCGGAACTCCTCGCGGCGGTGCACCAGGGTGACGCTGCGGGCGAAACGGGTCAGGAAGGTGGCCTCCTCCATCGCCGAGTCACCGCCGCCGATGACGGCGATGTCCTGGTCTTTGAAGAAGAACCCGTCGCAGGTCGCACACGAGCTCACCCCGCGGCCGAGCAGTTCCTGTTCGCCGGGCACCCCGAGGTAGCGCGCCGCGGCGCCCATCGCCAGGATCACCGCGCGGGCGCGGTGGGTCTCCCCGCCGGACAGCACCACCTCCTTGACCGGACCGGCCAGCGACATCGACTCGACGTCCTCCATGCGCAGGTCGGCCCCGAACCGCAGGGCCTGCTCGCGCATCTCGTCCATCAGCTCCGGCCCGGTGATGCCGGCCCGGAAACCGGGATAGTTCTCCACCTCCGTGGTGGTCATCAGGGCCCCGCCGAAGGAGGTGCCCTCGAACACCAGCGGGCGCAGCTGTGCGCGGGCGGCGTAGATCGCCGCGGTGTACCCGGCCGGGCCGGATCCCACGACGATCACGTCCTGGACGGCCTCGGATAAGTCCTGCTCTGACATGCCAGCCTCTCTCGCGGATCAACCAGACCCAACATCAGCCTAGGCGCGGGTGTTCCCCGGCGGGCCCGAGGTGGGCCAGCAGGACCGCGAGCCGCGCCCGGGCGCGGGCCCGGCGGCTCTTCACCGTCCCCTCGGCGACGTTCAGCAGTGCCGCGGCCTCGGCAACCGAGTAGCCCAGCATGTCCACGGCCAGCACGGCGGCGCGCTGCGCGGCGGGCAGCCGCATCAGGGCGCCGCGGACCACGATCGCGGTCTCCACCGGGCCGCTGCGGTCGCCGACCGGATCGGGCTCGGGCGGCAGGCTCGCGGTCGGGCGCAGCGCCGCGCGGCGCAGCCGGTCGGTGCACGCGTTGAGCACGATCCGGTGCAGCCAGCTGCCGACGGCGGCGTCGCGGCGAAAGGACCCGGCGGCGCGGTGGACCGACAGCAGCGCGTCCTGAAGCGCGTCCTCGGCGTCCTCGGCGGTCGGGCAGCGCAGCCGGGCCAGCCGGTGCAGCGCGGCGCGGTGGCGGCCCACCAACTGCGCGAAGGCCCGCCGGTCCCCGGCGGCGTGGGCGGCGAGCAACTCGGCGTCGGTGCGGCCCTGCGCGCTGTGCACGGCCCGGACACTAACCAGCGCGCCGCGGTGCGGCACTTCACCTCACACGCCGGCGTGTGGGTTGGCGATCAGGACGCCGCGCGCACGGTGATCTCGGAGACGTCCACCTGGTTCTTGCCGGCCGTCTTGCCCAGCGTGGAGATCCACACCAGCAGGTTGGAGGTAGGCGCGGCGCTGGGAACGGCGACGATGTTCTCCCCGGGCTTGAGCTCGGTCGGCGGGGTCAGCTCCTGGGTGCTCTCCAGCTTGTCCGGGTCGGGGGTCGAAGCCGACCGGATCTGCACCTTGGTGCCCGAACTGGAGACGGTGATCGAGACGTTGCCGACCACGGTGGGCTGCGGCAGCTGCAGCATCAGGCCCACCCCGTTCTTGAAGTCGGGGAACGGCACGGTGTCGGAGTAGGTGTCGGTCGGCCACGCCGTCGTCGGGTCTCCGTCGATCGCCCGGCCCGCCAGCTCGGGAGCGTCAGCCCCGCCGTCCGGCGAAAACACCGTCGCCGCAAGGGGTTTGACGATCTCACCGGTGGCGGCCGGAGTGGCGCTGGTCGGCGCGGTGGTGTTCAGCCCGAGCTGATCTCCCCGCAGGCCGCCGCCCACGTCACCGAAGAGGCGATTGAGCAGCGAGGCCAGCACCACCAGCGCGACGATCAGGACGACGGCGCCCGCGGCGACGCCGATCATCAGGTTGCGCCGGCGCAGCGCGAACGCGGCGGCATCGGGTGGTTGCGCGGGCTGCGGGATCGGCGGCGGGGCGGGCGGGACCGGCGCCGCGTCGAACGGTTCAAGCTGGGCGGTGCGATCAGCCGCGGCGGTGGCCTGGCGCAGCAGGTTCACCAGCGTCGCGGCGGTCTGGATCCCGGCGACCGGTTGCACCGCGCGCACCGCGGCCGCCGAGATCTGGAAGGGGATCTCGGCGTTGATGGTGTGCGGTTCGATCGGCGCGCCCGCGGGGTCGGTGGTGGTCGGCGCCAATCCGCTGGGGGTGCCGATCTCGGGCAGCGGCCACCGGTCGACCAGTAGCGCGTACAGCGCGGCGCCGATCCCGCGCACATCCTCTTCGGGGGTGGCGTGCGCGGTGGTCGCGGGGAAGGCCAGCACCACGTCGCCTTCGACGCTCACCCGGATCCGGTTGGGGTGGTCGATGGACAGCGCCACCCCGGCCTCGTGGGCCTCCTCGGCCGCGGCGGCCAGCGCCTGGATCGCCCGGGCGCCGCCCAGCGCCGACGGTGCGGTGTCGGCCACCTCCTTGAGGGAGCCGCCGCGGACCCACTCCGCGACCACCAGTCCGCCCGATCCGGTGGCGGTGACGTCGAGGATGCGGGCCAGGCCGGGCCGCTCGATGCGGCTGAGCGCGAGCGTGCGCGCCAGAATCCCCTCGACGTCGGCGTCGGGATCGATCAGGGTCAGTGCGACCGGGCGGCTCAGCGCGGTGTCGCGGGCCTGCCAGAACTGCAGCCCCGGCGGACCGCCGTGGAAGACCAGCAGACGGTAGCGACCCTCGGCCACGCTGCCGCCGGGCACCGGGGGGCTCTCGGCGCGGGCGGCGTGGCGGGCGCCGGTGCGGGTCGGCGGCGCGGTCATGTCGGGGCCCGGACCCGGCCGGACGTCCGGCTGGAAATCGTCGGCGGCGTGCCGCGGAACCCGCTCGGTCGGCGGCGGCGGCGGCGGTGACGGTGGTGGTCCGGGCGGAGGGCCCGGTGTCGGTCCCGGCGGAGGGCCCGGAGACTGGTCGCTCAGCTGCGGTCCTTTCCCCGTGTCGATCCGGGCGTGCGGGCTCCCGGGCTGCATGGATGCGGACGACCCGCCGGGATCAGGGTACGTGACCGCAGGCCGCAGACCCGGTTGCGCGACCTCCGGCGCGGGGGCGTGCCGCCCCCGGCCCAGCCGGCGCGACACCGCCGCCCGCGCGGCCACGGCGTCGGGCACCCGGGCGGCCAGCAGCACCCCGCCGACGATCGGCGCCATGATCGCCGCCAGCACGATCAGCCGCAGCATCGACCCGCCGCCGCCGTGCTCGGCGGTCAGGGCCGACAGCCCCAGCAGCCGATCCAGGCCCGCGGCGCTCAGTGCGGCCAGCGCCGAGGCGCCCAGCGTGACCCCGATCGTGCGGGTGACCCCGGCGTCGAGCAGGCCCGCGCCGGGGTCGCCCAGCGAGCGGCTCAGCAGCAGGTGCCCGAGGATCGCGCCGACCAGGAACCCCAGCCCGTTGGCGGTGCCCAGATAGCCGGCGACCCGTTCGGGGTCCGCGGTCAGGTGCGGGGCGGCCAGCGACGCCGCGATCTTGGTGGCGGTGATCGCGACGATGATCAGGATCGGTGTCCAGGGCTGCTCGCGGGCGTAGAACACCCGCAGCTGCAGCAGCACCAGGGCGTAGGGAATCAGGGTGAACGCCGACAGGGCGATCGCCGTGCCGAGGTAGCCGGCGTCGACCGCGCCGAAGTTGCCGTAGGCGAACAGCGCGCTGCCGATGGCCGGGCCGCCGACGGTCATCAGCGCCACCACCGGGATCAGCGTCACCATGGTCAGCCGGGTGGCCAGTGACAGGTCGGCCCGCACCGCCGGAATGTCCTCGGCGGCGGCGTTGCGGCTCAGTCGCGGCATCACCACGGTCAGGACGGTCACCCCGATGATGCCGAACGGCAGCATCAGCACCATCCAGGTGTAGTTGTAGATGGCCGGCCCGGAGGCCGCGGCGGTGCTGGCGATCTGGTTGCTCACCACCAGACCGAGCTGGCTGATCACCACGTAGAGCACCATCGCCGCCGCCATCGCGCCGAAGCGCTTGAGACGCTCGTCGATACCCAGCAGCGGACGCAGCGACACCCCTTGGGCGCGGATGGCGATCAGCAGCACGGCGGCCTGGGCGACCACCCCCAGGGTGGTGCCGACCCCGAGCACCAGAAGTTTGGCGTTGCCCATCTCGACCGGGTCGACCGACAGTTCGCCGGGCACGATCAGGTACAGCCCCAGGGTGGCGATCGCGACGATGTTGTTGACCACCGGCGCCCACGCCGGGGGACCGAACACGTTGCGGGTGTTCAGGATTGCCATGAACACCGACGACAGGCCGTAGCAGATCACCTGCGGCAGCAGCAGGTAGGCGAAGGCCGTCGTCAGCGGCTGGTTCACCTGGGGATCGGCGCCCAGCATGAGGCGCACCAGCAGCGGCGCGGCGAGCACCGACAGCGTCGTGGCCACCAGCAGCACCGTGGTGGCCAGCGTCACCAGCCGCCGCACGAAGGCCTCGCCGCCGTCGGGGTCGTCGCGCTCGGCGCGGGCGAGCACCGGCACGAAGATCGCGGTGAAGGTGGCCTCGAGCACCAGGGCGGCGATCATGTTGGGCAACTGGTTGGCCACCGAGAACGCACTCGAGAGCGCCGCGCCGAGGATCGCGGCCAGCAGCACGATGCGGGTGAAGCCGGTGATCCGGCTGATCAGGGTGGCCAGCGCCATGCCCCACGACCGTGACACCACCGCGGCGTCGGACAGCTCGGCGCGCACCGGGCCGCCCGGCGCCTGCGGGGCCGTCACGCGTCGATCTCCGCGGGGCGGCGGGGCCGGTCGAGATCGGCGCGGTCGGGCTGGCCGCGGAAGCGGTGGTAGAGCCGGCGCGCGACGAGCAGCGCCAGCACGCTTCCCCCGGCCAGGGTGATCGCGAACAACAGCTTGCCGTAGGCGTTGGAGTGCACCGACAGTCGCACCGGCTCGCCCAGCTGCACGCCGTCGGGGGTGCGCAGGGTGACGTCGACGGCGACGCGGCGGCTCAGGTGGACCTCGACGGGCACCTTCAGCGGCAGATACCCCGGCGGCACCTCCTGCTCGCCGATGTCGGTCACCGTCATGCCGGCCGGCGCGACCACCTGCAGTCGCACCCGGATCGGGACGGCCAGGTCGTTGCGCAGCGCCAGCGGCAGCGCGCTGCGTTCGGTGGCCAGCGTGTAGGACCCGCCGGGGTTGACCACCGTCACCGCCCGGAACAGGTCCTCCACGGTTCTGCCGACCACCGCCAGGCGCTGGCGGGCGAGCTCGTTGCGGATGTCGGGCGCCTCGGTCTGGCTCAGCGCCCGCAGCATGTCCTCGCGCAGCGGGGCGGTGTACTGGGCGCCGGTCAACCCGGTGCGCGCATCGGTGGTCAGCGCAGCACCCAGCCCTCCCAGCCGGCCCAGCGAAGCGGTGATGGCGGCGATGACGGCGTCGTCGAAGCCGCCGCGCACCTCGGTGGGCAGCCCGGGGTCGGGCTGCTCGGCGGCGGCCGCCGCCGTCTCGGCCAGCAGCGCGCTCAGCGGGCGCGGGCTGGCCACCCCGGAGCGCATCGCGTTGGCCATCGCGGTCAGGACCGCCCGGGCGTCGTCGGGTTGCGGGCTCCACTTCAGCGGCGGCAACAGGATCTGCGCGCGCGGCTCGACGCCGGGTCGCAGGCAGCGCCACAGCACGGCGGCGACGGCATCCTGGCGGCGCGCCACCGTGGAGTCCCGGTCGACCGGGGCGGACAGCGCCGGGTCCAGATAGCTGGGCAGGCTCGGATCGGTGCCGACCCCGGCCAGTGCGCCGCCGACCGCCGGGTCGAACGGCGCCACCACGACCTGGGGCGAGATCCGTTGCGGCGCAGGCGCATCGGCGGCGGTGATGACGACGGTGGGTCCCTGACCCTCGAGCAGTGCGGCGGCGGACGCGGTCAGTGGCGCGTCCCCGAGCAGGGTGGCGCCCCGGGTGGAGACGACCCCCAGGATGCTGTCGACGATGTCGGCACCCGCGGTGGCGGCCGCACCGAGGCCCGGATCGCCGACCCGGTGCAGCGCCCCGAGGTCGGCCTGCGCGTAGGGCGTCGCCGTCACACACATCCGCCTGGCCAGGCCGCGCAACCGCTCCAGCCACGCCGTCGCGGCGGCCTGGCCCGAGCCGGGCTGGGTCTGGGTCCCCAGTCCGTCCGGGGCGGTGGACACCAGGTACCCGGCGGTCATCGCGTTGACGGTGACCAGCAGATCGGGGTCGACCGCCAGGCACAGCGCCCGGTCGACGCCGCTCTGCGGATCGATCGCCCCGGGGCTGGTCGCGAACTCGGCCGCCCCGAGCAGCGTGTCGAGCCGCCCGCCGGCGGCCAGTGACACCGCGAGGTCGTCGTTCATCAGCCGCACCGGGGCGGTGCCGCCCGGCTGGCCGGGGGCAAGGCGCGGCTTGTCGGCGAGCGGCCACAGCATCGTCACCGCCACCGGGCGGCTGGTGTCGGGGGCGACTGCGTCGGTCAGCGGGTTCGCGGCGGCGTCGCCGGGCGGGACCCCGGTGACCGGCAGCAGGAAGCGGGCGTCGTCGAGGCGGGCCGGTTCGCCGTAATCGGGCGTGCCGTTGAGGTTGACCAGCAGCGGGTAGACGCCGGGGGTCTCGACGTTGAGCGAACCGGCGGATCCCCCGCGAAGCGGAGCCGACAGCCGAAAACCCGATGCCTGCCCACGGTCGAGTTCTGTTGCCACGGAGGCGAATTCACCGACCGCCTCGAACTGCGTGCCGGCGGCCGGGTCCAGGCTGGTGCGCAGCGCCGGCGCGGACTCCACCGGTGCGGCGCGCTCCAGCCGCACCACCACGTCGCGCACCGGCCGGTCGCCGACGTTGGTCACCGTTCCGGTTACGGTGACGACGGGTTCGCTGGAGGTGGTGACGATGTCGGGGGTGACGCTGTCGATGCGGACCCGAAGGAAATCCGGCGCGGCCGGGTCACCGGCGGCCGGCGGTGCCACCCACGGCAGCAGCATGGCGAGCAGCACCGCGACCCGCACCAGCACAGTCACGCCCCGGGACCGCCGCCGTTCGCCCGCCGTTCGACGGAGGTCTGATCGGGCGAGCGGGGGCGGATGCGGGAATGGGTCTGCGGGTGCCGCCGGGGCTCGCCGGGGGACACCGGCGGCAGCGCGGCCGGGCCGTCGTTCTGCAGCCGGTCGATGAGTTCGTGCGCCAGTCGCGCCAGGCGGCGCTCGTCGGCGTAGGCCAGCCGGCGCGGAAGGTCGGCGACCGGCACCCAGGCCACCTCGGTCACCTCGACGTCGGCGTCGCACAGCTCACCGCCGGAGAACCGCATCAGATAGTGGTGCACGGTCTTGTGCACCCGTCGGCCCTCGGTGACGAACCAGTAGTCGATGCTGCCCAGTTCGGTCAGCACGTGCGCATGGATGCCGGTCTCCTCGGCGACCTCCCGCACGGCGGTCTGCTCGGCGGTCTCGCCCTGCTGGATGTGCCCCTTGGGCAGCGACCACAGCATCCGGCCGCGCCGGTCCACACGTCCGATGAGGGCCGCCATCTGCTCCTCGCGGGGCTTGTCGATCCCGTCGATGACCAGCCCACCCGCGGAGGTCTCGTGGACCGTGCGCAGCCGGGCCGCCGCCGGGCGCCGCGGGGAGCCGGGAGCCGGGTCGGCCGCTGAGCCGCCGGCGGGCCGCTCGCCGTCGGATCCGGGTTGCCCGGCCACGCGCCCGCCGCGGCGCCGACCCCGACGCCGTCGTGGTTTGGCCCGTTCGCCCTCCGACACCCCAGCGATAGTAGCTGGCAGGCACCGGCGAACCCGGGCCCCACTCGCCGCTGCCGCCGCGGCGGGGGAGCACTAGGCTCACCGGACGTGCCCGAAGCCACCTCCGACGACGAGCTGCGGGTTCGGGCTGCCGTCGCGCTGCACGCCGAGGCGCCGCTGCTGCGCGAGGTGGGTGCGCTGTTCGAGGCGGCCGGCCACCAGTTGTTCCTGGTCGGGGGCAGCGTGCGGGACGCGGTGCTGGGGCGGCTGACCGCCGACCTGGACTTCACCACCGACGCCCGGCCCGACGCGGTCCAGCGCCTCCTCGGGTCGTGGGCGGACGCGCTGTGGGACACCGGGATCGACTTCGGCACCGTCGGGGCGGCCAAGGCCGGCCGGCGACTGGAGATCACCACGTTCCGGGCCGACAGCTACGACCAGGTGTCGCGCAACCCCGCGGTGAGTTTCGGCGATCGCCTCGAAGACGACCTGGTGCGCCGCGACTTCACCGCCAACGCGATGGCGGTCCGGATCACCGCCGAGGGGCCGGGGGACTTCCTCGACCCGCTGGGCGGGCTGGCGGCGGTGCGCCGGCGCATCCTCGACACCCCGGCCGAACCGACGGTGTCCTTCGGCGACGATCCGCTGCGCATGCTGCGCGCCGCGCGGTTCATGTCCCAGCTCGAGTTCGGCGTGGCCGACCGGGTGCGGCAGGCCATCGTCGCGATGGCCCCGCAGCTGGCCCGGATCACCGTCGAGCGGGTGGCGGTCGAGTTGGACAAGATGCTGCTCGGCCGCGACCCGGTGGCCGGGGTCGAGTTCGTCGTCCAGACCGGCCTCGGCGAGATCGTGCTGCCCGAGGTCGGCGCCATGCAGATGACGATCGACGAGCACCACCAGCACAAGGACGTCTACCAGCATTCGCTGACCGTGCTGCGCCAGGCGATCGCCCTGGAGGATCCCGGTACCGCAGAAGAGCCGGGCGGGGATCTGGTGCTGCGCTGGGCGGCGCTGCTGCACGACATCGGCAAGCCCGCCACCCGCCGCCACGAACCCGGCGGCGGGGTCAGCTTCCATCACCACGAGGTGGTCGGCGCGAAGATGGTGCGCAAACGGCTGCGCGCGCTGAAGTACTCCAAGCAGATGGTCGACGACGTCTCACAGCTGGTGTACCTGCACCTGCGCTTCCACGGCTACGGCGACGGCGCGTGGACCGACTCGGCGGTCCGCCGCTACGTCACTGACGCCGGCTCGCTGCTGCCGCGGCTGCACAAACTGGTGCGCGCGGACTGCACCACCCGCAACCGCCGGCGCGCGGCGCTGCTGCAGGCCAACTACGACAGCCTCGAGCAGCGGATCGCCGAACTGGCCGCCAAGGAGGACCTCGCCCGGGTGCGGCCCGACCTGGACGGCAACGCGATCATGGAGTTGCTTGACATCCCGCCCGGTCCGCAGGTCGGCGAGGCCTGGAAGCACCTCAAGGAGGTGCGCCTCGATCGCGGACCGCTGTCGCGCGAGGAGGCGACCGAGGAGCTGCTGGCGTGGTGGCGTGAGCGGAACGCGCCGGGCGGCCCCGACGTCTGATACAGACGTGGACTACTGCCTGGACTCCGGGGACGGCGGCGCAGCGATCTTCACCGGCCGGCCCGACATCGACCTCGACGGCGACGGCGCCCTCGACGGCGTGCGCATGGACCTCGACGGCGACGGCGTCTTCGACGACGCGCTGATCGACGCCGACGGTGACGGAATGGCCGACCACGCGGCGCTCGACCTCGACGACGACGGCACGCCCGAGGCGCGCTTCACCGACGACGGGACCGGCAGCTGGGCGCTGACCGGCGGCGCGGGCGGGCGCTCGCTGCGCTGGTTCGGCCTGGACGGCGTCGAACACGCCGATCCGGGTAGCGCCCCCGATGTGGACGGCGACGGGCTGCCCGATCAGCTGCTCGACGTCGACCGCGACGGGCTGGCCGACCGGGCGCTGCGGGCCGGGTCCGACGGCCGGGTCAGCACCGGCTACGTCGACCTCGACGGCGACGGGCGCTGGGACCTCACGCTCACCGACACCGACGGCGACACCGTGGCCGACACCGTGGCCGACATCGCGGGCGTGCCGTAGCGCGGGCTCAGCGGCCCGGTCCGGGCGGGCCCGCGAAGGCCTGCGCGATCTCCAGCCAGCGCCGCGCGTCGGGGCCGTCGGCCGCCAGGGCCAGCGCGGCGCGCGGGCGGCGCTGGGTGACCAGGTAGCAGAAGTCCAGAGCCGAACCGCGCACCCGCTGCGCGGCGTGGTCGGGACCCCACGTCCACAGGCCGCCGTCCGGGGCGGTCAGCTCCACCCGGAACTCCTCGGCCGGGACGGGCAGGGCGTGCACGGTGAACGCGAAGTCGCGGGTGCGCACCCCCAGGTGCGCGATCGCGCGCAGCCGCGCCGTCGCCGGCCGGTGCGTGCCGAGCGCGTCGGCCACGTCCAGCCCGTGCGCCCAGGTCTCCATCAGCCGGGCCGTCGCCATCGACGCGGCGCTCATCGGCGGGCCGAACCACGGCAGCTTGCGCCCGGCGGGGACCTCGCGCAGCGCGGCGTGCAGCGCGTCGCGGGTGCTGCGCCACTGCGCCAGCAGCAGCGCGGGCGCCAGCGCCGCGAGCTCCTCGGCGGCCTCGTCGACGAAGCCCAGCGGGTTGTCGCCGGCGGCGTCGAGGAGTACCGCGAAGCCGGGCCCGTCGGTGATCGCGGTCAGCGCCGCCCGGTCGGTCCACAGCAGATGACCGATCTGGTGCGCGACGGTCCACCCCGGCGCCGGGGTGCTCCGCGCCCACCCGGCGGCGTCCAGGTCGCCGACCAGATCGTCGAGCTCCGCGCTCTCGGCGCGCAGGTCCTCGATGATGGGATCGGCCGTGCTCGCCATGCGCGCCACCCTAGCCCCGGCGGCGGCCGATCCGGGAGTTCGCCGCCATCCCCGCCACATACACCGCCGAGCCGGCCAACGCCAGCGCGCGGGAGTGCCCGTCGGCGGGCATCACCGCCGCGGCGGCGGTGACCGCCAGCAGAAACGACATCCAGAACACCGCGTCCTGAACCGAGAACACGTGACCGCGCAGCGCGTCCTCGACGTCGATCTGCATCGCCGAGTCCGCGCACAGTTTGACCATCTGCCCGGCCAGGCCCAGGAAGAACCCGCACACCACCATCACCGCGAGGTTCAGGCTGGCCCCGGCGAGCTGGATCACCGCCGCGCACAGCAGCGCGACGTTGGTGCTCAGGTAGCGGCCCCACCGCCGCACCGCCGAGGGCGCAAGGAAATTGGCCAGGAACGAACCGCTTCCGGTGGCGGCGACGAAGACCACCGCGATGCCCAGTCCGGCGAAGCCCGCGGCGTTGGTCTGGCGCACGATCACCAGCACCAGCAGCGAGTTGATGCCGAACACCATCCGGTGGGCGGCCAGCCCGGACAACGTCGCCGCGACCGCGGGGGTGCGCACCACCGTGCGCACACCGTCGGCCCAGCCGGACAGCACCACGCCCACCACCGACCCGCTCACGCCGCGATCCGGTCCCAGCACCCGCGGCGCGAACCGGGCCGAGTACAGCAGCGCCAGCGCGGCCGGAACGGCGACCAGACCGATGACGGTGGCGGCCGCGGTGTCCCCGGCGCCGAAGATCCAGCGGGGCAGCAGCATGAAGTTGGCGCCCAGGAACGTCGCGGTCGCGCCGGTCGCGGTGGCCACCGAGTTCATCGTCACGACCTGCGGGCGCGGAACCACGTGCGGCAGCGCGGCCGACAGCCCCGAGAGGACGAAGCGGCTGAACCCGTTGGCCACCAACGCCGCGCACAGCACGATCAGATCGCGCGCGCCGGCCGCCAGGACCACGGCCACCCCGACCACCAGCACCAGCCGCGCCGCGTTCGCGCCGATCAACACCGCGCGGCGATCCCAGCGGTCCAGCAGCGCGCCGAAGAACGGTCCCAGCACCGAGTACGGCAGGAACAGCACCGCGAACGCGCCGGCCACCGCCCACGGGTCGGCGGCCCGTTCCGGGTTGAACAACAAACCGCCCGCCAGGCCGGCCTGGAAGAGCCCGTCGCTGAACTGGCTCGCCGCCCGCAGCCGCAGCAGCTGCCAGAAGTCGGGAAGGCTGCGCACCGCCTGCCACAGCGAGCCCGGCGCACGGGCGTCCACCGGCTCGACCACTGGCCCACAGTACAAAGACCGTGCGCGTTCGCGCCCGTTCGCCGCCGCCGCCCGTGCCATGATGGTCAGGTGGGGCAGTCAGAGGATCCCGAGGACTTCCTCGCACCCGCCGCCAACCGGGTGCGGGCCGGCAGTCTGCTGCTGGCCAACACCAACCTGCTCGAACCGACGTTCCGGCGCAGCGTCGTCTACGTCGTCGAGCACAACGACGGCGGCACGCTGGGCGTGGTGCTCAACCGGCCCAGCGAGACCGCCGTCCACAACGTGCTGCCGCAGTGGTCGGACCTCGCCGCCAAGCCCAGGACGATGTTCATCGGCGGTCCGGTCAAGCGGGACGCCGCGCTGTGTCTGGGCACCCTGCGGGTGGGCACCGATCCGGCGGAGATCGCCGGTCTGCGCCACGTCGCGGGCCGCATCGTGATGGTCGACCTGGACTCCGATCCGGCGCTGATCGCCGCCGGCGTCGAGGGGGTGCGAATCTTCGCCGGCTACGCCGGCTGGACCATCGGCCAACTCGAGGGCGAGATCGAGCGCGACGACTGGATCGTGCTCTCCGCGCTGCCCTCCGATGTCCTGGTGGCGCCGCGCGTCGATCTGTGGTCGCGGGTGATCCGCCGCCAGCCGCTGCCGATGGCACTGATGGCGACACATCCCATCGACATCAGCCGCAACTGACCCGGGAGCGGCCGCACTAGCGGCACAGTCGGGTGCAGCCCGCGCAGGCCTGGCCCGCGCCACAGTCGACGGTTCCGCCCACGGTTCCGCCCGAGCAGCCACCCACCGCGGTGCGGCGGCGGGCCGCGAAGCGCGCACCCTGCCAGGATCCGGCGGCGATCGTGGCGAACGCGCCGAGTCCGCCGATGATCAGTCCGGCTCGCCCGATCGCGGCGGGCGCGGCCAGCGCGGTGACCGCGCCGATGGCCAGCATCACCGCGGCGGCCAGTTGGGTCGGGGCGACCGAGCGCAGCACCTGCGCGGTGAGGTCGATCCCCGGGCGCCGCGCCAGGGTCCACAGCCCGGAGCCGCCGATGAGTGCGGCCAGGCACAGACTGACGACGGCCCCGATCACCATGGGGGCCAGACTATCGAGCCGGGTCAGGCGGCGGGCTGTGCGGCGGTTGCCGCCGGGGATGCCGCCGCGGACGCCGCCGGGGAAGTCGCCGGGGAAGTCGCCGGGGAAGACGTAGCGGACGCCGCCGGGGACGCCGCCGCCGGTGCGGTCACCCGGAAACCGTTGAGGATCGCGTCGGTCGAGTTCGCGGTCGCGACGACCTGGTTGGCCGACGTGGTGACCGACAGCGCCAGCAGATAGCGGTCCGAACCCGCCTGCGCGATCACGTTGCGCCGCGTGGTGTTCAGCGTCTGGTCGTTCTCCCGGTAGGTGCCGCCGATCACCGAGGACGGAAACCCGCCGAAGTCGACCATCGAAGCGGCGGTGGACTGCCAGGCCTGCAGCTTCTGGCTTTCGACGTAGCCGTGGCTGATGGCCTCGCGGGAGTCGAACTCGCCGACGAGCTTGTAGACGACCAGCTGCGCGTTGGGCGTGTAGAGGGCGTCGCCGCCCTGCCGGTCGGCGATGACGGCGAAGGCGTCCGGCACGTTGGGGTCGGGCACCATGCCCCAGCCGGTCGGGATCGGCAGCACGATGTTGAGCGCACTGAACCCGTCGGCCCGCTGCGGTTCCAGCGTCACGCCCTTGTCCTTGAGGAATTCCAGGAGCGTTCCCGAGGTGGCCGGGGCCAGCGGCGAGCCCGGAGTGCCGGTCGCCACCGCCGTCGGGGCCGGCGCGGGCGCGGGTGTCGTGGCCGTGGCGGCCTGCGGGGTGACGGTGACCGTCACCGTCGCCGGCGGCGCGGGAACGGCGGGCGCACCCGGCTCGGCCGAGGCGCTGTTTCCGGCGACGCCGATCAGCACCACCGACCCGGCGGCCGCTAAACCGATCGAGCCGATCGCTACCCGCCGCAAACGGGTAAACGTGTTCATCGCAAATATCCTTTTCAACGGTGCGGGGCCAACACGGCCACGTTCCACCACCGACTGTATTGCGCCGACACCGGCTCGCGCGGCGCCGGAACCGCACTGGAACCAAGCTCTGACCGCCCTGCAACGCAACCGATACCGAGCCGTTGCCCGACCGGTGGTCTCGTTACCCTGTGAGCGTGAGCGAACCCGACGCCGACGTACCGCAGTACCGCTACACCGCGGACGTGGCGGGACGCATCGAGCGCGAGTGGCAGGACAACTGGCGGCGCTGGGCCACCTTCGACGTCCCCAACCCGGTCGGCGCGCTCGCACCGGCCGACGCGACCGCGCTGCCGGCGGACAAGATGTTCGTCCAGGACATGTTCCCCTACCCGTCCGGTGAGGGCCTGCACGTCGGTCATCCGCTCGGCTACATCGCCACCGACGTCTACGCCCGCTATTTCCGGATGACCGGACGCAATGTGCTGCACGCGTTGGGTTTCGACTCCTTCGGTCTGCCCGCCGAGCAGTACGCCATCCAGACCGGCACCCACCCCCGCACCCGCACCGAGGCGAACATCGTCAACTTCCGCCGCCAGCTGGCGCGGCTGGGCCTGGGGCACGACCAGCGCCGAAGTTTCTCCACCACCGACGTGTCCTACTACCGATGGACCCAGTGGATCTTCCTGCAGATCTACAACGCCTGGTTCGACCCCGAGCGCAACAGCGCCCGCCCGATCGCCGAGTTGATCGCCGAGTTCGAGAGCGGCCGGCGAAACCCGGCCGACGGCCGCGCCTGGTCGCAGCTGGATCCCGGGGAGCGCGCCGACCTCATCGACGGACACCGACTCGTCTACCGCGCCGACTCGATGGTCAACTGGTGCCCCGGGCTGGGGACCGTGCTGGCCAACGAGGAGGTCACCGCCGACGGCCGCAGCGAGCGCGGCAACTTCCCGGTGTTCCGTAAACGGCTGCGGCAGTGGATGATGCGCATCACCGCCTACTCCGACCGGCTGCTCGAGGACCTCGACGTGCTGGACTGGCCGGAGAAGGTTAAGACCATGCAGCGCAACTGGATCGGGCGCTCCACCGGTGCGGCGGTCTTGTTCGCCGCTGGGGACAGCGAAATCGAGGTGTTCACCACCCGCCCCGACACCCTGTTCGGCGCCACCTACATGGTGCTCGCGCCCGAGCACGAACTCGTCGACTCCCTCACCGCCGCGCAGTGGCCCGACGGCGTCGACGACCGCTGGACCGGGGGCGCGGCCCGCCCCGCCGACGCGGTGTCGGCCTACCGCGCGGCGATCGCGGCGAAGTCGGATCTGGAGCGCCAGGAGAACAAGACCAAGACCGGTGTGTTCCTCGGCACCTACGCCACCAACCCGGTCAACGGCGCGCCGATTCCGGTCTTCATCGCCGACTACGTCCTGCTGGGCTACGGCACCGGCGCGATCATGGCGGTGCCCGGCCACGATCAGCGCGACTGGGAGTTCGCCGACGCGTTCGGCCTGCCGATCCTCGAGGTGATCGCCGGCGGCGACGTCCCCGACGAGCCCTACCTCGGCGACGGGCCGCTGGTGAACTCCGGCGACTTCGACGGGATGGCGGTCGCCGAGGCCAAGGCCGCCATCACCGCGCGCCTGCAAGCCGACGGCCGCGGCCACGAACGCGTGGAGTACAAACTGCGCGACTGGCTCTTCGCCCGCCAGCGTTACTGGGGTGAGCCGTTCCCGATCGTCTACGACGCCGACGGCCGCCCGCACCCGCTGCCCGACGACCTGCTGCCCGTCGAGTTGCCCGACATCGAGGACTACTCGCCGGTGCTGTTCGACGCCGACGATCCCGACAGCGAACCGTCGCCGCCGCTGAACAAGGTGAGCGACTGGGTGCACGTCGAACTGGACCTGGGCGACGGGCCCAAGCCCTACACCCGCGACACCAACGTCATGCCGCAGTGGGCGGGCAGCTCCTGGTATGAGCTGCGCTACACCGACCCGCTCAACGACGAGCAGTTCTGCGCACCGCCGAATGAGGCCTACTGGATGGGCCCGCGGCCCGCCGAGCACGGCCCCGACGACCCCGGCGGGGTGGATCTCTACGTCGGCGGCGTCGAGCACGCCGTGCTGCACCTGCTGTACTCGCGGTTCTGGCACAAGGTGCTCCACGACCTCGGTCACGTCAGCTCGCGCGAGCCCTACCGCCGTCTGGTCAACCAGGGCTACATCCAGGCCTATGCCTACACCGACTCCCGCGGCGCCTACGTGCCGGCCGCCGAGGTGGTCGAACGCGACGGCCGCTTCTTCCTGCCCGGACCGGACGCCGAGACCGGCGTGGATAGTGAGGTGTTTCAGGAGTTCGGCAAGATCGGCAAGAGCCTGAAGAACTCGATCTCGCCGGACGAGATCTGCGACGGCTACGGTGCGGACACGCTGCGGGTCTACGAGATGTCGATGGGCCCCCTGGAGGCGTCACGGCCGTGGGCGACCAAGGACGTGGTCGGCGCCTACCGGTTCCTGCAGCGGGTGTGGCGGGTCATTGTCGACGAGAACGACGGCAGCACAAGGGTTTCCGACGAGGAACCCGACGAGCAGACGCTGCGGGAGTTGAACCGCGCGATCGCCGGGGTATCCGAGGACTACGCGACCCTGCGCAACAACACCGCCGCGGCCAAACTCATCGAGTACACCAACCACCTGACCAAATCCGGCGTCACCGCGCGCGCGGCGGTGGAGCCGCTGGTGCTGATGCTCGCGCCGCTGGCCCCGCACCTGGCCGAGGAGCTGTGGCGCCGGCTGGGCCATTCCGCGTCGCTGGCCCGCGGGCCGTTCCCGGTCGCCGACCCCCGATACCTGGTCTCCGACACCGTGCAGTACCCGGTTCAGGTCAACGGCAAGGTGCGCGGCCACATCAGCGTCGCGGCCGACGCCGACCGTGCGGTCCTCGAGTCCGCCGCGCTGGCCGACGAGAAGGTGCTGGCGTTCCTGGACGGCGCCACGCCGACGAAGGTGATCGTGGTGCCCGGCCGCCTGGTGAACCTGGTGCTCTGAGCCGACGGTCAGGCGCGCCGCCCGCGCGGGCGGAGCACCACCTGCTGGGTCTCGCCGTCGGGCGGGGTCGCGACCGCGGCGGCGACCGCCGCGGCAACGGTGTGGGCGGACAGGAAGTCCGCCGGGTCGTAGCGCCCGCCCTCGTAGGCCACCAGTCCGCGCTGCATGGCGGTGTCGATGCGGCCGGGATGGATGCTGGTCACCCGCAGCAGCGGCTCGTCGGCGCGCAGCGAGTCGGCGAACCCCCGCAGCGCGAACTTGCTCGCCGAGTAGGACGCCAGACCGGGGCTGGCGTTGATCCCGGCGCCGGAGTTGATGAACACCACCTGCCCGCGCGCGGCGCGCAACGCGGGCAGCAGCGCGAGGGTCAGCGCCACCGCGCCGGTCACGTTGACCTCGAAGCTGGTGCGCCACTGTTCGGGGGTGGATTCGGCGACCCGGCCCGGAAAGGCGACACCGGCGTTGTGCACCAGCACGTCGAGTTCGGCCAGACCCTCCGGTGCGGCGATCGTGTCGGGGTCGGCCAGGTCCAGCGGCCAGGTCTCAGCCCCCAGCCGGGCCGCGACGTCGTCGAGTCGCGGCGACGGCCGCCCGGCCAGCAGCAGCGAGTAGGTGGGCGCCAGCGCCTCGGCGATCGCGCCGCCGAGCCCGCCGCCGGCTCCGGTGATCAGCGCTGTGCCCGGCATGCCGGCCACCCTACCCAGCGCCCGCCGGCGGGCCGCTGGCCGCAGAATGAACCCATGGCCTTCGACGCCGGCTTCGCCCCCACCCAGCTCGCCGCCCGTGCGGCCTACCTTCTGCGTGGCAACGACCTCGGTGACATGACCTCGGCGGCGCCGCGGCTCTACCCGCACATGTGGAGCTGGGACGCGGCGTTCGTAGCGGTCGGCCTGGCCTCGCTGAGCGTGGAGCGCGCGATCGTCGAGCTGGACACCCTGCTGTCGGCGCAGTGGTCCAACGGGATGATCCCGCACATCGTCTTCGCTCCCGGCGTCGACGGCTACTTCCCCGGCCCGGAGCGCTGGGCGTGCGCGCAGTTGGCCGCCGCCGCCCCACCCGGCCGGCAGACCTCCGGCATCACCCAGCCGCCGGTGCACGCAATCGCGGTGCAGCGCATCCTCGACCGGGCCCGCCAACGCGGACGTTCGACCCGCGCGGCGGCGCAGGCCTTCCTCGACCGCCGCTGGAATGACCTGCTGCGCTGGCACCACTGGCTGGCCGAGGCTCGCGATCCGCATCAGCACGGGCGCATCACGCTGTATCACGGCTGGGAGTCCGGCATGGACAACTCGCCGCGCTGGGACTCGGCCTACGCCAACGTCGTCGCCGGTGCGGTCCCGGCCTACCAGCGCGCCGACAGCCACATCATCACCGACACCAGCCAGCGCCCCTCCGACCGCGAATACGACCGCTACCTGTGGCTGCTGGAGGAGATGAAGTCGGTCGGCTACGAGGATGACCGGCTGGGGTCGGTGATGAGCTTCGCCGTCGAGGACGTGTTCGTCTCGGCGGTCTTCGCGCTGTCGTGTGAAGTCCTCGCCACCATCGGTGAGGACTACAAGCGACCGCACGCCGATGTCCGGGATCTCTACTGCTGGGCTGAGCGCTTCCGCAACGGCGTGCTGGAGACGGCGGATCAAAGAACAGGCGCGGCAAGGGATTTCGACATCCGGGCCAAGTCCTGGATCAGCACCGACACCCTGGCGCAGTTCGCGCCGTTGCTGTGCGGCGGACTCGACCACCAGCGCGAGCGGACCCTGATCGGGATCCTGGAGGGCCCACGGTTCTGCGGCCACCCGGATCTGAGGTTTGCGCTGATCCCCTCCACGTCACCGGTCTCCGGGGACTTCCGGGCGCGTGAGTACTGGCGCGGCCCGGTGTGGCCGGTGGTGACGTGGTTATTCGCCTGGGCGTTCGCCCGCCGGGGCTGGGCGGAACGGTCGCTGACCCTGCGCCGGGAGGGGCTGCTGCAGGCCAGCGACGGGACCTTCGCCGAGTATTACGAGCCATTCACCGGCGAACCGCTGGGCAGCATGCAGCAGTCGTGGACCGCGGCGGCCGTACTGGACTGGCTGGGCTGAGTTCAGGGGTTCTCGGCGTCGGTGAGGCGCTCCAGCGGCCGGAGGGCCTTGGTCAGACAGGCCTTCTCCTCGTCGGTGAGCCGGTCGAGGATCGTCGCCAGATGCGCGCGCCGGGCGTGCAGCGCTTCGCGATGCTGGACCAGTCCCTCGGGGGTCACCTCGACCAGCACCGCGCGCATGTCGGAGGGATCGCGGGAGCGCCGGACCAGGCCCAGCTTCTCCAGGCGGCGGATCGCGACCGTCGTGGTGGGGGTGCGCACCCGTTCGACCGCGGCCAGTTCGGTCATCCGCAGCGGGCCGTGATCGAGCAGCGTCAGCAGGATCGACAACTGCGCCAGCGTCAGATCCGGGCGCGAACCCCGGTTGGGGTCACCGCGGCGCAGGACCGCGAAGAGCTTCGCCAGCACCCGCTGCAGGTCGCCGGCCAGCTCGCTGACCTGCGCGGGGCTCTCAGACATGGTTCGATAGTCTAACGTTTTACGGGCAGCGTTGTTAACGATCGCGCCGCGACGTGCGACCACGACGGGCAACCTCCACCGGCGCCACCGGAGCCAACGGGACGCCGTAACCGGCGGTCGGGCCGATTGGCTCCCGTAACGCTACGCGTTACACTCGGCGGGTGATCCAGACGTTCGCCGACAAGGACACCGAGCGGTTGTTCGGCGGACGTCGGGTTAACAAGTTCGGGCCCGATCTCAGTGAACGCGCGCTGCAGAAACTCTTGATGCTCAACGCGGCCAATGGGATCAACGACCTGAGAATGCCGCCAGGCAACCGACTGGAAGCCTTGGCCGGCGACCGAAGAGGCCAACACAGCATCCGCATCAACGACCAGTACCGCATCTGCTTCACCTGGACAGCCAACGGACCATGCGACGTCGAGATCATCGACTACCACTAGAAAGGAATACGATATGCCCCGCAGAGACATCGCCCCGGTTCATCCCGGGCGTATCCTTGCCGATCAGTACCTTGCCGACCTTGGATTGTCGCAGCGCAAACTCGCCGGTCTGCTCGATGTGCCACCGCGGCGGATCAACCAGATCGTGCAGTGCCAGCGTGCGATCACGCCCGATACATCATTGCGTTTGGGGAAATTGTTCGGTCAATCCGACACGTACTGGCTGAATCTCCAGCAGCACTACGACATCGAGGTCGCACGTGAAACCGCGGACCTGAGCCGCGTGAAAGTCCTGACCTTCTGATCGCACGCGATATCAAGTGTCTCGCGGCGGTGTCAGCCGCGGCTGTCGCGCCAGCGGATCAGCGCCTGCGCCGGCGCGAGGTCGTAGTCGGGTCCGTCGCAGCCGACGGTCATCAGCGTGACGCCCAACTGCGCGAGGGCTTCGGCGTTGGCGGTCAGCGTCTCGGGCTTGCGGCCCTCCACCCCCGAGGAGCGTTCGATGGTGGCCGGGTCGCGTCCGACAGTCTTGCAGTGCGCTTCCAGTGCGGCCGCCTTGCCGGGGTAAGTGTCGGCGTTGGTGAACGAGTGCCACGAGTCGGCGTGCTCGGCGACGAGTTTCAACGTCTTCTTCTCGCCCTGACCGCCGATCAGGATTGGGATCTGCCGGGTGGGGGCGGGGTTGAGTACGGCCAGCCGTGACTTGATCCGCGGCAGTGCGGCGGCGAGGTCGTCGAGGCGGCTGCCGGCGGTGCCGAACTCGTAGCCGTACTGGTCGTAGTCCTTCTGCATCCAGCCCGATCCGATGCCCAGGATGAGCCGGCCCTCGGAGATGTGGTCGACGGTGCGGGCCATGTCGGCGAGCAGTTCGGGGTTGCGGTAGGAGTTGCAACTCACCAGCGCGCCGATCTCCACCCGCGAGGTCTGCTCGGCCCAGGCGCCGAGCATGGTCCAGCACTCGAAGTGCGCGCCGTCGGGATCGCCGTAGAGCGGATAGAAGTGGTCCCAGTTGAACACCACGTCGACGCCGATGTCCTCGCAGCGGCGCACCGCGTCGCGGATGAAGCCGTAGTGGCTGGAGTGCTGGGGTTGCAGTTGGACGCCGATGCGGATGGGAAAGCTCATCGGCTCAGACTAGGCCGAGCCGAGCACGCCGCGCAGGATCTCCACCAGCGCCCGGGGCTGGTCGCCCTGCACCGAGTGCCCGGAGTCGGGCACCACGATCACCTGCTGGAAGCCGGGCGCGATCTCGGCGAACCGGGCGGCGTCGTCGTCGTTGACGAAGAACGACTTCGCCCCGCGCACCAGCGTCGTCGGGGTGCGTAGCGCGGCGGCGTCCTCCCACAGGCCCTCGAACCCCTCTCCCTTGCGGAAGGTGTCGTACCGCCACGTCCAGGTGCCGTCGTCGAGTTGCTGGGAGTTGTGGAACACCCCGCGCTGCAACGACTCCCGGGACCGGTGCGGGGAGGCGGCGACGGTGACCTCCACCATCGCCTCGAAGCTGGGGAAGCTGCGATCGCCCTGGACCAGCGCCACCGCACCCATCTGCGCCTGGGTCATCTGCTCGTGGCGCTCGGGCGCCGACGGGGTGACGTCGACCATCACCAGTTCGCGGACAAGCTCGGGTGCGGTGACAGCCAGGCGCATCGCGGTCAGCCCGCCGAGCGACATGCCCACCACCAGATCGGCGTCGGGGGCCAACTCCGCGATCACCGGCGCCACCGCGTCGGCGTTGAGTTTGGGTCCGTAGTCGCCGTCCTCGCGCCAGGCCGAATGGCCGTGGCCGGGCAGGTCGACCGCCAGCGCCGGCAGGCCCAGACCCACGATGACGGTGTCCCAGGTGTGCGCGTTCTGCCCGCCGCCGTGCAGGAACACCACCTTCGCCGGCTCGGCGCCCCAGCGCAGCGCGCTGATGTCGCCGCGGCTGATGCGCTCGACTACAGGCAGCGGACCGGACACGCCGGCCTGTTCGGCGTTCGCAGGCAGGAACCCGAACTCGTCCACGAGGCGGTTAGCCCTTGATGAACTCTTCGAGCTGCGCGCGCGCCACGTCGTCGGGCAGCTGCTGCGGCGGGCTCTTCATCAGATAGGCCGAGGCGGCCACCACCGGGCCGCCGATGCCGCGGTCCTTGGCGATCTTGGCCGCGCGCACCGCGTCGATGATGACGCCCGCGGAGTTCGGCGAGTCCCACACCTCGAGCTTGTACTCCAGGTTCAGCGGCACGTCGCCGAACGCGCGGCCCTCCAGACGCACGTACGCCCACTTGCGGTCATCGAGCCAGCCGACGTGATCGGACGGGCCGATGTGGACGTCCTTGGTGTTGAACTCCTTCTGGAGATTGGAGGTGACGGCCTGGGTCTTGGAGATCTTCTTGGACTCCAGCCGCTCGCGCTCGAGCATGTTGAGGAAGTCCATGTTGCCGCCGACGTTGAGCTGCATGGTGCGGTCCAGTTGCACGCCGCGGTCCTCGAACAGCTTGGCCATCACCCGGTGGGTGATGGTGGCACCGATCTGGCTCTTGATGTCATCGCCGATGATCGGCACGCCGGCATCGGCGAACTTCTTGGCCCACACCGGATCCGAGGCGATGAACACCGGCAGCGCGTTGACGAACGCCACCCCGGCGTCGATGGCGCACTGGGCGTAGAACTTGTCGGCCTCCTCCGAACCCACCGGCAGGTAGGACACCATCACGTCGACCTTGTTCTCCTTGAGCACCTTGACCACGTCGACGGGGTCCTCGTCGGAGACCTCGATGGTGTCGGCGTAGTACTTGCCGATGCCGTCGAGTGTCGGGCCGCGGCGCACCATGACGTTGGTGGGCGGCACGTCGGCGATCTTGATGGTGTTGTTCTCCGAGGCGAAGATCGCCTCGGACAGATCAAAGCCCACCTTCTTCGCGTCGACGTCGAACGCGGCGACGAACTTCACGTCCCGCACGTGGTAGGGGCCGAGGGTGACGTGCATCAGGCCCGGGACGGTCGAGTTCGGGTCGGCGTCACGGTAGTACTGCACGCCCTGCACAAGCGAGGACGCGCAGTTGCCGACGCCGACGATGGCGACGCGCACTTCCTTCGACGTCTGCTGAGTCATGGGCGTACTCCTTTTCGTACAACTTCGGGTGGGGATGATCCCGGCCCTAGAGGCCTTGTTCGGATCTGCTTTGCGCCACCTGTTCGGCGGCGATGAGTTCGTTGAGCCATTTGACTTCCCGCTCGCTGGACTCCAGGCCCAGCTGGTGAAGCTGGCGGGTGTAGCGGTCAAAGGAGTTGCCGGCCCGGGCGACGGCCTGGCGCAGGCCCTCCCGGCGCTCCTCGACCTGACGGCGGCGGCCCTCCAGGATGCGCATCCGCGCCTCGGCCGGGGTCCGGTTGAAGAACGCCAGGTGCACGCCGAACCCGTCGTCGGTGTAGTTCTGCGGGCCGGTGTCGACCACGAGTTCGGCGAAGCGCTGCCGGCCGGCCTCGGTGAGCTGGTAGACCCGCCGCGCGCGGCGCAGCAGCGGGGTGCCCTCCGGGGCGGCGTCCTCGACGATCAGCCCGTCGGTCTGCATCCGGCGCAGCGCCGGGTACAGCGAGCCGTAGGAGAAGGCGCGGAACGCGCCCAGCAGGCCGGTCAGCCGCTTGCGCAGTTCGTAGCCGTGCATCGGCGACTCGAGCAGAAGTCCCAGGATGGCGAGTTCGAGCACCGAGTCACCTCCTTTGCGAGCGGGTTACGGCGTCCCAACAGGTCACCCAATAGTATCGAACCGATATATTCGCGACCCAGTCGGGCGGGCGGGCGCCGCGGCTACGGGTAGTTGATCCGCTTGACCGAGCCGTCCGGGCCGACCTCGATGTAGCCGCTGCCGAATTCGCTGGAGACGTAGATCGACACCGTCAGCGCACCGGGGGTGGTGGGGTCGCGGGCGGGCTGCACGATCAGGTAGGTGGTGCGCACCTCGGCGGGGGCGATGGCGAGCGTCTCGGGGGCGCCGCGCAGCACCCCGACGATCGCGGTGGTGTCCATCTTGCCCAGGTCGACCACGACGTCGTCGCTGCCGCGGCTGGTGGTCGACGGATCGTCCCAGCCGCCGCGGTAGGTGTAGCTCAGCGTGCGGCGGGCGTCGCCGGCGTCGGGCCGGTTGAGGATGGCGTAGTCGGGGTAGACGGTCAGCTGGTAGCCGGTGGTGTCGCCGAACTTCTGCCGCATCTGCTCGAACAGCCCGTTGAGCCCGCCCAGCGACTGCAGCTGGCGCGGCGGGGTCAGCACGACCGGCGCCACCCCGTCGGGTCGGGCGCCGGGGTCGGCGGTGAACTCCAGCGGGGATCCGGTGCTGCCGTAGAGCCCCCAGCCGATCCCGATGCCGAGCAGCACCAGCACCGCCGCGGCCGCGATCCGCAGGCCCCAGCCGGTCGCCGTCCGCGCGGTCAGAGCCGGGCGCGGGGTGGCCAGGCTGGGCAGCTGCACCGGCGCGTTGGCGGTCTGCAGGTCGCCCACCAGCGACCGCAACTCGCCCAGGGTGGCCGCGTTGGTGGCCGCCTTGACCCGCTCGGCGTGCTCGGTCATCGACAGCTGTCCCTCCGACAGGGCCGTGTCGAGGATCTGGCAGGTGTCGGTGCGATCGCTGTCCCTGGCCCGGGTGCTCGCCGTCTGACCGGTTGCCACGTGGTGATCGTAGAAGTTTCCCGCCCGGGATCACCCAGGTTCACGGTCGGTCGCACATCCCCGCGGGGATGGCCCACGTACTCTGTTCTGCGTGCGGCTACAGCGACACATGGTGGACTACGCCCTGCGGCGGCGTTCACTGCTGGCCGAGGTGTACTGCGGTCGCACCGGCGTCTCCGAAGTCTGCGACGCCAACCCCTACCTGCTGCGTGCGGCGAAGTTCCACGGCCGGCCCAGTGCGGTGATGTGCCCGATCTGCCGCAAGGAGCAACTCACCCTGGTCTCGTGGGTGTTCGGCGACCACCTCGGCGCGGTCTCCGGGTCGGCGCGCACCGCCGAGGAACTGGTCCTGCTGGCCACCCGATTCGAGGAGTTCTCGGTTCACGTGGTCGAGGTCTGCCGCACCTGCAGCTGGAACCATCTGGTGAAGTCCTACGTGCTCGGCGCTCCACGAAGCGCGAAGGGCGCCTCGGGCACCCGGACAGCACGCTAGGTCCGTGGCGAGCGGCGACGAGGGTCGGGACCGGTCGGTCCCGGACGCCCCCGGCGGGGCGCGCCGTCGGAACCCGCCCGGCTTCGTGCCCCCCGACGAGCAGCGGACCACCGTGATGCCCGCGGCGAAGCCCGACAACCCCCAGCTCGTCCCGCGCGACCCGGTGGAGGCGGTCAAAGCCGTCCTCGACGGACAGACCACGCCCCCGCCACCGCGCCCGCCCGCGCCGCCGCGTGGCCGGGGGACGCACCGGGGCACGCACCGGGGCACGCACAGCGAGGAGTTGTCCACGCCGGCGCGGCTGTGGCAACGCGCCGCGGGCTGGGGCCGCCGCCGCTGGCTGGCCGCCGCGGCGATCGTGTTCTTCGTGCTGCCGATCCTCACCTTCGGCATGGCCTACCTGATCGTCAGCGTTCCCCAGCCCGGTGACATCCGCACCAACCAGGTCTCGACGATCCTGGCCAGCGACGGGTCCGAACTGGCGAAAATCGTTCCGCCGGAAGGCAACCGGGTCGATGTCAACATCGACCAGGTGCCGGTGCACGTGCGCAACGCCGTCATGGCGGCCGAGGACCGCGACTTCTACACCAACCCCGGCTTCTCGCTGACCGGGTTCGCCCGGGCGGTGCGCAACAACCTCTTCGGCGGCGACCTCCAGGGCGGTTCGACCATCACCCAGCAGTACGTCAAGAACGCCCTCGTCGGCGATCAGCGAACCGGCGTCGGCGGCCTGATCCGCAAGGCGAAGGAATTGGTCATCTCGACCAAGATGTCGCGGCAGTGGTCCAAGGACGAGGTGCTGCAGGCCTACCTCAACATCATCTACTTCGGCCGCAGCGCCTACGGGATCTCCGCGGCGGCCAAGGCCTACTTCGACAAACCGGTCGACCAGCTGACCGTCTCGGAGGGGGCGCTGCTCGCCGCGTTGATCCAGCGGCCCTCGGCGCTGGACCCGGCGGTCAACGAGGACGCCGCGATGGCCCGGTGGAACTGGGTGCTCGACGGCATGGTCACCATCGGGGCGCTGTCGCAGTCCGAACGCGATCAGCAGAGCTTCCCGCCGACGGTGCCCCCGGACAAGGCCAAGACCGAGAACCTGACCACCGGACCCAACGGGCTCATCGAACGTCAGGTGATCAACGAACTGCTCGAGCTGTTCAACATTGACCAGCAGACGCTCAACACCCAGGGCCTGCAGATCACCACCACCATCGACGCGCAGGCGCAGGAGGCCGCCGAGGACGCGGTCACCACCTACCTGTCCGGCCAGATGCCCGAGATGCGCTCGGCGGTGGTCTCCATCGATCCGCGCACCGGCGGGGTGCGCGCCTACTACGGCGGGTCGGACGCGCAGGGCTTCGACTTCGCCCAGGCCGGGTTGCCGACCGGGTCGTCGTTCAAGGTCTTCGCCCTGATCGCCGCCCTGGAGCAGGGTATGGGACTGGGCTACCAGGTGGACAGCTCGCCGTTGAAGATCAACGACAAGCTGACCATCAACAACGTCGAGGGTGACGGCTGCGGAACCTGCAACATCGCCGAGGCGCTCAAGCGCTCGCTGAACACCAGCTACTACCGGCTGATGCTGAAGCTGCGCAACGGCCCGGCCGACGTCGCCGACGCCGCGCACCGCGCGGGCATCGCCGAGAGCTTCCCCGGCGTGGACTTCACCCTCTCCGAGGACGGCCAGGGCGGCCCGCCCGGCAACGGGGTCGTGCTCGGCCAGTACGAGACCCGGGTGATCGACATGGCCTCGGCGTACGCCACGATCGCCGACTCCGGGATGTACCACCGGCCGCACTTCGTCGAGCGCGTCGCCAACGCCCAGGGCGAGGTGCTCTTCGACGCGGCCACCGAGGAGAACACCGGCGAGCGGCGCATCGAGAAGCCGGTGGCCGACAACGTGATTGCCGCCATGCAGCCGATCGCCGGCTGGTCGGGCGGGCACAACCTGGCCGGCGGGCGTGCGTCGGCGGCCAAGACCGGCACCAATCAGCTCGGTGACACCGGCGCCAACCGCGACGCCTGGATGGTCGGCTTCACCCCGTCGCTGTCGACGGCGGTCTGGGTCGGCACCGTCCAGGGTGACCGTCCGCTGGTCAACCGCTGGGGCGGGCCGGTGTACGGGGCGGGGATCCCCGCCGACATCGGGCCCCACACGCTGCGGCACTCGTTCGCCACCCACCTCGTGGCCGGCGGCGTCGATCTCCGCCACGTGCAGGAGATGCTCGGCCATTCGAGCATCGCCACGACGCAGCGTTACACGCACGTCGATTCGGGGCGGCTCCGCCGGGTCCACGGCCGCTTCCACCCGCGCGGCTGAGCCGCGTCCGGCACCACCGTCAGCCGCGCGGCGCGGCGCGTTTCGGCGGGGTGAACTTGATCTTCCGCACCAGCTCGACGATCCGGCCGTCCTCGACCGTGCCCGACACCGCGGTGATCGCCTGCACGACGTTGAAGTAGCGCAGACCGTAGTCGCAGTCGAACTCGACCTCGGTCCGCTCGGCGAGCGAGTTGGGGCCGCGGGCATCGCCCACCAACCCGACCACCTTGCGGCGCAGCTCGGCGAAGTCGGCGATCGGGGCGCCGTTCATCGTGATCCCGGCGAGCTGACCGTCGGGATTCGCGGCGAGGCGGACGCGGATCGGCGGCACCTGCTGGTCGTCGGGAACGGCCGCGGCCGCCGTCGCCAGGGGCATGCGGACGTCGAAATCCCCCTCCGGTGCGACCACCTTGAGGGTGCACATGAAAAACGACATCAGCTGGAACACGACGTCGATCATCGGCGTCATGTTGATCTCGACTTTGTCGCCGAGCGTGCTGGCGGCCCGCCGTCGCATCGTGCTACCCCTCGTCGTACTGGGCCCGGAGGGCGAAGCGTTCGAACCCCTTCTCCTGGCAGATGCGGATGACCTCCTGGACCTCGCCGGTCTTCGACCGGCCGTCGGCCCGGATGATCACCGTCGCCCCGGCGGGCTCGCGCCCGGCGTCGAGCATCACCGTCTTCTCGCGTTCCAGGTAGCCGCCGATGTCGCGGACGGCGATCAACTCGCCGGCGTAGATCACCGAACCGGCGCTGGTGAGCTGGAGCGTGAGCGGCTTCTCGACGACGCGATCCGACGGCTTGGCGAGTTGGCTGAGCGGCAGCCGGATCCGCTCGTCCTGCTCGGCCTCGGAGAAGTTCATCACGAACATGAAGAACGTGATCAACTGGAACGTCATGTCGATCATCGGCGTCATGTCGAGGTCGGTGGTCGGCGGCCCCGCCGCGCCAGGCCTACGCGCCATGGGTGCGATCCTCGCGTCCCGCTGCCGCAGCCGAACCGGCGCCCGAACCGGTGGCCCCGCGGGCCGTCTTCGTCCCCATGCTCTCGAACCGTTCCATCAACGCCAGCGCCTCCTCGTCGACCTCGCCGTTGAGCCGCTGGAGCCAGTTGCGGAACAGCGCGAAACAGGCGATCGCCGGGATCGCCAGCCACAGGCCGATGAGCGTCGTGATCAACGCCTGGGAGATGCCGATCGCCAGCTCCGCCGGCTTCGGGGCGGTGGCACTCTTGGCGATCACCATGAACGCCGACACCATCCCGTCGACCGTGCCGAGCAGGCCGAACATCGGCGCCAGCGCTCCGATCAGCGAGATGTAGCTCACCTTGTGGTCGAGCTTCATCGATTCCTCGGCCTCGACCTCCTGCATCGCCTCGACCGCGGCAGGGTAGCCCGCCTGGAGCTTCCCCATCCCGGCGGCGAGGACGCGGCCGAGGTAGGAATCGTCGGCCTTCGCCAGCTCGTAGGCCTGCTGGTATTCCTTGTTGTCGAGGTGGGCCTTGAATCCGTCGCGCAGCGCCGGCGGGATGAGCACCTGCCGCCGGATCTGCAGGAAACACATCACCAACAGCGCGACCAGCAGGA
This sequence comes from Mycobacterium sp., assembly GCF_046091765.1. Taxonomy (GTDB): domain Bacteria; phylum Actinomycetota; class Actinomycetes; order Mycobacteriales; family Mycobacteriaceae; genus Mycobacterium. Next base: position 66,267 of record NZ_JBJTCF010000120.1, read on the forward strand.
ACGACAGCACGAGGAACACGATCACGTACCGCAGCCCGAGCGCCTTGTAGTAGAAGAC
>NZ_JBJTCF010000121.1:0-2567 GCF_046091765.1 Mycobacterium sp.
GACAGCACCCTCGCAGACGTGGCGCATCGCAATGGCGTTGCTCTCGCTCGTCATTGTCAGAGCGCAGGGGACTAGAGCTGGCCCGGCGGCCGGCACACAGTGGATAACGCGTTCCGGTGCTGGCCGGGCCGACAGGGCGGAACGAGGGGGTCCAACCAGGCGAAACGTTCCCTCTGACTTGACATAATGTTGCTTATCGGCACACACACCCGAGCCGGGCGGGCGATGCCAACCCCGTTTCCGGTTGGCTCTCGCGCCGCCAGCCGGATGATGCGCCACCCGACTTCAAGGCCGGCCCGCTACGGTTCCCGGAATTGACGGCATACCGGTGATCGCTTCCGGCGTCAGGTTTGCCCGGCCGTGAAGGCGGCGCCGCCGGACTTGTAATCCGGATTGCTTGTAGTCCGGACTGGTTGTGCGACTCTTGCTCAGCCACTGCCCCACCCCCGACCAAAAGATGTCGATACGTCACAGTGACGAATTAATCCAGAGTGGCTGGGTGGCTCGCATTCGGTTCCTACGCAACGGAATTGGCCCCCGCCCCTTGCCGGGGGCCAATTCCGTTGGCGGTCTTCTAGCTGTTGGCTCCAGTTGTGCCGTTGGTCGCCGAGCTGCCGGTGGCGCCTGCCGTCGCGATACCGCCTGCGCCTCCGAGTGCGCCGCTCTGCCCGGCATTACCGCCGTTGCCGCCGAACACTCCTGCGTTGACGATCGTTGTTGCCGTCGCGTTACCACCCGTACCGCCCGCGCCACCGTTGCCGGCCGATCCGTTGCCGCCGTTGCCGCCCTGGCCGCCTGCGAACTGGGCGCCGGTTGCGCCACCCTCGGAACTGGCGCCTGATGCGCTGCCGGCCTTGCCACCCCGTCCGCCGGTTCCCCCGGTGCTGTTGCCGCCGTTGCCGCCGTCTCCGCCGAGTACCTGGGCGGTGGTGTTGCTGGCGGCGAGATCCGCCGTGACGCCGCCACCGATACCACCATTTCCGCCGGTGGCACTGGTGCCGTTCTGGCCGGCGGTACCGCTCACGCTGGTGCCGCCACTGCCGGCTGTGCCTGCGTCGCCGCCGCCGGCGCCATTGCCGCCGCCGATCACTGTTGCGGTGAGCGGCGCGCCCAGCCCAATCGCTCTGCCATTCCCACCAGTAGCGCCATTGCCGGCGTTGCCGCCCTTGCCTCCGGTGCCGGTACCCGCGGCGCCTCCGGCACCGCCATTGCCGCCCCTACCGCCGGCGGTTCCGTTCTCACCAAGCGTGGTGGCGCCGACGAACAGGATCTGGCCGTCATAGCCGGTGCCTGCGACCCCACCGTTCCCGCCGGCGCCACCGCTGCCCGAGCCGGTTCCGCCCGCGCCGCCGTTGCCGCCATTGCCACCGGTCGGTGAGCCATCGGCAATCCCGAACACGGTGTTGTTCGCACCGGCCCCGCCGTCACCGCCGGCTCCGCCATTGGCCACCGCACCGGCAGCGCCGGTGGTTCCGCCGTTGCCGCCGGCCGCGCCGCCGGCGCCGGCTACACCGCTATTGCCGCCCGCTCCGCCGTTGCCGCCGCTGAGAGAGGCGACGCTTGCCGTGCTGCCCGCAGAACCGGCACCTCCGGCGCCGCCCGCTCCAGCCGCACCGCCATTGCCGCCACTGCCGGCCGTTCCATTAGTGCCCGTCGTCGCGGCACCAGCCTTGCCACCGGCACCGCCGGCGCCGCCATTACCTCCGACGCCGCCCGAGTTGCCTGCAGCCCCTGCAGTCTGACCGGCCTGGCCTGCGCCACCGTTGCCTGCCGCTCCGCCGATACCGGCTGCGCCGCCATTACCGGCGATACCGCTAGTCGCCGCGCCGCCATTGCCACCGGCCCCGCCGGCACCACCGTTGCCGCCCCGGGTTCCGGCTCCGGGGTTACCGGCGCCGCCGGGACCGCCCTGGCCGCCGTTGCCGCCGGCGCCGCCGTTGCCGGCCTTGCCACCGGTTGCCGTGCCGCCGTTGCCACCCGCGCCACCGGCGCCGGCGTCATTGCTACTGCCGCCGAGGTTTCCGGCATTGCCACCGTTGCCGCCGTTACCGCCGCTGCCGAACGAACCCGTCGAGCCCGCGACCGCACCGGAGCCGCCGGCGCCTTCGACGCCGGCGTTACCGCCGTTGCCACCGTTGGCGCCCGCGCGACTAACGATGGCCACCGTCACGGCGCTGAGTCCGTTGCCGCCATTACCGCCGAGACCGCCGCTGCCGGCATTACCGCCCTTGCCGCCGTTGCCCTGAGTTCCCGTAGTTCCGCCCGCTCCGCCGGCCGCACCGGCCGCGCCACCGGAACCGCCGGTGCCACCGCTGCCGCCTGCACCGCCATCGCTGCCCGCCACCGCGGCGATGCTTCCCGCTGCAGCATCGGTGCCATTCGCACCCGCACCGCCGTTGGCGCCTTTTCCGGCCACACCGCCCTTACCTCCGTTGCCGCCGCTGCCGGCCTTACCCGCGGCGGCAGTACCGCCACCAAGGCCGAACAGGCCACCGGCACCACCGGCACCACCGTTGCCGCCCCTGCCACCGCTGCCGCCGGCCTGGCCGGCCACACCGGTCGAGCCC
>NZ_JBJTCF010000122.1:0-3072 GCF_046091765.1 Mycobacterium sp.
CCGTCAAGGAAGGTGTCCCACTGCTGGATCGTCATCGTGCGCCCACCACCGTCGACCAGCGTCATCTGATTGTCCAGCGCCGCCTGCGCACTGCCCGCACCCCCGACCAGCCCCGCCGCCAGCACCAGCACCCCCGACAGCACCGCTGCCACCCTGGCTGACACCCTGGCAAGCACCGCCACCAGCACACGACCTGCTTTCATGGTGTCCCCTTACCCGTTCCGCGAGGTGGGCCGGTTCGGCTCGTCTTCCTCATCGTTAACAGAAACCACACTGTTACCCGTTTTGGGGCGGGTTTCACCAAGAATTTACGGCTCAGGCCGGGACGGCGGTCACCGGCATGATCACGCTGCCGCGGCACGGGCCCTCGGCGATGTCGGTGTGCCAGGTGCCGCGCAGCGACCCGTCCGGCTGTGGGGCGTAGAACGCCCACGACGTGGCGCGGGCCCACTGCTTGCGGCCCACGTCTTCGAGCAGGCAGTCCCACAGCCACTCGTAGTTGGTCGCCCACTCCGAACCGGTCCAGGTGTAGCGGGTGGGTTGCGGCACGGTCGGGTTGCCCGGTCGAGGGCCGTCGACGACGGTGGCCACGCAGCGCCCGCCCGAGCAGGCGGTCGAGAGCACGAAGACGGCCGCGAAATCGTTCTCCGGCTGCCGGTTGGCCGGGCTGGTGCCGGCTTTCTGGGAGGCGTAGGTGACCATCTGGTAGCGGCCGTTCCACGGCTGCGGCGCCGCCGCCGCCGGGGCCGCGCCGAGCAGTGCCACCAGCAGCGCGACCAGCAGGCTGCCGGCGCGCAGGCCGCGTCCGGACCTCATAGGGCGAGGGTAACCGCCGTCAAACCCCACCCGTCGCATCTGCAACACGACGCGCCGGGCGTCGCGGTAGCCTCGCGGAGTGCTGCTGGCCTCGCTAAACCCCGCAGCGGTGGCAGCCGGACCCGACGTCGGCGACGCGGTGACCCTGGCCGCCGAGGGGGTGACGCTCTCGCGCGGGGATGTGCTCGGCGCGGCGACCTCGGTGGCCGAGCGGGTCGGCGGAGCCGGCCGGGTCGCGGTGCTGGCCACGCCGAGCGCGGCCACCGTGCTGGCGGTGTCCGGCTGCCTGATCGCCGGCGTGCCGTTCGTCCCGGTGCCCGCCGATGTGGGTGCCGCCGAGCGCCTGCACATCCTCGCCGACTCGGGAGCCCGAGCCTGGCTGGGGGAGCAGCCGGCCGACCCGTGCGGACTGCCCCACGTGCCGGTCCGCCGGCACGCCCGCAGCTGGCACCGCTACGCCGAGCCGGACCCGCGGCACACCGCGATGGTGATCTACACCTCGGGAACCACCGGCCCGCCCAAGGGCGTGATCCTCAGCCGCGCCGCCATCGCGGCCGACATCGACGCGCTGGCCCAGGCCTGGCAGTGGACGGCCGACGACGTCCTGGTGCACGGGCTGCCGATGTTCCACGTGCACGGGCTGGTGCTCGGCCTGATCGGCGCGCTGCGGGTGGGCAGCCGGTTCGTCCACACCGGCAAACCCACGCCGGAGGGCTACGCGGCGGCGGCCGCCGCGGGCGGCACGCTGTTCTTCGGCGTGCCTACGGTGTGGTCGAGGATGGCTGCCGATGCCGGGGCGGCCGGTGCGCTGTCCGCCGCGCGCCTGCTGGTATCGGGCAGTGCTGCGCTGCCGGTGTCGGTCTTCGAGCGGCTGGCCGCGCTGTCCGGGCACCGGCCGGTCGAGCGCTACGGCTGCACCGAGAGCCTGATCACGGTCAGCACCCGCGCCGACGGGCAACGGCGGCCCGGATGGGTCGGGCTGCCGCTGCCCGGCATGCAGACCCGGCTGGTCGACGAGCAGGGTTCCGCCGTTGCGCACGACGGGCAGACCGTGGGCTCGCTGCAGGTGCGCACCCCGACGATGTTCGACGGCTACCTCAACCGGCCCGACGCCACCGCGGAGTCGTTCACCGCCGACGGCTGGTATCGCACCGGTGACGCCGCCGTCATCGACCACGACGGGATGCACCGCATCGTCGGCCGGGAGTCGGTCGACCTGATCAAGTCCGGCGGCTACCGCATCGGGGCGGGGGAGATCGAAATGGTGCTGATGGATCATCCCGGTGTCGCCGAGGTCGCGGTGGTCGGGCTGCCTGACGCCGATTTGGGGCAGCGGATCGTCGCCTTCGTGGTCGGCGATGCCCGGCCAGAACAGCTCATTGAGTATGTGGCCCAACAGCTTTCGGTGCACAAACGGCCCCGCGAGGTGCGGCTGGTCGACTCGCTGCCGCGCAACGCGATGGGCAAGGTGATCAAGAAGGGGCTTCTCTAGCCGCGAGTGTGCGTCACCGTACGCCCTAGCGGCGTGTCGGCGTACCGACACGCACGGTGGCGGGGGTCAGTTCGCGTGCAGGTCCGAATTGAGCGTGACGCCCCGGCCGTCGCGGGCCACCACCTCCACCGCGCCGGTCACCGAGTTGCGGCGGAACAGCAGGTTGTTCGCCCCGGAGAGCTCGCGGGCCTTGACGGTGGCGCCCTCCGGGGTGCTGACCTTGGTGCCCGCGGTCAGGTAGAGCCCGGCCTCGACGATGCAGTCATCACCCAGCGAGATGCCCAGCCCGCAGTTGGCGCCCAGCAGGCAGCGTTCGCCCACCGAGATGACCTCGGTGCCACCGCCGGAGAGCGTGCCCATGATCGAGGCGCCGCCGCCGACGTCGGAGCCGTCACCGACCACCACGCCGGCGGAGATGCGGCCCTCGACCATCGAGGCGCCGAGTGTGCCGGCGTTGAAGTTGACGAACCCCTCGTGCATGACAGTGGTGCCCGGGGCCAGGTGCGCGCCGAGGCGAACCCGGTCGGCGTCGGCGATGCGCACGCCGGTGGGTACCACGTAGTCGACCATCCGGGGGAACTTGTCCACCCCGTAGACCGTCACCGGCCCGCGCCGGCGCAGTCGCAGCCTGATCCCTTCGAAACCTTCTACCGGGCAGGGCCCGTAGTTGGTCCACACCACGTTGGCCAGCGCCCCGAACACCCCGTCCAGGTTGCAGCCGTGCGGTTCGACGAGGCGGTGCGAGATCAGGTGCAGCCGTAGGT
>NZ_JBJTCF010000123.1:0-4249 GCF_046091765.1 Mycobacterium sp.
GCGCAGGCTCTCGGCGGCCGCCCCGCCGACCGCACCCGCGATGAGCAGCACCTCGACGCGGTTGATCTGGCTTTCGACGACTTCGCGCAGCTCCTTGGGTTCGGTGCTGACGATGCCGATCCGGGTGGCCTCCGCGCCGGCGTCGCGGGCGGCGGCCGCCAGCGCGTAGGAGTTGACGTCATAGACCTGGCCGTTGCCGGGGGTGCGGGAGATGTCGACCAGCTCCCCGCCGACACTCATCACCGCCACCCGCGGACGCGGGTGCACCAGCACCCGCTCGCGCCCGACCGCCGCGAGCAGACCGACCTGGGCCGGCCCGATGATCGCGCCGGCGCGCACCGCCACGTCGCCGGGCTGCACGTCGTCGCCCTCGCGGCGGACGTAGGCCCCCGAGCGGACCCCGCGCAGCACCCGCACCCGCGCCTGACCGCCGTCGGTCCAGCGCAGCGGCAGCACCGCGTCGGCAAGGGTGGGCATCGGCGCGCCGGTCTGCACCCGCGCCGCCTGCTTGGGCTGCAGCCTGCTCGGCGCGCGCGCCCCGGCCTCGATGGTCCCCATCACCGGCAGCACGATCTCGCCCTCGCCGCCGCTGACGTCGACGCTGCGCACCGCGTAGCCGTCCACGGCGGCCTGGTCGAACCCGGGCATCGGCTCCTCGGTGACGACCTCCTCGGCGCACATCAGGCCCTGCGCCTCGGCGATGGGAACCCGCACCGGCCGCGGCGCGACCGCGGCCGCCATCACCTTGGCCTGCTGCTCCTCCACCGAACGCACAGCGCGCCTTTCTGCCCGGGACGGACCCGCCGCGCCCCTACCGCTCGGTCTGTTCGGTCTGGGCAAGCCGCTCGACCAGCCAACGCCGCAAGTCGGGGCCGTAGTCGTCACGATCCAAGGCAAAGTCAACCGCAGCCTTCAGATAGCCGCCGGGATTTCCCAAGTCGTGTCGGGATCCGCGGTGCACCACCACGTGCACCGGATGGCCCTCGGCGATGAGCAGCGCGATGGCGTCGGTGAGCTGGATCTCCCCGCCCGATCCCCGTTCGACGCGGCGCAGCGCGTCGAAGACGGCGCGGTCCAGGATGTAGCGGCCGGCCGCGGCGAACAGCGACGGCGCCCGGGCAGCAGGCGGCTTCTCCACCATGCCCTTCACCCGCAGCACGTCCGGGTTGGTCGAGCCGGGCACCGGTTCGACGTCGAAAACCCCGTAGGCGCTGACCTCCTCGGGAGAAACCTCGATCGCGCACAGCACCGTGCCGCCGTAGCGGGCGCGCACCTCGGCCATCGTCTCCAACACGCCGATGGGCAGCACCAGGTCATCGGGCAGCAGCACCGATACCGCATCCTCGTCGGGGGACAGCACCGACTCCACGCAGCCGACCGCGTGCCCCAGGCCCAGCGGGCGCGACTGCACCACCGACTCGACCTTGATCAGCTCCGGTGCCCGGCGCACCTTCTCCAGCATCGCCTTCTTGCCGCGGGCGGCCAGGGTGCCCTCCAGCACCAGGTCCTCCACGAAGTGCGCGACCACGCCGTCCTTGCCCTCGGAGGTCACGATCACCAGCCGCTCGGCTCCGGCCTCGGCGGCCTCCTCGGCGACCAGTTCGATGCCGGGAGTGTCCACGACGGGCAGCAGTTCTTTGGGCACGGTCTTGGTCGCCGGCAGGAACCGGGTGCCCAGGCCCGCCGCCGGCACCACGGCCGTGCGGGGAATGGAAACCCTGGAGGCGGACATCGGAATCACCCTAACGGCACCACAGCGGGGGCACGACGTTACGCACCGCGGTTTCTGACAGGCTGGATCCCATGGATCCGGTGGCCGCCGAGTCGAAGGGCACCCGCCGCCGTGCGGTGCTGGCGGCCCGCCGGGCGCAGTCGGCGCACCAGCGCCACGCCGAGGCCGAGCGATTGTGCGCCCACCTCGGCGCCGCCGTGCGCGGCGCCCGCACCGTCTGCGCCTACCTCCCGGCGGGAACCGAGCCGGGATCGGCGGCCCTTCTTGACCGGTTGCGGCAGCTGTGCGACCGGGTGCTGGTGCCGGTGGCCCGGACCGGCCCCGGCGGCGAGCACCTGCCGCTGAGGTGGGGCGAGTACGTTCCCGGCCACCTGGTCGACGGGCCCTTCGGGGTGCCCGAGCCGCCCGAGCCGTGGCTGCCGGCCGCCGAGGTGGCGCAGGCGCAGGTCGTCCTGGTCCCGGCGCTGGCGGTGGATCGCGCCGGGGTGCGACTGGGCCGCGGCGGCGGCTTCTATGACCGGTCGCTGCCGCTGTGCGCGCCGGGGACCCGGCTGGTGGCCGTGGTGCGCGACGAGGAGGTGGTCGACACACTGCCCGCCGAACCGCACGACGTGCGTATGACGCACGCGCTGACGCCCGGGGCGGGGCTGGTCACCCTGGCGGGAATGCCCGACGGCGGGTCGTCGTTCTAGCACGTGAGACGGTCTAGCACTTGAGACGGTAGAGTGCTAACCAATCCCTTCGTCCCGGAGGTTTCCGTGCCGACCTACAGCTACGCCTGCACCGCGTGCGACCACCGTTTCGACGCGGTCCAGGCGTTCACCGAGGATGCGCTCACCGAGTGCCCGCAGTGCGCGGGCCGGCTGCGCAAGCTGTTCAACTCGGTCGGTGTGGTGTTCAAGGGCAGCGGCTTCTACCGGACCGACAGCCGGGAGGCGGCCAAGAGCGGCGCCGCTGCGAAATCGGACTCAGCGGGCACGTCCACGGCGTCGGAGTCCTCCGGATCCAAGGAATCCTCGTCGGGGGCTTCGAGTGCCTCGGGTGCCTCAAGCAGCTCCGGCGGGTCGACCCCCGCGAGCGGCAGCTCGACTCCCGCACCCGCCACGTCGAGCTAAGCGACTATCCACACCCCGGCTCGCGGCGGTCGTCACCGCCGTGCGGCGCGTCCTACCGTGACGCGATGGGCTGCTCGCTGAATCCCTCTGTGCTCAACCGGGTTTCCCGCGCGCTGCGGCCCGACTTCACCCGGACCGTGCTGGCCCGCCGCCTCGCGGCGGGTCTGCTGGTCGTGCTGGCCGGGGCCGCTGCGCTGCGTGCCGACCCGGCCGCCACCCTCGCCGACGTGGTCGTGGCCGCTGAGGATCTGCGTCCCGGTGTTCACCTGAGCGCCGATCACCTCAGACTGGAAAAGCGTTTGGCCGCAACGCTTCCCGACGGCGCGCTGCGCGACATCACCGCGGTGCTCGGGGCCACCCTGGCCGGTCCGGCGCGTCGGGGCGAGGTGCTCACCGACGTGCGGGTGCTCGGCTCACGGCTGGCCGGGCTGGCCGCCGGACCCGACGCGCGGGTGGTGCCCCTGCACCTCGCCAACCCCGCACTCGCCGAGGTGATTCGCGCGGGCGACGTGGTCGACGTCCTGGGTTCGGGCGCCGCGGCGGGTCGGGCCGAGAGCACCGCCCGGCCGCGGGTGATCGCCGCTAACGCGATGGTGGTGTCGGTGACGGCGCGCGCGGCTCCCGGCGGCGCGGACGACCGGATCGTCCTGGTCGCCCTCCCGGCCGCCGCCGCCACGGCACTCGCCGCCGCATCCCTGGTGCAGGACGTCACGGTGACGATCCGCTGATCGCCGGTACGGTACCGTTTTGCCCGGCAAGGCACAACGAAAGGCACACCGTGTTACAGGGATTCAAGGAATTCATCGCCCGCGGCAACATCGTCGACCTGTCGGTCGCGGTGGTCATCGGCACCGCGTTCACCGGGCTGGTCACCAAGTTCACCGACAGCGTCGTCCAGCCGCTGATCGACCGGGCCGGCGCGGGTGAGGGCGCCTCCTACGGGCTTCTGCAGATCGACATCGGGGACGGCCAGACGATCGACTTGAACGTGGTGCTGACGGCGGCGATCAATTTCCTGCTCGTCGCGGCGGTGGTCTACTTCCTGGTGGTGCTGCCCTACAGCAAGATCCGCAGCAAGGAGGCGGCCGAGTCGGCGGAGGACAAGCAGAACCGGCTGCTCACCGAAATCCGTGATGCGGTCGGCGGCAAGGACTCCTCAGCCGCCGGCTGAACTCAGGCGAGCTCCCGCTACTGCATGTCCCAGGGTGCGCCGTAGGTGGTGACGCTGTCGCCGGCTTTGGAGATCAGCCGGGCGAAGGGGCGCAGCAGCACCCCGCCGGCCGCGCCGGTGACGGTGCCGTGGGCGTTGGCCACCGCGACCGAGCCGCTGGGGCCCTCGACGTCCACCGAGAAGGTGGCCACCTCCTGGATGCCCGGCCCGTTGCCCAGATCCGAGCTGATC
>NZ_JBJTCF010000124.1:0-35838 GCF_046091765.1 Mycobacterium sp.
GTGCCGCACGGCTGCAGGGGGCCGCCCAGCACGTTGCGATCGGGCACGGGAGCCAGTATCGCCGACCCGCGGGGACATCTTCCCTCCCGGCCATGTGGCTGTGATTTTCCTGAGCTATGGTTTACAGTTAACTGAACAAAGGGGGCTGCGATGGCTGCTGCACGGCATGTCGGCCGGGTGGGCGCGCTGGCCGTCGCCCTCGGCATCGGTGCGGCCCTCACCGCGTCCGCCGGGATCGCCGGGATCTCCGAGGCCGCCGCCGATTCGGCGCCACCGGACACCGCGCAGACAGCGTCGAGCGGAGCGGAACCGTCAGCCGGCCCGGCCGCATCCACGCCCCGCCGGGCGCAGTCGCCGGCTGCGAGCAAACGCCGCGACGTCGCGGCGCGTCGCCCCGCCACCCGGGCCGCACCCGAGGGCGACAGCACTGACGCACTGCCGACGCGGGTGCGCGGCACCGTCCCCGCCGCCCGGCCGGCCGCGGCTGACGCGGCGTCATCCGGGTCCGGGAGTGCCACCGCGCGCGCGGCGTCCGCGCCGGCCCCCGATCCCGTCACGGCATTCTTCTCCGGGGTGGGCGCCCTGTTCAACAACCAGACACCCCGGCTCGCCCCGACCCAGATCGCGCAGGCGCCCGACGGAGTGGTCAGCGGCCGGCTCAACGCCACCGATCCGGACAGCCCGTACCTGGGTTTCGCGATCACCGCCAGCCCGGCCCGCGGCAGCGCCGCGATCACCCCCGACGGCACTTTCACCTACACCCCGAACGCCTCGATCGCCTCGATCGCTGCAGCCGGAACCACCGACACGTTCCGGGTCACCGTCAGCGACGCCCCCAGCGGCTTCGCCATTCACGGCCTGGCCGGATTGGTGCACCTGCTGAGCTTCGGACTCTTCGGGGAACGGGGCGATTCCAGCACCGCCACCGTCACGGTGACCGTCGCCCCGTTCACCCCGCCGAACCGCGCCCCGACCGGCACGGTGCGAATCACCGGAACCGATGCGGTCACCGGAGTGGTCAGCGGCGCGGTGATCGGCAGCGACCCCGACGGCGACCCGCTGAGCTACAGCGGATCGGCGACGACCGCGAAGGGTGCGGTCGTGGTGGCCGGCACCGGCGGATTCGCGTTCACCCCCACCGACGAGGCCCGGCAGGCCGCCGGCGCAGCCGGGGCGACGGCCGCCGAGCGCAGCGACGCGTTCACGATCACCATCGACGACGGGCGCGGCGGGACGGTCGCCGTGCCGGTCACGGTCACGATCGGCGCCCCCGGCACGGTCAGCGAGCTCTCCACCTTCTGCGGGTGCACCCTGATGCCGGCCGACTCGGTGTTCCATGCCGACGTGAGTGCCCTTCCGGTACTGGCCAAGTCCGACACCTGGACCGCATTGCTCGGCGGCACGCTGATCGCGGGGTGGGGCGGCGAGCCGTGGATGGGCAACACCGCGGGTATGCCGGTCAACGTGGTCGGCGCCGATCGTCCCACCGAGCGGGTGATCTTCAACCGCGGCTACTCCACCAGTGGGCCCTCGATCGACGACCGCCCGTACGCCATCCCCGACTACCCGCTGGTGGAGGGGATGCCGAGTGTTCCGGCCTGGGACCGCCACCTGTTGGTCTTCCAGGAAGGCACCTGTATCTCCCAGGAGCTCTACAACGTCGCCAACGGGGTGGAACTGCCGGCCAACAGCGTCCCCGACGCGCTGGGCAATGCCGTCTACGCCAACGTCTACGGGTCGGCCTGGATCGCCGAGGCCGGGGTCCAGGTCGACATGAGCTCGCCGCTCTACCCCGCCCAGGGCTGGGCCAACGCCTCCCGGCTGCCCTACCTGCCGCTGATCCTGCGCCCCGACGAACTGCAGCGCGGATCGATCGACCACATGCTGGGCGTCGCCATCGGCGGGGACCGCGGCACCGGCCACACCTGGCCGGCACGGGCCGGCGACGGCACCGGCACCAACCCGGACGGCGTCCCGATGGGCACCGTGTTCCGGCTGCGCGCCGACTTCGACGTGTCCGACTACGACCCGGCCACCCAGGTGGTGCTGCGCGCCCTGCAGCAGCACGGTGCGGTGGTCTACGACTCGTTCAACGCCGGTCGGGACGGGATGGGGCTGCTGGCCATGAGCAATGGCTGGACCGGCACGAGCTATCTGACCGCGCAGCGTGAACTGCGCACCGTTCCCCTGAGCGCTTTCGAGGCCGTCGACGTGCTCAGCCTCGCGGTCGATCCGAACACCGGGTGGATGATCCGGGTCTGAGCTCAGCTCAGCGTCAGCGGCACCGCCTCTGAGAACGGCGAGGTGTTCCGCGCGCCGGTGACCGGCGTTGCGGTGGCGGAGTAGGCGAGGAAGGGGAAATCGGGAAGGCCCGCGCTGGTGGGAACGGCCACGCTGAAGGCACCCGATGTCACCGTCTGTCCGATGAGGTACTGGCCCGGAAGGCCGCTGCCGTTGCCGAAGATCTGGACCAGGAACTCTCCGGTGTAGCCGCCGGCCGCCGGCACGGTGCCGCTCACGACCGCGGTCTGGGCGGTGAGTTGCTGGGCCACAAGATTCTGTGGGGCACCCTGGCCTCCGTTGGCTCCATCGCTCAAGACGATCCCGGCGCCGGTGTTGTTGTAGATCGAGTTGGACAGGATGGCGTTGCCGAGTGACGCGGGCCCGTCGACAGTCACTCCCGCGCCAGTGTTAACTCTGATTGCGCAGTCGACTACCTGGAGGTTGGTTATCTGACCGCTGGCACTGATACCGCCGGTCGAATCAGCACTTCCGTTACCGATGATCGTGAATCCTTCGAGTCGCGAGTTCGCCGAGTCTTCAACGAAGATCCCGGCGCTGTCGAATTGCTGGATCACACCGCCTCCGGTGAACACCGCAGTCACACCATTGATCAGCATCCCTAGCGGCAGGCTTGTCGAGTTCGTCGAGTAGCCCAGAGCACCGTTGAGATTGATTGGGGCTGTCGCTGTCGCGGTCACCGGTTGACTTCCTGCAGATCCGTCACTGAGGGTGAGGCCGCCCAGCGGATTAGTTGCGCCCACCGCATCACCAAACATGATGGGGCCCGATGCCGTCAGGTACAGCGGAAACCCCTTGTAGGCAAGCGAATCAACCGGTCCACCAAGTTCCACACCGTCGTTCGCGGTGAGTTTCACCGGACCGCTCAGGATGGTGGAGCCGCCGACGGCGAACCGCCCACCAGCGAAGTAATTTCCACTGAGTATCAGATCATCGCGGTACTCCTGGTTGCCGAGAGTCTCAACTCCATTGGTCACCGTGCGGCCTACCCGATCGGTCGTGATGGTCGTCAATGGGCTGAGCGACCCGGTTCCGCGCGTGAACGTGGTGCTGCCAGCCGAATTCACCGTCAGCGCCACCCCGCCGTCGACGGAGCCGGAGAACGTCACATCGCCGGCCCCGGTATCGATGACAGTGTTCCCGATCAAGGTGGTCACCCCGCCGACGGTGAAATCCGCCCCTCCGGTGCGGTAGGTGCCGTCCAGTTCGGCCTTCTGGGCGTAGGACTGCGCCCCGGTCGTGGTCACCGATTGCAGCACGACGCCGGCCTGGGCGCTGGTCGGTCGCAGCCAGATCACCTGGTCCCGCACGTCGAACATCACGTCGAAATCGTTGTAGAGCGTCAACCCCGGCCCCATGGTCTGGGAAGACGCCTGCGTGTCCGGGTATGCGTAGTACACGAGGTAATCAACGCTCTGGTTGTCACCAGCGACGAACGACCACGTCAGTGCCGGACGACCGGCGGCGGTGGGGAACGTCGCGGTGACGGTGGTGCCCGGCTGCAGCGGGCTCTCGTTGTTCCCGTCAACCGCGTACGGGAAGGGCGGACTGGTGCCAGCGAGGTTGACCGACGCACTCGGGGCACCGCTGTCGATGAGAGTCGGCAGGCACTGTTGCGCGCACCCCGGGAAGTCGTAGGTGCCCAGCACAACGGTGGGACCGCCGGGCTGGCTCACCGAATACTGCCCGGTAAAGGCAAACTGGTCCGCACTGGGATAACCCGAGACCGGGAACAGCGGCCCGGCAGCGGTGAACGGAATCGCATACGGGAACTGATTCCGCAGGGCGTCGGTCACCCCGACCGTGAGCTGGGGCTGTACGCCGATCGGGCCGAGTTGCACCAGGAAACCGGAGGAGAGATTGCCGGGCAACTGGAACAGCGGTGAGGCCAAGGTGGGCTGACCGTCGACGGCGAAGACCTGGAGGTCGGCACCGAAATCACCGAAGTAGTGGCTTAGCCACGGCGGGACGTCAGGATTGGTGAAGTCGAGGAACGAGTTGCTGGGATCGGGACCGCTACCGGTGATAATCGCCGCGATTTGGACCGGTTGCCCGGTGGACACGGTGTGTGAGCCCGTTCCGAGTGTCACGACCGCATTGGTGGCGACTGAGTCGAACTCGGTGCCGTCACCATAATCGATGAAGACCGACTGCGTCCCCAGGGGAACATTGCGCCAGGCGGCGCTGTCGTACCCCGCGAAGAAGCCGGGCGCCCCGGTGTCGAAGAGGTACATCCGCGACGGATTGTCCCCGATCGCGACGTCGATGCCGTACTTCACCAACTGCGAGTTGGTGGGGGCAAAGACGTCGTAGTACGTCGGGAGGTAGTGCAATGGGATGGTCCGGGAGTCGGCGGACTGCGCGAGGGTCAGCGGGGCGATACCGCGGGTGGCAAGCCCGCCCAGTGCCGCCTGTCCGCCGACGGCAGCACCGAACGTGGTGGTGCCCAGCGCGGTGACGGTCAGGGCCTGCGCACCGCTGGTCGTCGCGTCGACGGTACCGGTGAAGGTGGCGTCCCCCGTCCCGGCGTCGACCTCGACGTCGGTGCGCAGCCGGACCGGGCCGCTCAGGCTGACTCCGGACAGGCCGCGGACCGCGTTGGTCAGCGTCAGCGTGCTGGCGCTGACCGTGGCGCGCACCGCCCCGGTGAACTCCGCGGTGTCACCGAAGGTGATCGCGTCGACCCCGGTAGCGGTCAGGTCCGCGGCCACGCTTCCGGCACTGACGTTCAGGCCCGCACGCCCGGCGTTGCCCGGGTTGGTGACGGAGACGTCGCTGACCGTCGATGCGGTGAACTCGGCGGCTCCGCAGTAGAGCGGAACATCGGAGACCTGCAGCACGGTGCCATCCCGTCGGAGATAGGCCACGCTGCCGGTGCTGACCGCGATCGACAACACCGTCCCGGTCTGCGTCGCGCTGACCCCGGTCGGGATGAAGAACAGGCCGCGTCGCACCAGCACCAGCGCACCCTCGAGCGCACCGGTCAGCGGGTTCGCCGGGAAACTGCCCAGCCAGTCGAACGCCGAGTTGAACAGGGTGTTGACCGCCGCGGAAATCGAGTCCGCCGGCGATGCGGAGGCAGCCGCTGTCGTTACCCGCTGTGACGCCTCGGGCCTCGCGACCGCGCGGGCCGACGCCGGAACGGGGAGTCCGGACTTGCGGCCGGGAAGCGCGGTTGCGGCGGGTCGGGCCGATCGAGCCGCCGACCGGACTGCGCTGCTGCCGTAACGCCCGGCTGCGGCTGCGGTCACCGCGCTCGGGTGCGGCGACGACCTCCCGCGCGATTCACTGCGGTGCGCCACCCGGACGGCGTCGCGCCCCGGCGAGGCCGCGGCAGACGCGGGTGCCTCTGAGGCGCCGACCCGGTCTGGACCGCCGGTCTCGGCGAGGGCCGCCGGGCATGCCAACGACAAGCCCAGCACGGCCAGGGCCGCTCCGGCCCCGGCGGCCGGCACCACAGCGAACGCAGCCATCAGAACTCCCCTCGTCAAATCCAGTTGCGGCGCCGGAACGCGACGTAGAGTGCCACCGCGAGCGCCACGTTGAGCACGGCGCTGGTGATCACCCCGGAGGCCTCGCCGTAGCCGGGATAGGGGATGTTCTGTCCGTACCAGCCGGTGATCAGCGTGGGCACGGCGATGATGGCCGCCCAGCCGGTGAGCTTTTTCATGATGGTGTTCAGCCGGGCATCCTGTAGCGACAGATTGGTCTCGAACACCGTGGTGACCATGTCGCGCAACGACTCCGTCCACTCCGCGGCGCGGATCACGTGATCGTAAAGGTCGGTGTACCAGCCGTCGAGTTCGGCGGCGTCGCCGTGGTCGGAGTGGCGGCGCATGATGGTGTTGACCACCTCGCGCATCGGCAGCACGACCCGGCGCAGTTCGACGAGTTCCTTACGCAACCGGTAGGTGTCGCGCTGCAGCTGGCGGGTCTGGGACTTGTCGTCGAACAGGCCGTCCTCAAGGGACTCGATGGCGTCGTCGAGTTGCTGGATGGTGTCGAACTGGCCGTCGACGATCACGTCGAGCAGTCCGTGCACCAGCGCGGGCGTCCCCAGGCGCATCAGGTCGGAGTTGTCATCCCAGCGGCGCACCACTTCGCCGATGTCGAACACCGGGCGGGCGGGAGTCGTCTCGTGACGGACGGTGACCAGGCAGGTCTGCAACACGAACACCGACACCCGGGAGGTGAACAGCCGGGACTCGATGGCGCCGGGGACCTGCGGGCCCAGCGCGGTGGCGTAGACCGTGAGGAAGGTGTGGGTGGCATACCGGGTCGCCTTGGTGCGCTCGGCGTGCTCGACGACGTCCTCCACGGCGTGGCGATCCAGGCTGAGCTCGTCGGCGAGCCTGTCGAGCAGCGCGCGAACCGGGTTGCACAGGTCGACCCACATCAGGGCGCCGTTTTCGGCCAGGTGTTCGGAGACGTCCTCGAGGGGGAAGTTCTCGGTCTTGAGCGCGCCGTCGATCCACAACCGGGTCCGGACCCCGTCGCCGCCGACAGCGGACACGGCCAGTCCTAGCCGGTGGTGTGCACGATCAGCACGTCGGAGGTCGTCCGCCGCGCCACGTTGGCGGGGACCGACCCGAGCAGCCGTCCGGCGATCGAACTCAAGCCCAGGTTGCCCACGACCAGGAGGTCGGCCTTGACCTCGGCCACCAGGTCCACCAGGACGTCCACCGGGGCGCCCTCGACGGCGCGCTCCTCGACGTGGGCGGCACCCGCGGCGACCGCGCGGTCGCGGGCGTCCTGCAGGATCTGGTATGCGGGGCCGCTGCCGGTCGCCTTGTAGCTCTCGTCCTTGAGGACGTCCTGGGCCCGGGTGTCCTCGGGGCCGTGGATGAAAGCGGTCACCAGGATCAGCTTGGCGTCGGGGTCCGAGGCAAGCTGGGCGGCCCGGTCGACGGCCCGCAGCGAGGAGGCCGAACCGTCCGTGCCGACGACCACGGTCTTGTAACCGCTCATCTATTATCCTCCAGTTTTCGTCGCAGCGCCTTGAACCCTAACGCCTCGGCAGCACGCCAGGGTGCGATTCAGGTCACGTGGAGCCCGCAGGCTACGGTTCTGCCGGACCGGTCCGACGAACGGGGCTGACGGGTGAGCGTTTCGATACTGGAGCACACCGCCGACCCGGCGGTCGCGCCCGCCGCGCCGCGGGCGCGGCAGTGGGACGCCCTGGCGGTGGCCCTGCTGGCGGCGCTGGTCAGCGCGGCCGGTGCGGCCCGGCCGTCGCTGTGGTTCGACGAGGCGGCGACGATCTCGGCGGCCACCCGCCCGCTGCCGGAGCTGTGGCCGATGCTGGCCAACATCGACGCCGTGCACGGGCTCTACTACCTGCTGATGCACGGCTGGTTCGCGGTGGTCCCCGCCACCGAGTTCGGCTGTCGGCTGTCCAGTTGCGTGGCGGTCGGCCTGGCGGCGGCCGGTGTCGTCGTCCTGGGCAGGCGCATCTCCACCCGCGCGGTGGCGCTGACCGCCGGGGTGGTGTTCGCCCTCCTGCCGCGGGTCACCTGGGCGGGCATCGAGGCCCGCTCCTACGCCGCGACGATGGCGGCGGCGGTATGGCTGACCGTGTTGTGCGTTGCCTTGGCGCGGCGCGGGCAGACCCGGTGGTGGGTGCTCTATGGCGTGCTGCTCACGGTGGCGGCCGTGCTCAACGTGTTCCTGATCCTGATGGTGCTGGCCCACGCGGTGGTCGTGATCGCCTTCGGCAGGCCACCGGCGCTGCGCGGGTGGTCCCTGGCCGCGGGTGGAGCGGTTGCGACCGTCACACCCTTCCTGCTGTTCACTCAGGGGCAGCTGTTCCAGGTGCGCTGGATCTCACCGCTTGGCGCGCAGACGGTCGTACGGGTACTGCGCGATCAGTACTTCGACGACGCTCTGCCCTTCGCGGTGCTCGCCGGGGTGCTTGCCGTTGCGGGCCTGATCGGCCTTGCCCGCGACGGTGCGGCGACCGGGAGTCATCCCTGGCGGGTCGTCGCCCTGGCCGTCGGCTGGATCGCGCTGCCCACCGCCGCGCTTCTGGTGTATTCCGTTGTCCGCCAGCCTCTTTACTACCCGCGCTATCTGGCGTTCACCGCGCCGGCGGTCGCGCTGCTGCTGGGGCTGTGCATAGTGTCGATCGCACGTTCGCGAACCTCCGTGGCGGCGGTCCTGCTGTTGCTCGCCGTCGCCGCCGCACCGAATTTCCTCGCCCAGCGCGGCCCCTACGCGAAGGAGCAGATGGACTACAGCCAGGTCGCCGACGTCATCGAGCGCAACGCCGCACCCGGGGACTGCCTGGTGATGGACAACTCGACGACCTGGAAGCCCGGCCCGGTCCGGCCGCTGCTGGCCGCCCGACCGGCGGCCTACCAGAAACTGCACGACTACGGCCGCGGTCGTTCGGCCCGCGAGCGCAACATGCTGTGGGACGCCCACGTCGCGGTGTGGGCGTGGGCCGACCGTATGCCGGACTGCCCGGCGCTGTGGACGGTCACCGAGCGCGATCCCGCGGTACCCGACCGTCAGCGGGCGGCGGCACTGCCGCCGGGCCCCCGCCTGGGGCGCTCGATGGCCTACCAGGTGCCGAGCCGGTTCGGCTTCCGGGTGACCGAACGCTGGCAGTTCAGCTTCGCCCAGGTCACCAAGTCGGTGCGACGGGAGTGAGGCCGGCGGTCCGCGGCTAGTCACCCCACCGGGCGACCGGCGGGGGTGACGGGAGGGAGGCGGTGCTGCCGGTCTCCGCCGACCACCCGGTGCCGATGCAGACCAGGTCTTGGGGGGCGGTGATGGTCTTGGGCAGCGGCACCCCGATGCCCGGAATGCCCGGAATGGTCAGCTGCGGCGGGGAGAGCAAGGTGGCGATGCCCTCGGCGAGCCTGGGCAGCACCTCCACCGGCGGCGTCGGCAGCGCGGCAGCGGCCTTGGCGATCGGCTCGGCCGGGAGCAGCGCGGGCAGACCCGGGGCCACCGCGGCGGCACCGGCGCCGGGAAGTCCCGGGATGGCGGCCGGAGGTGCGGGCGGCACGGCGGCGGCTCCGCCGATCGGCACCCCGGGCACCGCGGCCGGCGGGATCGGCGGCACCAGCGCCGGGTTGATCACAGGCAGACCCGGAACGGCCGCGGGCGGGGTCGGCAGACCCGCACCCGCACCGCCTCCGGGGCCGCCGGGCACCGCCGCGCCCGGAAGGGGCAGGCCGGCCCCGCCACCCCCGGCGGCCGCCGCCGGCAGCGCGGCCGCTGAGGGCGGCACACCCGCGGCCAGCGACGCCACCGCCTCAGCCGGCAGGCCGGCGAGCTGGGCGACGCGGTTGTCGATGTCATCCAGCGGGTTCCCCGCGCCCGCTCCTCCGGCACCGGCACCCTCACCGGCACCCGCGGCACCCTCGCGCGCGGCACTGTCGCTGATCACGTCGGCCGTCCCGCCCTCGGCGACCGCGGCCGGCAGCCCGCCGGCGGCAGCCTCCGCGGCAGGCGGGGTCGGGGCGCCCACGGCAGCGGCGGCCGGGGCACCGGCGCCCGCGCCGGCGGCATCACCGGGCACCGCGGCCGGCGGGACCGGCACTCCGGCTCCCCCGCCGTCTCCCGGGCCGCCGGGCAGCACCGCCGGCGGAGTGGCTCCGGCGTCGCCTCCGACGCCTCCCGGCAATCCGGGCACCGCGGCCGGCGGCGTCGCGCCACCGGCGATCGCCTCGCCGCCGGGGCCTCCCGGCACCGCCGCCGGCGGTGTCGGCGGACCCCCCACGGCCGCCGAGCCGGGCGGGCCGGGCACGGCGACGGGCGGCGGCGCCGCGGCCTCGACCGCGACGTTGCCCGGGGTCCCGGGCAACGCGGCGCCCGGCAGCACCGAACCCGGCAGGTCCAGGCCACCCGGCAGACCCGGCAGGGTGACGTCGGGCGTACCCGGCAGTTGCAGCATGCCGCCCCCGACTTCGGATCCGGGAATCGACACCGGCGGTGGCGGCGGCAGCGCAATCGAATCACTCACGGCAGCACCAGGATTGACGATCGGGGGAAGCGGGGGCGTCTCGACTGCGGCGGCCAGCGGCACACCGGGCGCGGCGACGCCCGGGGCCGGCGGTGTCACGACGGCGGCGGGCACCGCACCGCCGGGAAGCACCGCGGGCGGGACCGGCGGTGTCCCCGCGATCGCGCCCGCCGGGACGCCCGGCACGGCCACCGGCGGCGCGGGGGGTACCGCGGCGGCATCGGAGATCACCGCGCCGGGCAGCGCCGCAGGCGGAGCCGGCGGCACCGCCGCACCACCGGCCACGGGCGCACCGGGCACAGCCGCGGGCGGACCGGGCGGCACCGCTGCGGCATCGGCGAGGGGGGCGCCGGGAACCGCGGCGGCCGGACCGGGAAGACCGGCGCCACCGGCTGCGCCTCCGACATGCGCGACCGAGGCCGCCGAGTCGGCGACCACGCCGGCGGGGACACCTTCCACGCCGGCACCGAGCGCACCGCCGCCCAGAACCCCGGCCGCCGCGTCAGCGCCGGCCGGCTCCGCGGAGGCCTCGGCGATCGGGGCGCCGGCACCCGCGGCGGGTCCGGGCACTGCGGCCGCTGGGGCGGGAACACCACCCCCGGCCCCGGCGGGTGGGGTGCCGGGCGCCGCTGCGGGAACGGCCGGCACGCCGCCGCCCACTCCGGCGGGCGGCGCACCCGGGACCGCGGCGGGCGGGGTGGCGGCACTGACGACCGCGCCGGCCCCGGGGGCACCCGGCGCCGAGGCCGGCGGGATCACCACGCCGCCCGAGCCGGCCGTGCCCGGTGCGCCGGCGACGGAGGCGGGCGGGATCGGCACGCTGCCGACCGCACTCGCCGGCGGAACCGGCCCGCCGGCCGTCGGTGAGCCGGGCACGAAGAGCGAGGTCGCTGAGGGCGGCAGGCCGCCGGAGAGATCCGGCGGGTTGGTGAGGCCGTTCTGGACGATGCTGATGCACGGCACGCCCGGCCCGACTCCCAGGTTTGCCCAGGCGAGCGAACTCACCAGCGGGACCGACCAGAACAGGCCCGCGGTGGCGATCGCCGTACCAGCCGCCACCCGCGCCGCGGTCCGTGCCATCGCCTGTCCCCAATCCTGTCGATTTCTGTGCCGAAACCTGAGTCGAAACTACAGACGTGTAACTCCCACGCCCCGACGACAGATCTTGGGGTTACCGAACCGTGGCCAAGCAGTGCCGCCGCGGTTATCGGGGTGGTCGTGCGCCGGACTGAGCAGCCGGCTACTTGAGACCCGCGGCGTCCATGCCGCGCAGTTCCTTCTTCAGATCGGCGATCTCGTCCCGGAGTCGCGCCGCGAGTTCGAACTGCAGGTCCCGGGCCGCGGCCATCATCTGCCCGGTCAGTTCCTTGATGAGATCCGCCAACTCGGCGCGCGGCATCCGCGTCGCGTCCCGTCCGGCGCGCGCCGAACTACCGCCGGCGCCGCTCGGGCGGCCCGCCTCACCCTGCGCACGCCGGCCCCGGGAGGCGTTGCGGCCCGAACCGCCGACCCGTACCGACCCGCCGGACTCGGCGGCCTCGGTGTCCTCAGCCTCCCGGTAGACCTGGTCGAGGATGTCGGCGATCTTCTTGCGCAGCGGCTGGGGGTCGATCCCGTGCTGCTCGTTGTAGGCGATCTGCTTGGCGCGGCGACGTTCGGTCTCCTCGATCGCCGCCGTCATCGACTCGGTCATGTTGTCGGCGTACATGTGAACCTCGCCGGACACGTTGCGCGCGGCCCGGCCGATGGTCTGGATGAGGCTGCGGGTGGAGCGCAGGAAGCCCTCCTTGTCGGCGTCGAGGATCGACACCAGCGACACCTCGGGCAGGTCGAGGCCTTCGCGCAGCAGATTGATGCCGACGAGCACGTCGTAGTCACCGAGCCGGAGCTGGCGCAGCAGTTCGACGCGTCGCAGCGTGTCCACCTCGGAGTGCAGGTAGCGCACCCGGATTCCCATTTCGAGCAGGTAGTCGGTGAGGTCTTCGGCCATCTTCTTGGTCAGTGTGGTCACCAGCACCCGCTCGTCGCGCTCAGCGCGGGCACGGATCTCACCGATGAGGTCGTCGATCTGGCCGGCGGTCGGCTTGACGACCACCTTGGGATCGACCAGGCCGGTCGGCCGGATCACCTGCTCGACGAACTCGCCGCCGGTCTGGGCCAGCTCGTAGGGCCCGGGCGTGGCCGAGAGGTAGACGGTCTGGCCGACGCGGGAGGTGAACTCCTCCCACGTGAGCGGGCGGTTGTCGACCGCGGAGGGCAACCGGAAGCCGTATTCCACCAGGTTGCGTTTCCGCGACATGTCGCCCTCATACATCCCGCCGATCTGCGGGACGGTCACGTGGGACTCGTCGATGACGAGCAGGAAGTCCTCCGGGAAGTAGTCCAGCAGCGTCGCGGGAGCCGACCCCGCGGGCCGTCCGTCGATGTGGCGCGAGTAGTTCTCGATGCCGGAGCAGAAGCCGACCTGGCGCATCATCTCGATGTCGTAGTGGGTGCGCATCCGCAGCCGCTGAGCCTCCAGCAGTTTGCCGTTGCCCTCGAGGTCGGCCAGCCGCTCGGCCAACTCCTCCTCGATGGTCGAGATGGCGCGCGCCATCCGCTCCGGCCCGGCGACATAGTGAGTGGCGGGAAAGATCCGCAGCGAGTCGACCTTGCGGATCACGTCGCCGGTCAGCGGGTGCAGGTAGTAGAGGGCCTCGATCTCGTCGCCGAAGAACTCGACCCGCACGGCCAGTTCCTCGTAGGACGGGATGATCTCAAGGGTGTCGCCGCGCACGCGGAAGGTGCCCCGGGTGAACGACAGGTCATTGCGGGTGTACTGCACGTCGACCAGCAACCGCAGCAGGCCGTCGCGCGGGACCTCCGTGCCGACCTGCAGCTCGACCGAACGGTCCAGGTAGGACTGCGGGGTGCCCAGGCCGTAGATGCAGGAGACCGACGCCACCACCACGACATCCCGCCGGGACAGCAGGCTGGAGGTCGCCGAGTGGCGCAGCCGCTCGACGTCGTCGTTGATCGAGCTGTCCTTCTCGATGTAAGTGTCGGTCTGCGCGATGTACGCCTCGGGCTGGTAGTAGTCGTAGTAGGACACGAAGTACTCGACGGCGTTGTGCGGCAACATTTCTCGCAACTCATTGGCGAGCTGCGCGGCGAGCGTCTTGTTCGGGGCCATCACCAGGGTGGGCCGCTGCAGGCGCTCGATCAGCCAGGCCGTCGTCGCGGATTTGCCTGTTCCGGTGGCGCCCAGCAGCACCACGTCGCGCTCCCCCGCGCGGATGCGGCGCTCCAACTCCTCGATGGCCGCGGGCTGGTCGCCCGCGGGTTGGTGTTCGCTGACCACCTCGAAGCGCGCCCCGGTGCGCACCAGGCCGGCCGGATCCCCGACCGCGCGGTATTCCGAGTGGGCCACCACGGGGTGTTCGGTCGCGAAGGCCATAGCATCAGACTAGAGCGTTTCGGACCGCCTGCTCGAGACCGCCCCGGGCGGCACGGGGCGGAACCGGACGATCCGGGAGGACGGGGGGTACGGATGATTCACCTGCCGAAACGCGAGACGTTCGACCTGGTGGCCTACACCAACACCGATCCCAAGGGCATCGTGCGGGCCGTCGAGGAGTACCGGGTGCTGCCCTGGGGGCTCTACCTGGCCCGGCCCACCCCCGGCCGCCCGCAGTTCCACTACCTCGAGTCCTGGCTGCTGCCCGACCTGAGGCTACGCGTGAACGTCTTCCACTTCAGTCCGGGTCACGAACGCGACCAGGACTACTACCTCGACGTCGCACAGATCACCGCCGGGCCGGATCGCTGGGAGATCGAGGATCACTACCTCGACCTCGTCGTGCGCACGGGCCGCGGCACCGAACTGGTCGACATCGGCGAGCTGTTCGAGGCCCACCGGCTGGGCCTGCTGGGCACCGATGCCGCGGCGGCGGCGGTGGAAACCGCGGCGGCCGCCCTCGACGGCCTGGCCTGCCACGGCCACGATCTCGATGCCTGGCTGGCGAGCATCGGCTTGGACCTGCGGTGGAGGTCGGCGTAGGCTCCCGTGCCGTGGCAGTTCCGGGACGCCTGTCAGCTGCGGCGGTGACGGCTGTGCCGGCTCTGGTCGTCGCCGGCGTGCTCAGCCCCGCAACCGCGGTCGCCGACGAGAACCAGACCGACGGTCTGCAACACAACATCACCTACCGCGCCCGCGTCGACGGCCTGGCCCGCGGCGCCCAGATCACCTACAAGATCACCGACACCCTGGTCAACAGCGCCGATCCGGCCATGCTGCCCGGCCGCACCTTCGAGGCCACCGCGGTTCTCGACGACCCGCGTCTGGCCGGGATGGCGGTCTCGATCCAGTGGCCCTACTCGGCGAACCTGCACTGCGAGATCCTCGTCGACGAGGCCACCGTCGCCCAGGCCGACGAGTTCGTCGCCCCGCGGCTGACACCTGCACGTGACGTCGGCTACGGCACACTGACCTGCGGGGCCCCCCTGGACAGCATGCCCGGCCTGCTGCCCCCCGGCGTGCCGCCCGATACGGCGACGGATGCGCCGGCCGAGGCGCCGGCCGACGCCCCGGTGTCGGTCAGCTAATCGGGTGAACCGGTCCAGCCGGTGGAGTCGGCCCAGGTCTGGGCCCGGCGGTGCGCCTCGGCGAACCAGCGACCGACGGCGTGGCCGTCCCCGGTGAGCTTGACCCGCTGATAGTCCGCCCGGACGCCGGGGTTGGCGTTGAGCCAGTCCACGAACAGCAGCGCGAAGCGCTCATTCGGGTCGCCGTCGACCCGGACGTGGATGTGGGTCGGCCGACCGGGGTCCGCCGACGCGTGGAAGCGCTTGGGGGACAGTCCCGGTCGGCCGTCGTAGCGGGGGTCGGCGGTGACCGGTCCCACCCGCGGGTAGCCCGCGTTGCGCAGCGGCTCGGCGAGTTCGTCGGCGACCCCCAGATCGCTGACGCTGACTTGCACGTCGATCACGTCCCTGGCGTCGAGGCCGGCCACCGCGGTGGATCCGATGTGGTCGATCCGTACCGCCCGGTGACCGCAGGCGGCGTTGAGCCGGGCCACGATACGGGCGGCCTGCGCGGGCCAAGCCGGATCGGCGGGAACCAGCACCTGCGGATCCGCGGCCGGGTTTCCCGCCGCGAGGTTGCGGGAGAACGGCTGTATCCGCCCGAACCACAGGTCCCTGGCGCGTTCGACGAGTTCCCCCTCGGTGCCGTGGTTGTCCAACCAGACGTCGGCAACCTCGCGGCGCTGATCGTCGGCCGCCTGGGCGGCGATCCTGGCGCTGGCGTCGGCTTCGGCCATGCCCCGCTGCTCGACCAGCCGCCGCAGCCGGGCCTCGGCGTCGGCGTGCACCACGACGACCAGGGGGAACAGCGGTGCCATCCGGGACTCGACCAGAAGCGGGATGTCTTCGACCACCACCGCGTCCCCGTCGGGCCCGGCGGCCACGGCGGCCACGATCTCCGCCCGCCGTTTGGCGACCAGGGGGTGGACGATCGCGTTGAGCTTGGCCCGTTGCTGATCGTCGACGAAGGCCCGGGCCGCCAGGGCGGGGCGGTTCAGCGCGCCGTCGGGAAGCAGGATGTCCTGACCGAACTCGTCGACCAGCGCCGCGAGGCCCTCGGTCCCGGGTTCGACCACGGCGCGGGAGATCACGTCCCCGTCGACGATGACCGCGCCGCAGTCGGCGAAGGTCGCCGCAACCGTGGACTTGCCGGCACCGATCCCGCCGGTCAGACCGATCCGCAGCACGGTCCGGGCTTCCGTGTGGCCCGCGGGCTAGGCGCTGCCGGCCAGTTTCTCGCGCAGCGCGGCGAGTTGGGCGTCACCGGCCAGCGAACCACCGCTGGGCTCCTCGCCGGACCCGGCCGCCTCGCCGGCCGACTCGCTGCGGTCCTTGCCCTCCGCGGCTGCGGCGGCGTCGGCGGCGGCGAACTTCTCCATCTGGGTGGTGTGCATCTTGTGCCGACGCTCGGCTTCGGCGTAGCGCTGCTCCCACTCGGCACGCTGCTTGTCGTAGCCCTCGAGCCACTCGTTGGTCTCGGAGTCGAAGCCCTCCGGGAAGATGTAGTTGCCCTGCTCGTCGTAGCTGTCGGCCATGCCGTACTTGGACGGGTCGAACTCGGGGTTGTAGTCCTCGTTGGCCTGCTTGAGGCTCAGCGAGATGCGGCGCCGCTCGAGGTCGATGTCGATGACCTTCACCATCGCGTCGTCACCCACCGCCACGACCTGGTCGGGCACCTCGACGTGACGCTCGGAAAGCTCGGAGATGTGCACCAGGCCCTCGATGCCCTCCTCGACCCGGACGAACGCGCCGAACGGAACCAGCTTGGTGACCTTGCCCGGGACGATCTGACCGATCGCGTGGGTCCTGGCGAAGTGCCGCCACGGATCTTCTTGGGTCGCCTTGAGCGACAGCGACACCCGCTCGCGGTCCATGTCCACGTCGAGCACCTCGACGGTGACCTCGTCGCCGACCTGCACCACCTCCGAGGGGTGGTCGATGTGCTTCCAGGACAGCTCCGAGACGTGCACCAGGCCGTCCACCCCGCCGAGATCGACGAACGCGCCGAAGTTGACGATCGAGGACACCACGCCCTTGCGCACCGCACCCTTCACGAGCTGGTTGAGGAACTCGCTACGCACCTCGGACTGGGTCTGCTCGAGCCAGGCCCGCCGGGACAGCACCACGTTGTTGCGGTTCTTGTCCAGCTCGATGATCTTGGCCTCGATCTCGCGGCCGATGTAGGGCTGCAGGTCACGCACCCGGCGCATCTCGACCAGGGATGCCGGCAGGAAGCCGCGCAGTCCGATGTCGAGGATGAGGCCGCCCTTGACGACCTCGATGACGGTGCCGGTGACGTGTTCGTCGGCCTCCTTCTTCGCCTCGATGGTGCCCCAGGCGCGCTCGTACTGGGCGCGCTTCTTGGACAGGATCAGCCTGCCCTCTTTGTCCTCCTTGGTGAGGACCAGCGCCTCCACCTTGTCGCCGACCGACACCACTTCGTTGGGGTCGACGTCATGCTTGATGGACAGCTCGCGGGAGGGGATGACGCCCTCGGTCTTGTAGCCGATGTCGAGCAGGACCTCGTCGCGATCCACCTTGACGATGGTGCCCTCGACGATGTCGCCATCATTGAAGTATTTGATGGTTTTGTCGATGGCGGCGAGGAAGTCTTCGGATGAGCCGATGTCGTTGACGGCTACTTGCGGGGAGGTGGCGGCAGGACTGGGCATGTTGTTGGGTTGCTCCGGACAGGGACGGTCGTAGGGACTTGTGTTGTGGCTTGTGTTGTGGTGCGTGACCCGCACGTGCGCACGCGGATACCGGCTGAGCCTACTCGACCGGGCACAAGCAGGACAAACTCAGGGTCTGCCACAGCTACTCTCCAACCGTGTCCTACACCACAGTGCCGCCGTTTCCCACGCCGGTCCGCAAGGCCGGCGCACCGCTGGTGGCCATCATCGCGCTGGGCACGATCGCGGCTCTGATCCTGACCCTGCTGACCGCGGCGGACCCGGCTCGCGCCGCCCTCGGCTTCGTGCCCGCAACCCTGGCGACCGCGGTGGTCCTGCTCTGCTACCTGTGGCTGGACCGCTGGGAGCCGGAACCGCCCCGGCTGCTCGTACTGGCCTTCCTGTGGGGGGCCTCGGTGGCGGTCGTCCTGTCGGTGGCGCTGGAGCACCTTCTCGAAAACCTGGTCGCCACCGGCCGCCAGCAGACCAGCTTCTTCACCGCCGCGGTCGGCGCGCCGGTGATCGAGGAGGCGACCAAGGGCCTGTTCCTGCTCCTGATGATGACCGGCCACCGCCGCCGGGAACTCAATACGCTGACCGACTGCCTGGTCTACGCGGGCATCACTGCCGCGGGCTTCGCGTGGTTGGAGAACATTTTCTACATCGCCAGCGCCGAAACCCCGGCGGCCTCGGTGGCGATCGCCGGCCTGCGACTGGTGCTCAGCCCGTTCGCCCACCCGCTGTTCACCACTATGTTCGGCATCGGGGTCCATTTCGCCCTTCGGCAGCGCGGCACGTTCGGCAAAGTCGCCTGCCTGCTGATCGGCTACGCCGCGGCCGTGCTGCTGCACGGGATGTGGAACGGTTCCGCCCTGCTGGGAGCCGGCACCTACCTCGGGGTGTATGTGCTGTGGATGATGCCGATCTTCGGGCTGTCGGTCGCCCTGGCGGTGGCCAGCCGCCGCCGCGAACAACGCATCGTCGCCGAGAAACTGCCGGGGATGGTGGCGGCCGGATTGATCACCCCGGCCGAGGCGAGCTGGCTGGGTTCCTTCCCGGCGCGCAAACTCGCCGTCCAGACCGCGCTGCGCTACGGCGGCAAGCCCGCCGGGTCGGCGGTCAAGAAGTTCGCGTCGCGGGTCGTCGAACTGGCCTACGTCCGGGATCGGATCGACCGGGGTTTCGGTGACGAACGTGTTTTTGCGATGCAGAACGAGGAGGTGTACGCCGTCGCCGCCGCCCGCGCCAACGCCGCGCCGGCACTGCACCAGCTGAGCTGGTTTCGTTTCCGCAGCGGGCCGGGCTACTAGGGCTACTAGTGCGCCGCGGCGTCCCAGGTGCGGCCGTAGCCCACCGAGACCTCCAGCGGCACGTCCAGCGGGTAGGCGCCACCCATCTGCCGGCGCACCAGTTCCTCGACGGCGTCGTGCTCCCCCGGCGCCACCTCGAAAAGCAACTCGTCGTGGACCTGCAGCACCATCCGCGAGCGCAGCCCTGCCTCGGCGAGAGCCCGGTCCACCCCGATCATCGCCACCTTGATGATGTCGGCCGCGCTGCCCTGGATCGGGGCATTGAGGGCGGCCCGCTCGGCGGCCTCGCGGACCTGGCGGTTGCTGCTGTCCAGTTCGGGCAGGTAACGCCGCCGGCCCAGCACCGTGGAGGTGTAGCCGTCCTTGCGGGCTTGTTCGACCACGTCGAGCAGGTAGTCGCGGACTCCGCCGAAGCGGGCGAAGTAGGCGTCCATCTGCTCCTTGGCCTCCTCGGTGGAGATCTTGAGCTGCTGGGCCAGTCCGTAGGCACTGAGCCCATAGGCCAGGCCGTAGGACATCGCCTTGACCCGGCGCCGCAGTTCCGGGGTGACCTCGTCGATCGGCACCCCGAACGCCCGCGCCGCGACGAACGAATGCAGATCCTCACCGGTGCGGAACGCCTCGATCAGGCCCTCGTCCCGGGAGAGGTGGGCCATGATCCGCATTTCGATCTGGCTGTAGTCCGCCGTCATCAGTTCGGCGTACGCCCCGTCTGGACCGGAGCCGACGATGAACGCCTCGCGGATCTGCCGTCCGGCGTCGGTGCGGATCGGGATGTTCTGCAGGTTGGGCTCGGTAGAAGAAAGCCGCCCCGTCGCCGCAATCGTCTGGTTGAACGTCGTGTGGATGCGGCCGTCGGACGCCGTCGACTTCAGCAGGCCGTCGACGGTGACCTTGAGCCGGGTGGCATCGCGATGAGCAAGCAGATGTTCCAGGAACGGATGCCCGGTCTTGTCGAACAGCGACTGCAACGCGTCGGCATCAGTGGTGTAGCCGGTCTTGGTGCGCTTCGTCTTGGGCATTCCCAGTTCGTCGAACAGCACCACCTGAAGCTGCTTGGGTGAGCCCAGGTTGATCTCCTTGCCGATGACCGAGTAGGCCGCCTCGGCGGCGGCGCGGATGCGGTCGCCGAATTCGCGCCCGAGCACGTCGAGCCTGTCGAGGTCGACGGCGATACCGGTGGATTCGATGCCGGCCAGCACCGACTGGACGGGCAGTTCCATCTGTGCCAGCAACGACGACGAGTCGATCCGGTCCAGTTCGGCGTCCAGCGCCTCGGCCAGGTCGACTACGGCGCGAGCCCGCAGGATCAGGGTCTGCACGGCCTGTTCGTCGGTTCCGTCGGTGTCGTCGAGCAGCGAAAGCTGCTGCTGGTCGGGGCTTTCGGGCCGCAACTCTCGCCGCAGGTAGCGCAGCGAGAGGTCGTCGAGCGCGAAGCTGCGCTGGCCGGGCCGCACCAGATAGGCCGCCAGGGCGGTGTCCGAGGTGACCCCGGCCAGAGGCCACCCCCGCCCGGCCAGGTCGTGGATGGCGGCCTTGGCTTCGTGGAGGGCCTTGGGCTGCAGCGGATCGGCCAGCCAGGAGGCCAGCGCAGCGTCGTCCTCGGGAGTCAGCAGCGCGACGTCGAGGTAGGCGCCCTCGCCGTCGTCGGCCGCGAGGGCCAGCGCGGTGAGGTCGCTGTCGTAGGTGGCGTGCGTGCCGGTCACCGCCACGCCGCAGCGACGCCCGCCGCTCGCGTGATCCGACAACCAGGCGCCCACGGTGCCCGGCTCGAGTGCGCCGCCGCGCACGTCGAAGCCGGCGTCGACCTCGGGTTCGGCGGTCGCGAGAGTGTCGAACAGGCGGTCGCGAAGCACCCGGAACTCGAGGTCGTCGAAGAGCCGGTGGATGCGGTCGCGGTCCCACGGCAGCATTCCCAGCGTGTCGGGGGTCTGCGCCAGGGGAACGTCGCGCACGAGGTGCGTGAGTTCGCGGTTGAGCACGACGCCGGAAAGGTTGTCGCGCAGCGCGTCGCCCACCTTGCCGCGGACCTCGTCGGCGCGGTCGATGAGATCCTGCAGCGAGCCGTATTCGACGATCCACTTCGCCGCGGTCTTCTCCCCCACCCCGGGAATGCCGGGCAGGTTGTCGCTGGGGTCCCCGCGCAGCGCGGCGAAGTCGGGGTACTGCTGCGGAGTCAGCCCGTACTTCTCGACGACGGCTTCCGGGGTGAAACGCGTCAGGTCGCTGACTCCCTTGCGCGGGTAGAGCACCGTGATGTTGGGGTTGACCAGTTGCAGGGAGTCCCGGTCTCCGGTGACCACCAGCACGCGGTAGCCCTCCTGGTCCGCCTGGGTGGCCAGCGTGGCGATGATGTCGTCGGCCTCGTAGCCGGGTTCGGCGAGCACCGTGATGCCCAGAGCGGTGAGCACCTCCTTGGTGATGTCGATCTGGCCGCGGAACTCGTCGGGCGTCGCGCTGCGGTTGGCCTTGTATTCGGGGTAGCGCTCGGCCCGGAAGGTCTGGCGCGAGACGTCGAAGGCGGCGGCGACGTGGCTGGGGGCCTCGTCGCGCAGCAGGTTGATCAGCATGGCCGTGAACCCGTAGACGGCGTTGGTGGTCAGGCCGTTGCGGGTTTTGAAGTTTTCCGCAGGCAGCGCATAGAACGCCCGGAAGGCCAGCGAGTTGCCGTCCAGCAGCAGCAACGTCGGCTTCTCGGGCACGCTCTCACTCTAGGCAGGGGCTACGCTGGGCAGGTGCCAGGCTCTCCCGCGATCGACGGATGGTGGGCGTTCGACGACTCCGGCGCGCCGCATCTGGTCGGCGCGCAGTGCCCCCAGTGCGCCACCTATGTGTTCCCGCCCCGAGCGAGCAACTGCCCCAACCCGGGGTGCGGGGCCGACGAGCTGCGACCGGCGGCGCTGTCCCGGCGGGGAACGCTGTGGAGCTACGCCGAGAACCGCTACCAGCCGCCGGCGCCCTACCCGCAGTCCGATTCGTTCGAACCGTTCGCGATCGCGGCGGTGGAGCTGCCCGCGGAGGGCTTGATCGTGCTCGGCAAGGTGGTCTCCGGCACCCTGGCCGCCGATCTGCAGGTCGGCATGGACATGGAACTGACGACGATGCCGCTCTACACCGACGACGAGGGTGTCGAGCACAGCGTCTACGCCTGGCGGATCGCTTCGTGAGCGGGCGCGTCTACATTCTCGGCGCGGGCATGCACCCGTGGGGGAAGTGGGACGACCGCGACTTCACCGAGTACGGCGTCGTCGCGGCGCGGTACGCACTGCGCGACGCCGGGCTGGACTGGCGCCAGATCCAACTCGTCGCCGGCGCCGACACCATCCGCAACGGCTATCCCGGCTTCGTCGCCGGCGCCACCTTCGCCCAAAAGCTGGGCTGGACCGGCATCCCGGTGTCCTCCAGCTACGCGGCCTGCGCGTCGGGCTCGCAGGCGCTGCAGTCGGCCCGCGCCCAGATTCTGGCCGGGCTGTGCGACGTGGCGCTGGTCGTGGGCGCGGATAAGGCGCCGAAGGGATTCTTCGCGCCGGTCGGCGGTGAGCGGCGCAACGACCCGGACTGGCAGCGCTTCCATCTGATCGGCGCCACCAACCCGGTGTACTTCGCGCTGCTGGCGCGTCGCCGCATGGCGCTCTACGGTGCGACCAGTGCGGACTTCGCCGCGGTGAAGGTGAAGAACGCCCGCCACGGGCTGAACAACCCGAACGCGCGCTACCGCAAGGAGACCACCGTCGCCGACGTGCTGGCCAGCAACGTCGTATCCGATCCGCTGCACCTGCTGGACATCTGCGGAACCTCCGACGGGGGCGCGGCCCTCGTCGTGGCCAGTGAGTCGTTCACCGAGAAGCACCTCGGGTCGACCAAGGGGGTGCCCTCGGTGCGCGCGGTGTCGACCGCCACCCCCACCTATCCGCAGCACCTGCCGGAGCTGCCCGACATCGCCACCGACTCCACCGCGACGGTGCCCGCACCCGATCGGGTGTTCAAGGATCACATCCTCGACACCGCCTACGCCGAGGCCGGCATCGGGCCCGAGGATCTGAGCCTGGCCGAGGTGTACGACCTGTCCACCGCACTCGAACTGGACTGGTACGAGCACCTCGGGTTGTGCCCCAAGGGCGAGGCCGAGGGTCTGCTGCGCTCGGGCGCCACCACGATCGGCGGGCGCGTCCCGGTGAACCCGTCGGGCGGGCTGGCCTGCTTCGGCGAGGCGATCCCCGCCCAGGCCATCGCCCAGGTGTGCGAGCTGACCTGGCAGCTGCGCGGTCAGGCGACCGGCCGCCAGGTCGAGGGCGCCACCGTCGGCATCACCGCCAACCAGGGCCTGTTCGGGCACGGCTCGTCGGTGATCGTCGCACGCTGACCGCCCAACGTCGACTCGATGACGCCCGAGGCGGGAAAAGACGACACCAACTCGACGCTCGCCGGCTGAGATGGCTCAGCGCCACTTCACCTCGGCCCCGGCGGCATCCCCGGCAGCGAAGGACAGCAGCGCATCGAGGAAGGTCTCCAGTCCCCAGGTGAACCCGTCGACCGAGATGCGTTCGTCATCGCCGTGGAAGAGCTTGTTGAACGCCACGTCGGGGGCGAGCTTGACCGGGGTGAAGCCGTAGGTCTTGATCCCCAGCTCGTTGTACCAGCGCGCGTCGGTCAGACCGGGAATCATGAACGGGACGGCTTTGCTCCCCGGGTCGGCCTTCTCGAGCGCTGCGGCGAGATGGGCGAAGAACGGGTTGCGGTGGTCGACCACCGTCGGTGGCGCGCTCAAAATCATGTCCACGGTGAACCCGTCCCCCACCACCCGCCGGACAGTGTCGAGGACCTGCTCGGGCGTGCGGCCGGGCAGCACGCGACAGTCCACGGTCAGGGTCGCCGAGCCGGGGATGACGTTGATCTTGGAACCGGCCTCGAGGACCGTTGGGGAGATCGTGTCGTGCAGCAGGGCCCACAACACGTTGGCCTCGTTGCGGTCCGGCAGCAGCCGGCGCAGCACGAAATCGCCCACCCGTCGATCCAGGATGCTGCGGAACACCGGCCCGGTGGCGGTGGGCAGCGCCGCCGACAGCGTCGTGACGAACTCCTTGACCACCGGCGTCGCGTGGTGCGGGAAGATGCCGGGACCGAGCTTCTGCACCGCCGCACCCAGGGCCTGAATCGCGTTCTGCTCCTGAGGCATGCTTCCGTGTCCGGGCTCTCCGTGGGCGGTGATCCGCAGCCATGCGAGTCCTTTTTCGGCCACTTGGATCGGGTAGAAACGCCGGCCGTTGAGGTGCAGCGTGTATCCGCCCGACTCGTTGACGGCGTATTCGGACTCCAGCCAGTCCGGATGCTGCTCGACCAAGAACCGGCTGCCGTGCGTGCAGCCCGCCTCCTCGTCGGCCACCGCGGCGAACACCAGATCCCGCTCCAGCGGAAGGTTCCGCCGCTTGGCCACCAGCATCGCCATCAGCGCCATGGCGGTCATGTTCTTCATGTCGATGGCTCCGCGGCCGTACAGTTCGCCGTCGTGAATGACCGCGCCGAAGGGGGGCTGACTCCATCGATCGGCATCCGCGGGGACCACGTCGACGTGCGAGGACATCAGGACCGCCGCGGACCGCGACCCGCTGCTCTTACCGGGCAGGCGGGCGACCAGGTTCGCGCGTCCCGGCTCGCTCTCGGCTACCTTGCAGGTGATCCCCTCGGCCTCCAGGACGCCCCGCAGGTAGTCGGTGGCCAGGAACTCATTACCCGGCGGATTGGTGGTGTCCAGGGCGAGCAGCGCCCGGAGATGGCCGAGGGCTTCCTGCGCGATCGCGTTCACTGACCACCTCCACCTGATGAGTGATTATGCCCGCGGAAAGCAGGGTCGGGACTGCTATCCCGTCAACGGCCCCGTGTGATACTGGTCAAGGCAGCCGCCGGGGCGAAGGGCCAGCTCATGACCACGATGACAACGTGACCGCGGGATTGCAGTACGCGCGTAACGGGGACGTTCGCCTCGCCTACCGGGTGTTCGGCTCTACCGGCCCCTTCCTCATCTGGATACCCGGGTGGGTCATGAACAACGTCGACACGATCGACGATCCATCGAGCCCCTACGCGGATGCCATCGACGAGCTTTCCCGGTCGACACGGCTGATCGTGTGGGACAGACGGGGCACGGGCCTGTCGGATCCTTCGATGCGGCCCACCTCCGTAAGTGAGCGGGTCGAGGATGTGCGCGCGATCCTCGATGCTGCGGGAGCAGAACAGGCCGCGTTCTTCGGCACCAGCGAAGGCGGATCCATCAGCGTCATGTTCGCGAGCAGCTATCCGGAGCGCGTTACCTCGCTGGTTCTCTACGGCACCGCCGGACGCTATTCCCAAGATCCGCCGGGCTACCCGTGGGGATTCACTCCCGAAGAGATCGAATCGCAGCTCGATGAGATCGACCGCCAGTGGGGAGACGGCGCACTGGCCGATTTGTTCTACGGCGCGGCGGCCGCCACGCCCGGCGTCCGGGACATGTTCGGCAAACTGCAACGGGCCATGATGAGTCCGACGACGGCCAAGCTCTGGTGGAAGTCCTTCATGGAGATCGACGTTCGTGATGTGCTCGGTTCGCTGCGCACCCCCACGTTGGTCCTCGGACGCCCCAGCGACCGGCTGGTGTCCATCGAGGCGACAGCCGCCATGGCCGCGGCGATTCCGGGAGCGCAGTTCCGGCGACTGCCGCCGGGGTTACACATTGTCGCCGACCTGATCCCGACGATCCTGGAATTCGTCTGCGGTAAGCCCGACGAGCGCGCCTACGAGCGAATCCTGAAAACCGTCGTGTTCACCGACATCGTGGGCTCGACCGAAAAACTCAGTGTTGGCGGCGACGCGAACTGGCATCGCCAACTCGATGCCCACGACAAGGTGGTCGACTGGGTGTTGGAGAAGTACGGCGCCCACCGAGCGAAGCACACCGGGGACGGGGTCTTCGCGCTGTTCGACGGACCGTCCAAAGCGGTTCGCTGCGCTCTGGAGATGGGTGCCGACCTCGCGGCACGCGGTATCACGATCCGAGCGGGGGTACACATCGGTGAGTGCGAGCGGCGCGGCGAGGAGTGGAGCGGCATGGCGGTGCACATCGGCGCCCGTATCGCCGCATCAGCCGGAGCTGGTCAGGTACTGGTCAGTCGCACGGTCCGTGATGTCTGCACCGGATCGGGTCTCGGGTTCGAGAGCCTCGGCCCACGGCGCTTCAAGGGCCTTCCCGAAGAAGTCGAGGTCTACCTGGTGACGAACGGCCTGACGCTGTAGCACCCAGCCGAGCCAGGGCGGCCCGCATCGTCGGTCAGGCCACACCAAGGTAGGCGGCGCGGATGCTGTCGTCGGCGAGTAGATCAGCGGCGGGGCCGCTGCGGGTGACGTTGCCGGTTTCCAGGATGTAGGCCCTGTCGGAACGTCGCAGCGCCTGGGCGGCGTTCTGCTCGACCAGCAGGATGGTGGTGCCCTCGGAGTTGATCTCGGCGATGATGCCGAAGATCTGGGAGATCACCATCGGCGCCAAACCCATCGACGGCTCGTCGAGCAGCAGTACCCGTGGCCGGGCCATCAGGGCGCGGGCCAGTGCCAGCATCTGCTGCTCGCCGCCCGACAGCGTTCCGCCGACCTGACTGCGCCGCTCCGCCAGCCGCGGAAACGTCTCCAGTAGCCACTCCAGGCGTTCGTCGCGCGCGGCTTTCGACTCGAACTTCCTGCCGTAGCACCCCATCTTGAGGTTCTCCGTCACGGTCATGCCGGGGAAAATGCCGCGACCCTCGGGTGCCTGCACGAGGCCGTCGATCGCCCGCTGGTGCGCCTTCACGCGGGTGATGTCCCGCCCGTCGAACCAGATGGAGCCGCGGGACAGCGGCCGCAGCCCGGAGATCGCCCGCATCAGCGTGGTCTTGCCCGCACCGTTGGATCCCAGCAGGGTCACCAGCTCACCCTCACGCACGGCGAGCGAGACCCCGTGCAGGGCCTCGATCCTGCCGTAGTGCACGACGACGTCGCGCACCTCCAGCAGGGGCGCGGCGGCGGGATCAGAGTTGGTCATCGGGCACCCCCAGGTAGGCGGCGATCACGGCGGGATCCTCGCGGATCTCGGCGGGCTGGCCGTCGGCGATCTTGCGGCCGAACTCCAGCACGACGATGCGGTCGGTCACTCCCATCACCAGCCGCATGTCGTGTTCGATCAGCAGCACGGTGTAACCCTCGTCGCGGATGCTGCGGATGAGGTCGATCAGAGCGGCCTTTTCGCGGGGGTTGAAGCCGGCGGCCGGTTCGTCGAGACACAGCAGCTTCGGTCCGGTGGCCAGGGCGCGCGCGATTTCCAGGCGCCGCTGATCCCCGTAGGGCAGGTTCTTGGCCTTCTCCTCACCCCGGTGGGCGATACCGACGAACTCCAGGAGGGCGACGGAGCGCTCCACGGCCTCGCGTTCTTCGCGGCGGTGTCGTGATGAGCGGACAACCGCACCGGGAACCGAGGTGTGATGGCGGGCGTCGGTTCCGACGACCACGTTCTCCAGCGCGGTCATCTCACCCCACAGCCGGATGTTCTGGAAGGTGCGGGCGATGCCGAGCTGGGTGATCTGGTGGCGCTTACGCCGGCCCAGGGGCTGGCCGTCGAACACCACCGATCCCGCGCTGGGCCGGTACACCCCGGTGATCGCGTTGAAGCAGGTCGTCTTGCCTGCGCCGTTGGGTCCTATCAGCCCCAGAATCTCGCCGCGCTGGATCGCGAAGCTGACCGCGTCCAGCGCGGTCAGGCC
This sequence comes from Mycobacterium sp., assembly GCF_046091765.1. Classification (GTDB taxonomy): domain Bacteria; phylum Actinomycetota; class Actinomycetes; order Mycobacteriales; family Mycobacteriaceae; genus Mycobacterium. The sequence goes on from NZ_JBJTCF010000124.1 coordinate 27,581, forward strand.
GCCGAACTTCACCGTGAGGTCCGTGGTTTCCAGCAGCGCGGTCACGACGGCGCCCCCGTGCCGGCGCCGTCGCGAGCCAGCAGCCGCCGGGCCCGGTCGGCGTAGGCCAGCAAGTGCTGTCGGGCCGGGAACAATCCCTGCGGACGGAAGATCATCAGAACCACCAGCGCCAGCCCGAAGAACAGATACTTCAGATCACCGAGATTGATGCCCATCACCTCCACACCCAACAACCGGTTCGGCAGGTAGACGATGACGAACGCCCCGAATATCACTCCCAGCTTGTTGCCCTGGCCGCCGAGCACGACCGCGCACAGGAAGAGCATCGAATTGATGATGTTGAACGTCGGCGGCGCGACGTACTGAACCTGCCCGGCGTACATCGCACCGGACAGGCCGCCGATGGCCGCGCCGATGACGAATGCCCACAACTTGAACCGGAAGGTGTTCACGCCCATCACTTCGGCGGCGTCCTCATCCTCCCGGATCGCGACCCAGGCCCGGCCGACCCGGCTGCGTTCGAGGTTGCCGACCAGAAGCAGGATCGCGACGATCAGGATCAGCCCGAGCCAGAACCACCACGTTCCGTAGTTCGCGTTCCCGGCGGAGTTGCCGCTGGAGAACACTCCGTTCGGCAGATCCGCACTCTGCGCGACACGGGGATAGGCGACCTCATTGAGGCCACGCGGACCGTTGGTCACCCCGGAGAGGTTGTCGGCAAGCAGTCGGATGATCTCACCGAAGCCGAGAGTGACGATGGCCAGGTAATCCCCGCGCAACCGCAGCGTGGGGGTACCCAGGATCAGACCGCTCAGCGCGGTGATCGCCATCGCCAGGGGTACGCACGCCAGCCAGGCCCACTTCTCGGTGAACACGCCGTGGCCGACCTGGTTCCAGGGGCTGTCGGGAGAGGTGAGCAGTGCGACGGTATACGCGCCGACCGCGTAGAACCCGACGTAGCCGAGATCGAGCAGGCCCGCCTGGCCCACCACGACGTTGAGCCCGACGGCGATGATGGCGACCATGGCGAACTGGGCCATGGTGCCGCCGAAACTGATGCCCGGGGTGTCCAGGAACGGCGGGGTGTAGAGCGGCAGCAGCGCCAGGGCGCCGAATCCGAGGACACCGAATGCCCACTTCTGAACCCGGCTGCGCGCCGACCACCATCGGCGCAGTCCGTCCCCCGGTGCCAGCAGCGTGCTCATGCGCGGGCCCGCCCGAGACTCTCGCCGAGGATTCCGGTCGGCCGGATCAGCAGCACCAGAACCAGCAGCACGAAGGCGACCACATCGCGCCACTGCGTGCCGAAGATGGCCTGGCCGTAGTTCTCCATGATGCCCAGCAGCAGACCGCCCAATAGCGCGCCGCGCAGGTTTCCGATCCCCCCGAGCACGGCGGCCGAGAAGGCTTTGATTCCGAGCAGGAATCCCCCCGAATAGATGATGCCCTGGGGCACCCGCAACGTGTAGAGCAAGGCGGCGGCGCCGGCGAGTATGCCGCCGATCAGGAAGGTCCGGGCGATGATCCGCTTCCGCGAAACGCCCATCAGCGTGGCGGTGTCCGGGTCTTGGGCGACCGCGCGGATGCCCCGGCCGAACCGGGTGCGGTTGATCACCACATCGGTCAGGACCGCCAACGCCAGCGCGGCGGAGACGATGACCAGGGTGACGTTGGTGACGCTGGCGCCGAAAATCTCGAACTGCACCCTCGGCTGCACCAGGATAATCGGCTGCTGGGCGTTACTGCCGCCGTAGCCGGGCAGGATCGTCGGCAGGATGAAGTGGACGAACTCCTGCAGCACGAACGACATGCCGATGGCGGTGATCAGAAAGGTCAACGGGCGCGCGCCGCGGCGCCGCAGCGGCCGGTAGGCCACGGCTTCCAAGCCGACCGCCGCCGCCCCGGAGACTGCCATCGCGAACAGCATCGCGATCCCCAGGAACACGACGGTCATCGCGACGCCGAGGTTGTAGGCGTTGCCGCTGGGTGTGAAGCCGAGGATCATGTCGAGGCAGAAGTACGCCCCGAACATTCCGAGCATGAAGATTTCCGAGTGCGCGAAGTTGATCAGCCGCAGCACCCCGAAAACCAGGGTGTAGCCGACGGCGACGAGCGCGTAGATCGCCCCCCAGGCCAAGCCGTCGACGGTGAGCTGCCAGAACCCTTCCCGCAGGTTCTCGATGTTGAAGCTGATGTCGCCGGCCAGCCAGTTCTGCGAAGCGAGAGCCTGGCCGATCATTCGACTCCTCGCGTCGTTCCCACCGGCAACCCCGAGGGGCGAACTACTGGACCTTGTACATCCAGATCAGGGTCGTGGTCAGTTCCCCCTGCTCGTTCCACTGGTACTTGCGGGCAACGCCCTGCCCGTCGTAGGTCCGCACGAAGTTCAGCAGCGCCTCGCGAGTTGTAGCGCCGGAGTCGATGCCCTTGGCCAGGATGGTGCCGAGGTCATATCCCTCTGTGCTGTAGGTGCCCGGGGCCTGGTTGAACTTCTTGGTGTACTCGTCGGAGAAAGCCGCCGACGCCGGTCCGCACGGGCAGGACAGCAGCGCGTCCTTGGACGCGTTGCCGGCCTGCTTGACGAACTCCGGGTCCTTGGTGCCATCGGCGCTGACGAACGTCCCGGTGAAGCCCGCGTCGCGCAGTTGCTGGACGAAGGGTGCGGCTTCGGAGTAGTAGCCGCTGTAGAACACCGAGTCCGGCGACTGCTCCTTGATCTGGGTCACCGCGGCGGAGAAGTCCTTGTCGCCCTTCTTGACCGAGATGTTGCAGGCGGAGTCGGCCAGCGGGCCCAGGGTGTCCCGAACAGCCTCGGCCAGCCCACTGCCGTAGTCGGTGCTGTCGTCGACGACGCAGACCTTCTTGTCTCCCACGGTGTTCTTCATGTAGTTGGCGACCGACGGGCCCTGGACGCCGTCGTTGGCCAGGCCCCGGAAGAAGGTCTTCCAGCCCTGTTCGGACAGGGTGACGTTGGTGGCCGAGGCGGTGGCCGACACCAGGCCGGCCTGGTCGAACACCCCGCCGGTGGCCTTGGTCTCCCCGGAGAACGCCGGGCCGACGAGACCGATGATGGCCGCGTCGTCGACGATCTGCGGGGCGATCGCGGTCGCCTTCTGCGGGTCACCCTCGGTGTCGAAGGTCTTCAGTTCGATCTGGCACCCGGGATTGGCGGCGTTGTGCTTGTCGATCGCCAGCTGCACACCGTTTTTGATGTTGATGCCCAGAGCGGCATCCGGTCCGTTGAGCGCGCCGGCCATCGCGATGGCGACCGGTTCGCAGGTCGCCTTGCCGTCGCCGGCGGGGTCAGCCGCTACGGTTCCAGCCGCGGGCGAGACGGCAGCGCCGTTGCCGTCGATCTGCACCTGCTCGACGATCGCCAGGTCGGTCGGGGTCGCGCCCTGCGCGTCGGTGCTCCCTGAGGAGGACTCTCCGGCGGGTTTGGGTTGACTGCATCCGGCGATCAGCAGCATTGCCAACGCCGCGGAACTCATCGCGATTGCATTTCGGGTGGTCAGACCGGGCACGCTGAACCTCCAGGAGTGTGGGCATGGGGGGGTCGTGATGTCGCTGGTGTCACAGGATGCCACAACCCGGGCGTCAGGGCGTGTCCTCGGGGGATTCCAGCGATTCCAGTACGACCTGGGCCACCCGCTTCATGCTGGTGCGGCGATCCATGGCCGCCCGCTGCATCCAGCTGAAGGCCGCCGGCTCGGTCATTCCGTGCCGGGACTGCAGCAAACCCTTGGCGCGCTCGACGAGCTTGCGGGTCTCCAGCCGGTCGGCCAGATCGGCGACCTCGCGCTCGAGTTGGGCGATCTCGGCGAAGCGACTGACGGCCAACTCGATCGCCGGAACGAGGTCGCTGATCGAGAACGGCTTGACCAGATAGGCCATCGCACCCGCGTCGCGCGCCTTCTCGACCAGTTCGCGCTGGCTGAACGCGGTCAGCACGACGATCGGCGCGATGCGCTTGGCGGCGATCTCGGCAGCGGCGTCGATCCCGTCGCGGCGGGGCATCTTGACGTCCATGATCACCAGGTCCGGGCGCAGGCTTTCGGCGAGCTCGACGGCCTCCTGTCCGTCGCCGGCCTCCCCCACCACCTGATAGCCCTCCTCGCGCAGCATCTCGGCCAGATCAAGCCGGATCAGCGCCTCGTCCTCGGCGATCAGTACCCGGCGCGCGGGAGCCGACCCGCCGATCGGTCCGGTCATGGGGTCATTCTGACTCACCGGACCCGCGCCCCGTCGGCCTTGGCGACATCCTCTATCGTTGGGCAGCGCTGCGAATGCCGTCCGCCCTCGTATCCCAATTGGCAGAGGAAACGGATTCAAAACCCGTGCAGTGTGAGTTCGAGTCTCACCGAGGGCACCACTGGCTCAGGCAGCTTTCGCGCAGGTGACGCCGATTTCGGCGTCGAATGTCATTGCGAAACAGCCTGCTGTGGCCACATTTTGGCCACATTTTCGGCCACCGCGTCCAAATCGGATTCGAACAAATCGGCGTACACGTCGAGTGTCATGGCGGCGCTGGCGTGCCCGAGCATGCGCTGCACGACTTTCGGATTAGCCCCGGCCGAGATGGCTAGCGACGCGGCGGTGTGCCGCAAATCGTGGGCGGTGATGCGCGGGAACGTCGAGTCAGCCTTGCGGCAGCGTTCCACCGCACCCGACAGCCACGAACCCACCGACGACGGCGGGCCGAGGTAGCCACCGCCCGACGACGGCCACAGCAGTTCGTCGCGGCCCCTGCCTTCGGCGGTGTGCGCCAGGGCGGCCAGGACGAACTCAGGCAGCACTACGGTGCGGTTCCGGTTGGATTTGAGCAAACCGACCGCGAACTCGCCGCCAACTTTCACCGCGTTGGTGTGCAGCCGTACCCGCCGCCGCAGGAAATCCACGTCGGCCACCCGCAGCGCAGCAGCTTCGCCCCACCGCAACCCGCCAACCCCGAGCAGCAGCACCAGGGCGCGGTAGCGGCCCGCCTCATCCGCTAGGGCTTGAAGCTGCGCAGCCGTCAAATAGGTGTTGTGCCGTGGCGGCCGCTTGGGCAGCTTCACGCCGCGTGCCGGATTCGACGGCAGCAGCCGATCACGCACCGCGTCATCGAGTATCCGCGCCAGCACCGAGAACGTGTTGGCCGTCATTGAGGCGCTCAGCCCTAGCCCGGCTACCCACGCCTGCACGTCGGAAAATAGGACGTTGCTGATGCGGGTGTGCTGCCAACGCGGTTGTACGTGATTGCGCCACGCGGATTCGTAGGACCGGAACCCCGAGGGTTTCATGTGGCCGCGCTGGCGTTGTAGCCAGGCGGGGCCGAGCTCCCCGACCGTTACCCGCCCGGCCGCCGCGCCCACGTATTCGCCGCGCGCTTTCGTCACTTCTACCGTGGCCGCGAACAGTTCGGCGTCACGCTTGGTGCGGAACCCGCGTTTCTGTGACTGCTTGCGATCCGGTGTGCGGAATCGCACCCGCCACAGCGTGCCGCCCTTGGTTTGGTAACGCTCAACCGTTGCCATGTCATTTGCCCCCTTGTCGTTCCCGCGACCGCCTGCGGCGATCTTCCATCAGATGTTTCCGGTTGCGTAGTTCCTGCGCCATGTTGTCGTGCTCCCACACCGGCCACGACTTGAGCCAGAACTCGGTGATGAAACGGTGCCCGCCTTCGCGGCGTCGCGTTTCGGCGTCGCGGTACTTCACCGGGCCGCGTGCCGTGAGCCAGTACCACAACGCGCTAGCGTTTTGCGGCCCCGTTCCGGTGGCTTTCGTTTTGGCGCCGGCCCCGGTGTGGTGCGGCATCAGCAGCGTCGCAGGCGACGTTACGAACGCGACAGCGAGCGCCGCGAGATCATCAACGGACACGCGCCTGTCGCCTTCTTCGATGCGCCGCAGCGCGGTGGCGCTGATTTCCCAACCCGCCCGCAACTCGAGCAACTGGGATAGCTGCGTGAACGTAAGGTTGTCTTCTTCGCGCAGCCGTTTCACGTTCGCGGCGACCGCATCGCCGGTGGGGCCGGATTCCTTCTTGGTGTGCATGCCGCAACCGTAGCAGATTCTTCAATTATTGAAGGTGTGGCGCGTGTCCTGCGTCGTCAAACGGTGATTCCCTGTGGCTATGACAAAGAACCAGTTATCGCAGTCTGACCGTCAAATATCGCAGCCCGATGCTAGTGACAAGCTCGCCACCCCGGCCGAGGTGGCTGCTTTTTTCCGCACCACGACGGGAAAATTGGCGAACGACCGGGTACTCGGCCGCGGCCCTGAGTTCGTCCGATTCAACCGCAAAATCTTGTACCGCTGGGAAGACGTTCACGCCTTCGTCGAAGCAAATAGACACCACCGCACCGACGACGTTCCGCCACCACGCCCCCAAGACCGTCGCACGCGCTGACGACGTAAACCACAGCGCAACCGAAGGTAACCCTCAACCCGAAAGGAGTCGGCAGTGACCGACAACATCTGGGACGCGCTCTCGTCGGACAGCGGCGATTTCGCACCCATCTTCAAATTCACCAATCCCGGCGACAGCATTAATGGCGTCATCATCGAAGACCCGGTGACGCTGCCGCTGACCGCGTACGGCACGACCGAACCGAAAATCGGCAAGGACGGAAACCCCGTCATGCAGATCATGCTCGTCCTGGCCACCGACCAGTTGAAGGACGAAAGCCACGATGGTCGCTGGCGCGTCTATATCGACAAGCCGTTGTTCAAGGCTGCTGTTCGGGATGCGCTCAAGGCGGCCGGCCAGCGGGCAGCGTGGCCCGAAGGCGCGGCAGTGCTCATGCGAATCGGCACCGACGAAATCCCGGCCGCCATCGAAACTCACAACGCCACGTTTAACTTGTCGGCTGCGCTGTGCGACGAAATCACCAACGCCACCCGGTTCGCCATCGTGCTCAACTGGGGCGCTCTACAGCTTCCCGTCCTTGTCGGCCGATTCGCCCGGTTCGACGGCTAACACGTGCAAACCGATACAGGCGCTATGCCGTGACGGCGGCCCGGCAGGATCTGCCCGGTGCCCGCCGCCAACTCGCTGACGCGGTGGCCGCCTTGGCCGATCCGCTGCCGTTGTTCTTCGGCGGCACGTGCCGTTGGACCGACCCCCTCTACACACGGCTGCGCGACGCTCTACAGCCCCGAAACATGACCAGCCGACGGGTGGTGCCCGGCAGCCGCGCACCCTGCCGCACCGACGTCCTGACGTTGGTTGTCGAAATCGACCTGACCGTGGCCGGGTGGCAGCCGCGTGGCGACGGGGCGCTGGCCCGGCTGCACCGGCTGCGCGACAAACCGTGGACACCCGAAGACTGCGAGCTCGTCAGCCAGCACGCCGCGCAGATTCGGGCGTGGACGCTGAAGGCGGTGGAACTGCTGGGTGACCGCACCGTAAGCGTGCCGCTGCGGCTGCCGTGCCCGGCGTGCGGGCGCTCACACGTTCCCGGCCGCAACACCGCCGGGGAACCGGTGAGACGGTGGGCGCTGTTGGTGTCCGAACACGGTGCCCGCTGCGCGGGCTGCGACACACACTGGCCCCCCGAACGCTTCGGCTTGCTGGCCCGGCTGCTCGGGCTGCCGCCCCTGCCGGTGGCGTGACACCTCCGGCCGCCGCCCCGGTGGCCCTCTGCCGCCTGCAACTAAGGCAGACGGCCCCTTCTTCCCCGGCCCGTACCCCGGACGCTCCTCCTAGCATGGATCCATTGAGATTCGCCGACGTCCAATCAGGCAGATCCCCTAACATTGCGTTCGTGGGTGTCAAGCGGTTATCTGCTCTTTTTCGGACGCTGCTTGCCGTAGTAGTGCTGTCGCCAGTGGCGATCGCTCACGCTGACTACACAGTCGTAACGATTAAGCAGGCTGTCACGGACGGGGGACTCCAGTATTGGATAGCCCTCGCAACATCTACTTATCCAAGGTCGAGTCTCGAGGAAATGCCTCCGCAAGGCATGTATATCACTTATCCGTCGGGTACAGCTTCATTTGCCGGGTTTATGTCAATGACTGTCGGTCTGAATTGGGCGATCTTACTTTGACGTTCCGGTTGGAACACGTATTACGGACTATTGGATCACTTTTCGTGGCTCCGCTACATCGAGCGGTACAAGCGCTTGGTTGTGCAACGCCGAAAGTGACGCTTGTGGCGAGTGAGTCCCCAGGCGTATTGCTTTAGCCGCTCGTGGCACAGGCACACGCCCCCCCTTACCGAAATCCACCAAACCCACCAGCGGCCCGTTTCCCGCGCCACCAGCCCCCTACACAGC
>NZ_JBJTCF010000125.1:0-8652 GCF_046091765.1 Mycobacterium sp.
CTTGTAGATCAAGCCTTCCTTGAAGAGCTGGACAAATACCTTGATCACGGCCCGCGACAGGCCCTCATCCATGGTGAAACGCTCGCGCGACCAGTCGCAGGACGCACCAAGGCGTCGCAACTGGCGCGAGATTGTGCCTCCGGACTCGGCCTTCCAGGCCCACACCCGGTCGAGACAGGCTTCCCGGCCCATGCAGCGACGATCTGTCTTGCTTTCCGCCTGCAGCAACCGCTCCACGACCATCTGGGTAGCGATACCCGCGTGGTCCGTACCCGGCTGCCAGAGCGCGTCGCGGCCCCGCATGCGGTGATAGCGGATGAGGGTGTCCTGCAGCGTGTTGTTGAGCGCGTGGCCCATGTGCAGGCTGCCGGTGACGTTGGGCGGCGGCAGCACGATCGAGTAGGCGGGACGGGCGCTGGCGGGATTCGCGGTGAAGTAGCCGGCGTCGACCCAGCCCTGGTAGATCTCACCCTCTGCCGCCCCGGGATCCCACGACATGGGCAGCTGTTCGCGGGTGTGATCGGGGGCCACCCGCTGATTCTAGGAACGGGGTTACTTGCCGCCGCGCAGCAGCCCGCCCAGGATGTTGCCGATCGCACCGCCCTGGCCGCCGCCGAGCACACTGCCCAGGATGCTGCCCAGCGGGTTGTTTCCGCCGCCGCCCCCGCCCCCGGCGCCGCCGAGGATGCTGCCGAGCACGTCTCCGATTCCGCCGCCCGGCGCGGCCTGGGCCTGCGCGCCGCCGCCCTTCTGGGCGAACTGCTTGCCGACGTAGGCCAGCACGATCGGGGCCAGCATCGGCAGCAGCCGCTTGATCAGATCCCCGCCCGGGGCGCCGGCGCCGGCCAGCGCCGAGGCCACCTGGTTGGTGTCGTTGCCGCCGAAGAGGCTGGCGACCAGTGCGCTGCCCTGCCCTACGTCGAGCTGGTCGACGTTCACCCCGCCGTCGAGCAGGTCGGACTGACCCTCCGCCACCACGGCCGACTCCAGTTCACTGGAGTCGATGTCGTCGGCCTGGACGTTTTCCTGCAGCGTCCCCAGCAGGGTCGGCACCAGGGTCTGGATCGCCTGGCTCACCTCGCCCTGGTCGGCGCCGAGCTTGCTAGCGATGTCCGCCACCGGGATCTGGTTGTACAGGTCGTCGAGACCGGCCATGGTTGTCTTCCGCCTTTGCTGGGAGGGGTGGGAGAATCTTTCCCGACAGTAGTCGAGCCGGTGCCACGCGGGCAGCCGATTGAGATACGCCCAGAGCGGATCGGGCGGTCAGTCCAGCCGGGCGGAGTCCAGAGAGATTCCGGCCGCCGGGAATCGGGCGAGCAGGGCGTCGCCCATGGCCGCCGCCGGCGTGAGCACACCGTAGATCTGCGGCAACGTGTCGCGGTCGAGCGCCAGCGCCAGCCCGCACTCGCCGAGCATCACCGAGGTGGCCTGGTAGCCGGGGTCGCCGTGCTGGGAGATGGTCGCCACGTAGCGCGCTCCGGTGGTCGTGGTGGTGTAGGTCTCGGCGCGGTAGTAGCCGCGCTCGCGGACGTCCTGACTGGGTCCGGTGCCCGGTTTGGGCGCGACCCGCTCCACCAGCCGACGCGGCAGGAACCGGAAAATCCGGCTGCCCAGCGCCCAGCTACCCGCGGTGGCCGCGGTGGCCACTGCGGCGGTCACCGGGGCTAGCGGCGAGGGACCCATGCCCATGTACTCCGCGTAGCGGAACGTGCGGCCGTAGGCGTAGTCCAACAGGGCGTTGCTGCGCCGCACGATGCGGGTGTTGTACTTGGCCATCACGAACCCGGCGGCCCACAGCCCGGCGAGTTCCGGCGCGATCTCGCGGCCCCGTCGCAGCGCCAGGTCGGGCTGGGCGCCCAGTTCCGGCTCAGCCATCCGATCCTGGGCAAGGGTGTAGGGGTCCTCGAGCAGCCTGCGCGTGTCCGGGTCACCGGATGCCGCCCGGAACACCTCGATCATCGAGGCGATGGTGCCGCCGGACACGCCGCCGGCGAACCCGCGCAGCACGAAGCTGGTCTCGCCCAGCTCGCCCGTGTCGTCCTGGCGGGCGCGCCGGAACAACTCGTAGACGCTCATGTCGGCGGGGATCGAGTCGAAACCGCACGCGTGCACGATGCGCGCGCCGGTGTCGACGGCCTGCTTGTGGAAGTCGTCGATGCTCTGCCGCACGAACATCGCCTCGCCGGTCAGGTCGGTGTAGTCGGTTCCGGCCGCCGCGCAGGCGGCCACCAGCGGCAGGCCGTACTTGCTGTAGGGACCCACGGTGGTGATGACCACCCGGGTGCGCGCGGCCATGTCGGCCAGCGTCGCCGGTGTGTCGGCGTCGACGGTCAGGACGGGCCAGGCTGCGGCGGACTCCCCGAGCGTCGCGCGCACCGCCTCCAGTTTCTGCACCGAGCGGCCGGCCAGCGCGACGCGCGCCCGGCCACCCGCACGGGCCAGGTGCTCAGCGGTGAGCTTGCCGACGAAGCCGGTCGCGCCGTAGAGAACGATGTCGAATTCGCGCTCGGAGTCTCGCTGGGTCATGCCGGCCAACTTACCGGCCGGGCACTCAGCCCAGGCCGAGCGCGGTGGCGATCGCCTTGCCGGGATCGGTGAAGGCCAGGCACACCTGACCCCAGTCGACCAGACCCAGCGGGCCGCGCCCCAGGCTCTGGCACTGGGCCGAGGCGGGGGCGGGAGCGCCGCCGGTGTTGGACACGGTGAAGACGGCCGGAGCGCCGCCGTTCCTGCCGCAGCTCGGCCAGGCGCCGATGCCCTGGGTGCGCAGCACGTTCTCGGCCACTCGGATCTGCTCCTCGCGGGAGGCCTGGTGCGGCATGCCGACGCCGCCGTTGGACTTCCACGTCGCCGGCGAGAACTGCAGGCCGCCGTAGAAGCCGTTGCCGGTGTTGATGGCCCAGTTGCCGCCCGACTCGCACTTGGCGATCGCGTCCCAGTTCACGCTGTCGGCGGCGGCGGTCCCGCTGCCCAGGGCCAGGGCGCTCAGCGCCAGTCCCAGCGCGAGGGCGGCGAGGGTGACGATCCTGCGGATGGCGCTCATTGGTGATCCCTTCGGCGGTCGCGATGCGGTGCGGCTGTGATGTGGATCGCGACGCCGGGAAGGGTTGTTACAGGTGGGATGCCTGATTTTCGTGAGATTTCTGTGAGAACCAGTGCCGAAACGACAAGGGCGGTGCCGGGAAATCCCGGCACCGCCCCTGTCAGCAGCTCAGAGGGCGTTAGCCCCGCCCGCCGCAGCTCGGCCAGGCACCGATGCCCTGGGTGCGCAGGGTGTTCTCCGCGACCCGGATCTGCTCCTCGCGGGAGGCCAGGTGGGGCATGCCGCTTCCACCGTTGGCCCGCCAGGTACCCGGGGAGAACTGCAGGCCACCGTAGTAGCCGTTGCCGGTGTTGATCGCCCAGTTGCCGCCGGACTCGCAGTGGGCAATGGCGTCCCAGTTGATGCTGTCGGCGCTGGCGATGCCGGCACCGAGCGCGATCGGGGCAATGGCCAGCGCGCCGGCCATGGCACTCATTCCGAGCGTCTTGCGGAGGTTGTTCACTAAATCTTCCTTTCGCCGAGCATGCGCCGCAGGTGCGACGGCGAGCCCTTGATGGAATTCATTGGGTCCGCCCACATGCAGGGTTGGCAATCGGTAATTGCAGGCTCCCGAGGGAACTCCTAGGACGGTACAAACTCGGTTCGGGGAAGTCACGCCGCCGACACGCCGATCTCGTTCTGATAACAGCCCGATCACAACCGCAAATTCACTCACCGTTTGCACTGCTCAACGTGGTTTCCCGAGACCCCGGGCGCGTCACCGAAACCCCGCTCAGGCGTGAGCTATATCACAGCTATTTTGCGATTTACCACACACTCCATTTGTCACATAAGTCACACGGGTAACAAAGTTTGAAATTGGATTAGGAAATTCCTGAATAACCCTCAGATTGCCGCGAGGTCGGCCGTTGAATTCACATTGGCCAGTGCCGCGGTGGGAGCCAGCACAATGCGCTGGGTGGTCACGCTGTCGGTCAGCGCACGCATGCTGCGAGCCCCCGCGGTCACCAGCGCGTCGATGGGATCTGCCAGCGAGGTTCGATAGATGCCGGCCAGGTAGTGCTCACGGCCGTCCCAGGGCAGCACGACGTCGACGGCGTCCGCGCCACCCGTGGCCCCATAACGGGCGAGTTCCTCGATGACCTCGACGCTCAGTTGCGGCATGTCCACCGCGCAGACGAAGGCCCAGGCCAACCCCGCTGCGGCCGCAGCACGCAGCCCTCGCCCGGTGGCCAGCAGGGGGCCCACCCCGCGGACCTCGTCGCGCAGCACCTCGGCCGGCAGTTCCGGCAGCGGCTGACCGGGCGCGGCCACGACGTAGACCGGCGCGCAGCGCCCCCGGACGACCTCGACGGTGCGCTCGACCATCGTCGGTCCGCCACCGCCGGGACCGGCAGGGCGCAGGGTGGCTTTGTCGCGGCCCATCCGTCGCGACGCACCGCCCGCCAACACCACCGCGGCCAGGGGAAAGTCCGCTGTCACGGCTGCCCGACGACCCAGGTGTCGCGTCCGCGCAGCAGGTTCTGCAGCTCGGCGGCGGCCTGCGGGGTATCGCTGCGCGCGACGCTGAGCTGCCCGCGCACGGCATCGTCATACGCCGGACGATCGACCTGCCGGAAGATCCCCATCACCGTGTGCTCGAGATCCTGGTCGCTCAGGCGCGACAACGCGAAGGCGTAGGCGGGATTCTCCGCGCGGGCGTCGTGCACCACGATCGCCTCGGCGGTGACGTCGGCGGTCTTGGCGACCTCCAAGCCCGAGCCACTCCGCACCACGCAGTATTCCCCGGCGTCGCCGAAGATGATCGGCTCCCCGTGGCGCACCGAGATGACCCGGTCCCCGGCGCCCTCGCGGCGCAGCAGATCGAAGGAGCCGTCGTTGAAGATCGGGCAGTCCTGCAAGATCTCGACCAGAGCGGCGCCGCGGTGGGCGGTGGCCGCGCGCAGCACCTCCGCGAGACCCGCGCGATCGGAGTCCAGCGCGCGGCCGACAAACGTCGCCTCCGCCCCCAGCGCGAGCGAGACCGGGTTGAAGGGGTGGTCCACCGAACCCGTCGGCGTCGACTTGGTGACCTTGCCGATCTCCGACGTCGGCGAGTACTGGCCCTTGGTCAGTCCGTAGATGCGGTTGTTGAACAGCAGGATCGTCATGTTGACGTTACGGCGCAGCGCGTGCACGAGGTGGTTGCCGCCGATGGACAGCGCATCCCCGTCACCGGTGACCACCCACACCGACAGGTCCGGACGCGCCAGCGCCAGGCCCGTCGCGATGGCCGGGGCCCGGCCGTGGATGGAGTGCAGTCCGTAGGTTTCCAGGTAGTAGGGGAAACGACTCGAGCAGCCGATACCACTGACGAAGACGATGTTCTCCCGCCGCAGCCCGAGCTCGGGCAGGAAGTTGCGGACGGTGTTGAGGATGACGTAGTCACCGCAGCCGGGGCACCAACGGACTTCCTGGTCGCTGGTGAAGTCTTTGGCTTTCATCGGCGCGCTCATCGGCTCACCACCGATTGTCTGGCGAATTCCATTTTGCCACTTTCGTTTTCGCTCAGCGTCCCGTTCAGGGCAGCGTCAATGACGTCTTCGATTTCGTCGGCCCGGAAAGCCATCCCAGCCACCTTCGTCACCGACTGCACGTCGACCAGGTACCGGGCGCGCAGCAGTAGCGCCAGCTGCCCGAGATTCATCTCGGGCAGGACGACTTTCGGATAGCGGCGCAGCACCTCACCGAGATTGGACGGAAGCGGGTTGAGGTGGCGCAGATGGGCTCGCGCCACCTTGCGGCCACGCCGCCGCGCACGACGGCAGGCCTCCCCGATCGGTCCGAACGAACTGCCCCACCCCAGCAGCAGCAAGTCGGCGTCACCGTCGGGATCCTCGACGTCGAGGTCGTCCACCGTGATGCCGTCGACCTTGGCCCGCCGCAGGCGCACCATCAGGTCGTGGTTGGCGCCGTGGTAGGAGATGTCGCCGGATCCGTTGGCCTTCTCCAGGCCGCCGATCCGGTGCTCCAGCCCGGGGGTGCCGGGCACCGCGAACTGGCGCGCCAGCGTGACCGGATCGCGGGCATAGGGCAAGAAGTCCGTGCCGGGCGCGGCGATGTCGCGGTCGATCGGTTTGAGTTCGTTGACGTCGGGGATTCGCCACGGCTCCGACCCGTTGGCGATCGCGCCGTCGGAGAGCAGGATCACCGGGGTGCGATAGGTCAGCGCGATACGGGCCGCCTCGACGGCCACCTCGAAGCAATCCGACGGCGAGCGGGCGGCCAGCACGGCAACCGGTGACTCACCGTTGCGCCCGAACAGCGCCTGCAGCAGGTCGGCCTGCTCAGTCTTGGTGGGCAGTCCGGTCGAGGGCCCGCCGCGCTGCACGTCGACGACCAGCAGCGGCAGCTCGGTCATCACCGCGAGGCCGATGGCCTCCGACTTCAGCGACAACCCCGGGCCCGAGGTACTCGTCACGCCGAGTGCGCCGCCGTAGGAGGCGCCGACCGCGGCGCACACGCCGGCGATTTCGTCTTCGGCCTGCATGGTGATGACACCGAAATCCTTGTGCTTGGACAGCTCGTGCAGGATGTCGGAGGCCGGTGTGATGGGGTAGCTGCCCAGCACGACCTGGGTGCCGGCGAGATGGCCGGCGGTGACCAGACCGTAGGCCAGGGCGGTGTTGCCCGAGATCTGCCGGTACTCCCCGGCCGGCAGGGCCGCGGGGGGAATCTCGAAGGTGGTCGCGAAGGCCTCGGTGGTCTCGCCGTAGTTCCACCCCGCCCGCAACGCCAGCGCGTTGGCTTCGGCGATCTGGGGCTTGCGGGCGAACTTCTCTCTCACAAAGGTCTCGCTGGCCGCAACGGGCCGACCGTACAACCAGCACAGCAGGCCCAGCGCGAACATGTTCTTGGCCCGCTCGCCGTCCTTCTTCGACACCCCGGCGGACTCCACGGCGCCCAGGGTCAGGGTGGTCATCGCGACCGGATGGACCACGAAGTCCGACAGCGTCCCGTCCTCGAGCGGGTTGGTCACGTAGCCGACCTTGGCCAGGTTGCGCTTGGTGAACTCATCGGTGTTGACGATCAGCACGCCGCCCCGCGGCAGGTCGGCGATGTTCGACTTGAGTGCGGCGGGGTTCATCGCGACCAGCACGTCGGGGCGGTCTCCGGCGGTGAAGATGTCGTAGTCGGCAATCTGGATCTGGAACGACGACACCCCGGGCAGGGTCCCCTGCGGCGCGCGGATCTCGGCCGGGTAGCTGGGCTGGGTCGCCAGATCGTTGCCGAACAATGCGGCTTCGGAGGTGAAACGGTCGCCGGTGAGTTGCATGCCGTCGCCGGAATCGCCGGCGAAGCGGATCACAACCTTTTCGAGCTTCTCAGCCCCCCGCCCGGGGTCGGGGCTGCCGTTCGCGCTCACCGGGCCGCCTTCCGTCAACTCGCAGCAAAAACCGTCGGCGACGTTCGGACCCGCGTGCTCGGACACGCCACTCACGACCGAACTCAATTATTGCACTCTCTTAAAATCCCTGCCGCGCGGCCCGCCCGGACACGCCGTCACTTCATCGAGGTCACCGGTCGTGGACGAGGGCCGCAGGACCCGGTGGGCCGCCCCGAAGCGGCGGGGCGGCTCGCGATTCCTAAGAAGTTAGCCGCCCGGGGGTAAATTTGGTGGATGCCCGGTCCGCTGCCCCGCAGCAAGCGAAACTCAGGCCGACCGTGGGCCGGGTGACCTCACGGCGGCGGGTCCGCCACCTCGACG
This sequence comes from Mycobacterium sp., assembly GCF_046091765.1. Taxonomy (GTDB): domain Bacteria; phylum Actinomycetota; class Actinomycetes; order Mycobacteriales; family Mycobacteriaceae; genus Mycobacterium. The sequence goes on from NZ_JBJTCF010000125.1 coordinate 7,791, forward strand.
CCGCGCAGGCCGTCGATCGCGCCGACACCCTCGTCGTCGAGGAGCCGCTGGAGATTCGCGTCAACGGGTCGCCGCTGACCGTCACCATGCGGACACCTGGCTCGGATGTCGAGTTGGCGCAGGGGTTCCTGCTGACTGAGGCCGTCATCGCCCACCGCGACGACGTGCGCACCGTGCGCTACTGCCAGGCCGAGAGCACCGCGGAGAACAGCTACAACGTGCTCGAGGTGACGCTGAGCCCGGGCGTGCCGGCCCCTGACACCAGCCGCAATTTCTACACCACCTCGTCGTGCGGGATATGCGGCAAGGCCTCGCTGGAGGCCGTGCACCTGGTCAGCCGCTTCGCACCCGGCGACGACCCGGCGACGGTGTCGGCGGCGGTGCTCGCCGGGCTTCCCGCCACACTGCGCGCGGCGCAGAAGGTTTTCGCCAGCACCGGCGGCCTGCACGGCGCGGCCCTGTTCGGCGTCGACGGCACGATGCTGGTCGTGCGCGAGGACGTCGGGCGGCACAACGCGGTGGACAAGGTGATCGGCTGGGCGCTTGAGGCCGACCGCATCCCGCTGACCGGGACGGTTCTACTGGTCAGCGGCAGGGCGTCCTTCGAGATCACCCAGAAGGCCGTGATGGCCGGGATCCCGATCCTCGCCGCGGTCTCGGCGCCGTCCACCCTGGCCGTCGACCTGGCCGCCGCCTCGGGGGTGACACTGGTCGCGTTCCTGCGCGGCGAATCGATGAATGTCTACAGCCGCCCCGACCGGGTCACCTGGTCCGGGTGCAGAAGCCAAATGGGCCAAAAAAGCCCCCGGTTGGGGGGGTTTTGGTCTGCTCGCGGGGGAGGCGGAGGGGTGGGGGGGCGCGG
>NZ_JBJTCF010000126.1:0-15664 GCF_046091765.1 Mycobacterium sp.
CGGCGCGGTGGTCTCGGCGCTGGGATCGGTGGGGCTGCTGCCCAGCGAGGGCAGGCTGCTGTCGACCAGCTGGGCGGTCATCGGCGGACTGGCCTACAACTGGATCATCTTCATGATCCTGCCCATCTATGTGAGCCTGGAGAAGATCGACGCGCGGCTGTTGGAGGCGTCCCGCGACCTGTACGCGTCCAACCGCAGGATGTTCGGGAAGGTGATCCTGCCGCTGGCGCTGCCCGGCGTGCTGGCCGGCAGCCTGCTGGTGTTCATCCCCTCGGTCGGCGACTTCATCAACGCCGACTATCTGGGCAGCACCAAGACCACCATGATCGGCAACGTCATCCAGAAGCAGTTCCTGGTGCTCAAGGACTACCCGGTGGCGGCAGCGATGAGCTTCGTGCTGATGGCGCTGATCCTGGCAGGCGTGCTGCTCTACACCCGGGCGCTGGGCACCGAGGACCTGGTGTGAGGTGACCACCCAGGCCGTCACCACCCTCACCGAACCCGGACGTAGCGTCCGGGGGACCTTCAAGGTGGGCGACCTGGCGCTGCGTGTCGTCGCCGGTCTGGTGTTGCTGTATCTGTTCGTGCCGATCCTGGTCATCGTGGCGTTCTCGTTCAACGACCCCGCGGGCAAATTCAACTACACCTGGCAGGGCTTCACCCTGGAGAACTGGTTGCACCCGTTCAAGTACCCGGCGTTGACCAAGGCGCTGCTGCTCAGCTTGAACGTCGCCGCGGTGTCGACCGCGATCGCCCTGGTCCTGGGAACCCTGGTCGCGATCGCCCTGGTGCGCCAGCGCTTTCGCGGCAGCCGTGCGGTGGACACCTTCCTGGTGCTGCCGCTGACCTCGCCCGAGGTGGTGATGGGCGCCTCGCTGCTGACGCTGTTCCTCAGCATGGGCTGGGCGACCGGCTACCTGACGGTCCTGCTGGCCCACGTCGCGTTCGAGATCAGCTTCATCGCGATGACCGTGCGCGCCCGGATCAGGGGTTTCGACTGGACCCTGGAGGACGCCTCACTGGACCTCGGCGCCGGTCCGACCCGGACGTTCTTCAAGGTGACCCTGCCGCTGATCGTCCCGGGCATCATCGCGGCCGCGATGCTGTCGTTCGCGCTGTCGCTGGACGACTTCATCATCACCTATTTCGTCAGCGGATCGACGGTCACCTACCCGTTGTACGTCAACGCCGCCACCAAGGCCGCGGTACCGCCGCAGATCAACGTGCTGGCGACGGCAATCCTGGTGATCAGCCTGATCCTGCTCGCGGCGGGAACGCTCTACCGGCGAAAGCGCACCGTCAGCTGAGCCCGCCCCCGCATCAGATGAGTTCGACACCCGCCGCCGACAACTCGGCAAGGGCCGCCGCCGTGGACTCCGGTGCCACACCGACGGTCAGGTCGAGCAGTACCCGGGTCGCGAATCCGGCCCGGGCGGCGTCCAGTGCGGTGGCCCGCACGCAGTAGTCGGTGGCGATGCCCACCACGTCGACCGCGTCGACGGCGTGCTCGCGCAGCCAGTCGGCCAGTCCGACACCGTCGGCGGTCCCCTCGAACCCGCTGTAGGCGGCACCGTGGGCACCCTTGCGGAACACCGCCTCGATGCCCGAGGGGTCAAGTCCGGGGTGAAGTTGTGCGCCGGCAGTTCCCGCCACACAGTGCCGCGGCCAGGAGGTGGCGAAGTCCGGGCTCTCGGAGAAGTGCCCGCCGGGGTCGACGTGGTAATCCGTCGTGGCGATCACGTGGTCGTAGCCGTGTTGGGCGCCCAGCAGGGTGTCGATCTTCTCGGCCACCGCTGCACCCCCGGTCACCGCGAGGGATCCCCCCTCGCAGAAATCGTTCTGCACGTCGACGATGACCAGCGCCCGCACGTTTTTCACGCTAGCCCAGGCAGACCCGAGCGCTGCACCCAGCGGTACTGCACGCATTAGAGTATTGCCCGATGACGGCGTTCGACTTCTTCCAGACCGAGGAGTTGCCGGTTCCGGCGGTGACCCCCGAGCAGGCCCGCGTGATCGCCCGGCAGCACTTCGGGGTGGACGTCACCGCCACCGCGCTGGGCAGTCAGCAGGACGCCAACTTCCTGCTGTCGGTCGCCGATGCGCCGATCGGGGTCCTCAAGATCGCCAATCCGGCTTTCAGCCGCGTCGAGCTGGAGGCCCAGGATGCGGCCGCCGCATTCATCGCGAGCAGTGAGAGTGTGCGGACGGCCACAAACCTCGCCCCTGCCGGCGTGGCTCCGATCGCGGAGATATCGGCTCCTGACGTCGGTTCGAGCACAACGCTTTTCGCGCGCATCCTGACCTACTTGCCGGGCGGTACGCTGACCGGTAGCTGCTATCTCTCGCCTGCCCGGGTTACCGCGCTGGGCGCCCTGGCCGGTCGTACCGCCCGCGCGCTGACGAGTTTCGAACATCCCGGTGTTGACCGCGTACTGCAGTGGGATCTGCGCCACGCTGATCGCACCGTGGAATTCCTTGCCGGGCATATCGGCGACGCGAACCGGCGGGAGGAGGTCGAATCGGCCGCCGCATCCGCCTGGCGGGTGGTCGAGCGACTGGCCGGGGACCTGCCGACGCAGGTGATCCACGGCGACATCACCGACGACAACGTCGTCTGTGCGCCGGCCCGCGCCGGCGGCCTGCCCGACGGGCTCATCGACTTCGGCGACCTCACGCACTCGTGGGCGGTTGCCGAACTGGCGGTCGCGGTGGCCTCGGTCCTCGACCACGAGGGCGGCGAGCCGGCCGGTGTCCTGCCGGCCATCGCCGCCTTCCACGCCCTGCGCCCCCTGGGGCCGGCGGAGATCGAGGCGCTGTGGCCGCTGGTCGTGCTCCGCGCGGCGGTGCTGGTGGTCAGCGGAGTGCACCAGAGTTCGATCGACGCCGAAAACGCCTACGCGGTCGGCAACCTCGCCGACGAGCAACTCCTCTTCGACCGTGCCACCCGAATCCCCGCGGAGGTGATGACCGCCCAGATCCGACAGACACTCGGCGTGGCACACCCGGGCGACGCGCTGCGGGCCACCACCCCGCTGCTGGCGGGCCTCGACCCCGCCCGGGTCAGGAGCCTGGATCTGGGCGCGGAGGCCGATGCCATGGACGGCGGAGCCTGGCTGGACCCGGACTGCGAGGGCCGCCTGGCCGGGCAGGCCATCGCGGCGGGGGCGGCCGCGGTGACGACCCGCTTCGGCCAACCCCGGCTGACGCGCTCGGCGACGCTGAACTCGGCGTCGCCCGCCACCGTCGCCACCGGCGTGCACCTGTGGCCGGCGGCTGCGCTGCCCGTCGCTGCGCCCTGGCCCGGCCGGATCGAGGCGGTCGAGTCCGCCGGCGCGGCGTGCGCCACGGTCCTTACGCTGCGCGGAGAGTCGGGCACCGTCGAGCTGCGCGGCGCACTTCGGCTGCCGGAGACCCCGCTGCCCGACGGGCAGCTGGCCGCCGGCACACCGCTGGGCACCGTCGAGGGCCCGGTGTGGATCCAGTGCCGCCGCGGGACCGAGCCGATACCGGTGCCGGAATTCGTTCGCCCGGAGTACGCCGCGGGCTGGCTGGACCTGGTGAGCGACCCGGCGGTGCTGCTCGGGCTGCCGCCGGCCGAGTCCGCCGTCCACGCCGCCCAGGACCACGCCGATCTGCGCCGGCGGCGGGCACGGTCGTTCGCCACCGTGCAGGAGCACTACTACGCGCAGCCGCCCCGCATCGAGCGCGGCTGGCGCGAACATCTGCTCGCCACCGACGGCCGCAGCTACCTCGACATGGTCAACAATGTCGCCGTCCTCGGCCACGGGCATCCGGTCCTCGCCGACGCGGTGGCCCGGCAGTGGCGACGGCTGAACACCAACTCCCGGTTCAACTACGGCAGCGTGGTGGAACTCTCCGAGCGGCTGGCTGCCACCCTGCCCGACCCGCTGGACACGGTCTTCCTGGTCAACTCCGGATCGGAGGCCGATGACCTGGCGCTGCGGCTGGCGATGGCGGCCACCGGACGCCAGGACGTGATCGCCCTGGTCGAGGCCTACCACGGCTGGACCTATGCGACCGACGCGATCTCCACGTCGGTCGCCGACAACCCCAACGCGCTGTCCACCCGGCCGCCGTGGGTGCACACCGTCCCCTCCCCCAACGCCTACCGCGGCGAGCACCGCGGCCCCGAAGCCCTCCGCTACGCCCCCGAGGCGGTCGCGATCATCGACAAGCTCGCCGCCGACGGCCATCCCCCGGCGGCGTTCATCTGCGAGCCGTTCTCCGGCAACGCCGGCGGCATGGCGCTGCCCGACGGGTACCTGCGGGCGGTCTATGCGGCGGTGCGAGCCCTCGGGGGCCTGGCGATCGCCGACGAGGTCCAGGTCGGCTACGGCCGAACCGGGCGATGGTTCTGGGCCTTCGAGCAACAGGACGTCGTGCCGGACATCGTCTGCGTGGCCAAGGCGATGGGCAACGGCCAGCCGTTGGGCGCGGTGATCACCACCCGCGAGATCGCCGACGCCTACCGGACGCAGGGCTACTTCTTCTCCTCGGCCGGCGGCAGTCCGGTGTCGAGCGTGGTCGGGCTGACCGTGCTGGACCTCATCGAACGAGAAGGCCTGCAGCAGAATGCGCTCAGCATCGGCGACCACGTCAAGGCCCGGATCACCGCACTGGCTGACCGCCATCCGCTGATCGGCACCGTGCATGGCAGCGGGCTGTACATGGGCGTCGAACTCGTGCGCGACCGGTCCACGCTGGAACCCGCCGTCGAGGAGACCGCCGCCATCTGCGAGCGGATGCGCGAACTCGGGGTGATCGTGCAGCCCACCGGCGACCGGCAGAACGTCCTGAAGATCAAACCGCCGATGTGCATCACCCGGGCCTCGGCCGACTTCTTCGTCGACATGCTTGAGCGGGTGCTCAGCTCCGGCTGGTAACACTCGGGCACTAGGCGCGCCGCGCCAGCCAGTCGCGTTGTCGGCGCACGAATGCGGCATCGACGACCGCACCGTGGCCGGGGACGTAAATCGCGTCCTCGCCACCGAGATCCAGCAGCCGGTCCAGGGTGCGCGGCCAGGCCGACAGGTCGGAGTCGGCGTCCACGGCCGGATCGGCGGACTGCTCGACCAGATCGCCGCAGAACACCACCGCGGGCCGACCGGGCCCGTGCGCCGGGACCACCACCACCAGATCGTGATCGGTGTGACCGCGACCCGGGTGCTCGACGATCACCCGACGCTCACCGAGGTCGATCGTGGTGTGCGTGAGAATATCGTCGGGCGGGCGCGCGGCGGCGATCGCGGCGTCGACGTCCTCGGCGCGCGCGCCGTAGCTCAGCGCATGGCGCCGCAGATCCTGCAGACCGGCGGTCAGCGCGACCGCGACCGGCGCCGCGGCGTGGATCCGGGCATCCGGGAATGCCCCGCCGCCGAGCACATGGTCGAAATGGTGATGGGTCAGCACCAGATGATCGGGCGCGGCGCCGCTGATCGCGCCGGCGTCGGCCCCGATCGCTTCGGCCTCCAACAGAGTTGTGCCGCAGTCGATCAGCAGTGCCGAGTCGCCGCCGGTCACCAGGCCGACCGTGACGTCGAGGAACGGAAGCCGACAGCGCCACACACCGTCGGCCAGCGGTTCCCACGCGTAATTCAGCCGGGACTTGATCGGGGGGTTCATCCGGGGACGACGATAACCGACGACGACAACCGACGACGATAACCGACGGTGCCGGTCTGCCCTGCGCGTAGATTGGACGGGGAACGCACGTTGGCCCGAGGAGGCTGCAATGACCAGAGGTTTCGAAGGCGGCTTCGATCCCAACGCCGAGCCGCCGGCCGGACAGCCGATGCCGCCCGATCCTCCCCCGCCGGCCGGCGATCCGGGCGGCTACCCTCCCCCGGCCGGATATCCGGCACCCCAGCAGGGCCCGGCCGGTTGGGGAGCCCCACCCGCGGGCTTGGGCGTGCGCTTCGCCGCGCGGGTGATCGACGGGCTCATCGTCGGCATCGGCGCCGTACTACTGGCGGTGCTGTTCGGCGTGAGCAGGAGCATCATGGTCACCGGGTTGTTCTCCGGGGTGCTGATGTTCGGCTACTTCGTCGCCATGGAGGTGACCCAGGGCCGCACGCTGGCCAAGAGCCTGCTGGGACTGCGGGTGCACGGACCGGGCGGCGCGGCCAAGCCGGACCTCAAACAGTCGGCGATCCGCAACTGCTTCACGCTGCTGACCGTCATCCCCTACATCGGCGGGCTGCTGGCGTTCATCGCCTACCTGGTGATCGCGGTGACGATCAAGGACAGTCCCACCCGGCAGGGCAAACACGACCAGCTCGCCGGCGGTACCCAGGTGGTCAAGGGCTGAGGCTCACAGGTTGCGGTTCCACTCCAGCCAGCCCACCCCGCGGCGGCCGTCGGCGGTGGTGACCGTGGCCCACGCCCGCGGGAACAGACTCACCCGGCCCTCCGGGGAATCGAGCCGCACCGGCGCGTGGCCGCGCACCGAGACGGTCACCTCGAGATCGCCGGGCTGCATGCTCAGCGTCGTCGTCAGCGGCAGCCCGCTGTCGGCGAAGGTCGCCCGCGCGGTGACGGCGGTGGTCTCGACCACCGGTTCGCCGGGCCGCTGAAGGTATCCGGCGCTGACCGGCGGCAGGTCGGGGATGCGCAGATCCACCCCGTGCAGATGGGTGCCGTCTTCGAGGTGCAGCGCGCTCCACACCCAATCCATGGACCACCAGTCCCGCACCCCGTTGGAGTGGTCGCGCTGTCCGGCGACCGCGTGGAAATCGAAGGTCCGGTCATCGACGGTCACGCTGCCGCTGACCGTGCAGGGGATTTCGTAGCGGCTGGTGATCCGGTAGGCGTAGGGGGTGCCGGCGGTGGTCCAGGTCAGGTCCATCGCCAGCCGCGACGGACGACCCGGCTCGCCGCGAAGCAGTGCGGCCGGATCCTCGAAGCTCTGCGCGGGCCCGCTGATCTGGACCCGGTACTGCTGCAGCGGAACCGTTGCGCCGTGGCGCATCTCGATGCCGTCGCTGCTCAGCGCATTCGGGTCGACCGGCAACGGTGCGTGGAAGTCCAGCAGTGCCACCGTGGGTACGTCCGGTCCGCATATCAGGGCATTGATCCAGGCGTGACCCTGATGGGGGATCAGCCCCAGCCGGATCCACCCGCCCAGCCCCTGACCCTCGTCGGCGAAATCCCAGTACCAACTCTCACTCCACAGCGGCTCGTCACCGGGCTGGTGGGCCTTCTCCTCGGCCGGATCCGGTTGCAGCGCCTGATATCCGGCGGGCGCGGGCAGGATGTCCAGCGCTCCGGTGTCGAGCACCTGGCTGCTGTGCCGGTCCAGCATGGTCAAAAACATCCGGTCACCGCGGTCGGTGCGCTCCACCAGCATCGAGGACACGATGGTCATCATCACGCCGAAGAAACTCTGCCGCCGCACCCCGTCGCGCACCTCGTCGAGGGTCAGCGGCGCCTCAGGTCCCAGACCTGCGTGATAGGCGGCGAGCAACTCGTCGTAGTGGGCCCGCCGGTCGGCCACCGGCAGCGCACAGCCCAGGAAATAGGCGACGTCGGTCAGGGCCGGGCCCCAGGTGACGGTCTGCCAGTCCACAACGGTGAGGTCACGCAGCGCCCCGGGCCGGCCGAAGAGCATGTTGTCCAGCCGGTAGTCGCCGTGAACCAGTCCCTTGACGCGTTGCGGGGCCGCCTCGGCGGCGACATAGGCGTCGAAGCTGTCCACCAGCCGCTGGCACACCGTGCGCTGCTCCGGTGTGATCACCTCGCCGTAGCGGTCGAGGAACCCGACGAACAACTGGGTGAGCAGCGCCTGATTCATCGGCGACGCGGCACCGAGCCACGCGGTCGCGGCCAGGGTCTGACTGCCGATAAGCGGCGCGTGCAGGTGGCCCAGGTGAGTCAGCGCCAAGGTGGCGTCGGCCAGGGTCGCGCCGCGGATCTCATCGCCGACCTCCGCGGGCGCGGCGTCGTCGAGCAGCAGCGCGAAGACACCGGAGTCGGGATCGTAGGAGGCGTGGAAACACTGCGCGACGGGTCCGCCCAGCCCGGGCGCCAACTCGGAGTAGAAGCGGACCTCGCGCTCGTAGAGTCCCAGCGCGTGCCCGGTCTGCCTGCTCACCGGATCGCTGGCAGCCACCTTGAGGATCACCGAGGCGGGCCCTTCGCCGGCGGCGTAGTCCAGCCGGACGCGGTAACACTCGCTCATCTGTCCGGTGCCGATGCGCTCGACCTCGAACGCACCGATCCGGCCCGCCCCGACGGCGGCAGTCAGCCAGTCCGCCGTCAGGTCGGCGGGGCGTTCGATGCGTGCCGGGCCCCGGGCCACGTCAGTCGGTGTTCGCCGGCTGATGCGCGCCCATTCCGAAACCCTCCCAGGCCTTGCGGCGATGCGGATGCGGGTCGTACTCGACCCGGGTGTAGTGGTCGAACACCATGACGGCGCGCTCCTCGGGGGTGTAGGCCGGCCAGTCGGCGCTGGGCACCCCGGTTCGGCTGAAGCTGTGCCAGCGGCTGCCGACATGGTGGCTCACCTTCAGCGCCGAGCGGCGGTCCACCCCGGCGGTCAGCGCCGAACCCCACGGCGTGCGGTAGAGATCGAACACCGCCAGCAATTCGGTGGCGTGGGTGGCGCCCAGGCCGGCCCAGTGGAAGGTTCGCGGAGCGTAGTCGTAGCGGTAGACGTAGGTCGGCGCATGACGGCCGTGCGACTCGGCGATCTGCCAGGTCGCCGAGCTGAAGGCGAAGTCACCGCCGAGTTGCACGCACGCCCGGGGGTGCGGATAGCTCGGGTAGGCGCCGGTGATGCGCTCCCGCGCTCCCGGTTCGGCCCGGGACAGCAGCTGCTCGATCGCCGCCTCGGTCGTCGGGAGCAGTTTCAGGATCCGGGTGAAGAGCCTGCCCTCGTGCGCATTGGTGCCCACGATCAGCGGAACCTGATGGGCGGCACCGGTTTTCATCGCATGTAGTGGATCGGCCGGCAAGACGTCATCACCCAGGGTCGGCCCGACCGCGAACGCGCCCACCATCCGATCCATGCTCTGGGCGAGCAGCTTGTCCAGTGCCCTGCCCAGCTGGGCGGGACTGGCCGTCATCACCGTCTCAGCGGCGCGATGCGGACTGACACCGAGCAGATCGACGTAGTGGCCGGCGATCTCACCGGCCGTTTCCGGACTACTGATCAGCCCCGACGCCGGGCTTTCCGAGATCGCCCGCGCGAAGAGCCCCCCGGCCTCGGGCACGGCCAGCAGGGTGGCCACGGCGTGGGCGCCGGCGCTCTCACCGAAGATCGTCACGTTGTCCGGATCACCGCCGAAGGCGGCGATGTTCTCCCGCACCCAGCGCAGCGCCATCACCAGGTCGCGCAGAAACAGGTTGCCCTCGATGGGCGTGTCCGGTGTCGACAGCGACGAGAGGTCGAGAGCGCCTAACGCACCCAGACGATAATTGGCCGACACGTACACGCAGCCGCGGCGGGCCAGTGCCGCTCCGTCGTAGATCGGCGTGGCCGAGCTGCCCAGGATGTAGCCGCCGCCGTGGATGAAGAACATCACCGGAAGCGGCTCGCGGTCGGGCCCCGAGCCCGACCAGCGCGGCGTGACCACGTTGAGCGTGAGGCAGTCCTCACTCATCGGCTGGTACTTGCCGAGTCCGGTCATGGTGTAGCGACGCTGCTGGGGCGCACAGTTGCCGAAGTCGTGGCAGGGCAGCACGCCGCTCCACGGCTGGGCCGGCTGGGGCGCCCGGAAGCGCAGCGGCCCGACCGGCGGTCGGGCATAGGGAATGGAACGCCAGCGGTTGACCCCGTCGCGAACGGTTCCCTCGACCACGCCGCCGGAGGTCGCGACGCGCACGGTGTGGCGCTTCATGGTTGTGACGGTAGCGCGGTTAGCCTGTCGGGGTGCGGGCCGTGCTGCTCTTCGCCGCGTCGGTGCTGGTGGCGGGGTGTTCGCAAGCGCCCTCCGGTGAGCAGCGCGCGACCCAGCTGACGCCGATCTCGCCGTCGCGCCCGGCCGCCGCCCCGACGTCAACGCAGACACCGACGTCAACGCGGACCGGTGCGGGTGCGGCGCCGCCGCCGGGCTCACCGGTCGCGGCGGTGATCGCGTGGACCGAAGCAGCCACCCCGCTTGAGCTGGACGAGTTCCACATCGCGCTGCGGGGCGGGGCCACCACCGCCCTGGGTGACGATGTCGCCTTCACCACCGCGTCGGGTACGACGTGCATGACCGACACCCGCCGCGGCTCGGCGGCCCTGGCCTGCCTGGTCGACCTGCGCGACCCGCCGCCGCAGCCGGCCGAGGTGTACGGGGTCTGGAAGGGCGGGTGGGTGGATTTCGACGGCGCCGGTGTGCAGATCGGTTCGGCGCACGGTGATCCCGGTCGTTTCGCCGCCGGCCAGGGGCCTCCGCTACCGCCGGGCAACTCGCTGGCGTTCGGCGACTTCCGCTGCCGTACCGACACCGAGGTGCTGGTCTGCGTGAACTACGCACGCCGGACCGCGGTGCGCTACAGCGATTCGGGCATCGACACCTACGGATGCACGCGCCAGGCCAGGCCCGCGGCCGGAATCGGCGTCCAGTACAGCTGCTGACCACCGCTGCCGATCACGGCTCAACGCCAACCATCGGCCGCCTCGACGGCCCGCAGCAGAGCGGCACACAGCTCGCGCACCTCGGCGGCCGACGCGCCTTCGGCGACCGCGGTGGACACGTCCTCGGCCGCGCAGCGCACCTGATAGACCCGGTCGGCGAGATCGGCGGCCTCGGCGGCGGTCAGTACGACCGCATCTGGGGCCACCGCGGTACCCCTGACCTGGGCACGCTGCTCATACGCCCGCTGCCGGCAGGACTGCCGGCAGTACTGCCGGCGACGGCCCAGCCCGGCGTCGGGCACGGCGCGCCCGCACCAGCGGCACGGCTCCGGGCGGGCGCGTCGCGTCACGGCATGAGGGTAAACCGCCCGGGCCGCGCAGCCGGGTATCATGGGAAGGGACACAGGGCACCGCGACGGTCCTGAACTGGGCTTTCTGCCCTGCCCCCTCACGAGCGCTAAGGAGAATGACGATGGCTGATCGTGTGCTCAGAGGCAGCCGGCTCGGCGCCGTGAGCTACGAGACGGACCGCAACCACGACCTCGCGCCGCGTCAGATCGCGCGATACCGCACTGAGAACGGCGAGGAGTTCGAGGTTCCCTTCGCCGACGACGCGGAGATTCCCGGCACCTGGCAGTGCCGCAACGGGCTCGAGGGCACCTTGATCGAGGGCGACCTGCCTGAACCGAAGAAGGTCAAGCCGCCCCGGACGCACTGGGACATGCTGCTCGAACGCCGCTCGGTCGACGAACTCGAGGACCTGCTCAAGGAACGCCTGGAACTGATCAAGACCAAGCGCCGCGGCTGACGCTGCGACGCTTCCCTACCGGACCACGCCGCGGGCCCGGTCCAGCCGGCCGCCGATGCCCCACCGGGCGACCTTCACCAGTGCCTCGCGGATGTTCGACCCGCTCATCTTCGACACGCCGAGTTCGCGTTCGGTGAACGTGATCGGCACCTCGACGACCGTGAAGTCGTTGTTGACCGCGCGCCAGGTCAGATCGATCTGGAAGCAGTAGCCCTTCGAGTCGACGCTGGAGAGGTCGATCTTCTCCAGCACCTCGCGGCGGTAGGCGCGGTAGCCGGCGGTGATGTCGCGGATGTCGACGCCGAGCAGCAGCCGCGAATAGGTGTTGGCCGTCCGCGACAGCACCAGGCGCCGCCACGGCCAGTTCCGCACCGTCCCGCCGTCGACGTAGCGTGAGCCGATAGCCACGTCGGCCCCGTTGTCGATCGCATCGAGAAGCCGGTAGAGCTGTTCGGGGGCGTGACTGCCGTCGGCGTCCATCTCCACCAGCACGCCGTACTGGCGTGCCAGTCCCCAGGCGAATCCCGCCAGATACGCCGCACCCAGGCCGTCCTTGGCGGTGCGGTGCATGACGTGGACCCGGTCGGGGTCGGCCAGCGCCAACTCGTCGGCCAGACGGCCCGTCCCGTCCGGGCTGCCGTCGTCGACCACCAGCACATGCACGTCGGGGCGGGACTGGTGCACCCTGCCCACGATCAGCGGCAGGTTCTCCCGTTCGTTGTAGGTCGGGATGATGACCAGCGTCCGCCGGCTGGGGAGCTTGTCCGAAGCCCGTCGCTGGCTGCTCATGCGGCTCCTTCGTCCCGCCGGCGCGCTGTGCGCACGACTCCGGCCCGGCGCGGTCCACCCAGGCGCGGTCCACCCAGGCGCGGTCCACCATTGTGCAGGATCGCGGCCGCCAGCACAGCGGAAGCGGCGGCGACCATGGCCCACTGCAGCCAGTCGCCCCACCGGGTGGCCGGGGTGCGCTCGTTGCGCAGTCGCATCACCACGTCCAAATAGGCGGGGGTGAAGAACTCGGTACGGGTCAGTTCGCGGCCGTCGGGGGCGATCGCGGCGCTGATGCCGGTGGTCCCGGCCACGATCACGTACCGGCCGTGCTCGGCGGCCCGCAGTCGGGCGAAGGCCAGATGCTGTTCGCTCATCCCGGCGTCGAAGGTGGCGTTGTTGGTCGGCACCGCCAGAATCTGCGCGCCGTTGCGGACCGCCGCGCGCAAGGCGCGGTCGAAGATGACCTCCCAGCACGTCGCCACCCCGACCGCCACCCCGGCCGGATACAGGACCCCGCTGCCGCTGCCCGGCACGAAGTAGCCGGCCCGATCGGCGTAGGACGACAACCGCAGGAACAGGGCGCGCCACGGCAGGTACTCGCCGAAGGGTTGCACGATCTGCTTGTCGTAGCGCTCCCCCGGTCCGGTGACCGGATCCCACACGATGACGGAGTTCGACGCGGTCGGATTCTCCGGCGTCGCATCCGCCCGGGCGACGACGGTCCCGACGAGGATCGGCACGCCGATGGCCCGCGCGGCCGCGTCGATCTGCCGCGCGGCGTCGGGGTTGTCCAGCGGATCGATGTCCGAGGAGTTCTCGGGCCACACGACGAACGTCGGTTGCGGTGCGGTGCCGGCGCGGACATCCTCGGCGAGCGCGATCGTCTCCCGGACGTGGTTGTCCAGCACGGCGCGGCGCTGGCTGGCGAAATCCAGACCGAGTCGCGGGACGTTGCCCTGAATCGCGGCGACGGTGACCGTGGGTTCGTCGGCCACCGGCACACCGGCGCGGCGCAGACCGGGTGCGGCGACCGCGGTCACCAGGAGCACCGCGACCACACACGCCGCCGGAACGACGATCGCCCGCGGATTCTGCGGCGTCGTCAGCCCGGACGTGCGCACCCACCGCAGCGTCTCGGTGCTCAGCGCACACAGCGCCGTGCCCAGCAGCACCACCCCGAGCGACACCAGCGGCGCACCGCCCCACCGGGCCAGCGCCAGCATCGGCCCGCCGGTCTGCCCGAAAGCGACGACACCCCAGGGGAATCCGCCGAAGGGCACACTGGATTTGACCCACTCCTGCATCACCCAGACCAGCGCCAGCCACAGCGGCCAACCCGGCAGCCTGGCGACGAGCACCGCGAACAGACCGAACACCGCGCAGAACGCGGCCTGCAGCAGCGCCAGCAACAGCCACGGCACCGGGCCGACCAGCCCGCCGATCCAGGGCAGCAGCGGAACGTAGAAGGCCAATCCGAAGAGCAGCCCGTAGCCGAGCCCGCCGAGCAGTGACGTCCTGGGATGCACCAGCGTCCAGGTGAACAGCGCGATCGCCGGGACGGCCGACCACCACACGCTGATCGGCGGAAAACTCACGCAGAGCAGCAGGCCCGCGACGACGGCCGCGCCCGCCCGCAGCGGAGGACGTCTAACCATGCAGCACGACCCCGCGGTGCACGGTCTGCAGACAGCGCGGGGTCGGGTCGCCGGACCCCAGCCGGGGCAGCGCGGGAACCCGCGAGCGCGGATCGGTGGACCAGCGCTGCACTCCGTCGGGCGGCGCGGCGATGTCGAGGCCGGCGAGGGTGGCCGCGTCCCAGACGGCGTAGGACGCCGCGGCGCCGGGAACGAGGGTGCCGGTGATCCCGTCGCGCACCCCGCCGGCGCGCCAGGCCCCGCGCGTGGCTGCCGCGAAGGCCGCGCGCACCGAGATCGCACTGCCCGGGGTGTGATGCCCGGCCGCGGCGCGCACCCAACTCCAGGGATCGATACTGCTCACGGGGGAATCTGAACCGAATGCCAGGGGCACGCCTGCCGATGCTAACAGTGCCAGCGGGTTGAGCCCGGCGGCCCGGATCGCGCCGAGGCGCCGGGCGTACATGCCGTGCTCCCCGCCCCAGAGCGCGTCGAATCCGGGCTGCACGCTGGCGATGACCCCCCACTGCCCCAGCTTCGCCGCCTGTTCGGCCGACACCATCTCCAGGTGTTCGAGCCGGTGCCCGCAGCGGGCGACCGCGGGGGCGCCGAAACGGTCGACCGTGCGTTCCAGCGCGGCGACGGCGGCGGTGACGGCCGCGTCGCCGATGACGTGGAAGCCGGCCGTCACGCCGGCGTCGGTGCACGCGAGCAGGTGCTCGGTGATGGTGTCGGCGTCCAGGTGACACATCCCGGATACCCCGGGCGCGTCGGCGTACGGCGCGCACAGCCACGCGGTGCGCGAGCCGAGCGCACCGTCGACGAACAGGTCCCCGGCCAGGCCGCGGGCGCCGGTGGCCTCGAGCAGTGCCCGCGCCTGCGCGGCGGAGCCGACGGCCTCACCCCAGTAGCCGACGACCTCGACGCCGTGGCGGGTGTCTCGCAGTTCCTCCCAGTCCTCCAGTCCGCCGATGTCGGGACCGGCGCACTCATGGACGGCGACGACTCCGGCCGAGGCCGCCAGGTCAAGCGCGGCCCGCCGGGCGTCTGCGCGCTGACCGACGGTCAGCAGCCGGCGGGCTTCGGCGCGCACAAGGTGATGGGCGTCGGCGTGCAGCGGCGACTCCGGGTGGAAGCCGGTGGCCGCCTGCAGTCCCGGGATCCGGGCCCGCAAGGCGCTGGAGGCCACCGCGGAGTGCACGTCGATGCGGGCGAGGTAGGCCGGGGTGTCGCCGAGGATCGCGTCCAGATCGGCGGTCGCCGGCGGCTGAGGCCAGGTGGTGTCGTCCCAGCCGTGACCCCAGACGGGCCGGCCGGGGTGTGTGCCGACGTAGTCGGTGAGAAGTTG
The DNA here is from genome assembly GCF_046091765.1 of Mycobacterium sp. Taxonomy (GTDB): domain Bacteria; phylum Actinomycetota; class Actinomycetes; order Mycobacteriales; family Mycobacteriaceae; genus Mycobacterium. The sequence continues at coordinate 15,144 of NZ_JBJTCF010000126.1, forward strand.
CAGGCAGTGCGCCAGGCTGGTGGCCGCGCTCAGATCCAGGCCGGTGATCCTCAGCCCCGTCGCGGTCAGGTGCACGTGGCTGTCGACGAATGCGGGCGCGACGAACGCTCCACCGAGGTCGGTGCGCTCGGCGTCGGGGAACTGCTCCAGCCCCACCTCGTCGGCGCCCAGCCAGGCGACCACGCCGTCGCGCACCGCCATGGCCGTCGCGTCGGGGTGCGAGGGGCTGTGCACGCGCCCGTTGAGCAACAGTGTGGTGAACACTCCCCTGGTCACACCTGTCAGTTTGCCCGGCCCGGATCGGTCATCCGATCGAGGTGGTGGAAGGTGTTGATTCCGCCGCGCAGGGGCAGGTGGGGTGGGGGTATCCATTCGACGTCGCCGTTGTGGTGTCGTCGGATGGTCCATCCGCCGGTGGTGAGCAGGTCGTGGTGGGGTTTGCAGGCGAGGATGAGCACGGTGATGTTGGTCTGTCCGCCTGCTGCCCAGGCTTGGACGTGGTGGACCTCGGTGAGGTAGCC
>NZ_JBJTCF010000127.1:0-16744 GCF_046091765.1 Mycobacterium sp.
GGCTACCTCACCGAGGTCCACCACGTCCAAGCCTGGGCAGCAGGCGGACAGACCAACATCACCGTGCTCATCCTCGCCTGCAAACCCCACCACGACCTGCTCACCACCGGCGGATGGACCATCCGACGACACCACAACGGCAGCGTCGAATGGATACCCCCACCCCACCTGCCCCTGCGCGGCGGAATCAACACCTTCCACCACCTCGAGAAGTTCCCGTTCGAGCAGGACAACTGATGCCGACCGCTCAGCGTGATTTGGGCTTGCGCTTCTCACGCACCCGGACGTTGATCCGGATCGGTGAACCTTCGAACCCGAAGGTTTCCCGCAGCCGGCGTTCCAGGAATCTCCGATACCCGGCCTCCAGGAAGCCGGAGGTGAACAGCACGAAGGTCGGTGGCCGCGCCGTCGCCTGGGTGGCGAACAGGATCCGGGGCTGCCGCCCGCCCCGCACCGGAGGCGGTGTCGCCGCGACAACTTCTTTCAGCCAGGTGTTCAGTTGACCGGTAGAGATACGGGTGTCCCACGACGCCAGGGACGCTTCCATCGCCGGCACCAGCTTCTGCACGGCGCGGCCCGTCTTGGCCGAAATATTCACCCGCGGCGCCCACCGCAGCTGGGCAAGTTCACGGTCGATCTCGCGCTCAAGGACATACCGGCGATCTTCGTCCACCAGATCCCACTTGTTGAAGGCCAAAACCAGAGCGCGACCCGCCTCGATCACCATCGACAGCACCCGCTGGTCCTGTTCGCTGAGCGGTTCTGAGGCATCGATCAGGACGACCACCACTTCGGCGGACTCGATCGCACTGTGGGTGCGCACCGAGGCGTAGAACTCATGTCCACTTGCCTGTCCCACCCGCCGCCGCAACCCGGCGGTGTCCACGAAACGCCAGATTGTGCCGTCGAGTTCGATCAGCGAATCCACCGGATCGACCGTCGTTCCGGCGACGTCGTGGACCACCGACCGCTCGGCGCCGGCGAGTCGATTCAGCAGCGAGCTCTTGCCGACGTTGGGTTTACCCACCAGCGCGACCCGCCGCGGCCCGCCTCGGTGCTGCGCGGTTTCGGACACCTCCGGCAGGGCGGCGACCACGTCGTCAAGCAGATCGGCGACACCGCGGCCGTGGATCGCGCTGATCGGGCGCGGCTCTCCCAAGCCCAGCGACCACAGCGCGGCGGCATCGGACTCGCCCCTCTCGCTGTCGACCTTGTTGGCCGCCAGGAAAACCGGCTTGCCGGATCGCCGCAGGATGCGGGCAGCCTGCTCGTCGCCGGCGGTCGCACCGACGACAGCGTCGACCACAAGGATGACGGCATCGGCGGTCCGCATCGCCTCCGCGGCCTGGTCGGCGACCAGTTGCTGCAGGCCCCTGGCGTTGGGCTCCCAACCGCCGGTGTCCTGCACGACGAATCGCCGCCCGGTCCACGAAGCGTCATAGGACACCCGGTCCCGGGTCACCCCGGGCAGATCCTGGACGACGGCCTCCCGCCGGCCCAGGATCCGGTTGACCAGTGTGGACTTGCCGACATTGGGACGCCCGACGACGGCGACGACCGGCGGCGTGCCGCCCACCTCCGCGGCATCCGCCCAGTCCTGCTCGTCGGCGAGTTCCCACTCGGCCTCATCCGACCAGGTCCCGTCCTGGGTCTCGTCCTGATTCACGGTGTACCCGGCATACCCGCGCACCGCTGCACAAGTTCGCACAGCCGCGCGACCACCTCGGCCTCCGTCATGTCGCCGGTATCGAGGATCACCGCATCGGCGGCGGGACGCAGGGGCGAGGCCTCCCGAGTGGAGTCCAGGTGATCGCGGCGCTGAACATCGGCCAGCACCGTGTCGAAGTCATCGGCAAGACCGGCCGCCTTGTTCTGTTCGTTGCGGCGCTTGGCCCGGGTCTCAGCCGACGCGGTCAAGAAGACCTTCACGTCGGCGTCCGGGAGCACCACCGTGCCGATATCGCGCCCCTCGACCACCACGCTTCCGGGCCCGGCGGCCAGTTCGCGCTGAACACGAACCAGCCGCTCCCGCACCTCGGGCACTGCCGACACCGCGGACACCGCGCGGGTCACGTCGTCGCCGCGGATCTCAACCGACACGTCCTCGCCGGCCAGGGCGGCCTGCTCGACGTCGGGATCGTGACCGACGGTCAGCGGTACGTCGGCGGCTTGGGCGACCGCCGCCGGATCGTCCACATCGACTCCGGCTCGCAGCAGCGCAAGGGTGACGATCCGGTACATCGCACCAGTGTCCAGGTAGCGGGCCCCCAGCGCCCGCGCCAGCCCCTTGGACACCGAGGACTTGCCGGTGCCCGCCGGTCCGTCGACGGCGATGACGACCGGTTTCACAGTCCCACCGCCTGGTACAGCTGCCCGACCTCCTTGCGGGTCAGCGCCCGGATGCTGCCGGGTCGCTGCTCGCCCAGTGAGACCGGCCCGACGTCGGTGCGCACCAGTTCCCGCACCGGAAACCCGGCTGCCGCGAGCAGCCGGCGGACGATCCGGTTGCGGCCCTCGTGCAGCGTCACGCGCACCAGCGTCCGGCCGGGCACCGTATCGACCACCGCGAAATGATCCACCCTGGCCGGACCGTCCTCGAGTTCGATACCGGCGCGCAACATCTTGCCCAGCCCGCGCGGAACCGAACCGTCGACGGTCGCCAGATAAGTCTTGGGCACCTCGAAGGAGGGGTGCATCAACCGGTGCGCCAACTCGCCGTCGTTGGTGAGCAGCAACAGACCCTCGGTGTCGGCGTCGAGCCGACCGACGTGGAAAAGCCTCGCGGAACCTCGCACCCGGTGCTCGACGAGATCCCCCACACACGGACGACCGCGGTCGTCCGCCATCGTCGAGTGCATGCCTCGCGGCTTGTTGATCGCCAGATAGACCATCGACTCGTCGATGACGATTCTGGATCCGTCGACCCGGATCTCGGCCGCGCCCGGGTCCACTCTGGTCCCCAACTCGGTGACCACACGGCCGTCGACTTCGACACGCCCCTCCCGAATCATGCGCTCGGCGTTGCGCCGCGACGCAATTCCGGCCTGGGACAGCACCTTCTGCAGCCGGACGCCATCTTCCACGCCATCGTCCGCGCTATCGTCCGCGCCATCGTCCTCAGCCATCGGCGTCGGCGTCGACATCGAAATTGACCGGCTTCTCGGCGGGGATCCCGGTGAGTTTGGCCAGCCGCGGTTCGATGTCGAGCGTCTCGCTCAGGTCGTCAATCACGTCGATGTCGGGAAGCAGTGGCGCGATGTCGGGCAGCTCCGCCAGCGACGCCAGCCCGAGGCGCTCAAGGAACAACTCCGTAGTCGCGAAGGTGGTGGCCCCGGTGTCGGAGTCGGTACCGGCTTCGGTGATCAATCCCCGGGCGAGCAGGGTGCGGATCACCGCATCCACGTTGACCCCGCGCACCGCGCTGACCCGCGCTCGCGTCACCGGCTGCCGATAGGCCACCACCGCCAGCGTCTCCAGTGCCGCCCGGGTCAGCTTGGAGCGCGCTCCGTCGAGCAGTAACCGCTCGACGTAGGGGGCGTACCGGGCACGGGTGTACATCCGCCATCCCCCACCGGTTTCGCGCAGATCGATCCCGCTGTCCCGCTCCGAGAACTCGGCGGCCAGTCGCGCCAACTGCGCGCTGACCCGGTACACCGGCTGCTCGGTGACCGAGGCCAGCGTCTCCACGCTCACCGGTGTGTCGACCACCAGCAGCAGCGCCTCGAGCACCCTGCCGAGCGCGGCGTCGTCAAGCTCGGCATCGAGGTCGTCGGAGTCACCCGGCACATCCACGTGCGTCATCCCTCGACCTGCTCTTCCCATTCGGTGCGCACCAGATCGGTGTTGAGCAGCCGGTCCCCGGTCCACGCCACCTGCAGCGAACCCAGCGGCTCGGACTGCTCGAAAGCCACCGTCCTGGCCCGGAACAGCTCCAGCAGGGCCAGAAAACGGCCGACGATCTGGATCGGCTCCCGGCAGCCCGCCACCAGTTCGGAGAAGGACACCCACTGCCCGACGCCGTGCTGCTCGAGGACGTCCATCACGCGTTCGGCCTGCTCCTGCACCGACACCCGCGGCGCGTGCAGATGCTCGGTGGCAACCACCGGCACCGGGCGGGGGGTGAACGCAGCCGCGGCGATCTCGGCGAACCGCATGGCGTCGACGCCGATCATCACCTCCGGCAGCAGGTCGGAGAAGCGTTCCTCCAGCGCCACCGCGCGCGGGTAGCTGCGCAGCGCAGCCGCCTCCAACTCCGCGAACATCTCGGCGACGTGCTTGAAGGCCCGGTACTGCAGCAGGCGCGCGAACAACAGGTCGCGCACCTCCAACAACGCCAGGTCGTCCTCGTCGTGCACCTCCCCGGCCGGCAGCAGCCGGGCCGCCTTGAGATCGAGCAGGGTCGCCGCGATCACCAGGAACGCAGTCGTCTCGTCGAGTTCGAGGTCCGGGCCGATCAGCCGGGTATAGGCGATGAACTCGTCGGTCACCGCGTGCAACGCCACCTCGGTCACATCGAGGCGGTGGGCGACGATCAACTGCAGCAGGAGGTCGAAGGGCCCCTCGAAATTGTTCAGCCGTACCCGGAACCCTCGTTCCGGTGCCGCTTCGGCCGTTTCGGTGGTCACTTGCCGAAGCGGTCGATGACCTCGCGGGCCAACGCTCGGTAGGCCTGCGCGCCGGTGGATTTCGGGGCCCAGGAGGTGATGGGTTCGCCGGCCACGCTGGTCTCGGGGAACCTGACGGTGCGCGCGATGACGGTGTCGAAGACCAGGTCGCCGAACCGTTCCAGCACCCGGCTCATCACCTCGCGGGCGTTGACGGTGCGCGAATCGAAGCGGGTGACCACGATCCCGCTGATCGCCAGGCGCGCGTTGAGCCGCTCGCGAACCTTGTCGACGGTGTCGGTGAGCAGTGCGAGCCCGCGCAGGGAGAAGAACTCGCATTCGGTCGGGATGATCACGCCGTCGGAACACGCCAGCGCATTGACGGTGAGCAGCCCCAGCGACGGCTGGCAGTCGATCAGCACGTAGTCGTAGCGGTCCAGCACCGGGCGCAGCGCGCGGGCCAGGGTCTGCTCACGGCCGACCTCGTTGACCAACTGGATCTCGGCGGCCGACAGGTCGATGTTGCTGGGTACGAGGTCCAGACCCGTGACCGAGGTGTGGATCAGCACGTCATCGATGCCCACTCGCGGTTCGATCATCAGGTTGTGCACGGTGTTGGTCAGTTCGTAGTGCGGTACCCCCAGTCCGGCCGACAGCGCGCCCTGCGGATCGAGGTCGACCAGCAGGACCCGGCGGCCGTACTCGGCCAGCGCTGCGCCCAGATTGATCGTGGAGGTGGTCTTGCCGACGCCGCCCTTCTGGTTGCACATCGAGATCACCACGGCCGGTCCGTGCTTGGTGAGCGGCTTGGGTTCGGGGATATGGCGGGCCGGGCGGCCGGTCAGCCCGACGGCTGATTCGTGATCTTCGGTCACCCCACTCCCCCCCGGCGGGCCCACCGATTCGATCGTGGCGTGGCGGACATCGGCGAAAGTGTATCCACCTCCCCCGCCAGCGAGGGTCCGACCCGCCCGATCATGCCCGCGGGTGCGCGCCCGCCCACACCTCGCGCAGCGCGTTGACGGTGACCAGCGTGTAGATCTGGGTGGTCGTTACCGACGCGTGCCCCAGCATCTCCTGGACCACCCGCACGTCCGCGCCGCCGTCGAGCAGGTGGGTGGCGAACGAATGCCGCAGTGTGTGCGGCGACACCGCCGCCGCGATGCCCGCTTTCTCGGCGGCGTCCTGCAGCACCTGCCAGGCGCTTTGCCGGGACAGCCGGCCGCCCCGGGCGTTGAGGAAGATCGCCGGCCCGCCGCGGCCCCGCCGCACCAGATCCGGCCTGCCCCGGACCAGGTAGGCCGCCAGGGCCGTGATCGCCGGACGGCCGACCGGCACCAGGCGCTGCTTGCCGCCCTTGCCGCGCAGGAGCACCGAACGCGCCTCGGTGTCCACGTCGTCGAGGTCGAGGCCGACCGCCTCGGAGATGCGGGCGCCGGTGGAGTAGAGCAGTTCGAGCAGCGCCCGGTTGCGCAGGGTCAGCGGACCGTCAGCCGGCGAGTCCCCACCCGCCCCGTCCAGCAGGGCCAGCACCTCGTCGAGCGACAGGCTCTTGGGCAGCCGGCGGCTGGGGGTCGGCGGTCTGACCGCGCGGGCGACGTCGAGGTCGATGATGCCCTCGGCCGCGGCGAACCGGTGCAGCCCGCGCACCGCGATCAGCGCCCGCGCGGCCGACACCGCCGAGAGCCCGGTCGTCCCGGCCTCGGGGTCACCGCGGCGAAGCGCCATCAGGAACTCGCTGACGTCGCTCTCGGACACCGAGCGCAGGTCGTCGATCCCGCGCAGGGCCAGGTGTTCGGCGTAGCGGCGCAGATCGCGCCGGTAGGAGCTGATCGTGTTGGCGGCCACCCCGCGCTCGATGGCCAGATGGTCGAGGTACCCCTGCAGCTGTGAGCCCAGCACGGCGAACTCGGCGCCGACGGTCATGGCCGCACCTGCCGCGCGAGCAGCGCACGGGGCCGGTCCGGCCAGGGCGCGCCGACGGGCCGGGTGGGCTTGGCGCCGACGACAACCGCGTGCGCGGCCAGCACGCCGGCCGCCGCGGTGGCGTTGACGATCTCGCCGGCCAGCACCATGTCGGCGGCGGCGGCCAGATCCACCCAGTGCACCGTGAGGTCGGCCTCCTCGTTGCTGGCCGGCGGACGCCCGGCCTGCCGTAGTCCGCGGGCGAGGTAGACCCGTACCGACTCGTCGCAGAACCCGGGCGAGAGCGCGACGTCGAGCAGCACCCGCCACGTCTGGGCCACCAGTCCGGTCTCCTCCCGCAACTCGCGGGCGGCCGTCTCGGTGGGGTCCTCGCCCGGCGCGTCGAGCAGGCCGGCGGGCAGTTCCCACAAGCGGTGACCGAGGGCATGCCGGTACTGGAAGACCAGGGCGAGCCGATCGTCGTCGTCGACGGCGGCGACCGCCACCGCGCCGTAGTGCTCGACCACTTCGCGTCGGGCGGTGTGTCCTCCCGGCATCGCGACCTCGTCGGTGCGCAGCGCGAGGATCTTGCCGCGGAAGACGGTTTCGGAGGAGACGGTCCGGAAATCGTGATCAGCCACGGGCGTGTTCCGAGAGCTGACGAACCGAGTCGTCTTCGGAAATCTCCTTGCCGTTGGCGTGTTGTTCGGGAATCTCCACCGGCAGCCGCTCCGCCGCTTTGTAGTCGATCGCCGCGCCGACGAACGCGACGAACAACGGATGCGGGCGCGTGGGTCTGCTCTTGAGCTCCGGGTGGGCCTGGGTGCCGACCAGGAACGGATGCACCTCGCGGGGGTACTCGACGAACTCGACGAGATGCCCGTCCGGTGAGGTCCCGCTGAACCGCAGCCCGCTCTCGGCCACCCGGTCGCGGTAGGCGTTGTTCACCTCGTAGCGGTGCCGGTGGCGCTCGGAGACCTCGGTGGACCCGTACGCCTCGGCCACGATCGATCCCGGCTCCAGCACGGCCGGGTAGGCACCCAGCCGCATCGTTCCGCCCAGATCCGCCGCACCGGCCACGGCGTCGAGCTGGTCGGCCATGGTGGAGATCACCGGATCGGGCGTGGCGGGGTCGAACTCGGCCGAGTTGGCCTCGCTCAGCCCGACCGAGCGTGCCGCCTCGATCACGATGCACTGCAGTCCCAGACACAGACCCAGCACGGGCAGGCCACGGTGGCGGGCGAAGCGGACGGCGCCGATCTTGCCCTCGATCCCGCGGATCCCGAACCCGCCGGGAATCAGCACGCCGTGCACATCGTTGAGCGCCGCCGCGGCCCCGGCGTCGGTCTCGCAGTCGTCAGAAGCCACCCAGCGCATCTCGACCTTCGCGCGGTGGGCGAACCCGCCGGCCCGCAGCGCCTCGGCCACCGAGAGGTAGGCGTCGGAGAGGTCGACGTATTTTCCGACCAGGGCGATGCGCACGGTCTCCTGCGGGTCGTGCACCCGGCGCAGCAGGTCGTCCCAGGTGGTCCAGTCGACGTCGCGGAACGGCAGGTTCAGCCGGCGCACGACGTAGGCGTCGAGTTCCTCGCGGTGCAGCACCTTGGGGATGTCGTAGATCGAGGGCGCGTCCGGGGTGGAGATCACGCCGTCGATGTCGACGTCGCACATCAGCGCGATTTTCTCCTTCAGCGGCTCGGGCACGTCACGATCGCAGCGCAGGATGAGCGCGTCGGGGGTGATGCCGATACTGCGCAGCGCGGCCACCGAGTGCTGGGTCGGCTTGGTCTTCAGCTCGCCCGAGGGGGCCAGGTAGGGAATCAGCGACACGTGCAGGAAGAAGCAGTTCTCCCGGCCGACCTCGTGGCGGACCTGCCGGGCCGCCTCCAGAAACGGCTGCGACTCGATGTCACCGACCGTGCCGCCGACTTCGGTGATCACGACATCGGGGCGCACCCCGTTCGCGTCGGGTTGGGCCATCGCCAGGATGCGGCTCTTGATCTCGTCGGTGATGTGCGGGATGACCTGGACGGTGTCACCCAGGTACTCGCCGCGACGTTCCTTGGCGATCACCGTCGAATACACCTGGCCGGTCGTCACATTCGCCTGCGCCGACAGATTGCGGTCCAGGAAGCGCTCGTAGTGCCCGACGTCGAGGTCGGTCTCGGCGCCATCCTCGGTGACGAACACCTCCCCGTGCTGGAACGGGTTCATGGTGCCGGGGTCGACATTGAGATAGGGGTCGAGCTTCTGCATGGTCACCTGCAGCCCGCGGGCGGTGAGCAGTTGTCCGAGGCTGCTCGCGGTCAGGCCCTTGCCGAGCGAGGAGACCACCCCGCCGGTCACGAAGAGATGCTTGGTGACCGTCTGCGGGTGCTTGCGCAATCCGGGCAAAGGCCACCTCCGTGACGACAGCGCAGGTCCGATCGGACCTGCCGATCCACGGGAGTTCACCCTAACACCGCGCCCGACAGACCGGCGCTGACACGCCAGCGCGCGGGGCTACTGCGGAACGGTGACCGACACCGCACCCGCGCCGACGCCGTACCGGCCCGGCGGAACCCCGGCGATCATGGCCTGCAGGGCCAGCACGGCGGTGATCCGGCCGGATTCGGCTCCGATGTCGTCGACCGTCGTGACCGCCTCGGCGGTGGCGGGCTCGGACCTGGCCACCGCGACCGCCGAGATCCCGGTCGCCGAGCCGTCCCGGCCGGCCAGCACGGTGCCCGCGCCGTGCGGGGCCAGCCCGGCGGCGAACCGGGCCACCGTCAGCCCGCGGTTTCCGGCGTCGGCGGGCAGCGCGCCGCCGGTGATGATCACGGCCGTGTCGGCCGGGCCGAGCTGGCCGCCGGGGTCGTAGGCCACAAAGCCGGTATCGCGCAGCGCGGTCAGCACCGTGGCGCGCGCGTCGTCGTCGACCGGGACGGCCGCCGGAGCGCGGTCGGCGAGCAGGGCGATGCCGATCAGGTCGCCGGCCTGCGTGCCGGGGTCGGTGGCGGCGCCCAGTTGCGCTCCCGCGGGCAGGATCGGCGAGTTCACCACGGAGCTGAGCTTGTCCGCGGAGTCGCCGGCGACGAACTCCTCGGTCAGGGCGATCGTGCCGGAGACCCGGCCGCCGGCCCGGTCGATCAGCCGTGTCGTCGCCTCGACGTCTTCGTCGGCGGCATCGGGAGTCCGGAACAGGACCACCGACTTGCCGGCCAGCGCGTCGCGCACGATCCGGCCGGACATCTGGGCGTCGAACTGGTCTGCCGCGGTGAGCTTGTCCTGCAGCGCGGTCTTCTGATCCTGCAGCGTTCGCACCTCGCCCTGCAGATCGCCCTTGTCCCCGCGCAGGCCGGTGACCATCGTGTCGGAGAACAAGCCGGAGCCGAGGATCATGCCGATCGCCAGCGCGAGGAAGACCGCTGCCAGCGAGATGACGTGATGGCGAAGGCTGATCACGCTAGGTCAGCCAGCTTTGCACCCAGAGCCACGCCCGGCTCCAGTACTCGCTGATCCAGTCGATGACGACCGCATCGGCGCGCGACACCCACAGCACGGCGATGACCGCCAGCAGAACCGCCAGCAGAAGCAGCGCGATGGCGGTTGCCGAGATGTGGCTGCGGTACAGCGTCGCAACGGCTTTGGCGTCGACGAGCTTCTCGCCGACCTTCAGTCGGGTCAGGAATGTCGAGGGATTGCTCTGCTGGCGGGAGCGGTCGAAGAACTCCTCGATGCTCGCGGACTGCCCGGCCGTGACGATCAGCGCGGCACCGTGGTGATCGACCAGCAGCAGCGCCAGGTCGGCAGCCGAGCCGGCGGCCGGGAAGGTCATCGCGCCGATGCCGAGATCCTGGATGCGCTCCAGTCCATCGGCGTGACCGTCGGCGTCGGCGGGAAGCACCACCTGGGCTCCGGCCTTGAGCACGTCGACACTCATCGTGTCGGGATTGCCGACGATCAGTTGCGGCCGGTATCCGCTGGCGCGCAGGATGTCCGCTCCGCCGCCAACGCCCACCAGCACCGGCTGGTACTCCTTGATGAACGGCTTGAGTCCCTTGAGGTCGTTCTCGGCACCGGGACCGTCGGCGACCACCACGACGTGGCGGCGGTAGACGTCGACGTCGATGTTGGGGATGCCGATTCCGTCGATCAGCAGCGGGCTCTCACTGCGGATGAACTCGATGGTGTTGCCGGCGAAGGCCTCGAGGTGTGCCACCAGGCCGGCCTTGGCGTCGTGCATGAGGTCGGCGATCTCCTCGTCGGTGCGCTCCACACCGTCCACCAGCCGGCGGTCACCGGAGTACACCGCACCGTCGTGAAGGCGGATCTTGGCGCCGTCTTTGATCTTCTTGAAGACCTCCGCGCCGGCGTTGTCGATGAGGGTGATGTGGTTGGCGACCAGCACCTCGGGCCCGAGGTTGGGATAGCGCCCGGAGATCGACGGCGAGGCGTTGACCACCCCGGCGATCCCGGCGTCGACGAGCGCGTCGGCGGTGACCCGGTCGAGGTCGAGGACGTCGAGGACGACGATGTCGCCCTGGCCGATGCGGCGCAGCAGCCGGTCGATGTCGCGGTCCACCCGGGCGGTCCCGGTGACGCCCGGTCGGGCACTGGCATTACGCGAGAGCAGCGCTGACATCTTCATAGGGCCGATTTTGTCCATGCGGCACCCCCCAGCCGGGGAGGCGCGCCGTAACAGCAGCCTCAGAAGCCCCTATTTGTAACATCAGCAACAGCTCAGCCGGCCCGTGCGGCCTCCAGCAGTTCACGGGCGTGCGCCCGGGCGCTGTCGGATTCCCCCAGTCCGGCCAGCATGCGGGCCAGTTCGGCCACCCGCCCGGCGTCGTCGAGTCGGCGCACCTCGCCCGCGGCGCCACCGCCTTCGACCACCAGATGGGTGTCGGCGTATGCCGCGACCTGGGGCAGGTGGGTCACCACGATCACCTGGTGGCTGCGTGCCAGCCGGGCCAGCCGCTGCCCGATCCGGACCGCGGCCCGGCCACCCACGCCGGCATCCACCTCGTCGAACACCATGGTCGTGCCCGCCGCCGAAGCCGCCAGCACCACCTCGAGGGCCAGCATCACCCGGGACAACTCGCCGCCGGAGGCGCTCTTGTGCAGCGGCAGCACCTCGGTGTCGCGACGGGCGGCGAAGCCGAACTCGACCAGGTCGACCCCCTCCGAGCCGGCGTGCACGCAGGCGCCCGACGGCATCGGCAGCGGGGCGGAGTCGCCGTCGCGGGCCGCCACGGCGCTCACCGTGGCGGTGAACTCGGCGTCGTCCATCGCCAGCCCGGACAGCTCGGCCGTCACCGCACCGGCGAGGCCGTCCGCCGCCGCGGCCCGGGCGGCCGACAGTTCCGCGGCCGCCGCCGCCGCCTGTTCGGCGAGCGCATCCACGCGGCGCGACAGCCCGCCGAGCGCCTCCTCGGACACGTCGAGTTCGGCCAGCCGGCGTCGCGCCTCCGCGGCCCACCGCAGCACTCCCTCGGTGTCGGCGGCGTATTTACGGGTCAGACCGCGCAGCTGGGCCTGACGCTGCAGTTTGGTGTCCAGCGCGCTGGCGTCGGGGGGCAACTCACCGAGGAAGTCGCCGAGCTCGCGGGCGGTCTCGGCGGCCAGGGCCAGCGCCTCGGCCAGCTGGGCGGCCAGGCCGCGCAACAGCGGATCGGCGGTGGACTCCAGCAGGGCACCGGCGCGGGCGAGAGACTCGGTGGCCGAGGACGATTCGCGCTCGGGGGTCTCGACATCGGCACCGTTGAGCGCGTCGTGCGCCGCGCGCACGGCCTCGCGCACGGCGTCGAGTTCGGAGAGCCGGCGGATCTCGTCGACCAGCGCCCCCTCCTCCCCGGGCGTGGGATCGACCGCGTCGATCTCCGACAGCGCGAACGTCAGCCGGTCGGCCTCCTGCGCCAGTTCGCGGGTCCGCCCGGTGCGGTCGGCGAGGTCTTGGCGGGCCACCAGCCACTCGTCGCGACACTTGCGGTAGCGCTCCAGCAGCGGCCCGACCCCGGCGTAGCGGTCCAGCGCCGCACGTTGCTCGTCGGGGCGCATGAGCCGCAGCTGATCGTTCTGCCCGTGCAGGGTGAGCAGCCCGGCGGTGAAAGCGCTCAGCGACTTCGCCGGGACGCTGCGCCCGCCGAGATAGGCCCGCGAGGGACCCTCGCGGCTGACCGAGCGCAGCGCGATGATGCTGCCGTCGTCGTCACGCTCGGCACCCGAGGAGTCGAGGATCTCGTCGATCCGCGCGGCGCAGGCCGGATCGAGGTCGGCGGTGCTGAACCGGCCCTCCACCACGGCGCGCTCAGCACCCGAGCGCACCCGGGTGGCGTCGGCGCGGGCACCGCCCAGCAGGTGCAGACCGGTGACGACCATCGTCTTGCCGGTGCCCGTCTCGCCGGTCAGCACGGTCAGGCCGCGGTCGAACTCGGCGGTGGCGGCCCCGATCGCTCCCAGCGCCTCGATCCGGATCTCGTCCAGCATCGGTCAGGGCTCGCGCCAACTGGTCACCGGCAGCTGGAATTTGCGCACCAGCCGGTCGGTGAACGGCGCGCTGTCCAATCGCACCCATTTGAGCGGGGTGCGGCATTTGGTCACCTCCAGCCGCCCGCCCGGGGGCACCACCGCTTCGCGGCGGCCGTCGCAGAGCACCACGGCCTCGGGATTGTCGGCTTCGACGTCGATGGTGATCACCGCGTCCGGACTGGTGACCATCGGCCGGGCGAACAGCGCGTGCGCATTGTTGGGCACCACGATGATCGCCTCCAGGTCGGGCCACACCACCGGCCCGCCCGCGGAGAACGCGTACGCCGTGGAGCCGGTCGGGCTGGACACCAGCACCCCGTCGCAGCCGAACGCCGACACCGGCCGGCCGTCGATGGAGACCACGACACCGAGCACGCCCTGGTGCACACCCTTCTCCAGGCTCGCCTCGTTGAGCGCCCAGCCCCGCGACAGCACCTCTCCCCCCGCACTGACCGCGATGTCGAGGGCCATCCGGTGCTCGACCCGGTAGTCGCGGGCGACGACGTGCTCGAGGATGCCGTCGATCGCTTCCGCCTCGGCCTCGGCCAAAAAGCCGATGCGGCCGAGATTGATTCCGAGAACCGGAATCTCGGCGTTGCGGGCCAGTTCCGCGGCGCGCAGGAACGTCCCGTCGCCGCCCAGCACCAGTACCAGTTCGCAACCCTGCGCGGCGCGCTCGTCGCCCTCCACCACCTCGACGGTGGCACCGGTGGCCCGCAGATCATCCGGGTCCAGATGCAGCCGACCGCGGTCGGTGGCCTCGCTGGACAGCAGGCGCAGCCCGATCCCGCTGCCGCCCAGGCCTTTTGCCACCCTGCGCGCGGTCTCGTTGGCCTCCCCGCGCCCGGGGTGCACGACCAGGAGCACCGTCCTCACTGCGGCCCCTCCTCGACAGCCCGGCGCACCGCGGCCTCCAGCGCCTCCCCGACAAGAGCCTCGTCGGGAAGGTCCGGCTGGGCGCGCAACCACAGGAAGTACTCGACGTTGCCCGACGGGCCGGGCAGCACGCTGGCGGTGACACCGACGGTGTACCAACCCAGTTCAGCTCCGCGCCGGGCGACGGCGAGCACCGCGGCACACCGGAGCGCCGGATCGGTCACGACGCCCCCGCGGCCGACCTGCTGCCTGCCGACCTCGAACTGCGGCTTGACCATCGGGACGATGTCGCCCTGCGGCGAGCAACACCGGGTCAGCGCCGGCAGCACGGTGGCCAGCGAGATGAACGACAGATCCGCCACGACGAGATCGACCGGTCCGCCGAGGGTCTCCGGTGTCAGCTCGCGCACGTTGGTGCGCTCGACGACCCGGACCCGAGGGTCCGAGCGCAGCGGCCAGGCCAGCTGCCCGTAGCCCACGTCCACCGCCACGACCTCCGCGGCCCCGCGGTCCAGCAGCACCTGGGTGAACCCACCGGTCGAGGCTCCGGCGTCCAGACACCGACGCCCGCACGGGTCGATGCCGAAGGCCTCCAGCGCGCCGAGGAGTTTGTGCGCACCGCGTGACACCCACGTCCGCGCAGCGGCGCCCTGGTCGTCCTTGACCGCGAGCGCAGCGCCGACCGCCACCGCGGTGGCCGGCTTGGCGGCGGGCATGCCGTCGATGGTGACCCGCCCGGCGCCGATCAGCTCGGCCGCCTGCTGTCGCGAGCGCGCCAGGCCGCGACGGACCAGTTCGGCGTCGACCCGGGCACGCCGCGTCATGCGCCGCTCAGCCCTTCTCGACCGATTCCAGCGCATCCACCAGGATCTGATGCGCTTCCTCGAGCCGGGTCGCGACCGCGTCGATGTCCACCGCGGGCTGCGGGGGCGCCTCGGGATCCTGGGGATCCTGGAGATCCCGGAGATTGAAGTCCGGCAGGTCGGCCAGGACGGCGTCGACCTGGGCGCGGATCTGGTGCGGATCGTTCACAGCGATCACGCTAGCCGATCGGGCCGTCGGGCACCGACCAGCGTTGCAGCGCGGCGCGGGCCGTTTCGTCCCCGGCCCGCACCGTCAGATCGGGCCGGCCGGAATCCCACACCGCCCGGGCGAGCGCCCGGATCGCCGAGAGTCCGTCTGCTCCGGGATCTACTCCAGGATCCTGCCCGGTCGAGGTGAGGACCACCGCGTCGGGACCGATGGCGGTCCGCCACGCCGGGTGCGGGCCGATCACCGAGTGCGCCGGGTCGTCGAGCAACGCCCGTAGGTCGGCGGACAGATAGGTGGGCCGCCGGGCGGCACCGGCGCGCAGGACCTCGGCCGCGGTGCCGACCCCGGTGAGCACCATCAGGCTGGGTAACCCGGCGGCGATCGCCCCGGCGATGTCGGTGTCCAGCCGGTCCCCCACCACCAGCGGTGTCCGGAAGCCACCCCGGGCCAGCGCATCCTGCATCAGCGCCGGACCCGGTTTGCCGGCCACGAGCGGCTCGGCACCGGTGGCCGCACGCAGGGCGGCCACCATCGCTCCGTTGCCGGGCAGCAGCCCGCGCTCGGTGGGCAGGGTGACGTCGAGGTTCGCGGTCACCCACAGCGCACCCGCCCGGATGGCCAGCGTCGCCTCGGCCAAGTCCGACCAGCAGATCGTCATCGACAAGCCCTGCACGACTGCCGCCGGCCGCTCGTCGAACGCCCGCACCGGCCGCAGCCCGACCGCGGTGACTTCGGCGGCCAGCGCGTCGGTCCCCACGACGAGCACCCTCGCGCCGGCGAGAAGCCGCTCGGCCAGCATCCGCGCGGCGCTCTGCGCGCTGGTCACCACATCGGCACCGGTCGCGGTGAAGCCGAGCGCGCACAGGTGAGCGGCGACCTCGTCGGCCGACCGGGATGCGTTGTTGGTGACGAAGAGCGCGCGGCCCTCCACGTTCTCCAAGGTCTGCACCGCCCCGGGGGTGGGCGAATGCCCGCGGAACACCGTGCCGTCGAGATCCAGGAGCAGACAGTCATGCAGCGCTGCAAGGGTTTTCATGTCACGCCAACTCACTGAGGCGTTCCTCGGCGTCGGTGACGCCGTCGAGGTCGGCGGCGGCGGCACGGACGAACCACTGCAGCGCCTCGTCGGTGCGGCCCAGCGCCAGGAGCACCTCGGCGTAGGCGTAGCACAACCGCGCGGCGGTGGATCCGGTAGCCGACGGGTCCGGCGGCGGACTGGACAGCACCGCAAGCGCCTGCTCGAAGTTGCCCAGATCCGCGCGTGCGCCGGCGGCCACGATCCGCATCTCGTCGGCGTCGTCGCCGGTGAGCCTGGCCGCTTCGGGACTGCGGGCCAGCTCGATGGCCCGCTCCGGGCGTCCGACACCGCGTTCGCAGTCCGCGATCAGCGGCAGCAGTTCGGATTTGGAGCCCATCCGCCGGGCGGCCCGGAACTCCGACAGCGCCTGCGCCCAGTCACCGCAGCGGTAGGCGGCGACGGCCACCGCCTCCCGGATCGCCGCGATGCGCCCCGACCGGTGACGGGCGGCCCGGGCGTGGGCCAGGGCGGCCTCGGGATCCTCGTCGAGCAGATCGCCGGCGGCCACCAGATGGCGGGCCACGGTGTCGGCGGTCGCGCGGTCGAGGGTGGACAGTTCCGCCCGGATCTCCGGGGCGAGTCGCTTGGCCTCGATCGTCGGCGGAATAGTGGGGTGCCCGGCAGGGCCCGGCGGGGCGGCGTCGTCGACCATCGGCTAACAGGATAGGCGCGGTCAGGCCCGGGGGCGCGGGCGTTCGACGCCGGCGACGTTGCGCTTGCCGCGCCGCAGCACCAGCCA
>NZ_JBJTCF010000128.1:0-4651 GCF_046091765.1 Mycobacterium sp.
ATCACGGCGCCGCCATGGAAGGCGATTCCGTCATTGTTGGTGCTGGCCCCGGCGCCTCCGGCGAGTCCCGTCACGGTGAGATTGCCCGAACCGCTCGTCAAAGTGCCGTAAACGCGCACTCCGAGATTGGTCGCACCGACGGAGTTTCCTCCCGTGCCTTCGACGTCGAGGAAGCCGCTGCCACCGGGGGCCACCGAGACGCCGCTGGCGACATTGACGCCGATCTGGCCGCCGGCGGCGTTGTTGCCGCCGCGACCGCGGAGGGTGATGCTTCCGTTGGACGCCGCGGTGGTGGAGAGATTGGCACCGATCGCGAGACCCGTGAAGTTGCCCGCGAGCTGGACGCCCGTATCGGCGTCCAGGAGCAGGTCGCCGGTCGCGCTGACGGCCGCGTTGACGGCGATGCTGCCGCCGAAGAGACGGACCGGACCGCCGATGGTGAGCGCGCTGTTGACCGTGATATTGGCGGTGTTGCTGGCTTTGCCCAAGGTGAAGCCGGCCATCGCGGACGGGCTGTTGATTGTGAGGGCGCTGGCGCCGCCGTTAGTCAGCGTCGCTCCCCAAGCATAGGCAGAGGTGAACGCCGTGTTCCAAGGCGTGATGGTCAGCGAACCCGTCGTGGTGACGGAGCTCCCGTTGTCGTAGGTGATCTTGTCGCCGACGATCTCGATATTGCCGCTGCCGGCGTTGATCGTCAAAGCCGAGAGCCACCCGAGGTAGACGTCGGCGAAGGAAGGATTGGCCACCAGGTCGATCGTGGTGGCGGCGGCGATTCGAATGTTGCCACCGGCGGTATTGAACGCCCCACGCAGGTCGGTGCCGTTGTAATTCCCGGCGGTGCTGCCTCGCGAGGCGCCGCTGCCGACCGCCAACCCATTCCAGGTAGCCCCGGCGGCACCGCCGCCGATCCAGAGGTGTCCGCCATTGGTAGAAAAAGTGACGGGCTGTCCGATGCTGACGCCGGAGTCCAACGTGTTGTCGCTATCGCTCCACAAGATCAGGTTGAGCTTGCCGGACGTCGACGTGATATTGCTCAAAACATTGAGGCGGGCCGTGGTGCGTAAGGTGAGCGTGGCATCGCCGCCGGCAGACTTGGTCAAGTCCGCGCCAGCCTGCCAATTGATGTCTCCGACGACATCGTTGAGGATGCTCGTGCCGCTGTTGAGCGTGGTTTGGTAACCGCTCACGACGGTCGCGTTGATCGTGCTGTCCGCAGGGTCGATCAGCCAGAGACCCCCGCGACCGGCAGGCGCGCCGGCCAGGACGACGGCGCCGGTGGAATCCAGCGTATGGCCCGAGGTCTCGACACGGCCGCCGTCGCCGCCGAGTTCGCCGCCGCGGGCGAGGATGCGGCCGGCGACCGTCGTCAACGAAAGCGGATCGGTGATGTCGCTCCAGACCACCGCCGTGCCGCCGTCGCCCAGCCCTCGGGCCGAGACGTCGATGACGGCGCCGAGACCGACCTCGGAACGACGGGCCTGCAGCGTCCATCCGCCGCCCTGCCAGCCTCCGCCCAGCAGCACCTGTCCGCCGGCCTTGCCGCCGGAGGCGTCGATGGACGCGTCCGCCGAGACGCGCACGTCCCGCGCGGCGAGGGTGACGGCCCCGCCCTCTTCGACCGCGGATGAGGCGATGACGGAGCCGCCCACTTCGGCCTCGTGCGAGGCCTCGATGAGCACGCGCCCTCCCCGCTCGGTGATCGCGCCCACGTCCAGGGAGCCGGAGCTGCGGATCGCGCCGGCGGCCAGGGCGTTGAAACCCTGGGCGGACATGAGGATGCGGCCGCCTGAAGCGAGGACCGCATGGCGGTTCTCGACCAGCGCGGCCACCTGCGAGGGCGTGACGAGCAGCCCGGTGAGGGAGCCTGCCGGATCGAAGTTCAGCGTGATGCGCTCACCGGCCGCGAGGGCGACCGTGCCCGCCTGCGCCATGATGAGACCCGCGTTGCGGACTTCCGGCGCGAGCAGCGCGACATAGCCGCCGAGACGCGCCCGGATCTCGCCCTCGTTGACCACCGAACCGGAACCGGAACGTGAGAATTCCAGCCGGCCAGCCATGAAGTCCGCGTCCGTGATCGCATGCGCGGTCGCCACGAGTGAGCCGACGTCGACGCGCGAGGAGGCGCCGAAAAGCACGCCGTTGGGATTGACGAGGATGACCGTGCCGTTGGAGCGGAGCGAGCCGAAGACGGCGCTGGGATCGGAGCCCAGCACGCGATTGAGCGTGGCCGAGGACGCGGAAGGAACGCGGAACTCGACCGAGGCGTCCCGGCCGACGGAGAAAGACCGCCAGTTGATGACCGCGCGGTCCGACGACTGCTCGACCACCATCGCGGCCCCCGTCACGCCGACTTCGGCCGCGCCGGCCGTCACGGCCGGCGCGGACGGCAGGGCCTGCGCGGCCGGCTCGGCACGCAGACCGGCAGGCAGCAGGAAGGCGGCGGTGAGCAGGAAAGCCCGGGAGAGATGTCCGCGTCGACGCCTCATGGACTCAGAAGCTGAAGGCGGCGCTCAGCCACCAGCGGTCGATCCGCAGGGAGCCGTCCTGATCGGCTCCCGTCGGAGACGGGTTGGGATTGTCATCGGCGCGACGTGACCAGGTGGCGCGCACCACCGAAGATCCCGGCCCCTGCCAGGTCAGCGTGGCGCCGTATCCGGCGTATCCGTGACGGTTGTCCGCGGGCGCTCCCGCGAACCCGGGGTTCGCATTGAGACGCACCTGACCGGCGTCACCGAAGGCGGCGAGCTGCCAGCGGTCCGCGGCCTGCCAGCGGAATTCCAAAGATCCGAACAGACCCGAGTCCCCCGAACCTTCGCCCGAAGGATAGGCGCGAACCGCGGAAGGGCCGCCGACGATGAACTCCTCGGAGGAGTCCAGATTGTCCAAGGCCGCCTGACCCGTGACCGAGGCGAGCAGCGTGAACGATTCCCCCAGGGACTGATTGCGGCTGAGCGAGGCGCGGAACTTGCTGAACGCGCCCTCCGCGGCGGTCGTGGACGCCACGGCGGCGCGATTGGGGGAGCCCTCCAGATCCAGGTCGCCCAGGACCCAGCCGAGCGAAAGCGAAGTCACGCCGCCGCCGCCGAGCCCGTCGTAGAGATTGGCGTTGAGGCCCAGGTCGAGCCGCGAGACCGCGTAGTCGCTGGTGAGGACGCCGGAAGCGGAGTTGACGAAACCGCGGCGGTCCGCGCCCGCGGTGAGATAGACGTTGAGCGGGCGCGAACGCACCAGCGGGCAGGTGAGGTCGGCTCCGAACGAATCGGAGCGACCGCGGATGCCCGCGGCGGCGAAGTCCCCGTCAATCAGGCGGAAGTCGAGCAGACTGGCGTGGAGCGAGGCACGGAGCCCGTGATCGCCCACCGCGAAAGCGTAGGCGCCGCGCCGGTACTCGCTGCCTTCACTGAAAAGGGCGTCGACCGAGAAGGCGTCGCCGACGCCCCTCGGACTGGCGAACTCGAAGGACAACGCGCCCCGCGAAGCTCCGGTGGAACGGGCTCCTGAATTGTCGTAGGAGAGCGTGCCGGTCAGGGCGGGCTTTTCGTAAGCCAGGAGAACCGCGACCGTCTCGCCTTCCGCATCCCCGGCGGAAAGCCCTCCGGTGACCGAGCCCCCGGAAAGGTCGGAGGCGATGAGGATCCCCCGGTCCACACGGTAGAGGTCGGTCACCTCGCCTCTCGGCATGGCGGCTTCGACCCGGGCGATCAGCTCCGCCGCGGAGACCCGCGTGCGAGAGGCGGGATCCACCCTGGCTCCTCCGAAACGCGACTCACGCACCCGGATCCGGACCTGACCCTCCGTCGCGTCCTGCGCCGGCACGGAAGCGGCCGCGAGCAGGCCGCGCGAACGGTAGAGCAAGGCAACCTCGGCCGCGGCGTTACGGAGATCGGCCAGCGTCAGATCACGGCCGATGAACGGAGCGAGTGCCCGCTCGAGATCCTCCGAGCGCACCGAGCGATTGCCTTCGAAGACGAAACGCTTCACGCGGATGACCGCGCCCTTGGGCAGTTCGAGATCGACCTTCGGCGGGGCCGGCGGAGGCCCCACCTGAGGCAACCTTGGAGGCGGCAGCGAACGCTCCAGCTGATTAAGCAGACTGCCGGCGTCGGGCACCGTTTGGGCGCAAAGTGTCTTGGTCGCCAGACATGCGGACAAAACAACAAGTTTATAGGATTTATGCCCCAAAAACCTAGACTGTAAGACTTTAGGCAAGAGTGGGTAATCAATCCTAAACGAAGTCGGAGATTGGCAAGAGAAAGCATTTTTATCGACTACAGAGCCCTACCCTTAGTTATAAGAATGATTTTAATCATAACAAACGATTGTTTTCTTTCTTTTATGGCGTTTACATTTATTTCATTAAATTTGAGCAGTTTAGCCCTGTTTTTCCGCCCTTTCACCTTGCTGACTTCCGGGGGTTGCCCTTCTTCCAAAAGACCTTTTTCCGAGCATGGTCACCGACAACAAGCCCTCCCTGGTAGCAATCAATGTGGACGGGGTGGAGCATCTGGTGCCGGCAGGGGCCAACCTGGTCGACGTGCTGGGCCGGATCGGCCGCGAGGTGCCCCATTATTGCTACCACCCGAAGCTGCCGGTGGCGGGCAACTGCCGCATGTGCCTGGTGGAACTGGGCTCGCCGATGCGCGACCGCGCC
>NZ_JBJTCF010000129.1:0-25289 GCF_046091765.1 Mycobacterium sp.
CGCCCGCACCCACCACATGCCCACCCGAAAACACACCCGCACCCACCAACGCAACGCCCGAATCCGCCAGGAACGCGCACTCAACCAACGCCGATGGGCCACCCACCCACCACCGTTCTAGGGCTCACTAGTGGGCGGCCGCCCGCTCGGCCAGACCGATGGCGGTGCGCGCCCATGCCGTACTGGCTCCGGCCAGACCACACGACGGGCTGATACCGATCTGCGCGTCGAACACCGACCGCGGGAAGCCGAGCCGGTCGGTGACCGCGGCTGCGGCGGCGGCGATCTCCTCCGCGGAGGGGAAACGCGGCGGTTCGGTCGACGGGACCAGGCCCAGCACCGCGGTGCGCCCGGAGTCCAGGAACTCCCCCAGTCCGTCCAGGGCTCCCTCGCCGAGGACCGCCGGGTCCAGCGACACCGCGCCGACAGCGCTGCCCCGCACCACATTCCACGGGAAGTCTTCGGCGCAGCAGTGCAGCAGCACCTCCCCGCCGGCGGCGGTCGCACACTGGTCGATCAGTCCGGCGGCCACCGCCTCGTCGACCGGGTGCACGGGATTGAGCGCGGTGACGCCGGAAAGCCGCCCGGCCAGCGCGGCGGGCAGCAGCGGTTCGTCGAATTGGACGACCACCGTCGCGGCCAAGCGTCGTGCCATCGCCGCGCGGTGCCGGGCGACGCCCTCGGCCAGCGAGGCCGCCAGGTCGCGCACCGCGCCGGCGTCGGTGATCGCCCGATGCCCGTTACCCAGTTCCAGCGAGGCCGCCAGGGTGACCGGCCCCGGTGCCTGCACCTTGACCGCGCGCCCGTCGGCGGATCCACCCGCCCGCTCCCAGGCCTCCTCGAGGGCGTCGATGTCCTCGTCGAGCAGGCTGACCGCCCGCCGCGCCACCGACCCCCCGCGCGCAGTGATCCGGTATCCGCGAGGGACGGTGTCGATCGCGATGTCGACCAGCAGCGCGCCGGCCCGGCCGATCAGGTCCGCACCGACACCGCGGTCGGGCAGCTCCACCAGATGCGGAAGCCGACTCAGTTCGCCGACCATGATTTCGGCCGCCTGGCGCGGCGCGGTGCCCGGCCAGGAGCCGACGCCGGTCGCGGCCGCGAAGATACTCACCGGCCGAACGTACAGGCCTTAGAGTCTGGGGCGGCATGCCGTCGAGGAGGCCCGTTTGTTGGACAGAGCCCTGATCCACGAGTCGCCGTGGTGGCTGCTCATCGGATTGTTTTTCGTGTTGTTCGCGGGGATCAGCGCGGCCGCCAGGTTCGCGGTGCCCCACGTCACCTCCAAGGATCGCCAGGACCAGGTGACCGACTACGCCGCCAAGATGCTGGGTCCGATCGGCACGACGTTCGCCTTCCTCATCGGGTTCGCGGCGACGATGACATGGTCGGCGATGAGCGCCGGTCAGGAGGCCGTCGACGCCCAGGCGACCTCGGCGCAGCAGCTCGCCTGGGCCACCAAGGCGATCGCCGACAAGACCGGCGCCGCGCAGGTGATCGGTAACCTGGACCGCTACTTGGCCGCCGCGTCCGAACAGGACCCGAAGTTCCTGGCGGTCGGCGACGCCACCGACCTGCCCTCCGCCCAGGCCTTCGACATCCTGCAGCACAGCGTGCACAACGTCGCGTACTCACAGCAGACGACGGCGGCTGAGGCGAACGCGATGACTACCGCCGCCGCTGCACTAACCGCCGCGCAGGCCAAGGTGGCGGCGGTCTCCCAGCGCAGCCTGCCGGGAATGATGACCGGGCTTCTCATCGCCTCAGGTGTGCTGCTGGCGGTGGTGATGGGCGTCGCGGCCGCCGGGGTCTTCCGGCCCTATCTGATGTACGGCTGGGCCCTGGTGTTGGCCATCGCGATGGCTCTCGTTCTGACCCTCGACGTGCCGTTCGGCGGCGGGATCAGGGTGAACATGGGACCGATGGTCGACGTGTCCGGCAACCTGATCGCCGAGCCGCTGAACAAGTAGCGCAATCCGCGCCAGGGCCTACCGTGGAGGGGTGAGGGTCCGGACGTTGGCCTGCTGCGCGGCGGCGGCACTGCTGGTGTCGGGCTGCAGCCGCTTCGTCGACGGACTGGCGGTGCCGAACTTCAGCGAGCCCCCGCCCGGGGTGATCGACGCCGACGAGGTGCTGCTGAGCCCTGAACAGATGCAGGCGATCACCGGGGCCGGCGAGGACCTCACGATCATCCCCAGCATGGACGGCAAATCCCCCGTCGACATCGAGGCGATGGCCGAGGCCGTGCCGCAGGACTGCCGATTCGTCTTCGCCGAGACCCTGACATTCGGCCCCGAACTCGAGGACTTCCACAAGACCAGCTTCCAGAGTCCGGCCAACGGGGCGCTGATCTCCCAGGGCGCGGCGTCCTATCGGGACATCGCCGCGGCGGGCCGCGCCTTCGAGGAGCTCACCGCAGCGATCAAACTCTGCGCGAAGGGATCCATGGGAGAGATGCTGATCGGCGACTGGCAGGCCGGCCCGGCGCTGGCGAGCATGCGCCCCGGTACATGCGGGCGCGAGTACCGCCTCAAATCCACGGTTCTGGTCGAGGTGACCTACTGCGCGTTCCCCCGATCGGTTCCCGCGACCGTGATGACCAACATCCTCAACCGGATTCCGGGCTAGGCGCCGGCGATCGTCGCGCTGCCGATCACCTCGTCGCCGTCCGGATCGGGCCGGTAGAGCACCATGGTCTGACCGGCGGCCACCCCGCGCAGCGGCTCACGCAACGCGACGCGCAACTGCCCACCGGTGTACTCGGCGACGCCCGCCGCGACCCCACCGTGGGCGCGGACTTGAATCTCGCACTCGACCGGTCCCGACGGCGCGCCGCCGGAGGTGAACACCGCCTCACGCCCGCACAGGCGCCAGGTGTCCAGATCCGCGGCAGCGCCGACCCGCACCGTTGCCGACTCCGCGTCGATCGCGGTGACGTAGCGCGGATTTCCGTCCGGCCCCGGCCCGGCGATACCCAGGCCGCGGCGCTGCCCGATGGTGAAGCCGTGCACACCCTCGTGGCGGGCCAGCACGGTGCCCTCGGCATCGATCACCTCCCCCGGCCGCACACCGATGCGGTCGCCCAGAAACGCACGGGTGTCCCCGGAGGGGATGAAGCAGATGTCGTGACTGTCCGGCTTGTCGGCCACCGCCAGACCGCGCCGGGCCGCCTCGGCGCGAATCGCCGGCTTCGGGGTGTCACCAACCGGAAAAGCCGCGTGCCGCAACTGCTCTGCGGTGAGCACCCCCAGAACGTAGGACTGGTCCTTGACGCGGTCGACCGCGCGGCGCAGCCGCCCGTGCTCCAGCCTCGCATAGTGCCCGGTGGCCACCGCGTCAAAACCCAGCGCCAACGCGCGCGCGGCCAGTGCCGAGAACTTGATCCGCTCGTTGCACCGCACGCACGGGTTGGGGGTCTCGCCGCGCGCGTAGGACGCGACGAAGTCCTCGATGACCTCGTCGCGGAAACGTTCGGCGAAGTCCCAGACGTAGAACGGAATTCGGAGCACGTCTGCGACCCTGCGGGCGTCGTCGGCGTCCTCGCGCGAACAACACCCCCGCGAACCGGTTCGCAGCGCATCCGGTGACGCCGACAGCGCCAGGTGCACACCGACCACATCGTGGCCGGCTTCGACCATCCGCGCGGCGGCCACCGCGGAGTCCACCCCTCCGCTCATCGCGGCCAGCACCCTCACCGCAGCACCCCGGCTGAGGACGCGGCGAGTGCGGCCTGACGTGCCCGCTCGACCACTGCCGGCAGCACACCGAGTGCGGCCTCGACGTCGGCGGCGGTGCTGGTGTGCCCGAGGGAGAGCCGCAGCGAGCCGCGCGCCCGCTCGGCGTCGGCGCCCATCGCCAGCAGCACGTGCGACGGCTGGGCGACCCCGGCGGTACACGCCGAACCGGTCGAGCACTCGATACCGTTGGCGTCCAGCAGCATCAGCAGCGAGTCGCCCTCGCAGCCGCCGAAGGTGAAGTGTGCGTTGCCGGGCAGCCGGCGCTCCCCGCGAGGCCCGCTGAGCGCGGTATCGGGTATCGCGCCGAGAACCCCGTCCACCAGCCGGTCACGCAGACCGCGCAGCCGCGCGGCGGTGACGTCGAGGGCACCGACGGCGATGTCGGCGGCGACCGCCATCGCGACCGCCCCGGCCACGTCGGGCGTTCCGGACCGCACGTCGCGTTCCTGACCGCCGCCGTGCAGCAGCGGGACGCAGTCGGTGTCGCGGCGCAGCAGCAGCGCACCCACGCCGGTCGGGCCGCCGAACTTGTGGGCGGTGACGCTCATCGCCGACAGGCCGGAAGCGGCGAAGTCGACCGCGATCTGACCGACGGTCTGCACGGCGTCGCTGTGCATCGGCACCCCGAACTCCGCCGCGACGGCAGCCAGTTCGGCGATCGGCATGATGGTGCCGACCTCGTTGTTGGCCCACATCACCGAGACCAGCGCGACGTCCTCGGGATCGGTCAGCGCCTCGCGCAGCGCCGCGGGGGTGACCGATCCGTCGGCCGCGGTCGGCAGGAAGGTCAGTTCGGCACCCTCGTGGTCGGCGAGCCAGGTGACGGCGTCGAGCACGGCGTGATGTTCGACGGCGGTGGTGACGATGCGGCGCCGGCGCGAATCGGCGTCCCGGCGCGCCCAGAAGATTCCCTTGACCGCGAGGTTGTCGCTGTCGGTGCCGCCGGCGGTGAAGATCACCTCCGACGGCCGCGCCCCCAGTCGGGCGGCGATACTCTCCCGGGACTCCTCCAGACGCCGGCGCGCGGTGCGCCCGGCGGTGTGCAGCGAGGAGGCGTTACCGACCTCGGCCAGCGCAGCCGCCATCGCCTCGACGGCGGCGGGATGCATCGGAGTGGTGGCCGCGTGGTCGAGATACACCGATCGGGTCTCGCTCATGGCCAGTTCAGGATACCGGCCGCAGGTGCCCCTCAGACGTGCTGGACCCGAGGCCCCCGCAACGCCGACTCGCAGCGGCTGGACAGGTCGCGCCGGTCCGCGCCGGGCAGTTGCAGCGCGCCCACCTCGACACGGACCACGGTGCGGCGCTCCCGCGCGGTCCGGAACAGCGAGGCCCACAGCGGTTCGGAGCCGAGGAACGCCGTGACGGTGGAGGGCCGGCCGTCGCTGTGCTCGTAGACCAGGCGCAGCGGCTGCACGGGTCGGCCCGCATCGACGGCGGCCTGGAACAGTGCCGGCCGGAACGGCCCGTAGCCCAGCCCGCACCACGTGGTGCCCTCCGGGAACGCGACGACCGTCGCGCCGGCATCCAGGCGCCGGGTGACGGTCGCCACCACCGCCGGCAGGCTGCGCAGGCTGGTGCGGTCGATCGGAATGATGTCGGCCATCCGGGCCAGCACCCCGATGGCCGGCCAGTTCACCACGTCGGCGCGGGCGACGAAGGCGCCCGGGAACAGTGCTCCGATCGCGAACACGTCGACCCACGACACGTGGTTGCTGACGACGAGCACGCCCTTGAGGTTGCGGATCGGGCCACCCGAGACCGCGATGCGCAAACCCAGGCAGGTCAGCATCAGCCGGCAGTAGACCCGCAGCATCCGGTGCCGGCCGGGGATCGGCAGCGTGAGCAGTGGCAGCACGCACAGCAGTGGCAGGGCCACCGCCAGTCGCAGCACCGCACGCACCGCTGCGCGGAGCGGTTCGACCGCCGATCCCAGGCCGGCCCCGAGGCAGCGCACATCGCACGACGCGCGTGGGAACCACGCGTGTTCTCTCACGTGGCCGCGGCCGACCGCAGCCGGTTGAGGTAGCGCACATCGGCCCGGCGTTTGTCCAGCAGCGCCGGGAAGTCGGCGACGCCGAACTCGGGGTCGTGCGCGGGTTCACCGCAGATCTGTGCGCCCAGCCGCAGATAGCCGCGCATCAGCGGCGGGATGATCGGGCGGTCGGGCGCCTCGATGGCATCGAGGCCCAGTCCGTCGATCACCACCGGGCGATACGGCCGGACGGTGTGCTCGGGTGCGACGGCGTGGCGGCTTCGCACGAAATCGCGCACTCCGCGGATCTGGCTTCCCGGCGCGCCGATGCCGTGGGTCGGCACCGATACGCATCCGACAACGTGGTCGTAGCCACACCGGTCCAGGTAGGCCAGGATGCCCGCCCACATCATCAGCACGACAGCTCCGTTGCGATGGTCGGCGCGCACCACCGCGCGGCCCATCTCGACCATGGACGGTCGCAGCGGGTCCAGTGCGGTGACGTCGAATTCGGTTGCGGTGTAGAGACCGCCGGCCGCGATGGCGCCGGGCGGCGGCAGCATCCGGTAGCAGCCGACCACCTCCCCGCAACGCTCTTCCCGGACCAACAGGTGGTCGCAGTGCTCGTCGAACCGATCGGCGTCGAGGCCGTCGCCGGAACCGGCGGGGTCGAGACTGAACCCGGGCTCGGTCGAGAAGACGTGGCAGCGCAGGCGCTGCGCGGCTTCGACGAGGTCGGGATCAGACGTCAGCAGAAGCGTGTAGCGCGGACCTTCGGGTCCGCTGTCATCGGTCGGCTCGGGGGCGATCAGGACGGAGGCAGCGCTCACGACTCGCACGGTACTGAGCCGGTAAACGCGACAACGACGTGTCCGTTACATGTCGGACAACGCTCGGTGACGAAACGCCCCGCGGGACGCTACCCTTTGCGGGCCTTGACCGCCTCGGTCAACTGCGGCGCCACGCTGAACAGGTCACCGACGATCCCATAGTCGGAGATCTCGAAGATCGGGGCGTCCTCGTCCTTGTTGACCGCGACGATGGTCTTGGAGGTCTGCATACCGGCGCGGTGCTGGATCGCCCCGGAGATGCCCAGCGCGATGTAGAGCTGAGGCGACACCGTCTTGCCGGTCTGACCGACCTGGAACTGTCCCGGGTAGTAGCCGGAGTCGACCGCCGCGCGCGACGCGCCGACCGCGCCGCCCATCGAGTCCGCCAGCTCCTCGACGACGCTGAACTTCTCGGCGCTGCCGACCCCGCGCCCGCCGGCGACCACGATGGTGGCCTCGGTCAGTTCCGGCCGGTCCCCGGCGACGGCGGGTTGGCGGGCCACGATCCTGGTCGCGTTGGCCGCCGGTGCGGGCACCTCGACGGCCACCTGCTCACCGGCAGCGGCCGACGGCTGGGCCTCCACGGCGCCGGGACGCACGGTGATCACCGGAACCTCGGCGGTCACCTTGGCCTCGACGGTGAACGCACCGCCGAAGATCGAGTGCACGCCGGTGCCGTCGCTCTTGACCTCGACGACGTCGGAGAGCACACCGGAGCCGATCGCGGCCGCAAGCCTGCCGGCGATCTCCTTGCCGTCGGCGGTGGCGGGCAGCAGCACCGCGGCCGGGCTGGCCGATTCCACCAGCGCGGCCAGCACGTCGACGAACGGGGTGATCAAGTAGTTCTCGGCGTCGGAGGACTCGGCCACGTAGATCTTGGCCGCACCGGCGGCCTTGAGATGCTCGGCCAGTGGCGCCGCGGTGCCGGGAGCGCCGATCACCACCGCACTGGGCTCCCCCAGCGCACGCGCGGCGGTGATCAGTTCGTCGGTGACCTTCTTGACCGCACCGTCGGAGTGCTCAACGAGCACCAGCACTTCAGCCATGACGCTTCTCCTCGATGATCTGGGCGACTAAATGATTTTCTGGGCGACCAGGTACTCGGCGATCTTCTTGCCGCCCTCGCCTTCGTCGGACACTTTCTCCCCGGCACTCTTGGCCGGCCGCGGTGCCGCGGAGAGCACCTTGGAACCGGCGTTGTTCAGGCCGGCCTCTTCCGCACCGACCCCGATCTGATCCAGGGTCAGCGTCTGCACCTGCTTCTTCTTGGCCGCCATGATCCCCTTGAAGGACGGGAAGCGCGGCTCGTTGATCTTCTCGTGCACGCTCACCACCGCGGGCAGCGTGGCCTCCAGGGTGAGTACACCCTCGTCGGTCTCCCGCTGGCCGGTGATCTTGTCGCCTTCGACGGCGACGGTGCGCATGTGGGTCATCTGCGGCAGACCGAGGTAGTGGGCGATGATCGCCGGAACCGCACCCCCGGTGCCGTCGGTGGCCTGGTTGCCCGCGATGACCAGGTCGGCGGGGGGCTCGATCTGACCCAGCGCGTGGGCCAGGATCCAGCCCGTCTGCACCATGTCCGAGCCGGCCACCCGGTCGTCGAGAACATGGACGGCCTCGTCAGCACCCATGGACAGCGCCTTGCGGATCGCCTCGCCGGCGCGCTCGGGGCCCAGCGTCAAGACGATGACCTTGACCTCGCGTCCCTCGGCGGCACCTCGCTCCTTGATCAGCAGCGCTTCCTCGACGGCACGCTCGTTGATCTCGTCGAGGACGGCATCGGCGGCCTCGCGGTCGAGGGTGTAGTCACCATCGGACAGCTTGCGTTCCGACCACGTGTCCGGGACCTGCTTGATCAGCACCACGATGTTGGTCATGGCCACGGCTCCTTTGTCTTCGGGTTCGTTATGTGTCTACCTGACAGCAGAAACGCTTATCAAACTATGTTACCGACCGGTAACTTAGCCCGGTTCGCTCCACCACGATAACCCCACCGGCCCGGATAGCCGCAGGCCCCGTCCAGACCTCCGAGTTCGCGATACCCGCCGGCCGGGTTAGCCTTGCCTCTCGATGAGCGCTCACCCGACCGACGCCCGGGCCGGCCTGCCGCTGACCGGCGAGCGGACCGTTCCCGGCCTGCCCGAGGAGAACTACTGGTTCCGTCGCCATGAGGTCGTCTACCGCCACTGCGTGGACATCTGCGCTGATCGGGAGATACTCGAGGCCGGGTGCGGGGAAGGCTACGGAGCGGACCTGATCGCCGCGACGGCGCGCCGGGTGGTGGCCGTCGACTACGACGAGGCCACGGTTTCGCACGTGCGCGCCCGCTACCCGCGGGTCGAGGTCGTCGCCGCGAACCTGACCGCGCTGCCCCTGCCGGACCAGTCGGTCGATGTTGTGGTGAACTTCCAGGTCATCGAACATCTGTGGGATCAGCCACAATTCGTCGCCGAGTGCTTCCGGGTGCTGCGACCGGGCGGGCGGCTGCTGGTCTCCACGCCCAACCGGATCACC
The DNA here is from genome assembly GCF_046091765.1 of Mycobacterium sp. Taxonomy (GTDB): domain Bacteria; phylum Actinomycetota; class Actinomycetes; order Mycobacteriales; family Mycobacteriaceae; genus Mycobacterium. The sequence goes on from NZ_JBJTCF010000129.1 coordinate 9,057, forward strand.
TTCACCCCGGGCAGCGACACCCCGGTCAACCCGTTCCACACCCGCGAACTCAACGCGGCTGAACTCTTCGAACTGCTCGCCGACGGCGGCTTCGCGGTCGAGGGCGTGTACGGCGTTTTTCACGGCCCGGAGCTGACCCGCAGAGACGCCCGCCACGGCGGCTCGATCGTGGACGCGCAGATCGCCCGTGCGCTGGCCGACGCGCCTTGGCCGGCGGATCTGCTGACCGATGTGGCGGCGGTGCGCTGCGCGGACTTCGACATCCTGCACGCCGAGCACTGCGACATCGACGCGAGCCTGGATCTGCTGGCGATCGCGATGCGCCCGTGACAGCGTCGGCGCGCGTCCCCGGGCAGTTCAGCCTCGTCCTGCACACCCACCTGCCCTGGCTTGCCCACCACGGCCGCTGGCCGGTCGGTGAGGAGTGGCTCTACCAATCCTGGGCGGGTGCCTACCTGCCGCTGCTGCGGGTGCTGCGCAGGCTCGCCGAGCAGGGCCGTCAGGGAATGCTCACCCTGGGCCTGACCCCGGTGGTCACCGCGCAACTCGATGATCCCTACTGCCTCGACGGGATGTATCGCTGGCTGGCCAACTGGCAGCTGCGAGCGCTGGAGGCGGCCACCGTTCGGACCGACACCGGCGCCGCGCCGGGCACCGCATCCGCTCCGGATGCGTTGCGCCGCTTCGGGACCCGCGAGTACGGCGAAGCGACCCGTGCGCTGGAGGATTTCACCGTGCTGTGGCGGCACGGCGCAAGCCCTCTGCTGCGCGAGCTGATCGACGCGGGGACCGTCGAACTTCTCGGCGGTCCGCTGGCGCACCCTTTCCAGCCGCTGCTGAATCCGCGCCTTCGGGAATTCGCGTTGCGCGAGGGTTTGGCGGACGCGGCACAGCGCTTCGCCTACTCGCCCACCGGAATCTGGGCACCGGAGTGCGCCTATGCGCCGGGGATGGAGCACGACTACGCCACGGCCGGGGTGAGTCACTTCATGGTGGACGGACCGGCACTGCACGGCGACACCGCGCTGGGCCGCCCGGTGGGCAACAGCGACGTGGTGGCCTTCGGCCGCGACCTGCAGGTCAGCTACCGGGTGTGGTCCCCGCGTTCGGGCTATCCCGGCCATGCCGCCTACCGCGACTTCCACAGCTACGACCACCTGACCGGGCTCAAACCCGCGCGGGTCACCGGACGCAACGTGGCTCCGGACGTCAAGGCGCCCTACGACCCGCAGCGCGCCGACCGCGCGGTCGACGGTCACGTCGCCGACTTCGTCGACGTGGTGCGCCGGCGCCTCATCGAGGAGTCCGATCGCATCGGACGACCGGCGCACGTCATCGCCGCGTTCGACACCGAACTGTTCGGGCACTGGTGGTACGAAGGCCCGACCTGGCTGGAGCGGGTGCTCACCGCGCTGCCGGAGGCGGGTGTGCGTGTCGGTACCCTCACTGACGCCATGGCAGCCGGATTCGTCGGCGCGCCAGTCGATCTGCCGGCCAGTTCGTGGGGCTCGGGCAAGGACTGGCAGGTGTGGTCGGGACCCCGGGTGGCCGACCTCGTTCAGCTCAACGCCGAGGTGGTGGAGACCGCGCTGGGCACGGTGGACAAGGCGCTGGCCCAGACCGACACCGCGCCGACCCGCGACCCGGTCGCCGATCAGATCCTGCGCGAGACACTGCTGACGGTGTCCAGCGACTGGCCGTTCATGGTCAGCAAGGACTCCGCCGCCGACTACGCGCGCTATCGCGCCCAGTTGCATGCGCACGCCACCCGCGAGATCTGCGACGCGCTGGCCTCGGGCCGGCGCGAGGTCGCCGTACGCCTGGCGAACGGATGGAACGCCGCCGACGGATTGTTCGGCGCGCTGGACGCCCGGCGACTACCGCGGTGAGCGCATGAAGATCCTGATGGTGTCGTGGGAGTACCCGCCCGTGGTGATCGGCGGTCTGGGACGCCACGTCCACCACCTCGCTACCGCGCTCGCCGGCGAGGGCCACGAGGTGGTGGTGCTCTCCCGCCGGCCCGCCGGCACCGACCCCGCCAGCCACCCCACCACCGACGAGATCGTCGACGGGGTGCGGGTCATCGCCGCCGCCCAGGACCCGCACGCCCTGGATTTCGGTACCGAGATGATGGCCTGGACGCTGGCCATGGGCCACTCCATGACCAGAGCCGGACTCGCGCTGCACACCCACGGCTGGGTACCCGACGTCGTGCACGCACACGACTGGCTGGTCGCCCATCCCGCGATCGCGCTGGCCGAGTTCTTCGACGCTCCGTTGGTGTCCACCATCCACGCCACCGAGGCGGGCCGGCACTCGGGGTGGGTGTCGGGCCCGGTCAGCCGCCAGGTGCACGCCGCCGAGTCGTGGCTGGTGCGGGATTCCGATTCGATCATCGCGTGCTCGGCCTCGATGGCCGACGAGATCACCGAGTTGTTCGGCCCCGGGCTGGCCCAGATCAGCGTGATCCGCAACGGAATCGACGTCGGCCGCTGGCCCTTCGCGTTGCGCCGGGCGCATGCCGGTCCACCGGAGCTGCTGTTCTTCGGGCGCCTCGAATACGAGAAGGGCGTGCACGACCTCATCGCGGCGCTGCCGCGAATCCGCCGCGACTATCCCGGAACCACTCTGACCGTCGCCGGTGACGGCACCCAGCAGGACTGGCTCACCGAAGTCGCCCGCAAGCACAAGGTGCTCCGGGCCGTTCGTTTCGCCGGGCGCGTCGAGCACGAACAGTTGCTGGCGCTGCTGCACCGCTGCGACATCGCCGTACTGCCCAGTCACTACGAACCGTTCGGCATCGTGGCGTTGGAAGCCATCGCGGCCGGCGCCCCGCTGGTCACCTCCGACGTCGGCGGTCTCGGCGAGGCGGTGATCGACACCAACACGGGTCTGTCCTGTCCGCCGCGCGACGCCGAGGCGTTGGCGGGCGCGGTCTGCGCCGCGCTTGCCGATCCGGGCGCGGCCCAGCGGCGGGCGCTGACCGCACGGGAACGGCTGACGTCGCAATTCGACTGGCACACCGTGGCCGCCGAGACCGCCGCGGTCTACCTGGCCGCCAAGCGTCGCGACCGGGAGCCGCATGCGCTGCGGCCGGTCGCCGAGCACGCCCTGCCGGATCGCTGAGCGCCGACCCTAGCGCGCGGCCTTCTTGCGTTCGATGTCGGCGAGGTTGGCGGCAAGCTCGGCGCGCTGAGCCGCGGACGTCTCCCAGGACAGCTTGCGGTTTTTGACCACTTTGGCCGGCGAGCCGACCGCGATCGAGTAATCCGGGATGTCGCCCTTGACCACCGCGTGCGCGCCCAGCACGCAGCCGCGCCCGATGGTGGTGCCGCGCAGAATGGTGACCTTGGCCGCGATCCAGGTGTCCGGACCGATGCGGACCGGGCTCTTCACGATTCCCTGGTCCTTGATCGGCACCTCGATGTCGTCCATTTTGTGGTCGAAGTCGCACACGTAGCACCAGTCGGCCATCAGCGCCGAGTCGCCGAACTCGATGTCCAGGTAGCAGTTGATGACGTTGTCGCGGCCGAACACCACCTTGTCGCCGAAACGCAGCGACCCCTCGTGCGCGCGGATGGTGTTCTTGTCGCCGATGTGCACCCACCGACCGATCTCCAGCTGAGCCAACTCGGGGGTGGCGTGGATCTCCACGTCCTTGCCCAGGAACACCATGCCGCGGGTGATGATGTGCGGATTGGCCAGCTTGAACTTCAGCAGCCGCCAGTACCGCACCAGATACCAGGGCGTGAGGGCGCGGTTGGCGATCACCCACCGCAGCGAGGCCAGGGTCAGGAAGCGGGCCTGCCGCGGGTCGCGCAACCGCGAACCCCGCCACCGCTTGTGAAGCGGTGCGCCCCACATGGTCGTCATGGCCGCAAAGCCTAACCGCCCGGCGCGGCCGCGAAACAGGCCGGGCGGAATTGCCCGAGTTCTACTCGGTGGTCGTCCCGTCGAAATGCTCGTGTGCGGCCGAGGCTGCCGCGCTCGTCGCGTGAACCGTCCCGTCCCTGTGCTCGGGCGGCCCGTAGATGGTGTAGAGCCGCAGCGTCGCGGTACCGGTGTTCTTCACGTTGTGGCTGGCGCCCTGCGGAACGACGATCCCGTCGTCAGCCTTCACCTTGTTGCACTTCCCGTCGATCCAGACTTCGCCCTCGCCGGTCTCGATGCGGAAGAACTGGTCGATGTCGTGGTGAACCTCTTCTCCGATCTCGTCGCCCGGTTCGATGGCCATGAGGACGAGCTGGAGGTTGGCACCGGTGTAGAGAACCCGCCGGAAGTCGTCGTTGGTCTCGGTGAGTTCCTCGATGTTGCGGACGAACCCCTTCATATCAGGCCTCCTCAGGCTGCATCCGGGCCGGCGTGGCGGCGGCTCCAACCCGAGCTTAGACAAGCAAGACCCGGTGGGTTGAGGTGTTTGATCGCGACAAACGGTTAGTCTCGCGGGGATGGCAGGGACACCGGTACCGCGGCGGATCTGGGCGCTGACCTCGACAGCCCTGCTGACCGTCACGCTGGGCGGCTGCGGGTCCACCGACTCGTGGGTGAACGCCTCACCGGCGCGGGGATGGCCGGCCCCCTATGCCGACGCGGCCAACAGCAGCTACACCGAGACCGCGGGCGCCACGGCCCTGACGCTGCGGTGGAGCCGCTCGGTCAAGGGTGAGCTGGGCGCGGCGGCCGCGCTGGGTGCCGAGGGCTATCTGGCCGTCAACGGGCAGACCGCCGGAGGGTGCTCCCTGATGGTCTGGGAGAACGACAACAGCGGCCGTCAGCGCTGGTGCACCCGGATGGTCCTGGGCGGCGGCTTCGCCGGGCCGCTGTTCGACGGCTTCGACAACCTCTATATCGGTCAGCCCGGCCTGATGCTGTCCTACCCGCCCACGCAGTGGGTCCGCTGGCGCACCAACGTGATCGGAATGCCCACCACGGCACGCTTCCTCGGTGACGGCCGACTGCTGGTGGTCACCCATCTGGGTCAGGTCCTCGTCTTCGACTCCCACCGCGGCGAGGTGGTCGACACGCCGCTGGACCTCGTCGCCGGTGTCGACCCGACCGATGCCACCCGCGGGCTGGCCGACTGCGCGCAGTCCCAGCCGGGCTGTCCGGTCGCCGCGGCGCCGGCCTTCTCGCCGTCCACCGGAATCCTGGTGGTCACGGTGTGGCAGCCGGGTGCGCCGGCGTCGGTGCTGACCGCGCTGCGCTACCAACCCGGGGCCGCCCCGCTGCTGGCCCCGGCGTGGACCAGCGACGCCGTTTCGGCCGGCGTGCTGGCCAGCCCCGTTCTCTCCCCCGACGGGCGCACCGTCTACGTCAACGGCCGGGATCGTCGGCTGTGGGCGCTGGACACCGCCAAGGGGGAAACGAAATGGTCTGTCGCCCTTGGTTTTCAGCCGCAGACCCCGCCAAGCGTCGCCCCCGACGGCATGATCATCGTCGGCGGCGGGCCTGATTCTCAGCTGGTGGCCCTGCGCGACACCGGCGACGGGGCGCAGCAGGTGTGGCGCCGCGATGAGGTGAGCCCGCTGACCACCGCGAGCAGGGCCGGACCGCGCGCCGCCTACACCGTCGTCGCCGGCCCGGCGGGCGGCCTGTCGCTGCTGGTGTTCGACCCCGCCGACGGCCGAACGGTCAACAGCTATCCGCTGCCGCAGGCCGAGGGCTCTCCGGTCGGGGTGTCGGTCGGTGTCGATCGCCGGGTGGTCGCGGCCACCCGCACCGGAGGGGTCTACAGCTTCAGTCCCTAGCCGCTACACCTGTAGCGGGGGTATCGCATCCCTGGGCAGCGCCACCGACGCCTCACCGGCGTAGGACGGCAACATCTCGGCACGGCCGAAGAAGAAGATCAGCGAGTCGTCGGTGATCGCGAAGTTCTGGTAGTGCGACGGGTTCAGGCCGTCGCCCGGTGAGACGGCACCGCTCAGCCCGGTCTGCTGCTCCAGTTGGCGCGCGACCAGGGGGAAGATCGTGTCCAGCGGCCGGGAGTCGGCGGCGAACAGGGTGTCGAAGGTGACCGGCCTGCCGGCGCCGACGTCATAGGTGAAGCTCTTGTACCAGGTCGTCGGGTGCGCGCTGCCGATGTCCTGGAACAGGGTCAGCACCACGCTTCGGGTACGGCTGGAGCGGAAGGATGCGGCCGTGACGTCCATCTCGTAGGGAAGGTTGCGCGAGCCCGGGGTTTGCGCGACGTTGAGAAAGCCCTCCCGGGCCTCGGCCAGGTAGTCCAGGATCGCCTGCTCGTCGGGGTAGTCCAGCGGGAACCTGATGTCCATCCGGTAGGCCGCATCCGTGAGCGCGACGCGGCAGACGTCGTTGTCGACCGTCCCGCCCAGGCCCGCGCACGAACCGGGCGCGCCGGCGGCCGCGGCGGCGGGCGCGAGCAGCACCAAGCCCGCCGCCAGCAGGGCGCCTCCGCGCGGCATCCGCATTGCGCCAGCCTACCGGCAGACGAACACCACAGCCCGGGCTTTGGCGGCCCGGCCGATGCGGGTGACCACCAACGTCAGCGGGTGCGATCCCGCCGGCCGCAGGCGCCGGCGCAAGTCGTCCGGATCGACATCGACACCGCGCACCAGGATCTCCAGTGACCCGCAGTCGTAGCGTGAAAGCCACTGACGCAGAACGTCTTCGCGCAGGGGCAACTCCTCGATCACCTCGAACCCCCGCACACCGTCGGGCAGGATATCCCCGGTGAGATAGGCGATGTCGGGGTCGAGCTGCCACAGCCCGTGCCGGGCCGCGTACTGACGCACCAGACCGGCGCGCACCACCGCGCCGTCGGGGTCGAGGATCCACCGGCCCGGCGCGCCGACGACGCAGTCCTGCGGGTCGAGGTCGGTCAGGGTCTGCTCACCGCCGACACCGCCGGTGAGGACCGTGGCGCGCCGGCGCACCCGGGGCTGGGCCAGCGACGCCGGCCACAGGCAGGCCTCCCGTACCGAGCCGGCCGCCGACGTCACCTCGATCTCACCGTCGAAACCCAGCCGGCGCACGGCGTCGAAGTCGATGCCCGGGGCGCACTTGACCACCGCGTCGCGGCCACGGTAGACCTCGAGCAGTTCGTCGAGCGGGGGCAGGTAGGACCGCGGGTCGAACCGCCGCCGGCCGCCGGCTCGGCGGGCGGGGTCGAGCAGGACGACGCAGTCCCGGCTGACCGGTCGCAGCGCATCGGCCCGGCACAGCGGCACCCGGCCGCCCAGGTTGTGGCGGGCCATCGCCAGCCGCACCGCATCGATATCGCTGCCCAGCAGGTCCCGCGCGGTGGGCAGCAGGGCGGCCAGTTCGGTGCCGACCGAACAGGTCGCGTCGTGCACGGCGACTCCGGCCAGCCGCCGCGCCCGGTGGCCGGCCACCACCGCGGCGGTGGCCTGCTGGAGGGCGTCGTCGGTGAACAGCCAGCCCGGCGCGCCCGGGGCGTCGGCCAGACCGGCGAGCTTCACCACCGCCCGGCGGCGCAGCAGCGTGGTCTCGATCAGGACGCCGGCCCGGTCGCCGTACCGGTCACGGACGGCGGCCACGTCCGCGAGCCGGGTGGCGTCGGTGAGCGCACATCCGCCGACGTCCGTCAGCGCAGCCGCACCGGCCGCACTGCTCAGATAGGCGACATCGGCGAGAGTGAATCTCAGTGCGGTTTAACCCCGGTGATCATCGCGTTGTAGTACCACGATGGGGGCACCACGCGGCGCCACACGTTGTCGTCCAGCCAGTTCAGCGTGGTCCAACTGGTGAGCGCGAACTTCGCCCAGCCGTAGCCCAGCCGGCCCGCCGGAACGGCAGCCTCGACGGTCCGCAGCGGCCAGCCGAGCATGGCGGCGGTGAATTCGGTGGTGGTGGTGGAGACTTCCACCGCACCGGCGGCGCGGGCCATCCGCTCCAGCGCGGCGGGGTCGAAGGTGTGCAGATCGACGACGGCCTCCAGGGCCGCGGCCCTGGAGGACTCGTCGAGCTCGGTCTGCGGCCGCCGCCATCCCCCGAGGCCGGGCAGCCGCATCGCGGTGGTGGCCGCCTTCCAGGTCAGGGTCGACAGCCTGCGGGCGTAGCGGTTGCCGACCGTGGTCGGTTCGCCGGCGAAGACCAGCCGACCCCCGGGCTTGAGCACGCGAACCACCTCGCGCAGCGACTTCTCCACGTCGGGGATGTGGTGCAGGACGGCGTGTCCGACCACCAGATCGAAGCTGTTGTCCGCATAGGGGATCCCCTCGGCGTCGGCGACCCGACCGTCGACGTCCAGACCCAGCGACTCACCATTGCGCACGGCCACCCGCACCATGCCCGGCGAGAGATCGGTGACCGATCCGCGCCGGGCCACCCCGGCCTGGATCAGATTGAGCAGGAAGAATCCGCTGCCGCAGCCCAGTTCCAGGGCGCGGTCGTAGGGCAGCGCGCGCAGTTCGGAGGGCGGCACCGTCGCATCGAAGAGGTTGCGGGCGTAGTCGACGCAGCGCTTGTCGTAGGAGATCGACCACTTGTCGTCGTAGTTCTCGGCCTCCCAGTCGTGGTAGAGGACCTGCGCGAGCTTGGAGTCGGTCAGCGCGGCCTGCACCTGCTCGGCGGTGGCGTGCGGGTTGGGCTTCGGAGCCCTGGGGGGCTTGGCGTCCGTGCTCGTCATGCGGGCAGCCTAGCGAGCGGGCGGGGCGGGCGGCGCGCCCGGGGACGCGTCGATCCGGGCTTTGACCGCGGCCAGCGCGGCCGGTGCGGTCTCGACGAACCGGGCGGCCCAGCCGACGGCGGTGTCATAGACCTGGTCGGGTCCGACCAGCTCCTCGACCAGGCCGAGGGCCAGCGCCTCCTCGGCGCCGACGAAACGCCCGCTGAACGCCAGCTCCTTGGCCCGCGCCGGACCGACCGCCCGCACCAACCGCGCGCATCCGCCGCCGCCGGGCACCGGGTCAGCCGGGGTCCCGGTAGGAATACCGGAGAGAACTTCCGTGGCGCCGAGTTTGGCGTTGTCGCCGCAGACCCGCCAGTCGGCCGCCAGGGCCAGACTCAGTCCGGCCCCCAGCGCGTAACCGGTCACGGCGGCGACGGTGGGTTTGGGAATCGCGGCCACGGCCTCGATGGCCTGGCGGCGGACCCGGTCGGCGACTTCGGCCCCGGCGGGACTCAAGGTGTGCAGCTCGGGCAGATCGTCGCCGGCGCAGAAGATCTCGTGGCCGCCGAACAGGATGACCGCACGGATGTCGGAGCGCTCGGCCACCTCGGCGGCGGCCGAGGCCAGCTCGCGGTAGGCCTGGCGGGTCAGCGTGTTGCTCGGCTCGCGGGTGAGCACGATCGTCCCGATACCCGGCTGTTGTGCGCGCAGGTGCACCCCGACGAACTCGCGCATCCTCAGTCCTCTCCGCGGGAACGACCGGCGCGGCGTCGGCGGGCGGCGTTGTACCGGTCGCTGTCGAAGAACTCGATCTCCCAGTTGTCCTGGTGCACGGTCAGTTTGGGCAGCACCTTGGCGATCCGGCGCTCCAGGGCGAGGACCTCGGGCACGCTCCTTCCGGTCAGCGAGTCCAGCTGGCTCCAGGTCGGCGGCAGCAACACCGCGCCGCCGGTGGCGAAGTCCTCGATGACCATCTCGGGCCTGGCCCATCCGGCCTGATCGGACTCGGTGTTCTCGCCATCGGCGCGCTGACCCTGCGGAAGCGCGCCGACGAAGAAGTAGGTGTCGTAGCGCCGGGTGCGTTCCTCCTCCGGAGTGACCCAGTTCGACCACGGCCGCAGCAGATCCGCGCGCAGCACCAGCTTCTGCTGGCGCAGGAAGTCACCGAAGGACAGCGTGCGGTCGGCTAACGCACTGCGGGCTCGGTGGTACACCGACGCGTCGCCGACGATCCCGTCGGGGTCCGCGGCCGGGCCGGCGAAGAGCACCCCGGACTCCTCGAAGGTCTCCCGCGCCGCCGCGCACACCAGGGCGGCGGCGAGATCGGGTCCGACCCCGAAATGCTCGGCCCACCACGCCGGTTCGGGTCCGTACCAGGCGCCGTGCCGGGCCAGGTCTGTATCGCGATCGCGGTCGTCGACGCCGCCGCCGGGGAACACCGTCATTCCCGCGGCGAACTCCATGGCGCTGTGCCGGCGCATCAGGAAAACCGACAGCCCGTCGGGGGTGTCGCGGATCAGCATGACGGTCGCCGCGGGGCGCACCGGCAGCGGTTCGGGTCGGTCGCTCACACGCTCCTCCGGTGCGCCGCTCGGCTTCGCGCCCGCCGCGCGAAGTAGCGGCCGTCGACGCTGTCCACCGCGATGGACTGTCCGAAGGCCGCGGACAGGTTCTGCGCGGTCAGGGTGTCCGGCAGCAGCCCGGCCGCCACCACCGAGCCCTCGGCGAGGATCAGGCAGTGGGTGAAGCCGGGCGGGATCTCCTCGACGTGATGGGTCACCAGCACCAGTGCCGGTGCGTCCGGGTCGGCGGCCAGGTCGGCCAGCCTGGCGACGAGTTCCTCGCGCCCTCCGAGGTCGAGCCCGGCGGCGGGTTCGTCGAGTAGCAGCAACTCGGGGTCGGTCATCAGCGCCCGCGCGATCAGCACCCGTTTGCGCTCCCCCTCCGAAAGGGTGCCGTAGCTGCGGTCGGCCAGATGTTCGGCCCCGACGCTTTCCAGCGTGTCGATCGCGCGCTCGTAGTCGATCTCCTCGTAGCGCTCGCGGAAGCGTCCCAGCACGGCGTAACCGGCCGACACCACCAGGTCCCGCACCACCTCAGCGTCGGGCACCCGCGCGGCCAGCGCGGAGCTGCTCAGGCCCACCCGCTGACGCAGTTCAGCCATGTCGGCCCTGCCCAGTCGCTCCCCGAGCACGGTCGCCGCGCCCGCGGACGGGAACTCCATCGCCGCGGCGATCCTCAGCAGCGAGGTCTTGCCCGCACCGTTGGGTCCGATCACCACCCAGCGTTCGTCGAGTTCCACCTGCCAGGACAGCGGCCCGACCAGGACCCGGCCGCCGCGGCGGAGGCTGACGTCGGTGAAGTCGATCAGCAGGTCGTCCTCGACTGGCACCCGCCTATCGTGCCGCATGGCTCAGTCCGGCGGGATCTCCACCCGCCGCAGCACCCCGTCGACCGCATCGGCGACCTCGATTTCCGCCCGGGTCACCCCGAGAATGAACAGCACGGTGTCCAGGTAGGGGTGACTCAGCGACGCGTCGGCGACCTCACGCACGGCGGGTTTGGCGTTGAACGCGACGCCCAGGCCGGCGGCGGTGAGCATGTCGATGTCATTGGCGCCGTCGCCGACCGCGACCGTCTGCTCCATCGGCACGCCGACCTGCTCGGCGAAGTCCCGCAGCGCCTTGGCTTTTCCGGCCCGGTCGATGATCGGGCCCCGCACCCGCCCGGTGAGCACGCCGTCGACGACCTCCAGGTCGTTCGCCGCGACGAAGTCGAGCATCAAGTCGTGGGCCAGCGGCTCGATGATCCGGCGGAAACCGCCGGAGACCACACCGCAGTGAAAACCCAGCCGGCGCAGCGTGCGGATGGTGGTCCGGGCTCCCGGGGTCAGCTGCAGCTCCTCGGCGACCTCGTCGAGAACCTGCGCGGGCAGGCCTGCCAACGTCGCGACCCGCTTGCGCAGCGAGTCGGCGAAATCCAGCTCACCGCGCATCGCCGCCTCGGTGATGGCGGCCACCTCCGCGCCCGCACCGACCCGGTCGGCCAGCATCTCGATCACCTCGCCCTGGACCAGGGTCGAGTCGACGTCGAACACGATGAGGCGTTTGGCCCGGCGTTCGAGGCTGTAGCGCTCGACGGCGATGTCGACTCCCTGGCGGGCCGCGACCCCGGCGAGGTTGGCCTGCAGATCCTCACCCGCCCCCGACGGCACCGTGACCCGCAGCTCCAGACCGGTCACCGGGTAGTCGGAGACACCGCGGATGAAGTCGATATTGCCCAGGGCCGCGACCTCGCGGGCCACCGCGCCGAACGCCGCCGGGGTGATCGGCCGGCCGAGAACGACGATCGTGTGCGTCGACGGCTCGGCGATGACGGGCACGTCCTCGCTGCGCTCGATGGTCACGTCCAGGCCCATGCGCTGGATGGCGGCGGTGACCTGCGCACGCAACGCGTCGCCGTCGGCCACCTGCGGCGAGCCGGAGACCAGAACGCCCAGGGTGAGCCGATCGCGGATGACGACCTGTTCGACGTTGAGCAATTCCACATCGTGGGCGGACAGCACCTCGAAGAGCGCCGACGTCACACCCGGCTTATCGATCCCGGTGACGGTGATCAACACCGACACCCCGTCTGTGTCCATGCGGAGCGCCGAGAGCGGCGACCCTCAGACGCCGGCCTTGGCCTCGACCTCCGCGTGGTGCGAGCGCCCGACGTGGGCCTCCCGGCGTATCCGCTCCACCATGTGCGGGTAGTGCAATTCGAAGGCCGGGCGCTCCGAGCGGATCGGCGGAAGTTCGGTGAAGTTGTGCCGCGGCGGCGGGCAGGACGTCGCCCACTCCAGGGAGTTGCCGTGACCCCACGGGTCGTCGACCGTCACCACCTCGCCGTAACGCCAGCTCTTGAACACGTTCCAGAAGAACGGAAGGATCGACAGGCCGACGAGGAACGCGCCGACCGAGGAGATGGCGTTGAGGGTGGTGAAGCCATCGCTGGGAAGGTAGTCGGCGTAGCGGCGCGGCATACCCTCGTCACCCAGCCAGTGCTGAACCAGGAATGTCAGATGGAAGCCGATGAAGGTCATCCAGAAGTGCACCTTGCCCCAGCGCTCATCGAGCAGCCGTCCGGTCATCTTGGGGAACCAGAAGTAGATGCCCGAGTAGGTGGCGAACACGATCACGCCGAACAACACGTAGTGGAAGTGGGCGATCACGAAGTAGCTGTCGCTGACGTGGAAGTCCAGCGGCGGGCTGGCCAGCAGTACACCCGACAGACCACCGATGAGGAAGGTCAGCAGGAAGCCGTTGGCGAACAGCATCGGGGTTTCGAAGGAGATCCGGCCACGCCACATCGTGCCGATCCAATTGAAGAACTTGATTCCGGTGGGCACCGCGATCAGGAAGGTCATGAACGAGAAGAACGGAAGCAGAACCGCACCCGTCACGTACATGTGGTGCGCCCACACCGCGACCGACAGGGCGGCGATGGCGATCGTGGCGTAGATCAGGGTGGTGTAGCCGAACACCGGCTTCCGAGCGAATACCGGGAAGATCTCCGACACGATGCCGAAGAACGGTAGCGCGAGGATGTAGACCTCGGGGTGTCCGAAATACCAGAACAGGTGCTGGAACAGCGTCACGCCGCCGTTGGCGGGGTCGTAGATGTGCGCTCCGAGGCGGCGGTCGGCCGCCAGGCCGAAGAGGGCGGCGGTGATCAGCGGGAAGACCAGCAGCACCAGGATCGAGGTGACGAAGATGTTCCAGGTGAAGATGGGCATCCGGAACATGGTCATACCCGGGCAGCGCATGCAGACCACCGTGGTGATCATGTTGACCGCGCCCAGAATGGTGCCCAGGCCGCCGACCGCGACGCCGAGGATCCACAGGTCACCACCGGGACCCGGACTGTAGGTCTGGTGGGACAGCGGGACGTAGATCGTCCAGCCGAAGTCGGCGGCGCCGCCGGGGGTGATGAACCCACCCAGGGCGATCAGGGCACCGCAGACGAACAGCCAGAACGACAGCGCATTGAGCCGCGGGAAGGCCACGTCCGGAGCGCCGATCTGCAGCGGCAGCACCAGGTTGGCGAACCCGAAGACGATCGGGGTCGCGTAGAACAGCAGCATCGCCGTGCCGTGCATGGTGAACAGCTGGTTGTACTGCTCGTTGGACAGGAACTGCAGCCCGGGGGCCGCCAGCTCGGCGCGGATGAACAGGGCCATCAGGCCGGCGACCGCGAAGAAGATGAAGCAGGCGACGATGTACATGATCCCGATCAGCTTGTGATCGGTGGTGGTGAGGACCTTGTAGATCAGGTTGCCCTTCGGCCCGGTCCGGGCCGGGTAGGGGCGGGTGGCCTCGAGTTCTCCGCGAGAGGGCACAACGGCTGTCAAGGGATCCTCCAACCATCTGTGGAACGCGGCAGCGCTCGCGGTTTGAATCTACGGCGAATTCTATCCTCAGACCAGCCCCGTGGTGCGCCCGGTCGGCCATTCCGCGCCCGGGTGCTACGGTCGCGCCCGTGCTCCTGCGCCCGCTGTCGGCCGGCCTCGCCGCAGTCCTGGTGACGTGCCTGGTCAGCGGCTGCGCGCGGGGCGCCGACCAGCCGGCCGCCGGACCCCCGGGCGGCCCGGTGACCAGCACCACCAAGATCGCCTCCGCCGGGGTCCTGGGCAACCAGCGCCGTCCCGACGAGTCCTGCCCGGCCGGGCCGGTCCGGCCCGACCCCGCGCCCGCACCCGACCCGACCCGCATCGTCGCTCTCGCCGGCGGCGATCTGGACGCCCTGTGCGCCCTGGGCCTGCAGTCCCGGATCGTGGCCGCCGCGCTACCCGACGGCGCCGCCACACCGCCGTCCTATCTCGGGTCGGTGGTGCACGACCTGCCCGCGGCGGGCACCCGCGGCGAGCCCGACCTCGCCGCGATCGCCGCCGCCACGCCGGATCTGATCCTGGCCGCGCGGGCCGAGCAGCCGTTGTCGGCGATCGCTCCGACGGTGCCGACCGGCGCCCCGGGCGACCGCTGGCCGGACACCCTGCGCGCGGTGGGTGCTGCGACGGGCCGGCGGGCGGCCGCCGACGAACTGCTTGCCGGGTTCGAGGCGCAGGCCCGTGAGGCCGGAGTCGCCAACGACGCGGTGCACTTCCAGGCTTCGGTGGTGCAGTTCACCGACACCGCGATGCGGGTCTGGGGCGCGGTGAACTTCCCGGCCAGCGTTCTGGCCGCCGTCGGGGTGGACCGCCCCGCGGCGCAACGGTTCACCGACCGGCCCTACCTGGAGATCGGAATCACCGACGCCGACCTGGCCCGCTCGCCGGACTTCTCGGCCGCCGACGGCGACATCGTCTACCTGTCCTTCGCCTCGCCGGCGGCCCGCGACCGGGCCCCGCAGATCCTGCAGAGCGACGCCTGGCGTGCGCTCTCGGCCAACCGGGACAACCGGGTGTTCGTGGTGAACAACGAGGTGTGGCAGACCGGGCAGGGCCTGATCGCCGCCCGCGGGATCGTCGAGGATCTGCGCTGGCTCAATGCGCCGATCAACTAGCGCACGTAATTCTCGCCGGTCGCGCGCACCGTCACGTCGCTGATGGTGATCCCCCACGGCTGGTCGATGACGTGCACCACCGCATCGGCGAGGTCCTCGGGGGTGATCAGCCAGTACTGTGTCGAGTCGACGTCGGTCTGCTCGGGTCGCAGCGAACCGGCCAGGAAGTTGCCCAGATTCTCGGCGAACTGCGGTCCGTTCTGCCCGGCCAGTGCCATCACCGCGGTCTCGTTGACGACCCCGCCGGCGAGGTTGGTGCCCAGCACGCCGGTCGGCTTGACGGTGGTCACCTTGATCCGGCCCTGGGCCTCGACACGCAGCGCATCCGACAACGCGGTCACCGCCGCCTTGGTGGCGCAGTAGACCCCCGCGCCCTCCACCCCGCCGTTGCCGTAGATCGACGAGATGTTGACGACGTGCCCGCGACCCTGGGCGATCATCTGGTCGTAGACCGCGCAGATGCCGTTGACCACGCCCTTGACGTTGATGTCGATCGCCCGGTGCCAGCGCTGCCAGGCCCGCTCGTGGTCGGCGAAGTAGGCCAGTGGCATCACTCCGGCATTGTTCACCAGCACGTCGATGCCCCCGAAGGCCTGCACGGCCGCCGCCGCACCCGCCTTGATCCCGGCCAGGTCCGCCACGTCGGCGGTGTGGGCCAGCGCCTGCCCGCCGCCCGCGCGGATTGCGTCGATCACCTGCCCGAGGGCCTCGGCGTCGACGTCGATCCCCAGCACCCGGGCACCCGCGGCGGCGCAGCGCGCAGAGATGAGCCGGCCGAAGCCGCTCGCGGCACCGGTCACGATCACGACCCGGTCGGTCAGATGTCCTGTCATGACCACCATTCAACCGTCCGCCCGCACCCGCCTACGCTCGGGTGATGAGTACCGTTCCCGCCTACGCCGCGACCTCGGCCACCGAGCCCCTGACGAAGACCACCATCACCCGCCGCGCCGTCGGGCCGCATGACGTCAAGTTCGACATCCACTTCGCGGGCATCTGCCACTCCGACATCCATACTGTGCGCGCGGAGTGGGGTCAGCCGAACTACCCGGTGGTGCCCGGACACGAGATCTCCGGAATCGTCACCGAGATCGGTTCGG
>NZ_JBJTCF010000130.1:0-17384 GCF_046091765.1 Mycobacterium sp.
GTCGGGGCGGGTGGCGGCGGCGCGGGAGCGGGCGAGGGTGGCGGCGGCGCGGCCGGTGCGGGTGCGGGCGCGGCGGAGGCAGACGCCGGGGCCGCGGTTCCGATCCGGGCCAGTTCGCCGCCGACCGGCACCGTGGTGTCCTCGGCGGCGGTGATGCTCAGCAGCGTGCCCGCCGCCGGAGAGGGGATCTCGGTGTCCACTTTGTCGGTCGAGACCTCCAGCAGGGGTTCGTCGGCGGCCACCGGGTCGCCGATGTTCTTCAGCCACCGGGTGACGGTGCCCTCGGTGACCGACTCGCCCAGTTCGGGCATCAGCACCGGCGTGGAACCCGCCGCAGGCGCAGGCGTCGCGGGCGGCGCAGCCGCCGGCGGGGCCTCGGGCGTCACGGCGGTCGGCGGCGGGGGTGCGGCAGCGGGGGCCGGTTCGGCCGGAGGCGCGGGTGCGGCCGCCGGCGGCGCGGCGGCGGCTTCGCCGGCCTCGCCGATGATGGCCAGCTCCCCGCCGACGGCGACGGTGTCGTCCTCCTGGGCGATGATCTTCGTCAGCACTCCCGAGGCCGGGGCGGGAATCTCGGTGTCCACCTTGTCGGTGGAGACCTCCAGCAGCGGCTCGTCCACCGTCACGGTGTCGCCCTCGCGCTTGAGCCACCGGGTGACAGTGCCCTCGGTGACGCTCTCGCCGAGCGCGGGCATCTGGACGGAGACGGCCATGTCTGTTGACTCCCTCGATCGTCGTGCGCTCTCTGGCTTACCACAGCGGGGTGTACCCGTGGCGTCAATCCGCCCCGCGCACCCGGGCCGGGCTTCTCTGGCACCATCGATAGAACAGCCCGCAAGCGAACCCGCGGAAAGGGGATGTCCGGCGGTGGGACTTTTCGGCGGTTTTCGGGGCAGGAAGCGTCGGGGCGCGCAGGCCGCCGGGCCCGACCTCGGCTATCTGGAGCAGTGGGCCGGGCAGCGCAGCGGCGTGGAGGCCTACGTCGAGCCGCAGACCAGGGTCACTCCGCTGACCGTCGTGCTGGTCGCCGCCGACGGTGAATGGACTCGCCGGCCGGTGGGGGACGCGGCCGGTGCCCGCCGGGTCGGCGAGCGGCTGGCGATCCCGGTCTACGACGTACAGAAGGTCGGCTATCCGCAGCGGATGCGTGACTTCGACGCCCAGCGCCGTCGCTGAGAGCCTGATGCGCGCCCGATCTGTGCAGTCCCGCGACGGAACCCGCATCGCGGTCTACGAGCAGGGTGATCCCGCCGGTCCGACCGTCGTCCTGGTGCACGGCTGGCCCGACACCCACGTGGTGTGGGAGGGCGTGGCCGCGCTGCTGGCCGACACCCACCGGGTCATCCGCTACGACAACCGCGGGGCGGGCGCCTCGGAGGTTCCCGGCCCGGTGTCCGCCTACACGCTGGCGCGTCTGGCCGACGACCTCGCTGCCGTCCTCGCCGAGGTGTGCCCCGGATCGCGGGTGCACCTGGTGGGTCACGACTGGGGTGCGGCGACGATCTGGGAGTACCTCGGTAATCGTCAGAGCCATCCCGAGGCCGCCGACCGGATCGCCTCCTACACCTCGATCTCCGGACCGGATCCGGTACACCTGAGCCGTTTCGTCCGGGGGGCGCTGGCCCGGCCCTACCGGCCCCGCCGGTTCTTCCGGGCCGTCGCCCAGGCGGCCCACCTGGGGTACATGTTCGGCTTCAGCATCCCGTTGCTCGCGCCGGTGGCGATGCGGGCCTTCCTGGCGCGGGCGATCAACCGGCTGCTGATCGCCCCGGGGATTCCTCCCGACCGTGTCTATCAGGGCGCCACGTACGTCTCCGATGCGGCCAACGGGCTGAAGATCTACCGGGCGAACTTCCTGCGCAACCTTGTCGCCCCCGCGCGCGCAGGAGGTGACCGCCGGGTCGGGGTGCCCGTGCAACTTCTGGTCAACACCGCAGATGTCTTCGTACGGCCCTACGTCTACGACGACACCGGGCGCTGGGTGGGCCGGTTGTGGCGGCGGGACGTCCCGGCCGGGCATTGGTCGCCGGTGTCGCACCCGCAGGTGGTCGCCGGTGCGGTCAGCGAACTCATCGCCCATCTCGGCGGAGCCCCGCCCACCCGCGCGCTGTTGCGCGCACAGGCCGACCGCCCCCGCCGGGACTTCGGCGACACCCTCGTCGCGGTCACCGGCGCCGGCAGCGGAATCGGCCGGGCGACCGCGCTGGCTTTCGCCGCCCACGGCGCGGAGGTGGTGGTCAGCGACATCGACGAAGCCGGCGCCAAGCAGACCGCGGCCCGGATCGCCGAGGCCGGCGGCCTCGCACATGCCTACGTGCTGGACGTCGCCGATTCCGGGGCCGTGGAGCGCTTCGCCGCCGCGGTCTGCGCCACGCACGGCGTTCCCGACGTCGTCGTCAACAACGCCGGGATCGGGGTGGCGGGGGACTTCCTGGACACCCCGCCCGAGCAGTTCGACCGCGTACTGGACGTCAACCTCGGCGGGGTGGTCAACGGCTGCCGGGCGTTCGCGCGCCGCCTGGTCGACCGGGGCACCGGAGGCCACATCGTCAATGTCGCGTCGATGGCGGCCTATGCCCCGCTCGGTTCGCTCAATGCCTACTGCACGTCGAAGGCGGCGGTCTACATGTTCTCCGACTGTCTGCGCGCCGAACTGGCCGCCGCCGGGATCGGGCTGACCACGATCTGTCCGGGGGTGGTGAACACCAACATCGTCGCCGCCACCGAATTCCATCCGGCTCAGGGACGCCACGCGGCGGTGCCGGGGCGCCGTGCCGCGCTGCAGCGGATGTTCGAGTTGCGCCGGTACCCGCCGGAGAAGGTGGCCGAGGCGATCCTGGCCGCGGTGCGCGGCAACAGGGCGATCCGCCCGGTCGCCCCGGAGGCCCATCTGCTCTATGCCACCTCGCGGGTGCTGCCGCCGGTGCTGCGCAGCACGGCGCGCGGAAAGGTGCTCTAGTCACCGGGAGTCGCTAGCCGTTGAGCGCGATGTCCTCCAGCACCGCGAACAGCGTGCGCACGGGTACCCCTGTCGCGCCCTTGGGCGTGTAGCCCCACGGTCCGGTGGTGTTGTAGGCCGGCCCGGCGACGTCGAGGTGGACCCACTGAACGTCCTCGGCGACGAACTCGCGCAGATACACCCCGGCCACCAGCATGCCGGCGAAACGCTGGGAACTGACGTTGGCCAGATCGGCGACGGTCGATTTCAGGTCGTCCTTGAGTTCGTCGGGCAGCGGCATCGGCCAGGCGTTCTCACCGGCCTGCTGGGACAGCGCCGCCACCCGGTCGCGGAACTCGTCGCTGCCCATCACCCCGGGGATGCGCGCACCCAGCGCGACGGTCTGGGCCCCGGTCAGCGTCGAGGTCTCGATGAGGTAGTCCGGCCGGTCCTCGCAGGCTCGCACGATGGCGTCGGCGAGGATCAAGCGCCCCTCGGCGTCGGTGTTGAGGACCTCGACGGTGGTCCCGCCGTACTGGGTCAGTACGTCGCCGGGGCGTTGCGCGGTCGCCGAGGGCATGTTCTCGGCCATCGGCACGGTGGCGATCACGTCGATGGGCAGCTTCTGCTCGGCGGCCAGCACGACCGCCGCGATCACCGCGGCAGCGCCGGCCATGTCCGAGGTCATGTGGTGCATCGCCGCGGCCGGCTTGATCGAGATGCCCCCGGTGTCGAAGGTGACCCCCTTGCCGACCAGCGCGACCTTCCTGGGTCTGCGGCCTGTGGCGCCCCGGTAGGTCAGCCGCACCAGTCGGGGCGGGCGGGAGGAACCCTTTCCGACCCCGATGATGCCGCCGTACCCGCCCTTGGCCAATGCCTTCTCGTCGAGCACCTCGACGCGCAGCCCCGCGGCTTTGCCGAAAGCCGCTGCGCGGCGGGCGAGTTCGTCGGGATGCAGGTGGCTGGGCGGAGTGTTGACCAGGTTGCGGGCGACCACCACCGCCGAGGCGATCGCCCTGGCGCGGGCGGCGGCGCCCTTGGCGCCGGAGGCTGTGCTCAGCGCAACGATCCTGGCCAGCGCCGCTTCCTTGGGTGCGGTTTTGGGGCTTCGGAACTCATGCATCTGATACGCGCCCAGAATCAGTCCCTCGACGGCGGCCTGCAGGTGCAACTCGCTCAGCGTGGTCAGGACCGACTCGACGCCGGGCAGGGCACGGGCGGCGACGCCGGCGGCACGCCGGATCACCTCGCCCGGCCATTCCTCGCGCGGGGCGCCGAGTCCGACCGCCAGCACGCTGGCCACGGGAAGCGACGGGACGATCAGTCGGGTGAGCTGTTCGGGGCCGGCCTTGGCGCCCAGTGCGCGCAGCGACACGTTGATCTCCCCGACGGTCTCGGCATCGAGGAACTCGCCAGCGACGACCGTCGGTGTGCCGCCGTCGTCGGACACCACCGGTACGACCATCACCGCCGCACCCGACAGCCGTTTGGGCACGGCGGCGGCGACAGCAACACTCGGGACGACACCGGGGACGACACTCGGGACCTGACTCACCGTCAACACCCTAGACGTGCGGGGTTTAGGGTGGGGCAGCGTGACGACGGAACTGCTGCACGGACCGCTCGAGGACCGCCACCGCGGCCGTGACGCCACGTTCGCCCCCTTCGGCGGGTGGCTGATGCCGGTGTCCTACGCGGGAACAGTCGGGGAGCACAACGCCACCCGCGCCGCCGTCGGGTTGTTCGATGTCAGCCATCTCGGCAAGGCTTCGGTGTCCGGCCCGGGAGCCGCTGAGTTCGTCAATGCCGCGCTGACCAACGACCTGCGTCGGATCGGCCCCGGCGAGGCTCAGTACACGCTGTGCTGCACGGCCGACGGCGGCGTGATCGACGACATGATCGCCTACTACGTGAACGACGAGGAGATTTTCCTGGTGCCCAATGCCGCGAACACGGCGGCGGTGGTGGCGGCGCTCGAAGACCTCGCACCGCGGGGAGTCTCGGTCACCGACGAACATCGTGCCTACGCGGTCTTGGCCGTTCAGGGGCCGCGCTCCGAGCAGGTGCTCACCGCACTCGGGTTGCCGGGGCAGATGGGCTACATGGAATTCAGAGACGCCGGCTTCGACGGGGCCCCGGTGCGGGTCTGCCGTACCGGCTACACCGGGGAGCACGGTTACGAACTGCTGCCGACCTGGGATGGCGCACCGAAGTTGTTCGATGCCCTGGTGGCCGAAGTGGAACGGTGCGGTGGCCAACTCGCCGGCCTCGGCGCGCGCGACACGCTGCGCACGGAGATGGGCTATCCGCTGCATGGACACGAACTGGCGCTCGACATCTCGCCGCTGCAGGCCCGGTGCGGGTGGGCGGTGGGCTGGTCGAAAGAGCAGTTCTGGGGCCGCGACGCACTGCTGGCCGAGAAGCGCGCCGGGCCGCGCCGGGTGCTGCGCGGCCTGCGCGCCGTCGGCCGCGGCGTGCCCCGCGCGGGCATGTCCGTGCTGTGTGACTCCGCCGCAGTGGGCGTCACCACGTCCGGCACCTTCTCCCCGACGCTGGGGGTCGGCATCGCCCTGGCGCTGCTGGACTCCGACGCCGAGGTGTCCGACGGGGCGGTGGTCAGCGTCGATGTCCGGGGGCGGCCGCTGGACTGCGAGGTCGTCAAACCGCCGTTCGTCGACGTCCGCACCCGCTGAACGGCTTCGACACCCTCGCCCCCTCCGGTTATAGAATCGCGCCATGCCCGCCCCGCTCGAGTTCAGCATCGAGCGCGCGGCGCACCCCGTGCCCGACGACAGGCGGGCCGCCATCCTGGCCGATCCCGGATTCGGTCAGTACTACACCGACCACATGGTGTCGCTGCTCTACAGTCGCGACCTCGGCTGGCACGACGCGCACGTGATCCCCTACGGCCCGATCGAGTTGGACCCGTCGGCGATCGTGCTGCACTACGCGCAGGAGGTGTTCGAGGGGCTCAAGGCCTACCGCTGGGCCGACGGCTCGATCGTGTCCTTCCGGCCGGAGGCCAACGCGGCCCGGTTGCGGGCCTCGTGCCGTCGGCTGGCGATCCCGGAGTTGCCGGGCGAGATCTTTCTGGAGTCCCTGCGCCAGCTGGTCGCCGTCGACCACGAGTGGGTTCCGCCCGCCGGCGGTGAGCAGTCCCTCTATCTGCGGCCGTTCATCATCGCCACCGAGCCGGGGCTGGGCGTACGGCCGTCGGCGCAGTACCGCTATCTGGTGATCGCCTCACCGGCCGGCGCCTACTTCAAGGGCGGAGTGAAACCGGTCAGCGTGTGGCTGTCCACCGAGTACGTGCGCGCCAGCCCGGGCGGCACCGGTGCGGCGAAGTTCGGCGGCAACTACGCGGCCTCGCTGCTCGCCCAGGCCGAGGCGGCTTCTCACGGCTGCGACCAGGTGGTGTGGCTGGACGCCATCGAGCGGCGCTACATCGAGGAGATGGGCGGGATGAACCTGTTCTTCGTCTTCGGCAGCGGCGGCTCCGCGCGGCTGGTCACCCCCGAACTGAGCGGCTCGCTGTTGCCCGGCATCACCCGCGATTCGCTGCTGCAGCTGGCCGGGGACGCGGGGTTTGCGGTGGAGGAACGCAAGATCGACGTCGAGGAGTGGCGCAAGGGCGTGGCGACCGGCGAGATCACCGAGGTGTTCGCCTGCGGCACCGCCGCGGTGATCACCCCGGTCGCGCGGGTCAAGTACGGCGAGGGGGAGTTCACCGTCGGCAACGGCGAACCCGGGGAGGTGTCGATGGCGCTGCGGGACACGCTCACCGGCATTCAACGCGGCACCTTCGCCGACACCCACGGCTGGATGACGCGGCTGCGCTGAGGTTCGCGGGTCCGGCGCTCAGGGCCGGATCACCAGACCGACGGCGGTCAGCGTCGTGGCTACTTCGATGGCCGCGCCGATCACGTCGCCGCTGATCCCCCCGAATCGGCGTGCGCAGTGCCGGATCAGGCCTGCGGCCGCGGCCAGCGCCAGCACCACCACCAGCGGGCCCTGCCACGGCCGCGGGGTGGCGAACACGGCCAGAGCGCACGCGACGAGCACCCAGGCCACCACCACCACCGGGGGCTGGGTGCCGGCGACGCGGCTTGCGAGTTGACTGCCCGGTCCCGCCGCAACCCCGCGCCGGCAGGACAGCACCGCCGCGACCCGGCCCGCCACGACGGCGGTCACCGCGGCGGCCAGACCTTGTTTTCCCGGCGACATCAGCGAGAAGGCCGCGGCCTGCGAGGCGAGGCCGACGACGATCGCGGCCACGCCGAACGCACCGACGGAACCCTCGCGCATCACGGCCAGCGCCCGCTCCGGCGGACCGTGACAGCCCAGCCCGTCGGCGGTGTCGGCCAGTCCGTCGAGATGCAGTCCGCGGGTGAGCAGCAGCAGCACCGTCACCGCGAGCAACCCGGTCAGCGGCGAGTGCGGCCCGAACGCCCAGCCGCCGGCCCACAGCGTCCCGGCCGCCGCGGCGCCGAGCACCGCGCCGACGGCGGGTAGCAAGCCGACGGTGGACGCGCCGAGTTCCGATCCGCGGCGACCGGCGGGCAGTACCGTCGCGAAGGCGAACGCGCTTGCCAGTCCGCCGATCACCCCGGGTCTCACGGCGCGACCGGGCCGGAGACCCCGGCGTCGGTGAAGGTCGCCATGGAGGACAGCACGGCGACCGCGGCGCGCACGATCGACAGCGCGACCGCGGCCCCGCTGCCCTCCCCGAGTCGCAGTCCCAGATCGAGGATCGGTTGCAACTCGAGTTGGGCCAGGGCCAGATCGTGGGCCGGCTCGGGTGACCGGTGGCCGGCCTGCCACCACGACCGGGCACCCGGTGCCATCTGCTCGGCCAGCAGTGCGGCCGCGGTGACGGCCAGGCCGTCGAGCAACAGCGGGGTGCGCCGCACGGCCGCCTGGGCGCAGAAGCCCGCCATCGCGGCGAGGTCAGCACCGCCGCAGGCGGCCAGCAGCGCGACCGGATCCGATCGCGCGGCGCGGGAACGGTAGAGCGCGTCACGCACGGCCGCCGTTTTGCGCGACCATGCCGCATCATCGATGCC
Organism: Mycobacterium sp.; assembly: GCF_046091765.1. GTDB lineage: Bacteria > Actinomycetota > Actinomycetes > Mycobacteriales > Mycobacteriaceae > Mycobacterium. The sequence continues at coordinate 7,999 of NZ_JBJTCF010000130.1, forward strand.
GGTGCCGCGGCCGACCGCGGCGACCGGCTCGGTGTTCGTCAGCGCCGCGATCAATGTCGTTGCCGCGGTGGTGTTTCCAATTCCCATGTCGCCGGCGATCAGCAGGTCGGCACCGGCGTCGACCTCCTCGTCGGCGACCCGGATTCCGGCCTCGAGAGCGGCCTGCACCTCTGCGGGCAGCAGGGCATCCTCGACGGCGATGTTGCCGCTGGACCTGCGCACCTTGTGGCGCGCGAGCCGATCATCAGGGTCCCGGTCGGGATCTCGGTCGCAGTCCACCGCGATGTCCACCGCGCGGACCGTCGCTCCGGCGGTCTCGGCGAGAACGTTGATGCCCGCACCGCCCGAGGAGATGTTCGACAGCATCTGGGCGGTCACCTCCGGCGGGTAGGCGGACACGCCGGCGCGCGCGACGCCGTGGTCGCCGGCGAACACCACCACCCGGGCCCGCTGGAACCGCTGCGGCGGGCAGCGACCCTGGCAGGCGGCCACCCACACCGACAGATCCTCGAGCCGGCCCAGCGCACCGGCGGGCTTGGTCAGCAGGTCTTGACGGCGGCGTGCCGCCGCGGCGGCACGCCCGTCCGGCGACGGCACCGCGGCGAACAACGTCGGCCCGGCCATCAGCTCGGAGCCTCAGTGGCGGGTTTGACCTGCAGGGGTTGTCCGGCCACCACCAGAACCACCCGCTCACAGCACTCGGCCAGACGCTGGTTGAGCCGGCCCAGTTCGTCGGCGAACCGGCCGCCGGCTGCCGTGGCCGGCACCACGGACAGCCCCACCTCGGGACTGACGAGCACCAGCGGCGCGCGGAAGTCGTCGACGGCGCTGATCAGATCCTCGACGTCCCCGGCGACCGACCCGCGCTCCCATCCGGCCCGGTCCAGGGCCGCGGTCAGCCAGCCGCCGAGGTCGTCGACCAGGGCGGGACTTGTCGGTTCGGTGCGCAGTTCGGTGGCCACGTCAGCGGTCTCCCGGGTCTGCCAGGTGTCTGGCCGGCGCTGCCGGTGATCGGCGACACGCTGTGCCCAGGCGGTGTCCGATCCCGCAGTCGGGCCGGTCGCGATGTAACGCATCCGCTCGGCGGCCGCGCCGCCGAGCATCGCCAGCGCCGCCCGTTCGGCCCACAGAGACTTTCCCGACCGGATTCCGCCCAGCACCAGAACGCGCACCGCGGGTGCGATCAGAGGACCTTGGCGCCGCGGGCCACCATCGGTCGCGGCATCCGCATCCGGCGTATCTGGGAGGCGCGGCCCGCCGCGTAGAGTCCGAGCTTCCAGCGGGACTCGGTGTTCTCCGGGAATCTCGCCGCGACCGCCCTGTTGACCTTGCGCGACAACAGGACCGCGTCGAGGACCATCGCCAGCATCAGCAGCAGCATCGCGGGGGAGATGAACAGCTGCACCCTCGGCACGGCGAGCATGACGAAAATCAGCGACAGCGCGGCCGGCATGAACAGCCCGAGAACGTTGCGACGGGAGTCGACGATGTCGCGGACGAAGCGGCGCACCGGACCCTTGTCGCGCGGCAGCAGGTAATCCTCCTCGCCGGCCATCATCCGTTCGCGCCGCTCGGCGATGGCCTCCCGGCGCCGCAGCTTGTCCGCCCGGCGCTCTTCGCTGGTCATGGTGCGACGCATCTCCCGGCGCCGTTTGCGGGCCTCGGAGACCGTCATCGGTGCCGGCGCGACCGGTCCCCGGCGTCTGGCGCTCGCGTTACGTTTCGGGGTCGGACGGCCCTTCGGTGCGGTGGTGCCCGACGAGGCGGCCGGCAGCGGATCGGACGCGGATTCGGCGTCCGGCGCTTCCTCGTCGTCATTGCTCTTGCGGCCCAGCAGCTTCACGACTGTCAGGTTACTTCGCCGGGTCCCGGTCTACCCTGCGGAGGTGGCCGGCCTTCGCGTGCTGATCGCGCCGGACTGCTTCGGTGACAGCCTGACCGCACTCGAGGCGACTGAGGCCATCGCCGTCGGTTGGCATGCGGCCCGCCCTGCCGACACACTCGTCGGCGCCCCGCAGTCCGACGGGGGGCCGGGTTTCCTGGACGTGCTTGCCCAACGCCTCCCTCTGCGGGTGCAGCGCTGCCGGGTAGCCGGACCGCTCGCGACGGAGGTGGACGCCGACTGGGGATACGACGCCGCGGCCGCGACGGCCTACATCGAGTGCGCCCAGGCCTGCGGGCTGGCGCTGCTGGGCGGCCCGCCCACGCCGGACACCGCGCTGTCGGCTCACAGCCGGGGGGTCGGGCAGCTCATCGCAGCAGCGATCGATTGCGGCGCGACGTCGGTCGTGGTGGGCCTCGGCGGCAGCGGGTGCACCGACGGCGGGCGGGGGATGCTCGACGCTCTCGGCGGCCTGCCCGGCGCCCGTCAGCGCGTCGGCGCGACCCGGCTCATCGCGGCGACCGACGTCGAGCATCCGCTGCTGGGACCGCACGGTGCTGCGCGCGTGTTCGGACCGCAGAAGGGGGCCGACCCGGCCACCGTGGACCGACTCGAGCGACGGCTGTCGTCCTGGGCCGTGGAGCTGGAGCGGTTCGCCGGCGCGCCGGTGGCGTCGCTGCCCGGCGCCGGCGCGGCCGGTGGGCTGGGCGCGGCGCTGCTTGCCCTGGGCGCGCGGCGCGAATCGGGTGCGGCACTGGTCGCGGCGCAGACCGGCCTGGCCGCCGAGGTCGCCGCTGCCGAGGTGATCGTCACCGGCGAGGGCCGGCTCGACGACCAGTCGCTGCACGGCAAGGTGGTGGGATCGCTGGCCGCGATGGCCCGCTCGGCCGGGCGCCCGGGCGTCCCGGTCCTGGTGCTGGCCGGCCAGGTCATGCTGGACGCGGCGGCCCAGCGTGCCGTCGGGATCCGGGCCGAGTCGCTGGCCGACCACGCCGGGTCGGTGCGGCGGGCCATCGACGACGCGGCGGTCCAGCTCGCCGGGCTGGCCACCAGGACCGCGATTGACCTGGCGCAGGAATAGCCGACCGAAGGGGTAACGTTGTTCCCAGCCGGGATACACCAGACCCGAGTCCACATCCGAGGAGAGTGATCACCGTGTCCGATGAGTCGGCCACCTCGACGACCTCGACCCACGGCGTCACCCTGAGCGACGCGGCCGCGGCGAAGGCCAAGGCACTGCTCGACCAGGAGGGCCGCGAGGACCTGACGCTGCGCATCGCCGTGCAGCCCGGGGGTTGCGCGGGTCTGCGTTACAACCTGTTCTTCGACGACCGGGTCCTCGACGGAGATCTTGCGGTCGAGTTCAGCGGGGTGACCCTGACCGTCGACCGGATGAGTGCGCCGTATGTCCAGGGGGCGACCATCGACTTCGTCGACACCATCGAGAAGCAGGGATTCACGATCGACAATCCCAACGCCACCGGATCGTGCGCCTGCGGCGACTCGTTCAACTGAGGCTTCAGTACTGCGCGGCCGTCCGCAATAGGTAGGAACACACCAGCAGCCGGTTGTCCTGGCGCAGCACCTGCGCGATGGCCTGCTCGTCCCCGCGGGCGGAGCGTGCCGCGGCGGCCGGGGCCACCCGCATCGTGAACAGCACCTGTGCCTGGTAGGACGAGGACGGGACAATCTTGTCGACCGAGACCACCTCGGCCCGGGTGAATTGCTTGCGGAATGCATCGCTGGCCAACCGGGCCAGCGCCAGGTCGGATCGCCGGTCCTTGATCGCGTCGTACATGCCGCACAGAGTGTTGCGGGCGACGGTCTCGGTGTCACCGGTGGCCAGCGCGTCGAGGTAGTCCTGGATCGCCGCCTTCGTCGCGGTGTCCGTGAACGCCGCCGGTCCCGTGGCCGCCCGGTTTCCGCCGAGCGTGACCGCCGCGAGGACCAGGACTCCGACCAGCGACAGCCCCACAAGGCCCCAGATCACGGCTCGGGCGCCGCGGCCTTGTGGGGGGTGCTGGGCAGGGTAGGGCACCGGCGGCGGCAGGGTGTCGGGATAGCCACCCGGGCCTGGATAGAGTCCGGGGTAGGGCCCGGAATCGGGGGGCGCGGGATAGGCGGGCTGGGACTCCGGGCCGACCGGCGGAGGGGGCGGAACCGGGCCAGCCATCCAAAGGTCTCCTGATTCGTCGGTGGTCGCGATCACGCCACCGGGTCGCGTCGTGCTCTCTGGTGCGCCCTATAGTCGCCTAGTCGGCTTGCCGCCGAAGCCGCCGCCCAGGCTATCGCACACTCGCTGAGGGGGACGTCCGTGACCATCGCGGTGACCGGATCCATCGCCACCGACCACCTGATGCGCTTCCCGGGCCGGTTTTCCGAGCAACTCCTCGCCGAGCATCTGCAGAAGGTTTCGCTGAGCTTCCTGGTCGAGGACCTCGTGGTCCACCGCGGCGGTGTGGCCGGCAACATGGCCTACGCGATCGGTGTCCTGGGCGGCAACCCGCTGCTGGTCGGCGCGGCGGGGGTCGACTTCACCGAGTACCGCGAGCACCTGGAGGCAGTCGGGGTCGACTGTGACCACGTGCTGGTCTCCGACACCCAGCACACCGCGCGTTTCGTCTGCACGACCGACCTGGACATGGCCCAGATCGCGTCGTTCTATCCCGGTGCGATGTCGCGGGCGCGCAACATCAGGCTGGCCGACATGGTTGCCGCCGCCGGGGAGCCCGACCTGGTCATCGTCGGGGCCAACGACCCCGAGGCGATGCACGCCCACACCGAGGAATGCCGCGCGCTGAAGCTGCGCTTCGCCGCCGATCCGTCCCAGCAGCTGGCCCGGCTTTCCGGAGACGAGATCCGCCAGCTGGTCGACGGCGCGACATATCTGTTCAGCAACGACTACGAGTGGGACCTGATGTTGTCCAAGACCGGCTGGACCGAGGCGCAGGTGCGCGATCAGGTGGGTCTGCGGGTCACCACGCTCGGCGCTGACGGGGTGGATCTGGTGGACGGCGACGGCTCCGCCGTGCGCGTCGGCGTCGTGCCGGAGACCGAACGGGTGGATCCCACCGGGGTCGGCGACGCGTTCCGGGCGGGCTTTCTGACCGGCCGGGGTGCCGGACTGGATCTGGAGCGCTCCGCCCAGCTGGGATCGATGGTCGCGGTCCTGGTACTGGAGACCACCGGGACGCAGAACTGGGTCTGGGACCCCGCGGCCGCCGGCGATCGGCTGGCCGGAGCCTACGGCGCCGAAGCGGCGGCCGAGATCATCCGGGCGCTGGGTGCCCAGTTCCGATCGGCCTAAAGCTGGACCGGGTAGCGCGGCTCGCTGATGACCGGGACCACGCTGCCGTCGACGAAGACCGCGTGCCACAGCAGGAAGATCAGCACCGTCCACAGCCGCCGGCTGTGATCGGCCTCTCCGGCCCGGTGGGCGTCGAGCATCGCGGTCACCGCAGCGAGATCGACGAGCTGTCCCGCCTCGCCGGCCTGTGCGACGCCGATCATGCCGTACGCCCAATCCATCAACTCCCCGGATCGCAGCCAGTGCCGAATCGGTACCGGGAACCCGAGCTTCGCCCGGTGCAGGACATGCGCCGGCACGATCGGCTCCAGCGCACGCCGAAGCGCGTACTTGGTGGTGGTGCGGGTGATCTTCTGGTCCAGCGGCAACCGGGAAGCGACGGCGAACACCTCCGGATCCAGGAACGGGACACGCAGTTCCAGTGAGTTAGCCATCGTCATCTTGTCGGCCTTGACCAGGATGTCGCCGCGCAGCCAGGTGAACAAGTCGATGTGCTGCATGCGGGCGACCGGATCCCAGTCACGGGACTCCGCGTAGATCGACGTGGTGACATCGGTGTGTGTCCAGCCCGGATCGAATCCGGGAAGCACCGCACGAAGCTGATCGTCGGAGAAGCTGCGCGCGTTGCCGTAGTAGCGCTCTTCGAGCGTCAGCGACCCACGGTGCAGCAGGCTCTTGCCGCGCATGCCGGTCGGCAGCGGCCGCGACGCCCTACCCAGTGACTTGCGAAATTTCCGGGGCAGATAGTCGAAAGCCTTGAGCGACAATGGTTCCCGGTAGATGGTATAGCCCCCGAAGAGCTCGTCGGCACCTTCGCCGGACAGCACCACCTTGACGTGCTTTCGAGCCTCACGAGCGATGAAGAACAGCGGCACCAGCGCCGGGTCCGCCACCGGTTCGTCGAGGTACCAGACGATCTCCGGCAGCGCGGCGACGAACTCGGACTGGGTGACCACCTTCGCGACGTGACGTGCACCGATCGCCTCCGCGGACGCGACCGCCACGTCGACCTCGGAGAACCCCTCTCGCTCGAAGCCGGTGGTGAAGGTGATCAATCGTGGGTTGTGCCGTATCGCCAGCGCGGCGATCGCGGTGGAGTCGATACCGCCGGACAGAAATGCGCCCACGGTGACGTCGGCGCGCATGTGCTTGGCCACCGAGTCCTCCAGCACCGCGGTGATCTCGTCGTAGCGGGACTGGGCCGAACCCGCAGCGACGGGCACCGCGGCGAAGCGGGGCCGGAAGTAGCGGCTCACCGCCGGAGCTTCGCCCGGCCGGATGACGGCGTGGCAGCCCGACTCGAGTCGGCGCACCCCGCGTGTCAGGGTCTCCGGCTCCGGGACGTATTGCAGCACCGTGTAGTGCTGCACGGCCCGGCGATCGATGCCGGTGTCCAGGCCCAGCACGTCGGCCAGGTCCAGCAGGCACTTCTTCTCGCTGCCGACCGCCGAGCCGCCCGGTCCGGTCGCCATGTACAGCGGCTTGATACCGAAGGGGTCGCGGGCGCAGAACAGCTCGCCGCGCACGGTGTCCCACAGGGCGAAGGCGAACATGCCCCGCAGCCTGCTCAGCGCCTCGGCGCCCCAGTAGTGGTAGGCCGCGACGATCGCCTCGCCGTCGCCGTCGGTGGCGAAGGACGCCCCGTAGCGGTCGGCCAGTTCGGCCCTCAGTTCGAGGTAGTTGTAGATCTCTCCGTTGAACACCAGCACGTACCGGTCAGGTTCGGCCGGCGGCCCCCAGCGCAGCGGCTGGTGGGAGTGGGCGATGTCGATGATCGACAATCGGTTGAAGCCGAGCACGGCAGTCCCCGGCGCCCCTTGTGCACCGGTTTCACCGCCCACGTCCGCCCAGGTGCCGGGTTCGTCCGGGCCACGGTGCCGCATGAGGTGCGAGGCGCCGGCAACGGCCTCGACGACGTGCGTGGTTATTGACCCCGGCGCCGGTCCTACCAGGGCAATCAGTCCGCACACCCGGCCTAGTATGCCCGAGGCGCCGGGTCGGTGAACGGGTGCGCGGGGCGAATCGCCAGGTGTGTCCGATAGTCGCTCAAGGGTGGTCTACGCTGCGTATTATTCGCATGTCGGGTGCGATCGCCGGACCGGCCGACACCCATCGGCCAGCGACATCAGGAGGCGGCAAGGTGACATCCCGCGGCCCAAGCCGACCGCGTCGGTGGCGGATGACGGCCCTGGCGGTCGTGGTGGGTCTGGTGGCGCTGACGGTCAGCGGGTGCAGCTGGCAGGAGGCGCTGGGGCTGGGCTGGCCCAAGGGCATCACCCCGGAAGCGCACGCCAACCGGCAGCTCTGGGTGGGCTCGGTCATCGCCGCGGCGGTCGTGGGCGCGATCACCTGGATCATGATGGCCTGGTCGCGGGCATTCCACCGGAAGAAGCCCGGCGATGACGAGATGCCCCGCCAATTCGCCTACAACATGCCGCTGGAACTGGTGCTGACGGTGGTCCCGTTCCTGATCATCACGGTCCTGTTCTACTTCACCGTGGTCACCCAGCAGAAGATGCTGCACAAGGAGGACAATCCCGAGGTCGTCGTCGACATCACCGCCTTCCAGTGGAACTGGAAATTCGGCTACCAGAAAGTCGCCTACTCCGACGGGACCTTCAACTTCGACGGCGCTGATCCGGCCCGCAAAGCGGCGCTGATCTCCAAGCCTGAGGGTGTCGACGAACACGGCCACGAGAAGGTGGGCGCGATCCGGGGCCTCAATCCGCAGGATCGCAGCTACCTGAACTTCGACAAGGTCGAGACCGTGGGCACCAGCAACGAGATTCCGGTGCTGGTGCTTCCTGCGGGCAAGCGCATCGAGTTCCAGCAGGCCTCGGCCGACGTCATCCACTCCTTCTGGGTGCCGGAGTTCCTCTTCAAGCGTGACGTCTTCCCGGACCCGAAGGCGAACCACACCGAAAACATCTGGCAGGTGTCGGAGATCACCGAGACCGGGGCTTTCGTCGGCCGGTGCGCTGAGATGTGCGGGACGTATCACTCGATGATGAATTTCGAGATCAGAGTGGTCGAACCCGACGCGTTCAAGACGTACCTGCAGGCGCGCATCGGCGGCAAGACCAATGCGGAGGCTCTGCAGGCGATCAACGAAGCGCCGACGGCCGTCACCACCAGGCCGTTCGACACCCGCCGTGGCGAACAGGTGATCCCGGGGCAGGCCGCGACGTCACAGGCGAGCAGGTAGGGGATTCCCGATGCGTATCGAAGCCAGGCTCTTTGAGATCCTGACCGGACTCTTCATCCTCGCCGCCGTCGTCTACGGAGTTCTGACGAAGATCTTCGAACCGGGCGGCTTGGAGTGGGCCGGCACCACCGCGCTGGTGATGACCGCAGGCCTGTCGCTGATCATCGGCACGTTCTTTCGCTTCGTGGCCCGTCGGCTCGACACCCGGCCCGAGGACTATCCGGATGCCGATATCGCCGACGGCGCAGGCGAACTGGGGTTCTTCTCGCCGCACAGCTGGTGGCCGATCCTGATCGCCCTGGCTTTCTCCATCGCGGCCGTCGGGGCGGCGCTGTGGCTGCCGTGGCTGATTTTCGCGGGCATCGTGTTCGTCCTCGCGGCGGTGTCGGGTCTGGTGTTCGAGTACTACATCGGCCCCGAGAAGCACTGAGCGACAGAAGTCACAATCGGGTCGAGACTTCGACGCGCGACGGTGAGCGTAAGTGCTGATTCGCCCGCCCGGTGGGTAGTGTCTGGAAACACCGTCACGGCGACCGTGACGGCAAGGACAGGCTCGAAAGAGGTTAGGCAGGGATGAGCGGACCCAATCCGCCGGACCACCCGACTGAGGACTACCGGGACGAACTGACCGACACCGGTTTTTCGCGCGCCTACTCCGCCCCGGAGGCCGAGCAGTACACGATCGCGCCCTACGTCCCGGCCGACAGCACGCTCTACGAACGGGGCGGCTATGGCGACTATGGCGGCTATGGCGATTACGGCGATTACGGAAGCTACGAGAGCTACGACGACGTCGCCGGATCCGCTGACCTCTCGCCGCCGAAGTGGCCGTGGGTGGTGGGCGTCACGGCGATCATCGCGGCGATCGCCCTGGTGGTATCGGTCTCGCTGCTGGTGACAACCGACACGAAGAATCTGGCGGTGCCATCGGCGACGACGACCGTGCCGGTCCCGCCGGTGCAGGACGAGATCACCACCCCGCCGCCCCCGAC
>NZ_JBJTCF010000131.1:0-68522 GCF_046091765.1 Mycobacterium sp.
TCATGATCCCGAACGCCGACACGCCCGAGGGAATCGAGCTCGGCAACCAGATCGCCGGCTACGCCCTGGCGAACGCCAAACGCTGGGGCGTGTTGCACGTCATCTGGCGGCAGGGCTTCTATCCCGGCATCGGAACCCCCAACTGGATGGCTGACTACGGCTCGCTGACGGCCAACCACTTCGACCACGTTCACATCGCCACCGACGGTGGCGGATATCCGACCGGTCGCGAGGTCTACTACCTGGGGTCGGTTCGCACAGAGCCGCCGAATTGACCGGTAGGAGACTGCCGTGGCCCCCCGGCCGCACCTGGTGGGTCACACCGCACCACACCCGCTGGCTGGTCGCGTGCGTGTCAGTGATGCTGGTGGCGGTGTGGGCCGGGGGAGCATCGTTCGCGGTGGTCCTGGTGTTTGTCGCGATCTTCGCCTCCGGAGCGGCACTAATCGCACTGGACAGCCCGGCACCGGTGCCGCACGCCGATGACAGCGCTCACGACGGCGTCGACGAAGCAGAGTTACCCGTCGGGTCCGGCGTCACGCCGAACGACGGCACGTCCCGTGCTTGATCAGCGTCTCGCGCTCCGACTCACTCAAGCCGCCCCAGATTCCGTAGGGTTCCCCGACCTGAAGCGCGTGTGCGCGGCACTGCACAATCACCGGGCAACTGCGGCACAACTGCTTGGCCCGCACCTCGCGCTGGGCGCGCGCGCGGCCGCGTTCGCCGTCCGGATGGAAGAACACCGACGAGTCGACACCCCGGCACAAGCCGTGCATCTGCCAATCCCAGAAGTCCGCATTGGGTCCGGGTAGGCGCTGTGGTTGAAGCATCTGAAAGTTCTTCTCCCCAAGAGTATTTCGCCCGATGATGCGACGAATGATGTCGGGAGCTGTCGTCGCTGACTGCCCAGTGCACGTAACGCTAGGAGTCGCAGGGAAACCACGTCAAGGGTCCCCGGCCGTGTCGGATTTCACGGGGCTCCGGGCGAATTTACCTGCCGGTCATCTCACCTGTTGCCGCCCGATGGCTCGACCTGCACCCGACCGGACTGGCTGGCCACAGTGGCGATCTGTCGCACTCCAGTTGACATGGCCGTAACGCGACGACCACGAACTGTTTACACCCGGATTTCGAGGGGTTGATACCGTCGCGACCCGATGATCTCGACGACGCTGGCCGACGCCGCGTTCGGTCACGACCCCGGCCGCTGGCCGCTGCCCGCCGCCGGCAGCGCGGCCGAACTGTGGTTGCGGGCGGTCGCCGCCGGCGGGCAGGGCCGCTACGCGAGCGCCCGCGCGGATCTGGCGGCCCTGGCTCGGTTGCGCCCGGCCGGGAGGCTGGGCTCACTGGCCGCGAGCACCGCGGGATCCTTCCTTCGCCAGCAGGGCTGGCACGGCCAAGCCCACGACTGGGACGGCCGGGCCTGGGCCAGAGCCGGCGACGACGCGGAGAGTGGAGTCGACGCCCTGATCGGACTGGCCGCCGACGCGCTCGGTGTGGCCCGGCTGGCGGCGGCGGCGGCCCTGCTGCGCCGCGCCGTAGACCTGCTGGGCCGGGCGCAGGCGCCACCGGCCCGGCTGGCGATCCGGCTGGCCTGGGTGCACGCCGAATTGGCGATGGCCGCAGGGGCGGGTGCCGAGGCCGTCGGCCATGCCCGGCGCGGCGTCGACCTGGCCGAGCAGGCGCTGCCGGCGCTGCGGCGCCATCGCGTCAAGAGCGATGTCGTGCTTGCCGCTGCGCTCTGCTGCGCGGGCGATATCGCGCTGTCCCGCACGGTTGCCGAGTCGGCTCTGGCCGACACCCGCGAGCACGGACTGGTCCCGCTGACCTGGGCGCTGGGCTGTCTGCTCGCCGACATCGGGGGCGGGTCCTACTCCGACTCCGAGATCGCCGACATCCGTGACCGCAGTGCCGCCTTCATCACGCGCCACGGCGGTCGTTGGAGCCGTCGCTAACCGTCCATCCCCGGTCAGGCCGATATTGTCGTGGTCAACACCGCTTCCGGCGATATCCGGTACGTAACGTTGGAGATGCCCTCGTCGATGACCATTCCGGGAGAACGTCTCGACGCGGCCGTCGCTGAAGCGGTTGCCGGCAGCCGGGATGCGCTCCGGGAGGTGGTCGAGACGATCCGCCCGGTGGTGGTCCGCTACGTGCGGGCCCGAGTCGGTACCGCGGAACGCAGCGGCCTCTCAGCCGACGACGTTGCCCAGGAGGTTTGCTTGGCCGCCATCCAGGCGCTGCCGCGCTACCGCGACCAGGGCCGTCCCTTCATGGCCTTCGTGTACGGCATCGCCTCGCACAAGGTCGCCGACGCCCATCGGGCGGCGGCCCGCAACCGCTCCGACCCCACCGACGCCGTACCGGAGCGCTACTCGCTGGAGTCCGGTCCCGAGCAGCGGGTCATCCAGTCGGACTCCGCGGCACGGATGAACAAGCTGCTCCAGGTACTCCCGGAGAAACAGCGGGAAATCCTGACGCTGCGCATCGTGGTCGGCCTGTCGGCCGAGGAGACCGCCGATGCCGTCGGCAGCACCCCCGGCGCCGTCCGGGTGGCTCAGCATCGGGCGCTGGCCCGGTTGAAGTCGGAGATTGCCTCGGCGGGGCTGGATGCGGGGTCGGACTATGTCTGAGCGGCCTGACATGCCTGCGAACGCCTCGCCCGGGGGCGAGCCTTCGCTGGACGCCGTGCGGCGCACCGACGAATTCGTGGATGCGCTGGCGGCCGGGCGTCCGGTCGCGCCCGAGGACCAGGCCGATGCGGCGCTGGCGGCCCTGCTCGGTGGCTGGCGCGATGACGTCAGGCGCACCCCCGAACCCGGCGTGGTCACCGAGTCCGAGGCGGTCGCGGCGCTCAACGCGGGTCTGGCTGAACGCCCCGCCGGTGTTCGCCGCGAGCGCCCCTCCGGTGCGCGGCGCACTCGCCGCGGACTGAGCGTGGTCGGCGCGGTGGCGGCCGGGATGCTGTGCATCGGCGGGTTCGGCGCGGTCGTCGCCGGCTCCGGACCGGGTGATCCCCTCTACGGCCTGCGGACGATGTTGTTCGGCGTCCCCCGAGAGGTGCGCGACGACCAGGTCGCCCTGGCCGCTCGAACCGAACTGCAGCAGGTCCAGGACCTCATCGCCCGCGGCGACTGGCAGCAGGCCGAGCAGAAACTGGTCGCGGTGAGCACTCAGGTCGCCAGCATCGGCGACGAACAGCAGAAGCAGGAACTGTTCGACACCTGGAACGACCTGTCGGCGAAAGTCGTCGAACGCGACCCGGAGGCGACCGTCCCACCCGGCATCACCTTCACCGTGCCGCCCGAGGCCACCGAACTGGTGCCTGCTGTGGCTTCGCCGACCAGCGTGCCGCAGACCCCGCCGCTGGGTGAATCGCCGTCGCCCGCGACCAGCCCGACCGCCCTGCCGACAACGACAGCACCGACCACTGCATCGACAGCGGGCGCGACTGCGGGCTCGACTGCGGGCTCGACTGCGGGCTCGACAACGGGGTCCGCGGCGACGACAGCTCCGACGACTTCGGCCTCCACACCGACGACTTCGGCCTCCACACCGACGACTACGTCTGCCGCGGCAGCCACGACCACACCGACGAGTGCGGCGCCGACCACGACGGCGTCAACAACTACAGCGGGAACGACGGCCACTGCCACGACACGGGCAGCCACGACGAGCGCATCGGTTCCGGTAGCCGCGACGGCGCCGACGTCTGTTCCCACCACAGCGTCAGCGGCGCCGAGTCCGGCGGCGGCGAGTCCGGCAACCACGACGGTGCCGGCCACTACTGGGGCCACTACTGGGGCTACTACTGGGGCCACTGCTCAAGCCCCTGCGCCGGCTTCTACGCCGGCTACCCCAACGGCCGCGACACCGGCACCGGCGGCTCCGACCACGGCGGCCACGCAGGCACCGGTCATCACGACGACTGTCGTGGTGCCGGTACCCGAATCCGCGGGCTAGCCCTCAGCGCGGATTGTCAGCGCGGATTGTCAGCGCAAATTGTCAGCGCAAACGGTCAGCGCAAATTGTCATAGTCGGTCGTCGCCTCGTCGAGGGCCGCATCGGCATAGCCGCGGCAGTAGTCCCACGTGACGTAGGCTTCCGGCTCCGGATCGAAGGCGGGTTCGTGCGGTCGCACGGTGCCGTCGACGAGGAGTTGGAGAAGATTGGCGCGCAACATGTCCCAGTCGTGGTAGTGGTCCTGCTGGCACTCGTCGCAGCACACCACCAAGCCGCGCACCCCCCGGTGAGCCAGCAGCGACTCGTAGATCGCCAAGTCGGCGAGGTCGGCCTCCACCGCGGAACGCTCCTGAGGGTCCAGCGGTTGACCGGGCTCCAGGGCGTCCAGCGCCGCCGACGGATCGCACGGGTCATCGGCGAACGGATCGGGCGGCAAGCCCGGCGGCAGATGATCGCGCACGGCTCAACACTACGCAGCCCCCGGATACGGCGCCAGAGAACCCGGCGGGCAAGCCGATAGGATGATGCCCAGTCCCCGCCCGCCGATGGAGGCCCTACCGATGTCACTCGCCGAAGGCGCCGCCGACCGGATCCCGGTCGCAACCAGCCCCGCGGTCCTCACCGGGGGCGACGACCCGAACAAAGTCGCCATGCTGGGGCTGACCTTCGACGACGTACTGCTGCTGCCGGCGGCCTCCAACATCGTGCCGGCCGCGGCCGACACCTCCAGCCAGCTGACCCGCAAGATCCGGCTGAGGGTGCCGCTGGTCAGTTCGGCGATGGACACCGTCACCGAAGCCCGGATGGCCATTGCGATGGCGCGCGCCGGTGGCATGGGAGTGCTGCACCGTAACCTCGCCATCGCCGAGCAGGCCGGTCAGGTCGAGATGGTCAAACGTTCCGAGGCCGGGATGGTGACCGATCCGGTGACCTGTTCACCGGAGAACACCCTCGCCGAAGTCGACGCGATGTGCGCCCGGTTCCGCATCTCGGGTCTGCCCGTCGTCGACGACGACGGCGCCCTCGTGGGCATCATCACCAACCGGGACATGCGTTTCGAAGTCGACATGTCCAAACGGGTCGCGGAGGTGATGACCAAGGCGCCGCTGATCACCGCTCAGGAAGGCGTCAGCGCCGACGCCGCGCTCGGACTGCTGCGGCGCAACAAGATCGAGAAACTTCCGATCATCGACGGCCGGGGCCGGCTCACCGGGCTGATCACCGTCAAGGACTTCGTCAAGACCGAGCAGCACCCGCTGGCAACCAAGGACAGCGACGGTCGGCTGCTGGTCGGCGCCGCCGTCGGTGTCGGCGAGGACGCCTGGGACCGGGCCATGGCACTGGTCGACGCGGGCGTCGACATCCTGGTGGTCGACACCGCCCACGCGCACAACCGCCTCGTGCTCGACATGGTCGGCAAGCTCAAGGCCGAAGTCGGCAGCAAAGTAGAAGTGGTCGGCGGCAACGTCGCCACCCGCGCCGCCGCCGCGGCACTGGTCGACGCGGGCGCCGACGCGGTCAAGGTCGGGGTGGGACCTGGGTCGATCTGCACCACCCGGGTGGTGGCCGGGGTCGGTGCGCCCCAGATCACCGCGATCCTGGAGGCCGCCGCGGTCTGCGCGCCCGCCGGGGTTCCGGTCATCGCCGACGGCGGGCTGCAGTATTCCGGCGACATCGCCAAGGCGCTGGCCGCCGGAGCGTCGACGACCATGCTGGGGTCGCTGCTGGCCGGTACCGCCGAGGCGCCCGGCGAGTTGATCTTCGTCAACGGCAAGCAGTTCAAGAGTTATCGGGGCATGGGTTCGCTCGGCGCGATGCAGGGGCGCGGCGCGGCCGGGTCCGGATCCTTCTCCAAGGACCGTTACTTCCAGGACGACGTGCTCTCCGAGGACAAACTGGTCCCCGAGGGCATCGAAGGGCGGGTTCCGTTCCGCGGTCCGCTCGCCACGGTCATCCACCAGCTCACCGGCGGCCTGCGCGCGGCGATGGGCTACACCGGCGCGGCCTCCATCGAGGCGCTCCAGCACGCTCAGTTCGTGCAGATCACTGCGGCCGGGCTCAAGGAGAGCCATCCGCACGACATCACCATGACCGTTGAGGCACCTAACTACTACGCCCGCTAAGCCGGAGGGGGTCAATCG
Source organism: Mycobacterium sp. (assembly GCF_046091765.1). Lineage (GTDB taxonomy): Bacteria > Actinomycetota > Actinomycetes > Mycobacteriales > Mycobacteriaceae > Mycobacterium. The sequence goes on from NZ_JBJTCF010000131.1 coordinate 6,105, forward strand.
TGCACGACATGGTTGATATCGGACTGGGCCGGGCGGCTCGCCGGACCTACGAACTCGCCGACGTCAACGTCGTGCCGTCGCGGCGCACCCGGTCCTCCAAGGACGTGTCGACGAGCTGGCAACTCGACGCGTATCGGTTTGAGAACCCGGTCGTGGCCCATCCCACCGACGCGCTGGTCTCCCCGGAGTTCGCCATCGAACTCGGCCGCCTCGGCGGGCTGGGAGTGCTCAACGGCGAGGGGCTGATCGGTCGGCACGCCGACGTCGAGGACAAGATCGCCCGGGTGCTCGAGGCCGCCGAGAAGGACGTCGACTCCTGCGCCGCGATCCGGCTGCTGCAGGAACTGCACGCCGCCCCGCTGGAACCCGACCTGCTCGGGGCGGCGGTGGCCCGCGTTCGCGACGCCGGGGTGACCACCGCCGTGCGGGTCAGCCCGCAGAATGCCCGGGCGCTGACGCCGGTTCTGGTGTCAGCGGGGATCGATCTGCTGATCATCCAGGGCACCATCATCTCCGCCGAGCGGGTGACTCAGGGCCGCGACGATGGCGGCGAACCGCTGAACCTCAAGACGTTCATCACCGAACTGGACGTCCCCGTGGTCGCCGGCGGCGTGGCCGACCACCGCACCGCCCTGCACCTGATGCGCACCGGCGCGGCCGGTGTGATCGTCGGCTACGGCTCGACCTCGGGTGTGACCACCAGCGACGAGGTACTCGGCATCAGCGTGCCGATGGCGACCGCGATCGCCGACGCCGCGGCCGCGCGCCGCGAGTACCTCGACGAAACCGGCGGCCGTTACGTGCACGTGCTGGCCGACGGCGATATCCACACCTCCGGAGACCTGGCCCGGGCCATCGCCTGCGGCGCCGACGCCGTCGTGCTGGGGACCCCGCTGGCGGTGGCGGCCGAGGCGCTGGGCGGCGGCTGGTTCTGGCCGGCCGCCGCAGCGCACCCGTCCCTGCCCCGCGGCGCGCTGCTGGAGGTGGCCTGCGGTGAGCGACCTCCGCTGGACGTCGTGCTCAACGGCCCCTCCGACGATCCGTTCGGGTCGCTCAATCTCGTCGGCGGGCTGCGCCGCTCGATGGCCAAGGCCGGCTACTGCGACCTCAAGGAGTTCCAGAAGGTCGGCCTGACCGTCGGCAGCTGACCGCCTAGGCTGGTGTCATGCAACCGGATGTCGACGTACTGATCATCGGTTCGGGCTTCGGCGGCAGCGTCAGCGCGCTGCGGCTGACCGAAAAGGGCTACCGTGTCGCGGTCGTGGAGGCCGGTCGGCGCTTCGCCGACCACGAGTTCGCCAAGACCTCCTGGCGGCTGCGCGAGTTCCTCTGGGCCCCTCGGCTGGGCTGCTACGGTATCCAGCGAATTCACCTGCTGCGCAACGTGATGATCCTGGCCGGGGCCGGCGTCGGCGGCGGCTCGCTCAACTACGCCAACACCCTCTACGTGCCGCCGGATCCGTTCTTTGAGGATCCGCAGTGGTCGACCATCACCGACTGGCGCTCAGAGCTCATGCCGCACTACGACCAGGCGCAGCGCATGCTCGGCGTGGTGACCAACCCGACCCTCACCGATGCCGACCGCATCATGAAGGAGGTCGCCGACGAAATGGGCGTGGGTGACACCTTCACCCCGACCCCGGTCGGGGTGTTCTTCGGCACCGACGGACGCAAGCAGCCCGGCAAGACCGTGCCCGACCCGTTCTTCGGCGGTGCCGGGCCCGAACGCACCGGCTGCATCGAGTGCGGGGAGTGCATGACCGGTTGTCGGCACGGGGCGAAGAACACCCTGGTCAAGAATTACCTCGCGCTAGCGGAAAAGGCTGGTGCGCAAGTCTTTCCGATGACCACGGTCACCAGCTTCGAGCCGCGCCCCGACGGGATGTGGTCCGTCGAGACGAGCCGCACCGGCCGGTGGCTTCGCAGGAAGCGTCGGACGTTCACCGCGCGCCACGTGATCCTCGCCGCCGGGACCTGGGGCACCCAGCGACTGCTGTTCGAGATGCGCGACACCGGCCGGCTACCCCGGCTTTCGGAGCGTCTGGGCCTGCTCACCCGCACCAACTCGGAGTCCATCGTCGGGGCTGGGCGGATGCGGGCGCTGTCCGATCTCGATCTGACCCACGGCGTCGCCATCACCTCGTCGATCCACCCGACCCCCGACACCCATATCGAGCCCTGCCGCTACGGCAAGGGCTCCAACGCGATGGGACTGCTGCAGACCCTGATGACCGACGGGGCCGGGGCCGAAGGCACCGATCTGCCGCGCTGGCGGCAACTGCTCGAGCAGGCGGGGCGCGATCCGCGCTCGATGCTGCGCATGCTCAGCCCGCGGCGCTGGAGTGAGCGCACCGTGATCGCCCTGGTCATGCAGCACCTGGACAACTCGATCACGACCTTCACCGCCCGCGGTCTGTTCGGCCGGCGGCGGATGACCAGTAAGCAGGGCCACGGCGAACCCAACCCGACGTGGATTCCGGTCGGTAACCGGGTCACCCGCCGGATCGCCGAGAAGATCGACGGCGTCGCCGGCGGCACCTGGGGCGAGTTGTTCAACATCCCGCTCACCGCGCACTTCCTCGGCGGGGCGGCGATCGGCGCAGACTCCGAGCACGGGGTGATCGATCCCTACCACCGCGTCTACGGCTACCCGACGCTGTACGTCGTGGACGGCGCGGCGATCTCGGCCAACCTGGGGGTCAACCCGTCGCTGTCGATCACCGCCCAGGCCGAACGTGCGGCGTCGCTGTGGCCGAACAACGGAGAGGCCGACCCGCGCCCGGCCCAGGGGCAGCCCTACCGGCGGCTGAATCCGGTCGCACCGCGCTCCCCGGTGGTGCCCGCCGAGGCGCCCGGGGCGCTGCGCCTGCTGCCGATTCAGCCGGTCGCCCGCCCGTAGACTGTCCCGGTGCCACGCCCGCCGCGCCCCGTCCTGGTCGTCGACTTCGGTGCCCAGTACGCCCAGCTGATCGCCCGCCGTGTGCGCGAGGCGCGGGTCTTCTCCGAGGTGATCCCGCACACCGCCGGCGTCGAGGAGATCAAGGCCAAAGACCCCCAGGCGATCATCCTGTCCGGCGGGCCGGCCAGCGTGTACGAGCCCGGCGCCCCGCAACTCGACCCCGCCCTGTTCGAGCTCGGGCTGCCGGTGTTCGGCATCTGCTATGGCTTCCAGGCCATGGCCCAGGCTCTCGGCGGCACCGTCGATCGCACCGGAACCAGCGAGTACGGTCGCACTGAACTCAATGTCCTTGGCGGGCAGCTGCATTTGGGCCTGCCCGGGACGCAGCCGGTGTGGATGAGCCACGGTGACGCGGTCACCCGCGCGCCGGCCGGCTTCGAGGTGGTGGCCGCCAGCGCCGGCGCGCCGGTGGCGGCGTTCGAAGACCGCAAGCGATTGCTCGCGGGTGTGCAGTACCACCCGGAGGTCATCCACACCCCGCACGGCCAGCAGGTGCTGAGCCGCTTTCTGCATGATTTCGCCGGGATCGGTGCCGAGTGGACGCCGGCCAACATCGCCGATTCGCTCGTCGAGGAGGTGCGCCGGCAGATCGGTGACGCCCGCGCGATCTGTGGGCTGTCCGGCGGTGTGGACTCCGCGGTCGCGGCCGCCCTGGTGCAACGGGCGATCGGTGATCGGCTGACGTGCGTATTCGTCGACCACGGCCTGCTGCGCGCGGGGGAACCCGAGCAGGTCGAACGCGACTTCGTCGCCGCGACCGGCGCGCGGTTGGTCACCGTGGACGCCGCGGCGAGGTTTCTGGAGGCACTGTCGGGCGTGCGCAACCCCGAGGGCAAGCGCAAGATAATCGGCCGGGAGTGCATCCGCGCGATCGAGGGTGCGGTGAGCGACCTGCTCTCCGGCGAGCAGGTGGACTTCTTGGTCCAGGGCACGCTCTACCCCGACGTGGTGGAGTCCGGCGGCGGGACGGGTACCGCCAACATCAAAAGCCACCACAACGTCGGGGGACTGCCGCCCGACCTCAAGTTCTCCCTTGTCGAGCCGTTGCGGCTGCTGTTCAAGGACGAGGTCCGGGCGATCGGGCGCGAACTCGGACTGCCGGAGGAAATCGTTGCGCGCCAACCCTTCCCGGGGCCGGGTCTGGGGATCCGGATCATCGGTGAGGTCACCGCAGAGCGGCTGGACACGTTGCGCCGGGCGGACCTGATCGCCCGTGAGGAACTGACCTCGGCCGATCTGGACGGCCAGATCTGGCAGTGTCCGGTGGTGCTGCTGGCCGACATCCGCTCGGTCGGGGTGCAGGGCGACGGTCGCACCTACGGCCATCCCGTTGTGCTGCGTCCGGTCTCCAGCGAGGATGCCATGACCGCGGACTGGACCCGGGTGCCCTACGAGGTGCTGGAGCGGATCTCGACGCGGATCACCAACGAGGTCCCGGAAGTCAACCGGGTGGTACTGGACGTCACCAGCAAGCCGCCGGCCACCATCGAGTGGGAGTGACGCCCGAGCGCCTAAGTCCGTGACGCCGCAGCGATCTCGGTGATCGCGGCGTCCAGGGCGCGGTCGAACTCCGCGTCGCTCTGCTGGGCCGTCAGTCCCTCGGTCAGCGCCCGGGAGAAACTGGCCACGACGCCGTGGTTGCGCGCCAGACGCGCGCAGGCCTCCGCCCGGGTGTAGCCCCCGGACAGCGCCAGCACCCGCATCACGCCGGGGTGGCCCACCAGGTCGCGATAGTGGTCGTCGGTGTCGGGCAGGGTCAACTTGAGCATCACCTGCGCGCCGCCGAGGCGGTCGAGATGAGCCAGCAGCGCGGTCCGCAGTTGATCCTCGGCCGCGGCCTTGCCGGGACTGCGGATGTCGATCTCCGGCTCGATGATCGGCACCAGGCCGGCGTCGAGGATCACCTGCGCCACCTCGAACTGCTGGTCGACCACGGCCTGCAGGCCGGCCCCGGGCAGCGTGATCACCGAGCGCATCTTGGTGCCGAAGATCCCGTTGTCCACCGCCCGGGAGAGCAGTTCGCTCAGGCCGGTGATCGGCTTCATGACCCGGGCACCGTCCTGCTCGGGCGCCAGCCCCTTATCCACCTTGAGGATCGGCACGATCCCCTTGACCCCCCAGAGGTAGTCGGCGCTCGGCCGGTCGGCGATCCAGCGGTCCATCGTGTCCTCGAACAGGATCGCCGCGATGATCCGGTCGCCGGTGAAACTCGGGCTGGTGATGATGCGGGTGCGCATCTGATGCACCAGGTCGAACATCTCCGCATCGCCGGAGTAGGAGTCCTCGGGGATTCCGTACAGCCGCAGGGCCCCGGGCGTGCTGCCGCCGCTCTGGTCCAGTGCGGCGACGAAGCCGTCCGCGTGGGCGATCTTCTCGGCCTGCTCAGTGTTCATGACCAGCATGGTGCCAGAGGGCCCTTGACGCTGTCGGGGGCCGGGCGTTTACTCATATTCGAACGTATATTCGAACTCCCGGAGGTGCCCGTGACGGCGGCGATCACCCGTGCCGAGCAGCTGTACGAGCTGCGCCGGCGGCTGGCTCAGATGTCGGGAACGCCGGGCGCCCCGATCGCCGGGCGCGCTTCCGGGGGGCTGCCGCGCGGATCGGTGGCGGTGCTTTCGGGCGCCCGGTCGCTGCCGGTCGGCATGGTCGCCGCGACGACGGCCGCCGGCGGTCACGCCGCTGTCGTCGGTCTGCCGCAGTTCGGTCTGCTGGCCGCGGCAGAGCGCGGCGCGGACCTCAGTCGGCTGGCGGTGATCCCCGACCCGGGCGCTGATCCGCTCGAGGTGGCCGCGGTGCTGCTGGACGGGATGGACCTGGTGGTGCTCGGCCTGGCCGGCCGTGCGGTGCCCGCGGCCCGGGCGCGGGTCCTGGCGGCCCGCGCGCGGCAGCGGGGCTGCACCCTGCTGGTGACGCAGGGGCACTGGCAGGGCGCGATGCGGATGGACGCCCGGGTGTCCGGGTACGACATCACCCCGGGTCCCGGATGCCGCGCCGGCGTGGCGGCGGCGGGTTGCGGGCGCATCAGCGCGGTGCGGGTGGCGACCCGGATGCTGGGGCGCGGATGAGCGCGCGGGTCCTGGCGATCTGGTGCATGGACTGGCCGGCCGTGGCCGCGGCGGCGTCGGCCGGGCTGCCGCCCACCGCCGCGGTTGCGGTCATGCACGCCAACCGGGTGGTCGCGTGCTCGGCTGCGGCCCGCGACGCCGGGGTGCGGCGCGGCCTGCGCCGCCGCGAGGCCCAGGCCCGCTGCCCGGGGCTGCACGTCGCGGTTGCCGACCCCGCCCGTGATGCACGGTTCTTCGAAGGCGTGACGGGCGCGGTGGACGACGTGGTGCCGCGCGCCGAGATACTGCGGCCGGGTCTGCTGGTGCTGGCGCTTCGGGGCGCGGCCCGCTACTTCGGCTCCGAGCAGGCCGCCGCCGAACGGGTGCTCGACGCGGTCGCCGCGGCCGGCGCCGAATCCCAGGCGGGGATCGCCGATCAGCTCGCGACGGCGGTGTTCGCCGCCCGGGCGGGACGGGTGGTGCCACCCGGCCAGGATGCGGCGTTCCTGTCCGGGCTGCCGATCAGGGAGTTGGCGGGTGAGCCCAGCCTGTCCGGAACCGGCCGATCGGAGCTGGTGGACCTGTTGTGGCGCATGGGAATTCGAACCTTCGGACAGTTCGCGGCATTGCCCCGCCGCGACGTCGCCTCCCGGTTCGGATCCGATGCGGTGCTGGCGCATCGGCTGGTTCGCGGTGAACCCGGGCGCGGACCTTCGGGGCATGAACGTCCGGAGGAGTTCGACGCGGTGCTGCACTGCGACCCGCCGATCGACCGGGTCGACGCCGCCGCGTTCGCCGGACGGGCCCTGGCCGCAGCCCTGCACCGCAGCCTGGCGGCGGCCGGTCTGGGATGCACCCGGCTGGCCGTTCACGCCGTCACCGCCGACGGCGGGGAGTTGACCCGGGTGTGGCGCTGCGCTGAGCCGCTGACCGAGGACGCCACCGCCGACCGGGTGCGCTGGCAGCTCGACGGCTGGCTGGTCCGCCGGGATGCCCGGAGCCGCGCGCTCGGCCCGGTGACGATGCTGCGGCTGCATCCGGTGGAGGTCATCTGCGCCGAGGCGCTGCAGCTTCCGCTGTGGGACGGCCCCGGCGAGGAGGACCGGGTGCGGGCCCGGCGGGCGCTGGTGCGGGTGCAGGGGCTGCTCGGTGCCGAGGCCGTGAAACTGCCCGCGCTCAGCGGCGGCCGCGGGCCCGCCGAACGCATCACCCTGACCCCGCTCGGCGACGAACAGGTGCCCCGGGCGCCCGTCGACCGGCCCTGGCCCGGGCAGTTACCCGAACCCGCGCCCGCGGTGCTCGTCGACGACCCGGTCGAACTGCTCGACGCCCGGGGCGATCCGGTGCGGGTGAGTTCCCGCGGAATGTTCACCGCCGAGCCGGCCCGGCTGGCCGGGGCGGCTTCGCGCTACCGGGGCGAACTGAGCTGGTGGGCCGGGCCGTGGCCGGCCGACGGCGGCGACGGCCCGATCGCCCGCGCGCAGGTGCTCGTCGACGGCTGCGCGCTGCTGCTGTGTTACCGGCAGCGCCGGTGGCACGTGGAGGGCGCCTATGAGTGAGGTCTCACGTCAGCCAGGCTCCGCGCCAACGCGCCGACCCGCGCCACGAACCGTTCGACGAACGTCGCGGGGTCGCCCGCCAACGCGGGATCGAGCGCCACCGCCGCAGCCAGCGGGTCGTGCAGGTGCGCCCGATATCCGACGCCGCGCCCGAGGTTGACCTCGAAACGGAATCGGACGGCGTCGTCGATGAACTCGACCAGCCGGGTCCTCGCGCCCGCCGCCCCGGTCAATCGGTCCAGCACCGCCGGGTCGATCACCGCCTGCTCGGTGAGGGTCCGGTCGCAGAGGATCAGACTCCGCCGGTCCCAGGCGACGGCCACCTCGTCGGCGGCCTGTGGGTCGACGTCGGCGTTACGCGCGGCAACGACGACCAGTCGCCGTAGCAGGCCGGGCAGGGCCGGTTCGCGTCGCAGCGCCAGCGCCAGGTTGGTCAGCGGCGCGACGGCCACCCCGACCAGCGTTCCGGGGTGGGCGCGCGCGGCCCGGACCCAGGCTTCGGCGGCGTCGTAGCCGGCCGGTCCCTGCTGTGCCGGCGGCAGCACCGCGTGGCCCAGGCCGCTCGGCCCGTGCAGATCCCCGGCCGTGACCAGCCGCGTCCGCAACGGAGCCGGCGCACCCCGCGAGACCGGCACGTCGGTCGACCCGCACAGCTGCAGCACCCCGAGGGTGTTGTGGCACACCTGGTCCACGGCCACGTTGCCGGCGGTGGCGCCGACCCCGATCAGTTCGGCGTCGTCGCTGGCGATCAGGTAGATCAGGGCCAGCGCGTCGTCGACGCCGGTGTCGACGTCGGCGAACACCGGCTGGGTCACCGCGCGTCGGCCGACGCCGCCAGTTGGTCGCGGAACCAGCCCGGGCAGGGCTGCTTCTCGAAGGTGGTGGCATCCACGCAGACGTGGGTCATCGTCGCCTCGGCGATCAGGTGCGCGCCGCGGGTGATCGTGTAGCGGCTGCGCAGCGAGGTGTTCCCCGGCGGCTCGATCGCGACGTCGACCGTCAGTTCGTCGTCGAACCTCGCGGGCGTGCGGAACCGCAATTCGCTTGCCGCCACGACGAAGTCGACACCCCGGTCGGTCACTGCGTCATAACTGCCGAACACCTCGCGCAGCGCCTCGCTGAAGGCCATGTCGACCCAGGTCAGGAAATGGCCGTTGAACGCCCGGCCCTGCATGTCGCACTCGACGTAGCGCACCCTCAGCGGCATCGCGAAGTGTGCGTCGGCGCCCACCCGTCAGACGGTATCGGGGGAGACGTTGGTGATGCCGTTCCAGTCCTGCAGCGTCCATCCGTTCACCGGGTTTCCGGTGACCACCACGTAGCCGGTGTTGGGCAGCGGATGGTCGTCGAGCAGGCTGTCCTTGGGGTTGCGGACATTCATCAGAATCCACATCATGATGGCGTACCCGCTGGAGAAGGCGACCGGTTTGTTGTCGCCGCCCTCGTAGATCTTCTGAATCGCCCCGCTGAACTGTCCGTTGAACTGCCCGCCGTTGACCGATCCGGGGATGGTGAACTCGCGGTTGCTGCGCAGCCACTCCCGCATCGGCATCCGGTAGGTCGCGGCGGAGACCTCCTCGTCGGACCCCTCGAACCAGCCCGCCGGGATCTCATTGAGCCCGGGCAGCACCGTCGCCTGCCCGCCGAGTGCCCGGGCGAGCGGGGCCGCCGACTGTTCCGAGCGCAGCAACTGGGAGGTGTAGATGCCGTCGTAGGCGTTGCCCTTGAGCCGGTTGGCCAGGGACTCCGCCTGCTGCTGTCCGGCCGGGGAGAGCGGCGGGCCCGGCGGGGCGGTCTCGATCACGCCCTCCTCGTTGGCTAACGATTCGGCGTTGCGGATCAGCGTCAGGGTGATGATGCGCTCGCCGGGCGCCGACGATCCGCCGCAGGCGGTGGGCACCACGAGGACCAGCAGGGCGAGGACGGCCCCCAGCACGGTTCGGAGGCGGGAGAGGTTCATGCTGACTAGGGTGCCTTGTCGATCGCACTTGCGGGGCGGAATCCCGGTGGAATCCCCGGGCGGGCACCGTTGATACCTCAGGAGGACTCCGATGGCACTCGATCCGACGGCGATCGGTGCGGTGACCCAGCCGCGGCTGTATGAGTGGACCGACCGCGACACCCTGCTCTACGCCCTGGGCGTCGGCGCCGGCACCGCTGACCTCGCCTTCACCACCGAGAACAGCCACGATCTCCCCCAGCAGGTGCTGCCCACCTATGCGGTGATCTGCTGCATGGGCTTCGCTGCCGCGCCGCTGGTCGGCTCCTTCAATCCCGGCATGCTGCTGCACGGCTCCCAGGAGATCCGGCTGTTCGCGCCGCTGCCGGCCGCCGGGTCGCTGCTGGTGGTCGCCGAGGTCGCCGACATCCAGGACAAGGGCGAGGGCAAGAACGCGATCCTGATCCTGCGGGCCCGGGGTTGCGACCCGGACAGTGGCGAACCCGTCGCCGAGACCCTGACGACCCTGGTCATCCGCGGCGCCGGGGGTTTCGGCGGCCAGCCCGGGCAACGCCCGGCGGCACCGCAGTTCCCCGACCGCGAACCCGACGCGCGCATCGCCCTGCCCACCCGCGACGATCAGGCCCTGATCTACCGGCTCTCCGGTGACCGCAACCCGCTGCACAGCGACCCGTGGTTCGCCCGGGAGCTGGCCGGGTTCGACCGGCCGATCCTGCACGGGCTGTGCACCTACGGCGTCGCCGGCCGGGCGCTGCTCGCCGAACTCGCCGGCAATCAGGCAGCGCGGCTCACCGCGATGGCCGGCCGGTTCTCCGCCCCGGTGTTCCCGGGCGAGACGCTGACCACGTCGATCTGGCGCACCGAACCCGGGCGGGCGGTGTTCAGGACCGAGGCTGCTGGGGCCGGTGGAGCCGCTGGCGCCGGTGGAGCCGAAAGCCGGATCGTGCTCGACGACGGGGTCGCCGAGTACACCGGCTAGATGACCCCGGCTAGATGACCCCGGCTATATGACCCCGCCCATCAGCCGGCCGATTACGTAGGTGATCGCCATCGCCACCGCGCCGCCGATGACCACCCGCTGGGTCGCGCGGACCGGGTCGGCGCCACCCAGGCGCGCACTGACCCAGCCGGTGATGGCCAGCGCCAGCAGCACGGCGACGAACGTGATCGGAATCCGCGGTGCCGGCGGCGTCAGCAGGATCGCCAGCATCGGCAGGATCGCTCCGGTGGTGAACGCCACCGCCGAGGAGATCGCGGCGTGCCAGGGGTTGGTCAGCTCGTGCGGGTCGATGCCGAGTTCGATGTCGATGTGCGCGGCGAAGGCGTCGTGGTCGGTCAGTTCCCGGGCCACCGTGCGGGCGGTCGTCGGGGACAGGCCCTTGGCCTGATAGAGCCCGACGAGTTCTTCGAACTCCTCCTCGGGATATTCGGCGAGCTCGCGGCGCTCCTTGGCCAGCAGCGCCTGCTCGGTGTCGCGCTGGGTGCTCACCGAGACGTACTCGCCGAGCGCCATCGAGAGCGCACCCGCGGCCAGCCCGGCGATCCCGGCGGCGAAGATCGGGCCGCGATCGGTGGTGGCAGCCGCCACGCCGATGACGATGCCTGCCACCGAGACGATGCCGTCGTTGGCGCCGAGCACGCCGGCGCGCAACCAGTTGAGTTTGGTGTTGATGGCGCCGACATGCGGTTCGGCGGGATGGGTCTCTGACGTCACCCCGTGAGCGTAAGGGGCGATCACCCCCTGTTCTATCGAACGTATGTTCTATACACTGCTCCGGGTGGGCTGGAACGACGGACCGCCGAACTGGGCCGAGATGGAGCGGGTACTCAACGGCAGACCGCCGCCGTCCGGCGGCCTGGCCGGACCGCCCGCCGACGGCAGCGACAGCCCGGCCTGGTCGCGCAAACGCGGTGCCTATCGCCCGCCCGCCGGGCACCGGACTCCTCGGGACGCAGGGGATCGCGCGGTTCGCTACGCCGAGTTGCACGCGCATTCGGCGTTCAGCTTCCTCGACGGGGCGAGTACGCCCGAGGAACTCGTCGAGGAGGCGGTCCGGCTGGATCTGCGTGCGATCGCGCTGACCGACCACGACGGGCTCTACGGAGTGGTGCGGTTCGCCGAGGCGGCCGCAGAACTGGGTATGCGCACCGTCTTCGGGGCGGAGTTGTCGCTGTCGGGAACCGCGCGCACCGAAGCGCCCGATCCGCCGGGACCGCACCTGCTGGTGCTCGCTCGCGGGCCGGAGGGGTATCGGCGACTTTCCCGCCAGCTGGCTGCCGCACATCTGGCCGGTGGGCACAAGGGCAGGCCGCGCTACGACTACGACGCACTCACCGAGGCCGCCGGCGGACACTGGCAGATTCTCACCGGTTGTCGCAAAGGGCATGTGCGACAGGCTCTTACCGCCGACGGGCCGGAGGCGGCGGCTGCCGCCCTCGCCGATCTGGTGGAGCGTTTCGGCCGTGACCGGGTCAGCGTTGAGTTGACCCACCACGGTCATCCCCTCGACGACGAGCGCAACGCGATACTGGCCGGTCTTGCCCTGCGTTTCGGAGTCGGCGTGGTGGCGAGCACCGCGGCGCATTTCGCCGAGCCCGGTCGGGGTCGGCTGGCGTCGGCCATGGCGGCGATCCGTGCCCGCCAGTCGGTGGATGAGGCGGCCGGCTGGCTGGCCCCGTTGGGCGGATCGCATCTGCGCTCCGGACACGAGATGATGCAGCTGTTCCGCCGATGTCCGGAAGTCGTCACCGCGGCGGCCGATCTCGGTGAGCAGTGCGCCTTCGAGTTGACGCTGATCGCCCCTCAGCTGCCGCCCTTCGATGTTCCCCGGGGGCACACCGAGGACAGTTGGCTACGCGAATTGACCATGACCGGCGCCGGGCAGCGGTACGGGCGGCGAGCCGGTGCGCCGCGGGCCTACGCACAGATCGAGCGCGAACTGCAGATCATCGCCGCGTGCCGGTTTCCGGGTTACTTCCTGGTGGTGCACGACATCACCCAGTTCTGCCGTCGCAGCGGAATCCTCTGCCAGGGAAGGGGTTCGGCGGCCAACTCGGCGGTCTGCTACGCGCTGGGGGTCACCGCGGTCGACCCCGTCGCCAACGACCTGCTCTTCGAACGGTTCCTCTCACCGGCCCGTGACGGCCCGCCCGACATCGACATCGACATCGAGTCCGACCGCCGCGAAGAAGTCATCCAGTACGTCTATGAACGCTATGGCCGCGACTACGCCGCGCAGGTCGCCAACGTCATCACCTACCGCAGCCGAAGTGCCGTGCGCGACATGGCCCGGGCACTGGGTTTCTCGCAGGGCCAGCAGGACGCCTGGAGCAAGCAGATCGATCGCTGGAGTCCGGTCGCCGCCGATGTCGACGGTATTCCCGAAGCGGTGGTCGACCTGGCGGTCGAGATCTCCGATCTGCCCCGGCACATGGGCATCCACTCCGGCGGCATGGTGATCTGCGACCGGCCCATTGCCGACGTCTGCCCGGTGGAATGGGCGCGGATGGCGGGCCGCAGTGTGCTGCAGTGGGACAAAGACGACTGTGCGGCAATCGGTTTGGTCAAGTTCGATCTGCTCGGGCTGGGCATGCTCTCAGCACTGCACTACGCCATCGACCTGGTGGCCGAGCACAAGGGCATCGAGGTGGATCTGGCCCGTCTCGATCTCTCCGAGCCGGCCGTCTACGAGATGCTGCAACGTGCCGATTCGGTCGGGGTTTTTCAGGTGGAGTCCCGGGCCCAGATGGCCACCCTGCCGCGCCTGCGGCCACGGGTGTTCTACGACCTGGTCGTGGAGGTGGCGCTGATTCGTCCCGGTCCCATCCAGGGCGGTTCGGTGCACCCCTACATCAAGCGGCGCAACGGTCTCGAGCCGGTCACCTACGACCATCCGTCCATGGAGCCGGCGCTGCGCAAGACACTGGGCGTTCCGCTCTTCCAGGAGCAGCTCATGCAGGTGGCGGTGGACTGCGCGGGATTCTCCCCGGCCGAAGCCGACCAGTTGCGCCGCGCCATGGGTTCCAAGCGATCCACCGCCAAGATGCGGCGTTTGCGCGACCGTTTCTACGCCGGGATGGCCGAACGGCACGGCATCACCGGGGACGTCGCCGACCGGATCTATGAGAAGCTCGAGGCCTTCGCCAATTTCGGTTTCCCGGAGAGTCATTCGCTGAGCTTCGCCTCGCTGGTGTTCTACTCCTCGTGGTTCAAGCTGCATCACCCGGCAGCGTTCTGCGCCGCACTGCTGCGCGCCCAGCCGATGGGGTTCTATTCGCCGCAGTCGCTGGTCGCCGACGCCCGCCGGCACGGAGTGCTCGTGCACCGGCCGTGTGTCAACGCGAGCCTCGCTCACGCCACACTGGAGAACGCCGGACTGGAGGTTCGGCTGGGGTTGGGTGCGGTGCGCCACATCGGCGACGACCTTGCCGGTCGCATCGCCGGTGAGCGCCAGGGGGGTGGGCCCTACCGTTCGCTGCTGGATCTGACCGGACGGATATGTCTGACGGTTCCTCAGGTCGAGGCGCTGGCCACCGCCGGGGCGCTGGGCTGCTTCGGCCTGACCCGCCGTGCGGCGCTGTGGGCGGCCGGCGCTGCGGCGACCGAGCGTCCCGACCGGCTACCCGGAGTGGGTTCCGCATCGCACGCCCCGGCGCTTCCCGGCATGAGTGAGCAGGAACTGGCCGCTGCCGACGTGTGGGCGACCGGAGTCTCTGCCGACAGTTACCCGACCCAGTTCCTGCGCGCGGACCTCGACGCACTCGGGGTCATTCCGGCCGGGGGACTGGCGTCGGTGCCGGACGGCAGCCGGGTGCTGGTTGCCGGGGCGGTCACCCACCGCCAGCGTCCGGCGACCGCCCGGGGGGTGACGTTTCTCAATCTCGAGGACGAAACCGGGATGGTCAACGTGCTGTGCACGCCGGGAATGTGGACCCGGCACCGCCGGTTGGCGCTGGGCGCGGCGGCGCTGCTGATTCGCGGTCGGGTGCAGAACGCGAGCGGTGCGGTGACCGTGCTGGCCGAGCGGATGCGCCCCCTTGCGATGGCCGTTGGATCCCGATCCCGTGATTTCCGTTAGTAAAAGAGAACCGTACCTGAAATTAAGATAAGAAAAGGCTTGAATTTGGCTGTTAATTCGATACTAATATGCCGTGCTACCAGCTGAAATGTAAAGAATTGCACAACTCAGACGCAGGGCGGGAATAACCCGAGAGAAATGCGGGTATGTTTACAACTACCGGGTTACCGACCGGTACGAGCAACACCGGCACAACACTAGGGAGGGCGCCATGATGAGCATGGCGGAGATCCAACTCCTCACCTACGCAGACGCCATTTTGCGTCAGCGCGGCTACGCCGATGCGGCCGACCGACTGGCAGATGTCGTTGCTCACGAGTCCGACAGCCAGACTCACGACGATCACCCCGCGCATCGTCATCTTCGCGCCGTCAGCTGAACCTTTCCGGCCGCACACTTCTGCTCGGCCGTAGTCTTTCCCCATGGCCTTGGATCTGACTGCCGACGAAGTCCTCACCACCACGCGCTCGGTTCGCAAGCGTCTCGACTTCGACAAGCCGGTGTCGCGCGACGTTCTCATGGAGTGTCTCGAGATCGCGCTCCAGGCTCCCACCGGATCCAACGCGCAGGGCTGGCAGTGGATGTTCGTCGAGGACCCGGCCAAAAAGAAAGCCCTAGCCGACATCTATCGCGCCAACGCGACCCCGTATCTGAATCTGCCCAAGCCGGTGCGCGGCGATATCCGCGACCAGCAGATGGATTCGGTGATGAACTCGGCGATGTATCTCAACGAGAACCTCGAGCGGGCGCCGGTCATGCTGATCCCACTGCTGGAGGGACGCGTCGAGCGCGCCGAGGCCGGCGTGCAGGCGTCGTTCTGGGGATCGCTGCTACCGGCGGTGTGGAGCTACATGCTCGCGCTGCGTGAGCGCGGATTGGGAACCGCGTGGACCACGTTGCACCTGATCGGGGAGGGCGAGAAGCAGGCGGCCGAGTTGCTCGGCATCCCCTATGAGCGCTACACCCAGGGTGGGCTGTTCCCGATCGCCTACACCAAGGGCACCGACTTCAAACCGGCCAAGCGGCTGCCCGCCGAGCAGCTCACCCACTGGGACAGCTGGTAGTCACACCGAGCCGGCGTAGCCGAGTTGCCGCCACGCCTCGTAGGCGGCGACGGCCGCGGCGTTGGACAGGTTCAGTGAACGCCGCCCAGCGAGCATCGGGATGCGCACCCGCGCGGTGATGCGCGGGTCGGCCAGGGTCGCCTCATCGAGGCCGTCGGGCTCGGGTCCGAACAGCAGGACGTCGCCGGGCCGGTAGTCGATGTCGGCGAACGAGGTCCGGGCATGGGCGGTGAACGCGAAGACCCGCGCCGGTCCGATCGCCGCCCAGGCGTCCTGCAGGCAGCCGTGCACACTCACCGACGCCAGGTCGTGGTAGTCCAGCCCGGCGCGACGCACCCTGGATTCGGACAGGTCGAAACCCAGCGGTTCGACCAGGTGCAACTCGCACCCGGTCGCCGCGACCATTCGGATCGCATTGCCGGTGTTGGGGGCGATGCGTGGGGAGAAGAACAGAATCCTGAACAACGGGCCGGTCTAGCGGTCCTGCTGGTCGATCAGCGACTCGATCAGTTCCACGATCCGCTGCTGGCCTGCAGCGGACGCGTCAAGCTTGCCTCGCATCTCGGCGAATCCGCGGTCGACCTGCTCGAACCCGCGATCGATCTGCTCGAAGCGCTGATCGACGTGACTGCGTAGGTCGACGAAGTCCTGTCGATGAGCGTTGAAACTCGCCGTCGTTGCACTACGAAAATCACGGATCTCGGCTCGGATCCGCCGGATGTCGCTGAGATCGTCCACAGCGGCAAGAGTAACGCCGGGGTCGGCAACGGTTGTTCCTCAGGTCCGGGTACCCAGACCCGGCTACTTCGAAATCCCCAGCACGCTGATGATCTCCAGCGCCAGTTCGGTGCGCCCGGGCCGCTGCTGGATCGGGTGCCCGATGGCCTTCTCGGCCTGGCGTATCCGGTAGCGCACGGTGTTGGCGTGCAGCCTCAACTGCTCGCCGGTGGCAGCCGCGTCGGCGCCGTTGGCCAGATAGACCCGCAGGGTTTGGCGCAGCCGCTCCGAGGTCTCGTCGAAGCCGGCCAGGCTGCCGAGTTCCCGGCGCACGAAGGCCGACCTGGCGTCCTCGTCGAGGATTCCCGCCGCCATGCAGGCGATTTCGACATCGCTGAAGGTGGTGACGGCTGCCGTCGGGTCCGCCACCGAGAGGGCGGCAACGGCCTCGCAGTGGGAGAGGCGGAACCCGTCGAGACCGGCGTGGCAGCCGCCGACCGCCGCCCGCACGAAGGGGTGCAGGGTCTCGGCGACAGCGGCGTCGAGGGTCTCGGACTGCCCGGGTGTCGCCGCCCAGCACCACGCCGTGCGCGCGCCGCACGGAATCATCAGCGGCCGGGCACTGCCGAGACCGGTGCTGACCGCGCGCGCCGCCGTCTCGAGCAGTCGCTGGACGTCCGCGTCGGGCACGGTCTCACCGACGCTGAGCACGAACGCGGTGTGGTGCTGGCGCAGCGGGTAGCCCAGACTCAGCACGGCGGCCTCGACGTCGACGGACTGACCGGCCAGCACCGCCTTGACGGTCTCGGCGTGGCGGGCCAGCGTGCCGCGCTGCCACTGCTCGCGTTCGGCGGTGAAGACCACGATCAGCGACTCGACCGCGGTGTCGATCCAGTAGGCGGCGTGCGTCCAGAACTGCATCAGGACCGCCGAGCGAATCGCCGGGTCGCCCACCTGCTCGTTCAGCGTTTCGGTGATGAAGTCCCAGGTGGCGTTGCGGCCGGCCCGGTAGACCGACAGCAGCACGGTCAGGTCGAAACCGCGCCGCGCCAGGGTGCGGGCCAGCCCGTAGATCTGGGGTGTCGCCGTGAACTCGATGGTGTCGCGGCTGACGACCGCCAAAAAACCCTTCCAGTGCGACCGGCTGCTGGCGTGCAACTCCGCGCGCAGGACGGGGTCGCGGAACTCCGGCACCTCCTCGACGATCCGGTCGTCGAGGATGTCGACAAGGTAGTCGAGGGTTTCCCGGTCCTCGGCGGTCCGGCTGAACTCCTCCAGCCACTGCCGCGCGGCGCTCGCCTCCGGTAACCCCATCTCGCTCCCTCGAGTTTTGTCCCCGCGAACAAGTCTGCCGCATTCCTTTTCGCCCGAAGCCAAGACAGTGCCAACTAAGGGGTCCACCCTGGTGAGAATGACCGAGCTGAACATTTCCCGGCGCCAGATGCTCGGCGGTCTGGCCGCCGGCGCGGGTGCGGTGGCCGCATCCAGCCTCGTCGCCGGCTGCGGCTCCAAGGAAGGCGCCGGGCCGGGCGGGGACGGCCCACCGGGCTACGGGACCGGGATCAACGAGGGCTTCGACGGCAAGATCGCCCTCGATGTGCGCGACTCGACGGCGGACTGGAAGCCCTTCGAGCTCACCCGCGCGCCCGAGGGCGCGCCCAACGTCCTGGTGGTGCTCTACGACGACACCGGCCTGGCGGCGTGGTCGCCCTACGGCGGCCGCATCGAGATGCCGGTCATGCAGCGGTTGGCCGACAACGGGGTGATGTACTCCCAGTGGCACACCACCGCCCTGTGCTCGCCGACGCGGTCCTGCATGCTGACCGGCCGCAACCACCACGTCAACCGCTTCGCCGCGATCACCGAGGGATCCAACGGGTTCCCGGGGGCGGCGGCACGGTTACCCGAACAGTGCGCCACCATCGGGCAGGTGCTGCAGGACAACGGGTACAGCACGTTCTGGGTGGGCAAGAACCACAACGTCCCCGAAGAGGACGTATCCAGCGGGGGCAGCAAGTCGGAGTGGCCGCTGCAGAAGGGCTTCGACCGCTACTACGGGTTCCTGGGCGGGGAAACCAACCAGTGGTACCCCGACCTGGTCGAGGACAACCGCTTCGTCGAACAGCCCTACCCGCCAGGGCAGGGCTACCACCTATCCAGAGACCTTGCCGATCAAGCGATCCGGATGCTGCGCGACCAGAAGTCGAGCAACCCCTCCAAGCCCTGGTATCTGTGGTTCTGCCCGGGCGCCAACCACGCCCCGCACCACGCACCGCAGGAGTACATCGACAAGTACAGGGGCAAGTTCGACGACGGCTACGAGGCATACCGGGAGTGGGTGCTGCCCCGGATGATCGAGAAGGGCGTGCTGCCCAAGGACACCAAGCTGACTCCGATCAACCCGCTACCCGACGACGTCGCCGTCGCCGCCGACGCCGTGCGACCGTGGAACTCGCTCAACGCCGAGGAGAAGAAACTGTTCACCCGGATGGCCGAGGTGTACGCGGGTTTCTCGGAGTACACCGACGCGCAGGTCGGCCGGATCGTCGACTACCTCGAACAGACCGGGCAGCTGGAGAATACGGTGATCTTCTACTGCGCGGACAACGGCGCGTCGGGGGAGGGTTCGCCGAACGGCTCGGTCAACGAGAACAAGTTCTTCAACGGCTACCCCGACGAGTTGTCGGAGAACATGAAATACCTCGACACCCTCGGCAGCCCCGACACCTACAACCACTATCCGACGGGCTGGGCGGTCGCCTTCTCCACCCCGTTCCAGATGTTCAAGCGCTATTCCCAATTCGCCGGCGGCACCTGCGACCCGATGGTGATCTCCTGGCCCAAGGGCATCAAGGCCAAGGGGGAGGTGCGCCAGCAGTACCACCACGCGATCGACGTCCCGCCGACCATCCTCGACGTCGCCGGTCTGCAGATGCCCGGCGAGTACCGGGGTATCAAGCAATACCCGCTCAACGGGGTGTCGATGCGCTACAGCTTCGACGACGCGGCGGCGCCCACGACCCGCAAGCGGCAGTACTACGCGATGCTGGGCACCCGGGGGATCTGGCAGGACGGCTGGAAGGCCGCCGCGCTGCACGCTCCGCTCAGCGGCAAGGGGAACTTCGACTCCGATCGCTGGGAGCTCTATCACGTCGATGAGGACCGCTCGGAGTCCACCAACGTCGCCGATCAGAACCCCGACAAGCTCCAGGAGCTGATCGCCGCCTGGTTCGAGGAGGCCAAGAACAACTTCGTGTTGCCGCTCGATGACCGCCCGGCGACCGAACAGCTGACGATCGAGCGGCCCCAGGCCGAACCGCCGCGGACCCGGTACCTCTATTACCCCGACACCGCTCCGGTGCCCGAGGGTGTCGCGGTCAGCGTGCGGGGCCGCTCCTACAAGATCATCGCCAACGTCGAACTCGATCAGAATCCCGAAGGCGTGATCTTCGCCCACGGATCCCGGTTCGGCGGTCACACCCTGTTCGTCAAGGACGGCAGGTTGCACTACGTCTACAACTTCCTCGGGATCAAGCCCGAGCAGGATTTCGTCTCCCAGCCGCTGACGCCCGGGAAACACTCGCTGGGAATGGAATTCACCCGGGACAAAGCCGGCCAGTACGGCGAGTCGATCGGGACGACGACGCTCTATGTCGACGGCAAGCCGGTGGCCACCGGGCCGATGCGCGCCCAGATCGGCAAGTTCACCCTCTCCGGCGACGGATTGTGCGTGGGCTACGACAGCGGTGACAACGTCTCCGAGCAGTACCAGAACCCGGGACGATTCACCGGCGGGACCATCCGGGGTGTGGCCGTGGACGTCAGCGAGCAGGCCTACATCGACCTGCAGCGCGACGCCGAGGCGGCGCTGGCCACCGACTAGAGACCTCGCCCCTACGCCCCGCGCAGCCGGATCCGCCAGCGCACCGCCAGCAGATAGCCCGCGCTGAGCCCGGCCAGCATCGCCATGTCGAACCACCACGCCGACGCGGTGTGCTCCCACCACCGGTCCTTCGGCGTGAGCGGCCCGGGCACCAGGGTGACCAGGTCCACCGTGGACGCCGAGGCGGCGAAGCCCCAGCGGGCCGGGGTCAGCCAGGACATCTGGTCGAGGACCAGCCGGTCGGTCACCGGAATCATCCCGCCGGAGAAGACCAGCTGGCTCATGATCGCCACCACCAGCAGCGGCATGATCTGCTCGCTCGTCTTGGCGATCGCCGAGAGCAGCAGCCCGAGGTTGGCCGAGGCGATACAGGTCGCTGCGATGGAGGCGAACAGCTCCAGCGCCGGATTGCCCAGCGCCACCGCTCCCTGGGTGGGAGATCCCTTGCCCCACAGCACGATTGCCGTCACGATCGCCGACTGGGCGATCGCGAAGACGGTGTACACGCACACCTTCGCCAGCAGATAGGCGGTCGTGGACAGCCCGACTGCCTGTTCGCGGCGGAAGATCGCGCGTTCGCCGATCAGATCGCGGATCGTCAGCGCGGTGCCCATGAAGATCGCCCCCACGTTGAGCAGCACCAGGATCTGCCCCGGCTCATTCGGTGCGGTCCCCATCGGGTCGGGTA
The DNA here is from genome assembly GCF_046091765.1 of Mycobacterium sp. Classification (GTDB taxonomy): domain Bacteria; phylum Actinomycetota; class Actinomycetes; order Mycobacteriales; family Mycobacteriaceae; genus Mycobacterium. Next base: position 27,060 of record NZ_JBJTCF010000131.1, read on the forward strand.
CGCCGAACCCGACGTCGCCGGGCACCGCCAGCGACAGCACGCCCATGATGAACGGCAGCACCGCCAGGAACACGAAGTAGCCGCGGTCGGAGACGATCAGGCGGGCCTGGCGGCGCACGATCGTGGAGAACTGCCGCCGCAGGCTGGTGTGCACCGGTTCACCCAGCTCCGAGGGCTCCTCGATCGGCGGCGGGGCGGGTTGCGGCCCGCTGAGCGCGACGTAGCGATCATTGGCGCCCTTCGGGTCCCCGGCGACGCCGGAGAAGATGTCGGCCCAGTTGGTGGTTCCCATCGCCGGGCCGATCCCGGCCGGCGGCCCGCAGAACGCGGTCTTGCCGCCCGGGGCCAGTAGCAGCACCTGGTCGCACACGTCGAGATAGGTCAGTGAGTGGGTGACCACCAGCACCACCCGGCCGGCGTCGGCGAGCTGGCGCAGCATCGTCATCACCTGCCGGTCCAGCGCGGGATCCAGACCCGAGGTGGGCTCGTCGAGGATCAGCAGCGACGGCCCGGTCAGCAGCTCCAGCGCCACCGACGCGCGTTTGCGCTGCCCGCCGGAGAGCCTGTCCACCCGGGTGTCGGCGTGCTGGGTCATCTCCAGCTCGGCCAGCACCTGGGCGACCACCTGGCGGCGGTCCTCGATGGTGGTGTCCGGCGGCAGCCGCAGTTCGGCGGCGTACATCAGCGCCTGGTTGACCGTCAGCTGGCCGTGCACCACGTCGTCCTGGGGCACCATCCCGATCCGGGACCGCAGCGAGGCGTACTCGGCGTGGATGTTGTGGCCCTCGAAGCTGACCGTGCCGGTGGTCGGATGGGTGTAGCCGCCGATCAGCCGCGCAAGCGTCGACTTGCCCGCCCCGGACGGGCCGATCACTGCGGTCAGCGTGCCGGGCCGCGCGGTGAGGGAGATGTTCTCCAGCAGGGTCTTGTTGTTCTCGATGGTCCACGTCACCGCGCGCACGTCCAGCCCGCCGGTCGCGACGACGGCCGCCTCGGGTCGCCGGGTGAGGGTGCCGCCGGTGAACACCAGATCGACGTTGCCGATGGTGACGACATCGCCCTCGTTCAACAGCGCACCGTCGACCCGCGACCCGTTGACGAACGTGCCGTTGATCGACCGGTTGTCCCTGATCTCGGTGCCGGCCGGGGTCGGGATCAGGGTGGCGTGGTGGCGCGAGGCCAGCACGTCGGGGATGACGATGTCGTTGTCGGTCGCGCGCCCGATGGTCAGCGACCCCGGCGGCGCCGGCGGCGCTGAGCCGGGCCGCAGGATCTTGAGCATCGACGTCGCCAGGTTGGAGGTGCCCTGACCGGACGCCGCGCGAACCGGCGCGGGACCCATCTTGGTGGGTGCGGCGTCGGCGGGCATCGGGCTCACCGCGGGCCGCCCAACGGATTGGGGCGCTGACACCGGCGGTGCGATCGGCGCCGTCGACATCTGCGGGGGCCGACCCGCCGACCCCTGGTAGCGACCGATCTGGAAACTCACCGCCGGTCCGTCGGGGTTGCCGAGGTTGACCACCGAACCGTCGGCGACGTCGACTTCGGGTACCCGCCGGCCGTGCACGAAGATCCCGTTGAGCGAGCCGTTGTCGACGCCGACCCAGCGCCCGGTGCCCGGGACGAAACGCAACACCAGGTGGGCCCGGGACACCAGCGGGTGGGCGATGCGCACGTCCGCCCGCAGGTCGCGTCCGATCACCACGTCGTTGCCGGGCGCGACCGTGCGCGGCGAACCGTCGAACTGCACGGTCAGCAGGGGTGCGCTCATCGGCGCTACTCTAACGTCCAGGAGCCCCGGTCAGGACGCAGCGCGTGCGCGAATAGATCGTCGGCATGCATTTGTTGCAATGCGTACACAGGGATTTGACGGAGCTCGCCGTGCCGGCTGCGGTGAGGCGGTTGATCAGATCCGGCTCGGCGAGCAGCGCCCGGCCCATCGCGACGAAGTCGAAGCCCGCGGCCATCGCCGCATCCATCGTCGTGCGGTCGGTGATGCCGCCCAGCAGGATCAGCGGCATACTCAGTTCGCTGCGGAAGCGTGCGGCGTCGCGCATCAGGAACGCGTCGGTGTAGGGATACTCGCGCAGGAACTTCGTCCCGGTCATCCGCAACCCCCAGCGCAGCGGGGGTTTGAAGGCCGCGGCGAACTCCTTGATCGGGGAATCCCCGCGGAACAGATACATCGGGTTGAGCAGCGAGCTACCCGCGGTCAGTTCCAGGGCGTCCAATCCGCCGTCGTCCTGCAACCAAAGCGCCGTCTGCAGCGCCTCCTCGACCGTGATGCCGCCGCGCACCCCGTCGGACATGTTCAGCTTGGCGGTCACCGCGATCGCCGGGCCGCCGCCGCGGTTCACCTCGGCGCGCACCGCGTTCACGATCGCGCGCGCGAACCGCGCGCGGTTGGCCAGCGATCCGCCGTAGGCGTCGGTGCGCCGGTTGATCAGCGGCGACAGAAAGGAACTCGCCAGATAGTTGTGGCCCAGGTGGATCTCGACGCAGTCGAAGCCTGCCTCGATCGCATAGCGCGCGGCGCGGGCGTGCGCGGCGGTCACCTCGGCGATGTCGGCCTCGCCGGCATGCCGCGCAAAGCGCATCGACAGCGGGTTGAAGAAGCGCACCGGAGCCAGCGCGGGCGCCCGGTTGGACCGGGAGTTGGCCACCGGGCCGGCGTGACCGATCTGCGCGCTGATCGCCGCGCCCTCGGCGTGCGCGGCGTCGGTCAGCCGCCGCAGGCCGTCCAGCGCCTCGTCGCGCATCCACAGCCCGGTCCCGTCGGTGCGTCCGCCGCGGCTGACCGCGCAGTAGGCGACCGTGGTCATTCCCACCCCGCCGGCCGCCATCTCCCGGTGGAAGGCGATCAGGTCGTCGGTGACCAGCGCCTGCGGCGTGCGGGCCTCGAAGGTCGCCGCCTTGATGACCCGGTTGCGCAAGGTGAGCGGGCCGAGCTTGGCCGGGCTGAGCACGTCGGGGACGGCGTCCATATGCAGAATGTAGCCGTGCCCGCACTCAGCCTGGACGGCAAGCTCACCCGTGACGAGATCCTGGCCGACCTGGCGGGCCGGGTCACCGCCCTGACCGCCCGGGACGCCACTCCCGGCCTGGGCACCGTCCTGGTCGGCGACGACCCCGGCTCGCACGCCTACGTCAAGGGCAAGCACTCCGACTGCGCCAAGGTCGGCATCACCTCGATCCGCCGCGACCTGCCCGCCGACATCAGCCAGTCCCAGCTCGACGACACCATCGACGAGCTCAACGAGAACCCGGACTGCACCGGCTATATCGTGCAGCTGCCGCTGCCGCGCCACCTCAACGAGAACGCCGCGCTGGAGCGCATCGATCCGGCCAAGGACGCCGACGGGCTGCACCCGACGAACCTGGGCAAGCTGGTGCTCAACGAACCCGCGCCGCTGCCGTGCACCCCGCGCGGCATTGTGGCACTGCTGCGCCGCTTCGATGTGGCGCTCGACGGCGCCCACGTGGTGATCATCGGCCGGGGTGTCACGGTGGGCCGCCCGCTGGGCCTGCTGCTGACCCGGCGCAGCGAGAACGCGACGGTCACGTTGTGCCACACCGGAACCCGTGACCTTTCCGTGCTGACCCGTCAGGCCGACATCATCGTCGCCGCCGTCGGGGTGCCGCACATGCTGACCGCCGACATGGTGCGTCCGGGGGCGGCGGTCGTCGATGTCGGTGTCAGCCGGGTGGACGGCAAGCTCACCGGCGACGTGGCCCCCGACGTGTGGGAGGTGGCCGGCCACGTCTCGCCCAACCCGGGCGGGGTCGGTCCGCTGACCCGTGCGTTCCTGCTGACCAACGTGGTGGAACTCGCGGAATCCCGATGACGGTCCGGGAGAGGGTGCGGGCCCAGTGGCCGATCCTGACGGTGGTGGCCATCTTCGCGATCGCCCTGGTGCTCGTCGCGGCGGGGTTCTGGCGCCGCGGTGCGCTGCTGATCGGGATCGGGGTCGGGGTGGCCGCCGGGCTGCGGCTGCTGCTGCCCGAGGACCGCGCCGGGCTGCTCGCGGTGCGTTCCCGCGGGATCGACGTCGCGACCATGGCGACCGTCTGTGCCGCGGTGGTCTACATCGCCTGGACCATCGACCCGCTGGGCACCAGCTGATCGCGTCAGCCCAGCGTGGCGCGCACGCAGACGGTGATGTAGGGCAGCGCCAGGCCGTCGCTGCCGGCCAGTGCGGGGTGGGTGGCCAGCAACTCGCGCACCTGCTCGAGGGTGCGGGTGCGCACCTCCGCCGGTGAGGTGATGCAGTAGCTGCGCGAGGCGACGTAGTCGATCAGCGCCTGCGGCGTGATGTAGTTGGTCCACTCCACCCGGTGGGTCCGCACCTCGGTGAACGGCTCGGGCAACTCGACGGTCGTGGTAGCCCAGTCGTGCTCCAGCCCGACGATCTCGCCGAACTCCCGGACCCAGCCGAGCCGTTCGTCGCGGACATTCCACAGCAGACCCAGTCGCCCGCCCGGGCGCAGCACGCGGGCCACCTCGGCCGCCGCCCGCTGCGGGTCGAACCAGTGCCAGGCCTGCGCCACCAGCACGGCGTCAACGGTGTTGTCGGGCAGCGGAATCTGTTCGGCGGAGCCGAGCAGCGCGGGCGTCTCGGGCAGCGCCGAGCGCAGCACCTCCAGCATCTCGGCGATCGGGTCGACCGCCGTCACGGTCAGTCCGCGTTCCACCAGGCGGGTGGTCAACTTGCCGGTGCCGGCCCCCAGATCGAGGACGTCGCGCGCGTCAGCGGGCAGCAGCCAGTCGACCGCCTCGGGCGGGTAGGACGGGCGGCCCCGTTCGTAGGCCGCGGCCTGGGAGCCGAACGACAGCGATCGGACGTGCCGGCCGTCAGTCAACGGCGAGGTCCAGTGTCTGGCGGATCAACCGCCCCACCGATTCGATCTCGATCAGGAATCCGTCGTGTCCGTAGATCGACTCCACCACCTGCAGTCCGGTGCACCCCGGCAGCAGCTCGGCCAGCTCCTCCTGCAGGCGCAGCGGGTAGAGCCGGTCGGAGGTGATGCCGCCGACCACCACCGGCACCGGGCAGGACCGCAGTGCGGCCGCGATCCCGCCGCGTCCGCGCCCGACGTCGTGGTTGGACAGCGTCTCGGTCAGCGCGACGTAGCTGCCGGCGTCGAAGCGCTGGGTCAGCTTCGCCCCCTGGTACTCGAGGTAGCTCTGCACCGCGTAGCGGCCGCCGCCCAGCGGATCCTCCCGGTCCGCCCCGCTGCCCTGCGGGTCGTTGCCGAACCGGGTGTCCAGTTCGACCTCGCCGCGATAGGTCAGGTGCGCGAACCGCCGCGCCAGCGCGAGGCCGGTATCGGGGGAGCGGCCGGTGCCGTAGTAGTCCCCGCCCTGCCAGTCCGGGTCGGCGGTGATGGCCGCGATCTGATTGCTCTGGGTGCCGATCTGGTCGGCGGTCGCCCGGGCGCCGACGGCGAGTACCAGTGCCGCGCGCACCCGGTCGGGGTAGCCGACCATCCACTCCAGGGCCCGTGCGCCGCCCATCGAGCCGCCGACCACGGCGGCGACCTCGGTGATGCCCAGGGCCGCCAGCGCGGCGACGTCGGCGTTGACCTGATCGCGCACGGTGATCAGCGGGAAGCGTGAGCCCCAGGGTTTGCCGTCGCGGGCCAGCGAGCTCGGCCCGGTCGAGCCGCGGCAGCCGCCCAGCACGTTGGTGGCGACCGCGCACCAGCGGTCGGTGTCGATCGGGGCACCCGGGCCGGCGATGCCGTCCCACCAGCCGGGGATGCGGGAGTCGCCGGTCAGCGCGTGCAGCACGACCACGACGTTGTCGCGGGCCGGGGACAGTTCGCCCCAGCGCTGGACGGCGATCGAGACATCGTCGAGGACCGCGCCGTTCTCCAGCGTCAGCGGGCCGATGTCGACCACGCCGATCTCACCCTCGGCGGGCAGGGTGTCGGTCGGTTCGTAGGACAGCGTCATGCCCGGCTCCTCGCAGCGACGCCGGCCACCGATCTCGTGGCGGCGAACCCGAGCTCGAGGTCGGCCAGGATGTCGTCGATGCCCTCAAGTCCGACCGCCAGTCGCACCAGCCCGGGGGTGACGCCCGAGGCCAGTTGCTCGTCGGCGGAGAGCTGCTGGTGGGTGGTCGAGGCCGGGTGGATGACCAGGGAGCGCACGTCGCCGATGTTGGCGACGTGACTGTGCAGTCGCAGCGCGTCGACGAAGGCCTTGCCCGCCTCGACCCCGCCGGCCAGCTCGAACGCCAGCACCGCGCCGACACCGCGGGGGGCCAGCCGCTGGGCCCGCTCGTACCACGGCGAGTCGGGCAGCCCGGCGTAGTTGACCGCGGTGACGTCGGGACGGGCGGCCAGGAACTCGGCGACCGCCTGCGCGTTCTGCACGTGTCGCTCCATGCGCAGGCTCAGCGTTTCCAGGCCCTGGGCGACGAGGAAGGCGTTGAACGGCGCGGCGGCCGAACCCAGGTCGCGCAGCAGTTGCACGCGGGCCTTGAGCGCGTAGGCGGGCGGGCCGAGTTCGGCGAAGACCACGCCGTGATAGCTGGGGTCGGGCACGGTGAAGCCGGGGAACCGGCCCGAGGCCGCCCAGTCGAAGTTGCCGCTGTCGACGATCACCCCGGCGATCGCGGTGCCGTGTCCGCCGAGGTACTTGGTCGCCGAGTGCACGACGATGTCCGCGCCCTGGGTGATCGGCTGGATCAGGTACGGCGTCGCGATGGTGTTGTCGACGATGAGCGGCACCCCGTGGTCGTGCGCCACCGCCGATACCCCCGGGGTGTCCAGGAGGTCGATCTTCGGGTTGGAGATGGTCTCACCGTAGAAGGCTTTGGTGTTCGGGCGCACCGCCGCGCGCCACGAGTCCAGATCATCGGGATCCTCGACGAAGGTGGTCGCCACGCCCAGCTTGGGCAGCGTGTAGTGGAACAGGTTGTAGGTGCCGCCGTAGAGCCGCGGGCTGGACACGATGTGATCGCCGGCCTCGGCGATGTTGAGGATCGCGAAGGTCTCCGCCGCCTGGCCGGAGGCGAGGAACAGCGCGGCCACCCCGCCCTCCAGGGCGGCGATGCGCTGCTCGACCACGTCGGTGGTCGGGTTCATGATCCGGGTGTAGATGTTGCCCGGCTCGGCCAGCCCGAACAGTGCGGCGGCGTGGTCGGTGCTGTCGAAGAGGTAGGACGTGGTCTGGTAGATCGGCAGCGCGCGGGCGTGGGTGGCCGGGTCGGCCTGCTGTCCTGCGTGGATCTGCTTGGTCTCGAACGACCAGCGATCGGTGTCGGTGGGGTCGGTCATACCGGTGGGCTCCTCGTGGGGCGGGGACGTCGGGACTGCTGCGCGTCGGGCACGGCTCATCGCCACGCGTGGCGAACTGCGGCGCCGGCGCGCTCAGCGACAGTGACGTGGGGCAGAAAGCCTGCAGTAGGTGCCGTGCATAAGGTTTCCCTGTCTGCTCTGGGGGCCCGTGCTGGCGGACCCGCGCTTGCCGTGCAGCCTCCGTAGGCTGCTCAACCTGGTCATCACCCGGGGCACCCCACCGCGGTTGGAGGGTTGCCGGCCAGCAAGCCGGGGCTTGACGCTGGCGCTCATGACCGGTTCTGAGCCTAGCGCACGGCACCGGTCCCCCGCCAGTAATGTGGGCCGGGCGGGTGCTCGCCCGCCCGGCGGAGGAGGATGGGCGTCGCTGATGAAGATCAAGGTCAAGGGCACCGTCGTCGAGCTCGACGGCGACGAGATGACGCGGATCATCTGGAAGCTGATCAAGGAGTCCCTGATCCTGCCCCACCTCGACATCAACCTCGAGTACTACGACCTGGGCATTGAGAACCGCGACGCCACCGACGACCAGGTGACCATCGACTCCGCCCACGCCATCCTCAAGCACGGCGTGGGCGTCAAATGCGCGACCATCACCCCCGACGAGGCCCGGGTCAAGGAGTTCAACCTCAAGAAGATGTGGCTGTCGCCCAACGGCACGATCCGCAACATCCTCGGCGGCACGATCTTCCGCGCCCCCATCGTGATCTCGAACGTTCCGCGGCTGGTGCCCGGCTGGACCAAGCCGATCGTCATCGGCCGGCACGCCTTCGGCGACCAGTACCGCGCCACCAACTTCAAGGTCGACCGCCCCGGCACGGTCACCCTGACCTTCACCCCGGAGGACGGCAGCGAGCCGATCGTGCACGAGGTGGTGCGCATCCCGGAGGACGGCGGGGTGGTCATGGGGATGTACAACTTCAAGAAGTCGATCCAGGATTTCGCCCACTCCACCTTTTCCTACGCCCTGCAGCAGAACTACCCGGTGTACCTGTCGACGAAGAACACCATCCTCAAGGCCTACGACGGCATGTTCAAAGACGAGTTCCAGCGCATCTTCGACGAGGAGTACAAGGAGCAGTTCGACGCGCGCGGCCTGACCTACGAGCACCGGCTCATCGACGACATGGTGGCGTCCTGTCTGAAGTGGGAGGGCGGCTATGTGTGGGCGTGCAAGAACTACGACGGTGACGTCGAATCCGACATCGTCGCGCAGGGCTACGGCTCGCTGGGCCTGATGCCCTCGGTGCTGATGACCCCGGACGGCAAGACCGTCGAGGCCGAGGCCGCGCACGGCACGGTCACCCGGCACTACCGGCAGCACCAGCAGGGCAGGCCGACCTCCACCAACCCGATCGCGTCGATCTTCGCCTGGACCCGCGGGCTGGAGCACCGCGGCAAGCTCGACGGGACCCCCGAGGTGATCGAGTTCGCCGAGACCCTCGAGGAGGTCGTCATCGCCACCGTCGAGGGCGGTCAGATGACCAAGGACCTCGCACTGCTGATCAGCCCGTCCCAGCCCTGGCAGACCAGCGAGCAGTTCCTGGCGACTCTGGCCGACAACCTCAAGAAAGCGCTCTGACCCCGGTTCGACTAGATGACCGCCGCGGCCCTGGGCTGATTGAGGGTCGTCAGATTGGAGCCGCGCGGGTCACCGAGGCTGACCATGCTCTGGTAGTACTCGATCACCCGCTGGTTGGAGACGGTCAGTGCCGGCCACTGGGGGTAGTCCCAGGTGTCGTTCATGAACGGCTGTTTCTGGTCGTGGCTGAGCACGGTCAGGTGATTGACGTCGTGGGAGGTGGCGGCCCCTTCGATCACCAGCCGGCCGTTCGCGCGATCGTGCATCCAGCCGCCGTAGTGCGGTTCCATCTTCAAGGTGTTGACGAAGGCGGTCACGTAGCCGTTGTCGGTCAGGTACTTGGCGTAGCCGGCATGGCCGTATGTTGCGACCATCGTCATCACGTCGGCGGTCGACCCCAGCCGGGCCGTCCGTTCAATGTCGGCGATGAGTTGGGGGTTGTACTTGGCGTCGGCGATCCAGCCGACCTTGGCGCCCTGCATCGCGTAGAACAGCCCGACGCCTTGGACATCGTTGCCCCATGCCTCGGGGTTGTTCGTCAGGCTGTTGGCGAAGGCCCACGTGCCGACCTTGTCGATGGTTGTAGGGGCGAGCCCGGCGAAGCCGCGCAGATTGTTGTAGGCGACCAGGGCCTCGGTGGTGATGGCGGTGCGTCCGCCCGCCAGGGCGTCCATGCCCGTGTGGCTGCTGCCATGGAACATGCCGAACGACATGATGTCGGTGTAGGAACCCGTACCAGTCGGTGTCGGCGTCGTGGTGGTGCCGCCTGTCGTGGTGGTGCCGCCGGTCGTGGTGGTGCCGCCCGTGGTGGTGCCGCCCGTGGTGGTGCTCGTCGCGGTGGTGATCGTCCCCAGCCCCGACCCGTCGATCACGGTCGCCCCGACCGGGTTCGACAGGGTGACCGTGAACGTCTCGTCCGCCTCGGCCACGGTGTCGGCCAGGACCGGGACCGCGACCGTCTTCCGGGTCTCGCCCGGCGCGAACGTCACCGTGCCCGACGTGGCCACAAAATCGCTGCCGGCCGTCGCGCTCCCGTTGGCGGTCGTGTAGCGCACCGTGACCGTCTGGGTGGACGGCGCGGCCAGGGTGAGGGTGAACACCGCCAGCGCGCTGCCGCCGGTCCCGAACTGGATCGGCTTGAGGTAGGACAGCTTGGTCTGGTTGACCGTGTTCCAGTCGTCGGCCAGGATGCCGCCGGTGTCCCCGGAGTTGGGATTCCATGACCAGAAGGCCCAGCTGATGTCCTCGGTACCGGCCGGGATGTCGATGGTGCCGTTGTTGTCGAAGTCCCCGGAGATGTAGGACGTGATGGCCTCGAACCAGACCGGATCCTTCGGATCCTGCAGTTTGGTCCCGAACTCGCCGACATAGATCGGGGCGATGTTGTTCTCGTAGATGTAGCCCCACATCTGGCGGAACTTCGCCGGCAGGCCGGCGCCGAAGTCGGCGGTCTGGAACCACGGCTGCGGGAAGACCGAATTGGGGTAGTCGTGCGGGGAGTAGACGACCCGGTTGGGCACACTCAGCACGATCGGGCGGTCCTTGACACCCATCAGGTTGCCGCCCCACCAGTAGTTCTGGCCCTGGTAGGTACCGATACCCTCGACGAGCACCAGCAGATTCGGGTTGACCGCGAGGACCGCGTTGCCCGCCCGCTCGGCCGCACGCGCCCAGTCGGTGGCCCCGCCGCCGCCCCAGGTGCCGTTGTAGGGCTCGTTGTGCAGGTCGACGCCGATCACCGTCGGGTTGTTCTTGTAGCGTGCCGCCAGCGTCTGCCAGTCGGCGACCCAGGCGTTCTCAGTGTATTGGCTGTTGTACCACAGACCGTTCTCCGAGGTGCCCGCACCCGCGCTGCTGCGATGGTGGTCGAGGATGATCCGGATACCCTTCTGTCCGGCATAGTCGACGATTTTGTCCATCACCTGCAGGCCTGAAAGTCCCTGCAGATCAGGGTTTTTCGAGAAGTCGATCCCGTTGGCGGCGGCAGTTGTCCGCACCAGTTCGCTGGAGAAGGGCAGTCGAATCGTGTTGAACCCGTTGGCCGACATCTGGTCGATCATGTCCTTGTAGCTGCGGGTCCACAGACCATGCGGAGCGAACGTGGTCGACTCCATGCCGAACCAGTTCACCCCGGACAGTTGCACGGGCTTGCCCTGCGAGTCGAGGATCTGGTTGCCCGAGGTGCGCAGGAAGCCGGGGGCGATACCGCCGGCTCCGGGTTCGCTCACCACCGCGTCGGAGATGCTCAGACCCGGGGTGAGGGTGCCCGTGTCGTCGTCGAGGATGGACCCGATCGCCGACCCGTCGGCGATGGTCAGGCCCTGCGGATTCGACAGCGTCACGGTGAACGTCTCGTTGGACTCCTTGACCGTGTCGCCGATGATGCCGACGTGGACCATCTGCGAGGTCACGCCCGGGGCGAAGGTGATCGTGCCCGAGGAGGCCTCGTAGTCGACCCCGGCCCGTGCGGTGCCGTCGGAGGTCGAGTAACCCACCGTGACGGTGGTGGTCGGTGCCTTGTCCAGCGCGACGTTGAACATGAAGTGCGCGTGCTCGCCGTTGCCCTCGATGACGGCGAGGTCGGCGATCGACACCGCCGGCGGGGTCGCCGGAGCCGAGTCGACATCGTCGTTGACGATGGTGCCCACCCCGAGGCCGTCGGCGATGGTCGCCTTCACCGGATTGGACAGGTTCAGGGTGAACTGCTCGTTGAGTTCGACCAGGCGGTCACCGGTGACGGCGACGTTGACGATCGCACTGGTCTGGCCCGGAGCGAAGGTCAGCGTTCCCACCGCCGGCGTGTAGTCGCCCCCGGCCGCCGTCGCGGTGCCGTTGGCGGTGGTGTACCCGACGGTCACCGTCTCGGTGGAGGCTCGGGAGAGCCGGACGGCGAACGCCGCCTGCGTCGTTCCCGAGTTGCCCTCGGTGACCGTGGCGTCGGCGACGGTCAGGCTGGGCAGCGTGGTGGACGGCTGGGAGGCGGTGAAGATCAGGTTCTGCCACTTGCTCCGGGTGCCGCTGTCGAGGGCGACGATGTTCGACGTCGTCAGCGCCGACAGCCCCACCCCGTTGAGGGTGTAGGTCTGGTTGTTGTTGGTGATGGCGATCCGGGTCGAGCCGGCCTGCTCGGTGACGTCGAACTCGGTGGGTTTGAACCAGCCGAAGTCGAGTTTGTCCTTGGCCGGGTCGAAGTTCAGCGCCGTATTGGTCCCGTAGCGCCAGGCGATCACGGTGGTGGTGCCGGCGGTGCCGGCCGGGGGTGCGCCCGTGCCCGCAGACGTGGGCCACACGGTGGTGCCGGCCACCGGCACACCCTGGGGCTTGATCTGGGCGTCGGGGATGGCTCCCAGACCGAGCTGGGTGTGCACCCTGTCCTCGCGAACCTGCGCGAAGTGGAACACGAAGTTCTTGGTGGTCAGCTGCGACTTGGTGACACCGCGCAGGATCAGGGCCTGACCGGTGCTGGAGTTCGAGATGATCACGCCGTCGGGGCTGTCGACCAGGTAGACCTGTTCGCGGGTGCCGAAATAGCGGAAGTCCACCACGTCGGTGGTCGGGTTGAAGGCCACCCGGTCGACCTGCCCGACCTCGTGGGAGCGGGCGTAGACGGTGTTCGGTGCCGGGGTCACGCCACGTTCCCAGGCCAGCGCCCCCGAAAGGTCCTGGCGCAGATGGTCGTTGATGATCGGGGTGAAGTTGTCGATCGTCAGCTGGCCCAGCGACACGCCCTGCACGATCGCGGTCTCTCCGGTCCACGGGCTGCGGAAGCCCACACCTTCGGGGGTGTCGACAACGATGAAGTTGTGCACCGAGACGTCACCGAAGTCGAGTTTGTCGCGGGCCGGGTTGAAGCCGACGATGTTCGGGCCGGGTGCGGTGACCTTGTAGACAACGCCTGCCGCCGTGGCGGTGTCATCGTTGGTGATCGTCCCGGTGGCGGTCGCCTTGGTCAGGATCGCGCCGGAGGGGCTCGACAGGGTCACGGTGAGGGTCTCGTTGGATTCGACGGTGGTGTCACCGCGCACACCGACGGTGATGTTCTGCGTCGTCACTCCGGGCGCGAAGGTCAGGGTGCCCGACGTTGAGGTGTAGTCAGAGCTCGACGCGGCGGTGGCGTCGGACGTGGCGTACCGCACCGAGACCGGTGTCGCCGACGCCCGCGACAGGGTGACCGCGAACACCAGTGAACTGGTGCCGCTGTTGCCCTCGTTCACCGTCGCATCGGCGATGGATATCGCCGGCAGGGTCTGGCTCGGGTTCGAGGCCGGCGTGCCGTTGACGGTGAAACCGGTCGGTAGGGATGCGACGGCGCCGGGGGTGGCCTGGTAGCCGAAGGAGGTGGCCTGTCCGCTGGCGACCTGGCCGTTCCAGGCGGCGTTGCGGATCACGTAGTGGTAGGTCTGGTTGCCGGCCGCGTTCACGGTCTGATTGGCGACCCGGCTGACCACGGTCGCGTTCCAGATGTTGGTGATCTGGGCGGGGGTGTCGAACTCGACCGTCCAGCCGTTGAGGGCGGCCTGGCCGGCCGTGACGCTCACGCTGGCGACGTGACCCGCGCCCCAGTCGTCGGTGACCCGGTAGTCGACGCGGGCATTAGCCGCGGTGCTGGTGGCCGCCGCCGGGGTGACGGCCGGGCCCTGCTGGGCGCTCCCGGATCGCCGCGCCACCGCGAGGGCGGCCCAGCCCACCGGGGACTGCGTCGGTGCGCCCCGGTCCGGGGCGGCCCCGTTCGGTACGGGCGCCTCGCTGACGGATTCCGGCGCGGGCTTGGCCTGCCGGGACCGCGTCGCGGTCGCCTTGGTCGGCTTCGGGCTGGTGGCCCCGCCGGCCTGATTGGCCCCGCCGGTCTGATCGGCCCCGCCGGCACTGTCTGTCGCATCGGCGTGGCCGATGCCGGCGCCGGCCGCCACGGCCAGGCCCAATCCGAGGGCGACCGCCGCCGCCCCGCGCGCTGCTCCGCGAGCAATGGAATCCATGAGATCCCCCTGAGATTCTCTTCTTTTTGGAACGCGCGTTACCAGAATTATCACAGGTTTGCATCGTTGGCTACACCCGTATCCAAAAATTCACCGAATCATCCCGGTACGCTGCCCGTATGTCCCACCCGTCCCGTTGGGCCGGACTGTCCCCCGCCGAAAGGCGCGCCGGGCGCCGCAAACTGCTGGTCAAGGCCGCTTTCGAGTTGCTCGGCACCGAGGGTGAGTCGGCCGTCACGGTCCGGTCGGTCTGCCGGGGCGCCAAGCTCAACAACCGCTACTTCTACGAGAACTTCACCGATGTCAACGAAGTGCTCGGCGTCGTCTACGACGAGGTCTCCGCCGACCTGATCGACGCGCTGAACAAGGCCATGGCCGACCAGCCCGACGACCGGGCCCGGCTGCGGGCCGGGATCCGGGCCGCCCTGGACTTCAGTTCGGCCGATCCCCGCCGGGGCCGGGTGCTGTTCACCGAGGGCCGCACCAACCCGGTGCTCGTCGCCCGCCGGGCGGCAAGCCAGCAGCAACTGCTCGAATCGGTGCTGCCCGAATCGGCTCCCGAGTCCCGGTCGGCCCGGTTGGCTCAGCGGGTCGGTGCCTCCATGTACGCGGGGGCGATGGCCGAACTCGCCCGGCAGTGGCTGTCCGGCGCGCTGGGCACCGATCTCGACGCGGTCGTCGACACTGTGATCCGACTGCTGGCGCCCACCCAACGCCGCTAGGGACGGCTTTCAGGACGCCGGGCAGCCCTCGCGGTTGGCACCGCTCAGCGCCGTGGGCGCATCCTCGAGGGCTTGGCGGATCACCTCGAACGCCGCCGGATCCCAGGTGAGGGCCGTGCTCCACTGCAGTCCGGCCGCATTGGAGATCACGATGCTGTGGGTGTCGTCGAAGGTGTGGCAGCGCCGGTGCGGCAGCACCGGATCACCGACGTCCTTGGCCAGCGCGCTGTCCAGTGCGACGATCCCGTCGTTGGGCCACACCGCCGGATCGGCCGGTCCCTGCACGGTGAACTTCTTGCCGCCGAGCAGCACCACCGGGATCTGGTCGAGCACGCCGGACTGGAACTCGTTCCACCCGCTCTTGCCCATCAGGAAGGCCGTGTTGACTTCCCGGCCCGATCCCGACATCGTCTGTGTGACACGAGCTTTGATCTCGGTCATGCGGGCTTCGCAGAACGCGTCGCCCTGGCACTTCGACATCGGGATGAGATCGTTGGCGTAGTCCGAGAGGTACGTGCCCTGCCAGGGCGTGCCGACGGTCGTCAGTGAGCGAACCTTCACCGGGCTGCTGGTGGTCGCCATCACCCGGATCGCCGCCCGCGAGTACAGACCGCCCATCGAGTGGGCGACGAAGTCCACCTCGTTGACGCCCTTCTCGCTGTGCAGCCAGCCGACGAACCGGGCCAGGTGCTCGCCGGCGGTGTCGATACTGCCGGTGGAGTTGACGGTCATATTCTCCGGCAGCGTCACCGGGCACACCCCGAACGCCCCGAAGCCGGTCTGGTCGACGACCTGTCCGCGGCCGGCCATGGCCGGCGCGGTGTACACCGGGTAGCTCTTGCCCAGCAGGTACTCGCGGATCGCGGTAAGGCTGTCCCCGGCCGCCAGGCCGGTGGCGCAGGCCTGGTCCGGGCTGGTGAACGGGGTGGTCGCGTCGCCCCCGGAGACCACCACCACGGCCTGGGCGGGGGAGCGCTTCTGCGGCCCGTCGGACCGCGAGCAGCCCGTCACCACGGCCAGGATCACTGTCATCAGGGCGAGCAATCTGCGCATGACAGGATTGTTCCACCATGACCGCGCCCACGAGTCCCGTTAGCCGCCCGCAACCCGGGGTCGTGTTCTCCGGTGTGCAGCCCACCTCCGACTCGCTGCATCTGGGCAACGCGCTGGGCGCGGTGAACCAGTGGGTGGGCCTGCAGGACGACTACCGGACTTTCTTCTGCGTGGTCGACCTGCACGCGATCACCGTCCCGCAGGATCCCGCGGTGCTGCGCAGGCGCACCCTGCTCACCGCCGCCCAGTTCATCGCGCTGGGCATCGACCCCGCCCGCGCGACGATCTTCGTGCAGAGCCACGTTCCCGCCCATACCGAATTGTCCTGGGTGCTCGGCTGTTTCACGGGTTTCGGCCAGGCGTCCCGGATGACGCAGTTCAAGGACAAGTCGGCCAAGCAGGGCGCGGACTCCGCGACCGTGGGCCTGTTCACCTATCCGGTGCTGCAGGCGGCAGACGTGCTGCTCTACGACACCAACCTGGTCCCGGTCGGCGAGGACCAGCGCCAGCATCTCGAGCTCGCCCGAGACGTCGCGCAGCGGTTCAACGCCCGCTTTCCGGAAACCTTCGTGGTGCCCGAGGTGCTGATCGGGCAGAGCGCGAAGATCTACGACCTCGCCGAACCCACCGCCAAGATGAGCAAGTCCGCGGCCAGCGACGCGGGCCTGATCAACCTGCTCGACGATCCCGCGATCACCGCCAAGAAGATCCGCTCGGCCGTCACCGACAGCGGACGCGAGATCCGCTACGACGCCGAGGCCAAGCCCGGTGTCTCCAATCTGCTGGCCATCCAGTCCGCGGTCACCGGCATACCCGTCGACACCCTCGTCGACGGGTACGGCGGCCGCGGCTACGGCGATCTGAAGTCCGACACCGCCGAGGCGGTGGTCGCCTACGTCACCCCGATTCAGCGGCGGGTGGACGAACTGCTGGCCGACCCCGCCGAACTGCAGGCCGTCCTGGCCGAGGGCGCCGGGCGCGCCCGGGAGGTCGCCGGGCGGACCCTGGGCCGGGTGTATGACCGGCTCGGCTTCCTCCCCGCCGGCTGATGGGCCTGCTGGCGCGACTGCGGGTCCGGTACCCCTGGCTGGACCATGCGGTGCGCGCCCAGCAGCGCTACGACAGGTCCCAGGGCGACTTCTACGCCGCCGGGATCAGCTACTTCACCCTTTTCGCACTCTTCCCGCTGCTGATGGTCGGCTTCGCCGTGGTGGGGTTCGTCCTGGCCAGCCGTCCGCAGCAACTGGCCGAGATCGACAGCCGGGTCAAGGCGGCGGTCCCCGGGGAGTTCGGTGAGCAGATCCTGAGCCTGATGGACGCCGCGATCGCCTCGCGCACCTCGGTGGGTGTGATCGGTCTGGTCACCGCGCTGTACGTCGGGTTGCTGTGGATTCAGCGAGTGCGCGCCGCGCTCAGTCAGATGTGGGGGCAGGACTTTCCGTCGCCGGGCTTTCTCAGCATCAAGGTCTCCGATGTGGCGGCCCTGGTGGTGGCGTTCCTGGCCAGCCTGCTGTCCCTCGGCTTGAGCGCGATGGCCGGTTCGGTGCTGACGCTGACCGGATTCGCCCGGGCGGGCTCGCTGGTGTTGTCGATCCTGGTGGCATGGCTGCTGTTCACCGCGATGATCGCCCGGTTGCCACACGACCCGATCGCGCTGCGCCGGTGCGCGCGCGCGGGCCTGCTGGCGGCGGTCGGATTCGAGGTGTTCAAGCAGGCCGGTTCGATCTACCTGCGGGTGGTGCTGCACGGCCCGGCCGGCGTCACCTTCGGTCCGGTGCTGGGCCTGATGGTGTTCGCCTACATCACCGCGCGGCTGATTCTGTTCGCTGCGGCGTGGGCAGCCGAGCGCTACCCGGGATCGTCCTCCGCGGCGGTCTGATCGCGCAGTAACACCTCCTCGGGGTGGTGATAGTCATTGACGCGGGCCTGCCCGCGGTCGAGGTGCGGTGGCGGTATCCACTCAGTTCGGTTGTCGCTCTTGCGTTTTCGGGTGCTCCATCCGTTCGGGGTCCCGTCGACCAGCCGGTTGTCGCATCCGCAGGCCAGAGTGAGCTCAGCGATGTCGGTGTTTCCGCCGTGCTGCCAGTCGCGCTCGGCGTGGTGGACCTGACTGTGATAGGCCGGCGCCGTGCAGCCGGGCTTGGAGCATCCACGTTCCAGTGCGTGCAGGACGAGGCGCTGTCCAGCGCTGGCGGTGCGTCGGGTGCGCCCGTAGTAGAGCTGGATCTCCCGCGGGTTGTGCAGCAGCACCAGGTAGGGGTGGACCTCGGCGGCCATCCCGAAAAGGGTGGGGATCGGCACGCGGGTGCCGCCACCGGTGTGGGCTGATCCGGCCGCGGCGGTCAGGTCGGCCAGCGTCGCGGTCGCCACAACGGTGACCGGCAGTCCGTTGTGCTGCCCCAGTTGTCCGGAGGACAGCATCGCCCGGCAGACGGCCTTCACGGCGTCGTGGGTGCGCTGTGCGGCGCTGCGGGTGTCGCCGGCGATCTGGTCCTGGGACGGGCCACCCGGGCCAGCAGGGCCACCCTGGCCAGCGGGGAGGCAGTGGCCGGGGCTGGCGAGTTTGGCGAAGATGGCGTCGAGGGCCGCCCGCAGTTCGGGATCGATCCACCCCGAGATCCGGCTCATCCCGTCGAGTTCCTGGCGGCCCAGGGTCACACCGCGTTTGCGGGCGTGCTCGCGCTCGTCGTCGAGCGTGCCGTCCTGGTCGAGGTAGCCCATCAGTTGGCGGGCGACATCGCGCAGTCCCTCCGGGGTCAGCCCGCCGGCGAGTCCACTCAGCTGGGATTCGGCAGCCGAGCGGGTGCCGAGGTCGATGTCCGCCGGCAGCTGGTCCATGAAGGACCGGATCACGGTGACGTGCTCGGCGCCGATCTCGCCCCGGGCCTGCGCCGCCGCCGTGCCCGGCAGCGCCGGCTCCAGGCGATCCCCGGTGACCGCGCGGCGTGGTCCGAGCTGGTCGGCCTCGGCGATGCGGCGGCCGGCGTCGAATCCGCTGATGCCCAGCCGGTCGGACAGCACGGCCCGCCAGGACTTGGCACCCATCTCTTTCGGCGTGGCCTGGGACTGCAGGTGAGCGAGCAGCGCATGCTCGGTGCTGGGCTGGCGGCGCCGATGAGTCTCCAGGCGGTGCAGCACCGTCAGCACCTGCCCCGGCCCCAGCGCGTGGACCGGCAGCGCGGCCAGCTTGTCCCAGGCCGTTTCGACCGCGTCCAGGGCAGCCATCACCGCCTCGGCGTCGGGGGTGCGCATCTCCATGAATCGAACATTAGTTCGAGGGTCCGACAAGAACGGCTAGGGCCGGGCCCCGACCCGCTGATTCAGCGACCGCGCAGCCATGATCAGGCTGAACACCACACCGGTTCCGATCACCGCAACCCCGATCCGGATCGGCAGCGCGTCGGCGGTCAGCACCGGCACCGACGTGGCGGGTCCGGCGTCGGGCTTGGGCGGCAGCAGCGACGGGTCCGGCTCGATCAGGGTGCCGACCTTGGTGCCCGGAGCGGTGGCGAAACCGTAGTCGAGCAGCCGCGCGGCCTGCTCCCACGGCGCGATCGGCTGGCGGGTTCCGCGCAGCAGCACGGCCACCAGCCGCCGCCCGTCGCGCTGGGCGGCCCCGACGAATGTCTGGCCGGCGTCGTCGGTGTAGCCGGTCTTGCCGCCGAGGGCGCCCGGGTAGTTGTAGAGCAGCTTGTTGTCGTTCTCCACCGGGTAGGGCGGTTGGTCGGGGGCGTCGGGGAACTGATAGGTCCGGGTGCGCACGATGTCGGCGAAGATCGGGTTGTTGAAGGCGTAGCGGTAGAACAGGCCCATGTCGTAGGCCGAGGTGCTCATCCCCGGGCCGTCCAGACCCGACGGGGTGGCCGCCCGGGTGTCGCGCCCACCGAGCTTGCCCGCCAGCACGTTGAGCTTGCCCAGCGCGGCCTGCATGCCGCCGAGCTGAGCCGCCAGCGCGTGGGCGGCGTCGTTGCCGGAGTACATCAGCAGGCCGTGCAGCAGGTCGCTGACGGTGTAGCGGCCGTCCGGATCGACGCCGACCTTGGTGCCCTCGACGTTGGCGTCGTCCTGGGTGCCGGTGACGATCCGGTTCAGCGGGAGCTCGTTGATGGCCTGCATCGCCGTGAGCACCTTGACCAGACTGGCCGGCCGGTGCCGGCCGTGTGGGTCGCGGGCGGCGATCACGTCGCCGGTGTCCAGATCGGCGACCAGCCACGACTCGGCGGAGACGTCGCCGGGCACGGGCGGGGTGCCGGCGGCCACGATGACCCCGCAGCCGGCCAGCGCGTCGCCGCCGACCGGCGCGGCCGGCACCGGCAGCGGCTGGGGCGGGTCACCGGCGGTCGGAACCTCCGAGGAGTCCACCGCGGGCGGCGTGGACACCCGGTAGGGGCAGTTCTCCTCGGCCCAGGCCGGAGCCACCGCCGGCCAGGCCGCCGTCAGCAGGACCGCGGCCGTCGCCGTGATCGGTCCGGCCGGGCGCCGCAGGGTCCATGTCGCCATCGACACGCAGGGTAGGCGACATCGGGGCGGAAACCGGGGAGCCGCGCGGGGGGCGGCTCAGAGCAGGCGGCTGGCCTCGCCGAGCACCCGGTGCAGGATCCGGTA
Organism: Mycobacterium sp.; assembly: GCF_046091765.1. Lineage (GTDB taxonomy): Bacteria > Actinomycetota > Actinomycetes > Mycobacteriales > Mycobacteriaceae > Mycobacterium. Next base: position 47,303 of record NZ_JBJTCF010000131.1, read on the forward strand.
GATCTCGTTGAACTCGGCGGGGCCGCTGATCAGCGGCGGAGCCAGCTGGATGACGGGATCACCACGGTCGTCGGCCCGGCAGTACAGCCCGGCCTCGAACAGCGCCACCGACAGGAATCCGCGCAGCAGCCGCTCGCTCTCCTCGTCGTCGAAGGTCTCCCGGGTGGCCGCGTCCTTGACCAGTTCGATGCCGTAGAAGAAGCCCTCGCCGCGGACGTCGCCGACGATCGGCAGCTCCAGCAACTGCTCGAGGGTGGACCGGAAGATCGGCGCATTGGTCTTCACGTGGTCGTTGATGCCCTCGCGTTCGAAGGCGTCGAGGTTGGCCAGCGCGACCGCCGCCGAGACCGGGTGCCCGCCGAACGTGTAGCCATGCCCGAACATGGTCTTGCCGTCGTTGTACGGCTCGAAGAGCCGGTCGGTGGCGATCATCGCGCCGATCGGCGAGTAGCCCGAGGCCATGCCCTTGGCGCAGGTGATGATGTCGGGCTGGTAGCCGAAATCCTCGCAGGCGAACATCGACCCGATCCGGCCGAACGCGCAGATCACCTCGTCGGAGACCAGCAGCACGTCGTACTCGTCGCAGATCTCGCGGACCCGCTCGAAGTAGCCCGGCGGCGGCGGGAAGCAGCCGCCGGCGTTCTGCACCGGCTCCAGGAACACCGCGGCGACGGTGTCCGGGCCCTCGAACTCGATGGCCTCGGCGATCCGGTCGGCGCAGTACTGCCCCCACGCCTTGATGTCGGTGTTGTAGGGCTCGGGCGCCCGGTAGTAGTTGGTGTTGGGCACCCGGAATCCGCCCGGCGTCAGCGGCTCGAACGGCTTCTTGAAGTCCGGCAGGCCGGTGATCGCCAGCGCCCCCTGCGGGCTGCCGTGATAGGCGATCGCGCGGGAGATGACCTTGTACTTGCCCGGCCGGCCGGTCAGCTTGAAGTACTGCTTGGCCAGTTTCCAGGCGCTCTCGACGGCCTCGCCGCCGCCGGTGGTGAAGAACACCCGGTTGAGGTCGCCGGGGGCGTAGTGCGCCAGCCGCTCGGCCAGTTCGATCGCCGGGGGTGTCGCGTAGGACCAGATCGGGAAGAACCCCAGCTGCTCGGCCTGTCTGGCGGCGGCCTCGATGAGGTCCCTGCGGCCGTGCCCGAGCTGGACGTTGAACAGGCCCGACAGGCCGTCGAAGTAGCGCTTGCCGTAGCTGTCATAGACATAGACGCCCTCGCCGCGGGCGATGATCGGCGGGGCGATCCCGCGGCCGTGCCGGGCGAAGTGGCCCCACAGGTAGCGCTCCGCCTTCGCGTCCAGTACGGAGGTGAGGTCCTGGGTGGTTGTCTCGAGTGTCATCGGGTGCCCCAATTGTATTGCTGTTTCACGAGTTTGAGATAGACCAGGGTCTCCGTCGAGGACACCCCGGGAACGGCGCGGATCTCGGTGTTGAGCAGTTCGAGCAGCTCGCTGTCGTCGGCGCACACCACCTCGACGATGATGTCGAAGCTACCCGCGGTCAGCACCACGTAATCCACCGCGGCCACCTTGGCCAGCTTCTCGGCCACCCTGGTCGCGTCGCCCTGGCAGCGGACCCCGATCATCGCCTGGCGGGTGAAGCCCAGCTGCATCGGGTCGGTGACCGCGACGATCTGCATCACCCCGCCGTCGACCAGCCGCTGCACCCGCTGGCGGACCGCGGCCTCGGACAGCCCGACCGCCTGCCCGATGCCGGCGTAGGAGCGCCGGCCATCGGACTGCAGGCTCTCGATGATGGCCTTGGACATGTCGTCGAGATGGGCGGGCACCCCCTGATTGTGCACGGAATCCGTCGTGCAGAGCAACGCGGGCTGATGAAATCCGGGGTTTGGCCGGTCAAGGCGGGGCGAAAACGTAGCATTGGCCCGTGATTGCGAGCAGCTGGATCGAGGGCGCGCCGGTGGTCACCGGCGGCGGCAACCATCAGGTGATCAACCCCGCCGACGGCTCGGTGGTGGCCGAGTTCGCGATGGCCCAGCCCGCCGACGTGGACATCGCGGTGGCCTCGGCCCGCGCGGCGCTGTCCGGCTGGGCGGGCGCCACGCCGGGCGAGCGCTCGGCGGTCCTGGCCACGCTGGCCGAGGTCCTGGCCGCCTCCGCCGAGGAGGTCATCGCCGAGGAGGTCAGCCAGACCGGCAAGCCGGTGCGTCTGGCGACCGAGTTCGACGTGCCGGGCAGCATCGACAACATCGCGTTCTTCGCCGGTGCGGCCCGTCACCTGGAGGGCAAGGCCAGCGGTGAGTACTCCGCCGACCACACCTCCTCGATCCGCCGCGAGGCGGCGGGGGTGGTCGCCACCATCACGCCGTGGAACTACCCGCTGCAGATGGCGGTGTGGAAGGTGATCCCCGCGCTGGCCGCCGGGTGCACGGTGGTGATCAAACCCGCCGAGCTGACCCCGCTGACCACCCTGACCCTGGCCCGGCTGGCCAAGCAGGCCGGGCTGCCCGACGGTGTGCTCAACGTGGTCACCGGCGCCGGCGCCGATGTCGGTGCGGCGCTGGCCGGCCACCGCGACGTCGACGTGGTCACCTTCACCGGCTCGACCGCGGTCGGGCGCCGGGTGATGGTCGCCGCCGCCGCGCACGGTCACCGCACCCAGCTCGAGCTCGGCGGCAAGGCGCCGTTCGTGGTGTTCGACGACGCCGACCTCGACGCGGCCGTCCACGGGGCGGTGGCCGGGTCGCTGATCAACTCCGGCCAGGACTGTACGGCGGCCACCCGCGCGATCGTGGCCACGAATCTCTACGACGACTTCGTCGCCGGGGTGGCCGACCTCATGGGCAAGGTCGTCGTCGGCGACCCGCAGGACCCCGACACCGACCTGGGTCCGCTGATCTCCTTCGCGCACCGCGACAAGGTGGCCGGAATCGTCGCCCGGGCACCCGATCAGGGCGCGAGGGTGATCATCGGCGGATCCGCGCCGGAGTTGCCCGGCGCCTACTACCTGCCGACGCTGCTGGCCGACGTGGGCGAGGACTCGGAGGCCTATCGCGACGAGATCTTCGGGCCGGTGCTCACGGTGCGCCGCCACGACGGCGACGACGACGCGCTGCGGCAGGCCAACGACACCGACTACGGCCTGGCCGCCTCAGCCTGGACGCGCGACGTGTACCGCGCGCAGCGGGCGTCGCGGGAGATCAGGGCGGGCTGCGTGTGGATCAACGACCACATCCCGATCATCAGCGAGATGCCGCACGGCGGGTTCGGCGCCTCCGGCTTCGGCAAGGAGATGAGCGACTACTCCTTCGAGGAGTACCTCAGCATCAAACACGTGATGAGCGACATCACTGCATCAGTCGAAAAAGGCTGGCACCGAACGATTTTCAAGCTCCGCTGAGCTTTACTCCTCCGGTTCTCGGGTGAATTCCACCCCGGTCTCCGGGTCGATGGCGGTCTCGCCCGGCGGCAGATTGGACAGGTCCGGGGAGATCACCGTGGGCATGTCGCCGGAGTCGGGCAGACCGAGGGTGGGCACCTTCACCGCGGGCTCGAGCACCAGATCCGCGCTGGACCGCCGCGACAGGGTCAGGCCGTGGAAGAAGTCCGGCGAGGCGATCCACCAGACGATCATCACCACCACACCGATCAGCAGTCCGCCGATCCCAACCACCGCCACCGCACCCCAGCCGAAGATCGTGACGTTGTTGCCGGCGTCGTCGACCAGCCAGTCCGGCTTGGCGTACTGGATCAGCCCGTAGACGAACACCGCGGTCAGGATCAGCCCGCCGGCGAGCGGGATCAGTCCGCGCATCACCAGGTCCCGCGCCGAGGCGGTGAGGTCCTTGCGGTAGAACCACACGCACGCGAACCCGGTCATGCCGTAGTAGAAGGCGATCATCAGACCGACCGAGCCGATCAGTGCGGAGAGCAGGTTCGGGGAGACCAGGGTGAACAACACGTAGAACAGAATCGACACCACGCCCATCGTGATCGTGGAGACGCTCGGGGTCAGATAGGTGCGGTGGATCTTGGCGAACGAACTCGGCAGCGCCTTGTACACGCCCATCGACAGCGTGGTGCGCGCGGTCGGCAGGATCGTGGTCTGGGTGGAGGCCGATGCCGAGGTCAGGATCGACGCGGCCAGCAGCAGCAGGGCGACTTTGCCCAGCAGGCTGTCGCCGAACAGGTCCGGTCCGATTGCGGCGAACACGTCGTCGGCGTTGTCCTCGTTGCCCAGCCCGACGCCCTCCTTGCCCACCCCGGCGAAGGCGATCGCCGCGACCGCGACCAGGGCGTAGGTCGCCAGCAGCAGGAACGTCGAGATCACCGCGGCGCGTCCGGGCGTGCGGCCGGGGTCGTCGGACTCCTCGTTGCAGGCCACCGCGGTGTCCCAGCCCCAGTAGATGAAGATCGCGGCCAGCACCGTCGGGGCGATCACGGTCGAGAAGTCCAGCCCGGCCGGCCAGAACCAGTCCAGTGAGGGTTTGATCGAGTACGGCTCGGCGGTGTTGGTGTACACCCTGAACAACGCGACCGCCGCGAACACCGCCAGCACCACCAGTTCGGTGGCCAGCAGCCCGTACTGGACGCGCGCCGAGACCTCGATGCCGCGGTAGCAGATGTAGGTCATCAGCACGATCCAGATCACGCCCGCCACCGTCGAGGCGAAGGTGCTCTCGGCCAGGGCGGCCACCGAGGTCCAGCCCAGGCCGCCGACGAAGGTGAACGAATACGCTCCGGCGATCTGGGCGAGGTTGGCCATCACGATCACGTCGGCGGCGATGATGCCCCAGCCACCCAGCCAGCCGACCAGCGGCCCGAACGCCCGGGTCGACCAGGTGAAGGTGGTGCCGCAGTCCGGTTCGGCCTTGTTCAGTTCCTGGTAGGCCACCGCGATCATGTACATCGGGATGAACGCCAGCAGCAGGATGGCCGGCGCCTTGACCCCGGCGAGGATGACGCCGCCGGTGGCGACCACCAAACCCAGGCTGGCGGCCAGCGAGTAGGCCGGCGCGGTGGAGGCCATGCCGACCACGATGCTCGACACCAGTCCCAGCGCACCGCCCTTGAGGCCCTTGCTGTCGACTGAACTGCTTGCCGCGAAAGTGGCTTCGCCTTTGCTCACGGGTTCTCCTACCGCCGGGTGACCGTGAGCAGAGTACGGTACGGCGGCCGGCTCAGCGCGCGAACATCAGCGCGCGCTTGACCTCCTGGATCGCCTTGGTCACCTGGATGCCGCGCGGGCAGGCTTCGGTGCAGTTGAACGTGGTGCGGCAGCGCCACACGCCGTCGATCTCGTTGAGGATCTCCAGCCGCTCGGCCGCACCCTCGTCACGGCTGTCGAAGATGAACCGGTGGGCGTTGACGATCGCCGCGGGGCCGAAGTAGCTGCCCTCGTTCCAGAACACCGGGCAGCTGGTGGTGCAGCACGCGCACAGGATGCACTTGGTGGTGTCGTCGTAGCGCTCCCGGTCGGTCGGGCTCTGGATGCGCTCCCGGGTCGGCGGGTTGCCGGTGGTGATCAGGTACGGCTTGACCGCGCGGTAGGCGTCGAAGAACGGTTCCATGTCGACGACGAGGTCCTTCTCCACCGGCAGTCCGCGGATCGGTTCGATGGTGACCGTCAGCGGCTTTCCCTGCTTGCGCGGCAGCAGGTCGCGCATCAGCACCTTGCAGGCCAGCCGGTTGATGCCGTTGATGCGCATCGCGTCCGAGCCGCACACCCCGTGCGCGCAGGAGCGGCGGAAGGTCAGCGTGCCGTCCAGGTAGCTCTTGACGTAGATCAGCAGATTGAGCAGCCGGTCGCTGGGCAGGCAGGGCACCCGGAAGCTCTGCCACCCCCCGGAGTCGGCGTGGGCGTCGGGGTCCTCGGGGTTGAACCGGGCGATCTTCAGCGTCACCATCACCGAGCCCTCGGGCACGGGCGGCAGCGGCGGGTCCTGCGTCTCGACTGTTGCGGTCATGTCTAGTACTTGCGCTCCATCGGCTCGTAGCGGGTCTGCACGACCGGCTTGTAGTCCAGCCGGACGTCGCTCAGGAGGTCGGCGCCCTCCTTGTAGGCCATCGTGTGGCGCATGTAGTTGGTGTCGTCGCGGTTGGGGTAGTCCTCGCGGGCATGGCCGCCGCGGGATTCCTTGCGGTTGAGTGCGCCGGCCACCGTCACCTCGGCCAGTTCCAGCAGGAACCCGAGTTCGATGGCTTCGAGCAGGTCGCTGTTGTAGCGCTTGCCCTTGTCGTGCACGGTGATTCGGGCGTAGCGCTCCTTGAGCGCGTGGATGTCGGTGAGTGCCTGCTTGAGGGTTTCCTCGGTGCGGAACACCGCCGCGTTGTTGTCCATCGACTGCTGCAGTTCGCCGCGGATGTCGGCCACCCGCTCGTTGCCGTGCTCGGAGAGGATATTGGCCACCCAGTCGACCACCATGCTGGCCGGGTCGGGCGGCATGTCGACGAAGGGGTTGCCGAGCGCGTAGTAGGCGGCGGCGAGGCCGGCGCGGCGGCCGAACACGTTGATGTCCAGTAGCGAGTTGGTGCCCAGCCGGTTGGCGCCGTGCACCGACACGCACGCACACTCCCCGGCGGCGTAGAGCCCGGGCACCACCTTGGTGTTGTCGCGCAGCACCTCGCCGATCACCGTGGTCGGGATGCCGCCCATCACGTAGTGGCACGTCGGGTAGACCGGCACCAGTTCGGTGACCGGGTCCACGCCGAGGTAGGTGCGGGAGAACTCGGTGATGTCGGGGAGCTTGGCCTCCAGGACGTCCTCGCCGAGGTGGCGCACGTCGATGTAGACGTAGTCCTTGTGCGGCCCGGCGCCGCGGCCCTCGAGGACCTCCAGCACCATCGAGCGGGCGACGATGTCGCGCGGGGCGAGGTCGACGATGGTCGGCGCGTAGCGCTCCATGAATCGCTCGCCCTCGCCGTTGAGCAGCCGCCCGCCCTCGCCGCGGACCGCCTCGGAGATGAGGATGCCGAGCCCGGCCAGCCCGGTCGGATGGAACTGGTGGAACTCCATGTCCTCCAGCGGCAGGCCCTTGCGGAAGACGATGCCCAGACCGTCGCCGGTCAGGGTGTGAGCGTTGGAGGTGGTCTTGTACATCCGGCCCGAGCCGCCGGTGGCCAGCACCACCGCCTTGGCGCGGAAGACGTGGATGTCGCCGGTGGCAAGCTCGTAGGCGACCACGCCGGTGGCGACCGGTCCGCGGGCGGTCTCGGAGAGGACCAGGTCGAGCGCGTAGAACTCGTTGAAGAATTTCACGTCGTGCTTGACGCAGTTCTGATAGAGGGTCTGCAGGATCATGTGGCCGGTGCGGTCGGCGGCGTAGCACGCGCGGCGCACCGGGGCTTTGCCGTGATCGCGGGTGTGCCCGCCGAACCGCCGCTGGTCGATGCGTCCCTCCGGGGTGCGGTTGAACGGCATCCCCATCTTCTCCAGGTCCAGCACCGCGTCGATGGCTTCCCGGCACATGATCTCGACGGCGTCCTGGTCGGCGAGGTAGTCCCCGCCCTTGACGGTGTCGAAGGTGTGCCACTCCCAGTTGTCCTCTTCGACGTTGGCCAGCGCGGCGCACATGCCGCCCTGGGCCGCGCCGGTGTGGCTGCGGGTCGGGTAGAGCTTGGTCAGCACCGCGGTGCGCACCCGCGGGCCGGCCTCGACGGCGGCGCGCATGCCGGCGCCGCCGGCTCCGACGATGACGACGTCGTAGCGGTGTTCATGGATCATCGGCGAGGTTTCCTAGATGTTCGGGTCGAAGGTGACCAGGGTGTACGTGCCAACCAGCAGGATGAGGATCATCGCGACCGCCAGCAGCGCGTTGAGCCAGAACCGGGTGCTGTCCTTGCGGGCGTAGTCGGCGATGATCGTGCGCAACCCGTTGCCGCCGTGCAGCTGGGCCAGCCAGAGCATGGACAGGTCCCAGATCTGCCAGAACGGCGAGGCCCAGCGCTGGGCGACGTAGTTGAAGTCGATGCGGTAGACGCCGTTCTCCATCATCAGCCCGATGAACAGGTGGCCGATGACCAGGAAGACCAGCACCACCCCGGAGAAGCGCATGAACAGCCAGGCGTACTTCTCGAAGTTGGGCGTGCCGGCCCGCCGGCGCGGCGCCCGCGGGTTGTCCAGGCTGGCCGGGCGGTCGTAGTCGCGCTCCATGACCGGCGCCGGCGGGCCCAGCCGTCCTTCGCCCGGGGAGAGGGGAGTGGTGGTCATAGGAACCGCTCCGCCATGTGCATGCCGATGACCACCGTGGCGGGAACCACCAGCAGCAGCCACCCGGCCGCGACCGCCCACAGCATCTGGCGCTGGTAGCGCGGCCCCTGCGACCAGAAGTCGACCAGGATCACCCGCACGCCGTTGAGCGCGTGGTAGAGCACGCAGGCGACCAGGCCCAGTTCCATCAGGCCGACGATCGGGGTCTTGTAGCTCTCGACCACCGCGTTGTAGGCCTCGGGGCTGACCCGCACCAGCGCGGTGTCCAGGACGTGAACGAAGAGGAAGAAGAAGAGGGTGGCTCCGGTGATGCGGTGCAGCACCCATGACCACATACCCGGGTCGCCGCGGTAGAACGTTCGGCGCTTGCGGGGCGCCTGGACGGCTGAAGTCATCAGGTCCTCCAAGGTTCTAAGACAGGCTGGCCTACCTTTGACTTTAACCCGCTCGGGGCCCTCAGATAGTGACGATTGGATGGCGATGATCACACCGCTGACCCTGGAGATGATCCAGCAGGCGCCCAAGGCGTTGCTGCACGATCACCTCGACGGCGGGCTGCGCCCGGCGACGGTGATCGACATCGCCGGGCAGGTCGGCTACGACGGCCTGCCCAGCACCGACGCGGCCGAGCTGGCGGCCTGGTTCCGCACCGCGGCCCACAGCGGTTCGCTGGTCCGGTACCTGGAGCCCTTCGCCCACACCGTCGCGGTGATGCAGACCGCCGAGGCGCTGCACCGGGTGGCCAGCGAATGCGTGGCCGACTTGGCCGCCGACAACGTCGTCTACGCCGAGGTCCGTTTCGCGCCGGAGCTGCATCTGACGACCGGCCTGACGCTGGACGAGGTGGTCGAGGCGGTGCTGGCCGGCTTTGCCGACGGGGAGCGGGCGGCCGCCGCCGACGGCAGGGAGATCCGGGTGCGCTGCCTGGTGACCGCCATGCGCCACGCCGCCCGCTCGCGGGCGATCGCCGAGCTGGCGATCCGGTTCCGCGACCGGGGTGTGGTCGGGTTCGACATCGCGGGCGCCGAGGCCGGCCATCCGCCGTCGCGCCACCTGGACGCGTTCGAGTACATGCGGGCCAACAACGCCCGCTTCACCATCCACGCCGGCGAGGCGTTCGGGCTGGCCTCCATCCACGAGGCGCTGGCCTTCTGCGGCGCCGACCGGCTGGGCCACGGCGTGCGCATCGTCGACGACATCGACCAGTCCGGCGGCACCCCGCGCCTGGGCCGGCTGGCGTCGATCGTCCGTGACAAGCGGATCCCGCTGGAGCTCTGCCCGAGTTCCAACGTCCAGACCGGGGCGGTACCCAGTCTGGAGAAGCACCCCTTCGACCTGCTTGCGCGGCTGCGCTTCCGGGTGACCGTCAACACCGACAACCGGCTGATGAGCGACACCAGCATGAGCCGCGAGATGCTCCGGCTGGTCGAGACCTTCGGCTACGGCCTGCGCGACCTGCAGTGGTTCACCGTCAATGCGATGAAGTCCGCGTTCATCCACTTCGACGAGCGCCTGGCGATCATCGACGAGATCATCAAGCCGCGCTACGCCGCCCTGGCGGGCTAGAAGGGCGGCGGATCGTCGCCGGGCTGCTCGGGCGTCTCGGGTTTCTCCGGCGCTCGCGCGGCCTCGATCTCCCGGCGGTTGCGGGCCCGTTCGTCGGCGACGTAGCGGGCCCGGTTGCGGGCGCGGCTGAACTTGCGCCGCGGCATCTTCAGGGAGCGCTCGCCGCTCGGCGGGCTAACCGGAGGAGTCGGCGGGCCCACCGTCGGGGCCAGCAGGGTGGGGAACAGCAGCGCGCTGCCCGGTGTGGTGACGTAGGTCTGCCCGTCGGGCAGGGTCCAGATCACCGTTCCATCCGGCAGTTGCCGGTCGCGCCAGCCCCAGAAAGTTTTGACGAGATGATGAAAACGGCAGAGGCACTTCAGGTTTGATGCGTGCGTGCAGCCGCCGCGACTGTGCGGGACGGTGTGGTCCACGTCGCAGTCGATGGCAGGCTGGTCGCATCCGGGCGCCCGGCAGGTCAAGTCGCGGGCCCGGACGAAATCGATCAGCGACGGCGAGGGCCGGTAGCCCTTCTCGGCGACGCCGTCGACCGGCTCGCGCAGGGGGCGCTGCTCGGCCAGCGGCGCGATATCGCGCAGGACCTCGGCGGGGATCAGGGCGTCGGCCCCCAGCAGGTACCCCGGCTGCTCGGAGTTGCCGTCGAGGGCCGCCTTCTCGGCCACCACGTGGATGACGACTCCCGACGACGCCGATGTGGGGCCGGTCGGCGCGGCGGCGGTACAGCCGGTGCCCTCGCAGCGGCAGCTGAGCCGGTCGGCTCCGGCGGCCAGGGCGCCGAGGGCGTCGGCGCGGCGCTGGGGCAGCGTGCGCGGGTCGTTGTCGCACACCGTGGCGGCCAGCGCGTCGAGTCTCTTGTCGAGAAGGTGGGCGTCGGTGGCGAAGAGCCGTCCGGAGAGGTCGGCGGTTCCGTCGGCGGGCTCCCAGATGGTGACGTCGCGGTCGCGGGTGCGTTCGCGTTCCCGGCGCACCGCCTCGGGGTCGCGCTTGGAGACGATGCGGTCGATCTCGCGGGCCAGCCGCCCGCGGGTCATCGACGGCCACCGTGCGGTGCGCTCGGCGATGCGGCGGTCCACCTCGGCCATCACGTCCTCGTCGGTGATCAGCGCGGTGCGGTAGACGACGGTCTGGAAAACCAGCATGTCGATCGCGCCGTCGCCGAACACCTCGCTGACGGCGGGCAGTCGCTGCATGGCCTGCGCGTAGTGCATGTAGCTGCCGGCTTTGCCGAGGCTGACGCGCAGTACGGCGGCCACCTCCGCGCCCACGACCGCCCAGGTGTCGACGGCCCAGTCCGCGTTCTCGCCGCATTCGGCGCGGCGCATCTCGAACAGTTTCCCGATCGCCGCCAGCCGCCGGGCGGCCGCGCGGTTCTCCTCGCGGGTGGCCGCGGCGATCTCCCACAGCGTGGCCCGCGACTCGGCCGTGTCGGCGGGCTCGAAGTAGGTGCTCAGCCGGTAATCGAACATACATTCGAGAGTAGCGGCGCCCACCGACAAGTCGCGGGCTTCGGCGCCCACCGACAAATCGGAGGCTTCGGCGCCCACCGACAAATCGGAGGCTTCGGCGCCCACCGACAAGTCGCCGGCTTCGGCGCTATTCGCGCCTCAGCCGCGACACGGGCTCTGATGTCGTCGCCGGCTTCGGCGCTATTCGCGCCTCAGCCGCGACTCCACGAACCTCTCGAGCGCTTCCCACTCCTTGACCGCCGCCGCGTAGGGCGGGCCGGGGCGGCGGCCGGACTCGGGGTCCAGCACGTAGCCGACCAGCCGGCCCAGCGCGGTGTCGGGCGCCAGCATCGTGTCCACCACGTCGTCCTCCGAGTAGTCGCCGACGTCGCGCACGAATTCCACCGCCAGCGCCAGCTGGTCGCGGTCGAGGGCATCGGGCCCCTCGCCGATGTCCTCGGCCAGACCGTTGAGGACGTAGACGTTCTCGTCGCTGACGTCGACCTTCAGCGAGCCGTCGGTCGCCGCCGTCCGGATGTCGTCGTAAGTGCTCAGATCCGCCAGATCGTGGTCGTGCTCGTCGGCCAGGTACCGGGCCAGCGCCCGCTCCGATCCGAACACACTGACCCGCCCGTTGCGACCGAGGAAGATCGGCTTCTCGTCCAAGTAGCACCGCAGCGTGTAGAGCGTGCCCTCCCCGGACATCACCCGAACCGGGTCGATACCGACGTGCTCCCAGAAGTTCGCGTCACCGCCGAGCACCATCCGCTCGGCCCGGTCGGCGATCACGTCATCGTCGGAATCGGAGTCCGAGCCGCCCACCGCCGCCGCGACGACATCCAGCTCCTCGTCGTCCTCGTAGGGCTCCTCCAACTCCGCGGCGGCCCGGGCCGAGGCGCGCGCGTCGACCTCGGGTGTGGTGATCACCTCGTCGATCGCCGCAAGTACGTCATTCCAGCTGCGGGAGATCACCGTGCCGACAATGTTCCAGCGCTTCTTGCCGGCCCGGCCGGAGAACTGCTCCATCCCGCCCGACACCATGCCCAGACTGGGGTTGCCGTTGAAGAACCGGGTGACCGGCGGCAGCTCGCACACCGATCCGATGGACGCGGCGACGGTGAGGGCGGTGGCCAGCGCGGCGACGGACTCCTCGGTGGGCTTCTCGGCCAGCAGGTCCTCGACCGCGACGAGATCGGCATGCCGGTCGTCGGCGGGCATCAGCTTGTGGGCGTTGGCCGCCGTCAGCCTCTTCCAGGCCGGGTGGTCGCTGAGGTCGTTCTCGGCGCCGGACTGGACGAACCCGGCCAGGTCGGCCACCGAGGTGAACGCATACAGGTCGTCGCCCTTGCCCAGGAAGGCCTCCCAGTCGTCGCCGGCGTCGCGCCAGCGGGGAGCCCACAGGGTGTAGAGGTCACCCGCGGTGACGCTGAGGCGAATCGGTACCAGCTGTGCAGCCATGCGGGACAGCCTAACGACCTACAGTTTGAGCCCATGGACGTGCATGTGGTCGACCACCCGTTGGCGGCGGCCCGACTGACCACGCTGCGCGACGAGCGGACCGGCAACGCCGGGTTCCGCGCCGCCCTGCGCGACCTGACCCTGATGCTGGTCTACGAGGCCACCCGCGACGCCCCCCGCGAGCAGATCGGCGTGCGCACCCCGCTGGGCGACACGACCGGTCAGCGGCTGGCCACCCCGCCGCTGCTGGTGCCGGTGCTGCGGGCCGGACTGGGCATGGTCGAACAGGCGCACGCCCTGATCCCTGAGGCCAGGGTGGGTTTCGTCGGCGTCGTGCGCGACGAGAGCACCCACCGGCCGACCACCTATCTGGAGTCGCTGCCGGCGGACCTGGGCAGCCAGCCGGTGATGGTGCTCGACCCGATGCTGGCCACCGGCGGGTCGATGACCCACACCATCGAGCTGCTGCAGGCCCGGGGCGCGACGGACATCACCGTGGTGTGCGTGGTCTGCGCGCCCGAGGGCGTGGCCGCGCTGCAACGGGTGGCTCCCGGGGCCAGGTTGTTCACCGCCGCCGTGGACGTCGGCCTCAACGCCGATGCCTACATCGTGCCGGGACTCGGCGACGCCGGGGACCGCCAGTTCGGGCCCCGCTGACTGAGCTGATCGCGGCGGCAGGAGCCGCGGCACGGCAGCCTAGACTGCCAGGATGCCCCTGGCCGATGCAGCCGAGTCGTGGCTGGCAGCCAACTACGACGACGTGATCGCGTGGCGCCGTCACATCCACCGCCACCCCGAACTGGGTTTCCAGGAATCGGCCACCACCCAGTTCGTCGCCGACCGGCTCGTCGAGGTCGGTCTCAACCCCAAGATCCTGCCCGGCGGCACCGGACTGACCTGTGACTTCGGGCCTGAGCATGCGCCGCGGATCGCGCTGCGCGCCGACATCGACGCGCTGCCGATGGACGAGCGCACCGACGCGCCCTACTCCTCGGCGGTGCCGGGGGTGGCGCACGCGTGCGGCCACGACGCCCACACCGCCATGCTGCTCGGCGCGGCCCGGGCCCTGGCGGCGGCGCCGGAACTGCCGGTCGCGGTCCGGCTGATCTTCCAGCCCGCCGAGGAACTGATGCCCGGCGGCGCGATCGAGGCGGTCGCGGCCGGCGTGCTGTCCGGGGTCTCGCGGATCTTCGCGCTGCACTGCGACCCGCACCTGGCGGTCGGCCGGGTCGCGGTGACCGCCGGCCCGATCACCTCGGCGGCCGACTCCGTCGAGATCACGCTGCACTCACCGGGCGGGCACACCTCCCGGCCGCACCTGACCACCGATCTGGTCTACGGGATGGGCACGGTGATCACCGGCTTGCCCGGCGTGCTGTCCCGGCGCATCGACCCGCGCCACGGCACCGTGGTGGTGTGGGGGGTGGCCAGCGCCGGCGCGGCCCCCAACGCGATCCCGCAACTCGGGACCCTGGCCGGCACCGTGCGCACCGCCAGCCACCAGACCTGGCTGACGATGGAAAGCCTTGTCCGCGAGACGGTTTCGGGCCTGCTGGCCCCGCTGGGGATCGAGCACTCGCTGCAGTACCGGCGCGGGGTGCCGCCGGTGATCAATGAGGAACGCAGCACCCAGATCTTGTCGCATGCGATCGAGGCCGTCGGCCCGGAGGTGCTCGCCGACACCCAGCAGTCCGGCGGCGGGGAGGACTTCTCCTGGTATCTGGAGCGGGTCCCCGGCGCGATGGCCCGGCTGGGCGTGTGGGACGGCCGCGGCCCGCAGCTCGATCTGCACCAGCCCAACTTCGACATCGACGAGCGCGCGCTGGCGATCGGGATCCGGGTGCTGGTCAACCTCGTCGAGCAGGCCGCGCTCTTCGAGTGAGGCTAGAGCGCGGTCCCCGGGCCGATATTGCGCGACGGCCGGGTGCGCAGGTCGTGGACGTACTCCGAGGGCGCCCCGGCCACCTCGGCGGCGTCGGCCATCACCCCCAGATACCGGGCTGAGGGCAGCCCGCCCTCCCAGGCGTCCAGCACGTACAGCCAGGCCAGTGCGGGATCGGTTGTGGTGTCGGAGGATTCGCGGTCGATGCGGCAGCGGATCTTCTTGTGCAGACCGAGTTCGGAGCCCTCCCAGCGGTCCAGGTTGCGCTCGTCGGCCGCGGTCACGTCGTAGAGCACCACGAACACCCGGGAGATCGGGTCCTCCACCACGGTGGCCAGCGCCCCCTCCCAGCCGATGTCCTCGCCGGCGAAGGTCAGCCGCCAGCCGAAGAGCCAGCCGGTGCCGGCCATCGGGGAGTGCGGGGCCCGCTCCATCATCTGCTCCGGGTCCATGTTGGATCCGTAGGCGGCGTAGAGCGGCACGGGGAAAGACTACGCATTTCCTGTTTAGATAGGCGCGTGACCACCCGGATCGTGATCCTCGGCGGGGGCCCCGCCGGTTACGAGGCGGCCCTGGTGGCGGCCGCCCGGGACGCCGCGGTCACCGTGGTCGACTCCGACGGGATCGGCGGGGCGTGCGTGCTGTTCGACTGC
Organism: Mycobacterium sp.; assembly: GCF_046091765.1. Classification (GTDB taxonomy): domain Bacteria; phylum Actinomycetota; class Actinomycetes; order Mycobacteriales; family Mycobacteriaceae; genus Mycobacterium. The sequence goes on from NZ_JBJTCF010000131.1 coordinate 62,474, forward strand.
GTGCCGTCGAAGACCTTCATCGCCTCCACCGGAGTGCGCACCGAGCTGCGCCGGGCGTCGGGCCTGGGCTACGACATCGGCCACGAGGACGCCAAGATCTCGCTGCCCCAGATCAACAACCGGGTCAAGACGCTGGCCCGCTCGCAGTCCGCCGACATCGGCACCCAGCTGCTCGGCCAGGGTGTGGAGGTGATCGGCGGGCGCGCCGAGTTGATCGACAGCGTGCCGGGCATGGCCCACCACCGGGTGCGGGTGAGCTGCCCGGGCGGCGCGGAGCGGGTGCTCGACGCCGACGTGGTGCTCATCGCCACCGGCGCCAGCCCGCGGGTGCTGCCCGGTGCGGAGCCCGACGGCGAGCGCATCCTGAACTGGCGGCAGCTCTACGACCTCCAGGCGCTGCCCGAGCACCTGGTGATCGTGGGCTCGGGGGTGACCGGGGCGGAGTTCTGCAACGCCTACACCGAACTCGGGGTGACCGTGACGGTGGTCGCCAGCCGCGACCAGATCCTGCCGCACGAGGACAGCGACGCCGCGGCCGTGCTGGAGGCCGTGTTCGCCGAGCGCGGCGTGACGCTGCTGAAGAACGGCCGCGCCGAGTCGGTGGCCCGCACCGAAGCGGGGGTGCGGGTGACGCTGGCCGACGGCCGGGTGGTCGACGGCAGCCACGCGCTGATGACCGTCGGCTCGGTGCCCAACACCGCCGGCCTGGGTCTGGAGCGGGTCGGGGTCGACCTCGGCCCCGGCGGCTACATCCCGGTCGACCGGGTGTCGCGGACCGCCGCGGCCGGCATCTACGCCGCCGGGGACTGCACCGGACTGCTGCCGCTGGCGTCGGTGGCGGCCATGCAGGGGCGCATCGCGATGTACCACGCGCTCGGGGAGGGGGTGGCGCCGATCCGGCTGCGCACGGTGGCCTCGGCGACGTTCACCCGGCCCGAGATCGGTGCGGTCGGGGTGCCGCAGACCGCCATCGACAGCGGCAGCGTGCCGGCCCGGGTGCTGATGCTGCCGCTGAACACCAACGCCCGGGCCAAGATGTCGCTGCTGCGCCGGGGTTTCGTGAAGATCTTCTGCCGGCCGGCCACCGGGGTGGTGATCGGCGGGGTGGTGGTGGCGCCGATCGCCTCCGAGCTGATCCTGCCGATCGCGCTGGCGGTGCAGAATCGCATCTCGGTCACCGACCTGGCCCAGACCCTGTCGGTCTACCCGTCGCTGTCGGGCTCGATCGTCGAGGCGGCCCGACGCCTGATGGCGCACGACGATCTCGACTAGCCTCTGCCCTGTGAGGAGTTCCCGGTGAGCGATCCCGTCCTGGGCCCGGCCCGCCGCGCCGAGGCGTGGCAGGAGCTGGGCCGCGAGAAGTTCGACGTCGTGGTGATCGGCGGCGGCGTGGTCGGGGCGGGCGCGGCGCTGGACGCCGCCACCCGCGGGCTTCGGGTGGCACTGGTGGAGGCCCGCGACTTCGCGTCGGGCACCTCGAGTCGCAGCTCCAAGATGTTCCACGGCGGCCTGCGCTACCTCGAGCAGCTGGAGTTCGGCCTGGTCCGCGAGGCACTGCACGAGCGCGAGCTCTCGCTGACCACCCTCGCGCCGCATCTGGTCAAGCCGCTGCCGTTCCTCTTCCCGCTGACCCACCGCGTCTGGGAGCGGCCCTACATCGCGGCGGGGATCTTCCTCTACGACCAGCTGGGCGGGGCGAAATCGGTTCCGCCCCAGCGCCATCTGACCAAGTCCGGTGCGCTGCGGCTGGCACCGGGCCTGCGGCGCAGCTCGCTGATCGGCGGGATCCGCTACTACGACACCGTCGTCGACGACGCCCGCCACACCATGACCGTCGCGCGCACCGCCGCGCAGTACGGGGCGGTGGTGCGCAACTCCACCCAGGTGGTGTCGCTGCTGACCGAGGGCGACCGGGTGGCCGGGGTGCGGGTGCGGGATTCGGAGAACGGCGAGCACACCGACGTGCGCGGGCACGTCGTGATCAACGCCACCGGGGTGTGGACCGACGAGATCCAGGCGCTGTCGCGCCAGCGCGGCCGCTTCCGGGTGCGCGCCTCCAAGGGCGTGCACATCGTGGTCCCGCGCGACCGGATCGTCAGCGAGGTCGCCATCATCCTGCGCACCGAGAAGTCGGTGCTGTTCGTCATCCCGTGGGGCACGCACTGGATCATCGGCACCACCGACACCGACTGGAACCTCGACCTGGCCCACCCGGCGGCCACCAAGGCCGACATCGACTTCATCCTCGAGCACGTCAACACCGTGCTGGCCACCCCGCTGACCCACGACGACATCGACGGGGTGTACGCCGGGCTGCGGCCGCTGCTGGCCGGGGAGAGTGAGGAGACCTCCAAGCTGTCCCGCGAGCACGCGGTGGCGGTGCCCACACCGGGACTGGTCGCCATCGCCGGCGGCAAGTACACCACCTACCGGGTGATGGCCGCCGACGCGGTGGACGCCGCCGCCGAGTTCGTGCCGGCCCGGGTGGCGCCGTCGATCACCGAGAAGGTGCCGCTGCTGGGTGCGGACGGCTACTTCGCGCTGATCAACCAGACCGACAGCGCGGGCGAGCGCTACAACCTGCACCCCTACCGGGTGCGCCACCTGCTGGACCGGTTCGGCTCGCTGATCGACGAGGTGCTCGACCTCGCCGCCGACCAGCCCGACCTGCTCGAGCCGATCACCCACGCGCCGGTGTACCTGCGGGTGGAGGCGGCCTACGCCGCGGCGGCCGAGGGCGCGCTGCACCTGGAGGACATCCTCACCCGGCGCATGCGGGTCTCCATCGAATACCCGCACCGCGGGGTGGACTGTGCGCGGGAGGTCGCCGAGATCGTCGCGCCGATCCTGGGCTGGTCGGCGGCCGACGTCGACCGCGAGGTGTCCACCTACATCGCGCGGGTGGAGGCCGAGGTGCTCTCCCAGACCCAGCCCGACGACGCGTCCGCCGACGCGCTGCGGGTCGCCGCTCCCGAGGCGCGTGCGGAGATCCTCGAGCCGGTGCCCCTGACGTGAGCCGGCCGATCGCCGACGTGCTCGGCCCGGCCCGGCTGCGGGTGCACGGCGGCAACGTGGCCGACGAGTTCGGGCGGCGCTTCGGCGCGGCGGCCCGGGCGAAGGTGCTCGCCGGGCAGGTGGTCGACGCGCGCGGAGTCGCACTCGACGGCACGACCGAACTGCCGGCCGGCGCGCTGGTCTATCACCACCGCGACCTGCCCGACGAGATCGAGGTGCCCTTCGAGGTTCCGGTGCTCTACCGCGACGACAACATCGTCGTGGTGGACAAGCCGCACTTCCTGGCCACCATGCCGCGCGGCTCGCACGTCGCCCAGACCGCGGTGGTGCGCTTGCGCCGCGAACTTCAGCTGCCCGAGCTGTGCCCGGCGCACCGGCTCGACCGGCTGACGGCGGGGGTGCTGCTGTGCACGGTGCGCCGCGACGTGCGCGGGGCCTATCAGACGCTCTTCGCCCGTGGCGAGGTCGCCAAGACCTATCTGGCGTGGTCGTCGGTGACTTCGGGATTGGTTGGGCCGCAGATTGTTTCGAATCGCATCGTCAAACACCGCGGCGTGTTGCAGGCCAGGATCGAACCGGGGGAGCCCAACGCCGAGACCCTGGTCGAGCCGCGGGGTGAGGGCCGGTATCGGCTCACGCCGCGGACCGGGCGGACGCATCAGTTGCGGGTGCACCTGGCCGGGCTGGGCGTCCCGATCGACAACGACCCGCTCTACCCCGACGTCCTGGCCGTCGACCCCGGTGACTTCAGCCGGCCGCTGCGCCTGATCGCCCACCGGCTGGAGTTCGGCGACCCGCTGACCGGGCAGCGGCGGGTGTTCGTAAGCTCGCGCGCATGATCGAGACCCGCCGGATCACCGTCGAGGGCCTGGCTACCTCGGTTCTGGTCGGCGGGGCCGGGGCGCCCGGCGAGGCGGTGGTGTTCGTGCACGGCAATCCCGACGCGGGCGCGGACTGGATGCCGCTGATGACCCGCGTCGCCGAGTTCGCCGCCGTGGTCGCCCCCGATCTGCCCGGCTTCGGTGCCACCGACGAACGACCCGACGGCGACTACAACGTTCCCAGCTACGCGCGCTTCCTCGACGGGGTGATCCGCGCGCTGGGCGTGCAGCGGGTGCACCTGGTCGCGCACGACTTCGGCGGGCCGTTCGCGGCGGCGTGGGCGGCCGACCACCCCGCGCAGGTGGGCAGCGTGACGTTCGTGAACACCGGCGTGCTGCTGGGCTACCGCTGGCACCGGATGGCGCGGATCTGGCGCACCCCGCTGCTGGGGGAGCTGTCCATGCGAGTGCTGCGCCCGGATCTGGTGCGCGCGCAGCTGGCCCGGGAGAACCCCGGTCTGCCCCCGCAGTGGGTGGCGGTGCTCGCCGATCATCTGCAGCCGCGCAAGACCCGCCGCGCGGTGCTGCGGCTCTACCGGTCCACCCGGGCCGCTGACGGCGAGCAGCTGGCCGCGCGGCTGCGCGAACACGACCACGACGCGCTGGTCGTCTTCGGTGACGCCGACGCCTACATCCCGGTCGAGCAGGCCCGCCGGCAGCTGCGGGTGTTCCCGCGCGCCGAGATCGCGATCCTGCCCGGCCTGGGTCACTGGTGCTGGCTGGAGGACACCGATCAGGTGGCCGCGCGGCTGGTGCCGTTTCTGCGCACGCGACTCTCGGGCGACTCCCGGACTGAGGCCTTCCGGCCCTAGTGACCGGTCGGCGCCCGGGGTGAGGATCGGCTCATCAACCCGGGAGGCCGACATGGACGACAACCATCAGCTGATCATCATCGCGGCGTACCGCGACGTCGCCGTCGCGCGCGAGGACTTCGGTGAACTCGAGCGCCGGGCCGCCCACGGCATGGAGGCGCGGGCGGCGGTGCTGGTCACCAAGAACGCCGACGGTCACCCGGAAGTGGTCGAGGCGGCCAACCGGCACGGCCGGACCGCGGTGGCGTTCGGCGCCGGGATCGGGCTGATCTTCGGTCTGCTCGCCCCGCCGATGGCGCTGTCGGTGGCGGTAGGTGCGGCGGCCGGCGGGATGCTCGGCTCCCTCGCTGAGCACGAGCTGCGGACCGGCCTGCGCCACGAGGTCGGCCAGGCACTCGACGTCGGCACCGCGGTGGTGGTCGCGCTGGCCTACCCGAACGGCCGGGCGGCCATCGAGTCCTCGCTGTGGCAGGCCGACGCGACCCGTTCCCTGCGGCTGGACCGCTCAACGATCAAGGATCTCGACGCCGCGGTCGACGAGGTGGTGTCCACGCTCACACCGGCCGAGGTCAGCGCTGGCACGCCGGACACCAGTAGCTGACCCGGTCGGCGGGCTGCGGCGCGCTGCGCGCGATCGCGGTTCCGCAGCGCCGGCAGGGTCGGCCTTCGCGTCCGTAGACCCACAGTTCGCTGCCCGGGCGGGTGTCACCGGTGGTCGTGCGGTTCTGGCGGGCGCGGTTGGCCCACAGCATGTCCCGGGCGCGGGCGATTAGTCGCCGCGGGTCGGTGAGGGCAGCCACCGGGCTGGTGGGGAGCCGGCCGAAGACGAAACACAGCTCGTTGCAGTAGACGTTGCCCACCCCGGCCATCACCCGCTGATCGAGCAGCGCCTCGGCGAGTCCGCGGCTCGGATCGGCGGTGAGATTTTCGGCCGCCTTGTGCGGGTCCCAGTCCTCGCCCAGCAGGTCGGGTCCCAGATGGGCGACCGCGTCCTGGTCGTGCGCGCGGTCCAGGATCTCCAGGACGCCCAGGTCGATCCCGGCTGCGGTGACCGTCTTCGCGGTGTCGCGGGCCTGCAGCAGGATGCGGATCTTGTGGTCCGGCACCCCGCGCAGCGAGGTGCGCCAACTGCCGTCCATCTTCAGGTGCGAGTGGATGCTGGCCGGGCCGACCCGGATGAACAGGTGCTTGCCCCGGCTGAGGACCTCGTCGACTCGGTGGCCGGTCAGGTCGACCGTGGCGTAGCGGGGGACCCGGACGTCGCAGCGGGTCAGGGTCTTGCCGACCAGTGCACTGCGCAGGGTGGCGGCGGTGCGGAAGATGGTGTCGCCTTCGGGCACG
>NZ_JBJTCF010000132.1:0-35894 GCF_046091765.1 Mycobacterium sp.
CTGTCCTGGGTGACCGATTGGCCTGAGTCGGCGTAGGCGACCGCGGTCAGCCCTAGCGAGCCGCCTCCGGCCACACCCAGAGCGATCAGGGCGCCTGCGACCAGGCGTGCCATACGGCGCGTGCCGGCCACGGGGTTCTGGCTCGGGGTCTGGTTCAGGTTCTGGTTCTGCTTCTGCATTGTTCTCAGCTCTTCCGTTCGTTTCGCGTGCACCGGAGGTTGTCCCGGCGATACCTCTACGATCCGCGAACGGCGAGGCAAAGTCTGTACCCGGGAACGCCCATCCGGTGGATGAACCGTGTGTCCTCAAAAAGCAGGACAGAGAAAAAGGACAGCGCACACCGCGGAGCGACATCCGCCGGGAAGGGTCGGGATCAGGTCGGAGTCAGGGTGATCTGGAACACCTGGTTCGATGCTCCGGTCTGGCTGAAGGTGTTGTTGCCCGTCGCGGGCACGGTGGAATAGATTCCGCCGTACATGTAACCCAGCACCGTGGGACCGCGCAGATCGTTGAGCGAGATGACGCCGTTGCGGCGGGTGCTCAGCGCCTGATTGTTGAAGAAGTTCGCGCCTGCGCCGTAATAGCCGGTGCCGCCTGCGGTGACAGCCGGGATGGGCGACATGGAGTACTCCTGGAACGACCCGTCGCGGGACCGCACGAGCGAGGTTACGTTGTCCACCCAGGGAAGTCCGGTGTCCTCGGTGAGCACGCCGTCGGCGTAGTAGTAGAGGCTGATTCCGCCGATGAGCACGGTGTACATCGAACCGGAGCGTCGGTCATAGAGCGGGATGTTCGCGGTCGTGTACTGGTTGAAGTACTGCTGATAGCCCGCGTCGATCCGGGCGACGCCGTCGGAGCCGATCAGGATCGGCGCCTGGTAGCCGGTCTCCGTTTGGCCCACCGTGAAGACACCGCCGAGATAGGCCAGTTCGTCCTGGCCGGCACTCCCGATGAAGCTGACCAGGTTGCCGTCCCGGCGCCGGAAGTCCACCGGATCGCGCTGGGCCCGGTAGTCGGTGATGGCCAGACCACGTCCGGTGTCGATGATGCGGAAGCTGCGGACCTCGTCGGTGTAGACCTGGGCGATGTTGGCCGTCCGCCCGTTGTAGCCGCCCTGAAAGTTGTGTCCGAACACCAGGTAGGTCCGGCCGTTCAGGGTCGCCATCCCACCGCCCGTCACCGCCAGCCGCGGATCGGACATCTGGCGGATCCTGGCCAGCCGAGCCACCTCACCACCGTCGATGACCGCTTGCGCCAATCCCGCGACACTGAGGGCCGTAAGCGTGTCGTAGGTGGTGAACTCTCTGGTGAACGCGGCGAAGGTGACACCGGTCCCCTCGGCTTCGGTGTCACGGCTTGTCGTGACGGTGTTGCCGTTGATGGCCGTGATCGTCGTCCCGACGGGGAAGATTGCCTGACCGGACGGGAAGGGCAATACCCCCGAGACGCGCTGCCCGACCGCCAGGTTCTCCAGGCCGCTGGTCACGGTGATGGTCGTGCTCGCCGCGCTGACGTCACCGGTGAAGTTCGCCGTGCCGGGCACGGAATAGCCCCCCGAGATGTACAGCGTGTCATCTTTCTGGAAGTACTGCTGATCGGCCGAGCTCAGGGGGCTGTACACCGAAGCCGGCACATCGGTCTGACTCCACGGCAGTGACCAGACCTGCCAGTCGACCGGGTTGATGACGTAGACGACGTTGTTCTGGAAGCTCGGCGGGAAGCTCTGCTCGCCGCTGGGTACGAAGTTGTGCAGGCCGTTGGTGCGCCCGCCGAATACCAGCCACAGTCCGCTGGGATAGTCGGACGTCGGAGCCGTCTGGGCATAGACGCTGCCCTGCAGACCCGGCAGGTTCGTGATCCCGGGAGCGCTGACGGGAGCGATGTTCAGCGTGTAGGGCAGGTTCTCGCTGGTGGCCGTCACCGGGTCCGGCGACGCGGCAGTCGGCACCGGCGGTGGCGGAGGCAGTCCTCTGCGCGGCACCATCTGGAATGACTGCGGCAGGTTATCCACGGCGCCGTTGAGTTCCAGCGGCACCGGCACGGGGATGGTCACCGAACCGATGTAGACCTTGCCGGCGCTCCCGCAGCCGGCGAACACCGAGCCGGAGAGGCTACTGGCGCCGGGCAGCACGGTGATCTGGTCGATGTCGCCATTGAGTTCACGCCAGACGTTGATGCCGCTTCCGCCGATAGCCGACAACGCCACCCGATCCCCGTCGGAATCGGTGAAGTTCAGACTGCGCCCGACGGCGAACAACCCGTAGAAGTCTCCGCCGGCCGTGTCGTCGTTGTCGCCGTCGTAGGTTTTTCCGTCGGAACCGGTCAGCGGATTCGAGTTCGGGTCACCGCTGATGATGGGCAGGCTGCCGTTGATGAAGATGCGGTAGAACGTCCCCTGCAACAGCGGGCGGGCGAGCGTCAAGGTGACCTGCGCGTCGCCGTACTGCGCTGCCACGATCTTCAGGGCCGGACCGCTCGACGTCACGATCTCCGGATTGCCGCAGCCGGGCGCGGTGATTCGGTAATTGGCCAAATCCGTCGCCGTGCTCGCGATCAGCGGTCCGTCAAAGGTCAGCACGAGCGATCTGCTCCCCGGCGTGCTGGTGATGCCGGTGAGAACGGGGCCGTTGCCGTCTGCAGTCGATGACGCCGTCCGGTCTTTGGTGACCGGGATCGCGGGCGCAACGGCGCGCCGCAGCATCAGCAGCGCCCCGGACAGAAAGTCGCTGACCGGCGTGGCGGGAAGGTCGGTGAGCCACTTCCCGATCCGGTCGACGACCCCGGCGATACCCATCGCCGAGGCCGTCGGCGCCGGTGCCACTGTCGCCACTGTCGCCACTGTCGCCTCTGTCGCCTCTGTCGCCGGAGCGGGCTCGCCAACCGAGCATCTCCGGCACTGCATCGCAGTCGCTGCCGCGGTGGCGGGGATGGCTTCGGCCGCTGTCGGTGCGCTCGCCGGGGACGGCACACGGGCTGCGTCCGGGGCGACGGCACCCGGCGCGACCGCCGGCCCGACCGGCACCCGCGCGTGCCGATTTCCGGCCTTGGCGCCGGCGGTGCTCGCCGCTCCCCGCGGTGCCGGTCGATCAGCACCCTCGCTACGGCCCTGCTGACCGGTGGTCGCGGCAGGCTTCGGTGCCGTCGGGATGCTGCCCACCGCCCTGTCGGAACGAGTCGCGCCGTAACGCTGGGCCGCGCGGGACTGCTCCGGACGCTGCGACCCGGAAAGAACCTGACCGGTATCGGGGTCACCACCGGAATCTGCGGTGGCCGGCGGCGGTGTCTGTGGCCCGGCCAGGGACATGCCGAGGGCGAGCGCCGCAACCCCGACACGCGCACCGCCGCGCACCCTGCGGGCCGCTGTCGTACGCGCTGCCACGTTCGCTCCCGTTGCCGGCTCACGCCCGCACGGATGCTGTGCCGGCGTGGGCCGACCATATCGCATTTACGCCGGGTTGGCGTCACCGAGCCCGGGCCGGTGTGACCCGCGTCTCTGGCAAACTTTGATCCAGATATCCCACGTGGCTGCCGGGAGACATAAAAGCAGGGCGATGGACCCAGACTCCCCATTGTCCGGTGGAACCACCGCCCTGCACAGCAAACATAACCTGAGATTCGGATAACTGCAAGCTGGGCCGAAAATGAGCAGGTCTCGGCGTGGCGGCTCCGGGCGCCGGGGCCGTCGACCGTGCAGGAAAGCCGCCAGCATGGTGGAATACTGCGGACGCGCGTACAGGCGATACCCGGGCAAAACAAGGAGTGCCATGAAGAAGACTGCCGCCACTGCCGCTACCACCGCAGCGACAGCGCTGGTCCTGTGCGCCGGCGCCGCCCTCGGCCTCGCCGGGTCCGCAGCGGCGGAGGACCCCGAGCCGACGGGGCCGCTGGCAGACCCCAACGCGCTGGGCACCTACGTTTTCGACGCGGAGGACGGGGAGTCGGCGACCTGGACCGTCACCCCCTGTGCCGAGGACAGCCTGCACTGCGTCAACGTCGCTGAAACCGGAAACGGGATGCGGGCTCCGTGGAGCGCTAACGCCTACTGGGCGGTGGGCTCATGGACTCTGTTCGCCGACCAGCCCGACGCGATCATCTGCACCGACGGGTCCACGGCACCGGGTGTCAACACCTACTCGTGGGACGCCACCAACCTCACCGGCAACGCCAGTATCGCCAGCGGCGGCGCCTGCGGCATCGAACCGCAGGTCCTCAACATTCCCTTCGGTCTGGCCAAGACCAGTGGACCGCCGCTGCCGCTGGCACCCGCGGAGACCCGCGCTGAGGCACCCGTCCCGCCGCCGTATGTGGTCGAGGTGCCCCCGCCCTATGTACCCAACACGCTCGACACCCAGCAGGTCGAGACCGCCCCGCCGCCGGCACTGCCTGCCGAGTCGGCGCCCGCGGTGATACCACCGCCCAGCGATGCCCTGACCCCGGCCGAATTGGCCGAACCGGGGTTCAACGCCCGCTAGCGGTACGCACCGTCAGACGCTCTCCAGCAGCGACTGTGCGTCCTCCCCCACCGCGCCCACGGTGGCGTAGGGGCGCACCCGGCCGTGCGCGTCGGTCGTGGCGCAGACGATCCCGCACCGACCGGCATCGACATGGCGGGCGATCACCGGGGAGCGCTCGAGTAGCGCCAGACCGGTCTCGGAGACGTGCGCGGCGGTGACCGCCTGCAGCGAGTCCTTGCCCATGCCGCGGCGCATCATCGAGCCGATGGCATGCTCGACGGCGATCCGGGTGGATCCCGACGGGAGAGCAGCCTCGGTCCAGGCTCGCATCGCCTCCTGCATCGCCCGGCAGCCCTCGTGACCGAGGACGACGATCAGCGGGACCTCCAGTGTCTCCACGGCGTACTCCAGGGTCGCGGTCACGCCGGCGTCGATGACATGACCCCAGGTGCTGACGTCGATCAGCGATCCCCAGCGCTGGCCGAAGACCAGCTCGCTGGGCAGGGCCGCGTCGGCGCACCGGAAGACCACGGCCAGCGGCTTGTCGACCCTGGCACCGTCCTCTGCTCCGACCGGCAGCACGATGTGCTCGTTGCCGGATCGCAGGCGTTTCCAGGTGGTGAGCGGATCGGTCATTTTTTCTACCTCCCTGTTTGTCGGTTAGTGCTCACTGATGTGCGGGTCAGCTGAAGTAATCGGGTCGGCTGACGAAGGTCTCGGTCACGAACATCACCCCGGACGAGGCGTCGAGCAGCGGCCGAAGCCCGGCCAGCAGGGCTTCGATCTTGGAATCGGGCACCACGGTGATGATCAGTTCCAATGCGGCCTGCTGGTTGAACAGCAGTCGGCCCTGCCGGTAGCCGTGATGGCCCAGCCCGGACACGCCCGACACGCTGGTGAAACCCGTGGCGCCCACACTCTTGATGAGGTCGCGAACGGCCGCGGCATCCGCTCCGGAGACGACCACCTCCACCTTGGTCATCTTGGTAAGGGCGGGTGAGTACGTGGCTGTCATGGAACCATCTCCTTCTCTAAAACATCTCCCGGACAACGCGATTGGGACCACGCGCTCCAGCCGGTCCGGCTCCAGCGCTTCCATTCATCACTCGGCTTGCCCCGAGCCGCCAGCGCCACCCAGTCATTGCCGAAAAGCTGCTGGAGGATCGGATTGCGCTCGATGATCATGTCGATGCGCGTCAAGGGCGCCTGGACAACCGCCATCAGGCGCAGCGGCTCGTGCAGCAGTCGCTCACCATCTGAGACCGACTGCCACGGGAGTCCCAGCAGCAGGTCACCGCTGTGACCGGCGACCACCCCGGCGCTGCCCACCACGTTGTGGATGGTCTTGGTTCCGGCGCCGAAGCGCTCCGGAGTCACCGCAGAGAAGTAGTACTGGCAGTTGATCCACTGTGCGACGACCAGAGGCGCGGTGAGGATCGTCTCCAGAGCCGCGCCGTCCGGGTCGACATCGGCCTCATAGGAGTGCAGGAATGTCCTGCGCTGAAGGTCGATGCCGCGGGTGACGTCGCGGGGAGCCACCACGAAGGCGGCGTTGTTGACCAGGCCCCATTCGGGGTAGACCTGCGCCCAGTCCGAGGACCGGGCGGCGACATGACGGGCCGCCCTGCCCGGGGACGGCGTCGATGACGCGCCGGGTAGCGTGGCACACCGCTCGGCGGCCAGCAGAGATCCCGCGCGTTCCAGATCGGCGCGCAGTCGCGCGATGTCGTCCCGACGGCTCGGTGGGATCGCCTCGGCATCGAGCAGCGCCACCCTATCGGTCGCGGTGTCGTGCTGAGCGGGGAAGAACATCGTGTCTGCGGGGATCTCGATCCCCAGATCACGCAGGCCCGCCCGGACCTCCGGCTGGTTGAGAATGGTCGCCGCGGTCCGCGCGCTCGGACCGCCCTGCTGTCCGCCGCACGCGCCGCAGTCCAGCGACGCCTGGTAGGGGTTGTTCTCGGTGGTGCTGCCGTGGCCGCAGAGCACGACCGTGCGGGCGAACCCGGTGGTGAGTCCCATCATGGTGAGCGCGACCTGGGCGAACAAGATCCGGTCCTCGGTCGGCATCGCGTCGAGGTCGAGCACCGTCGGAGCGAGTGGTGCGATCGTGTCGCGCAACCGGTGGCGGACACCGGCGCTGAAGGAGGGTGCGAGAGTCTTGGCCGCCGCGAGCGGTGCGGCGGCGAATCCGGCCGCCTCGGCCAGCGTGAAGGGCGCCGCGAAGGCGTCCTTGGCGGCGTGGAACGCGGATTCGGCTCCGGCGATCCGGGAGGCCCCGGCCAGTTGCCGGGCGGCCGCGTCGCCGGCGTTCGGCGCCGGGAGTTCGCACACGTCGTAGGCCGGCGAGATCAGGACCGGGCAGAGATCGCTGGGCTTGCCTCCGAGCAGGTCGGTGAATCTGATCGAGACGGCGAAGAACCCCGCGAAGCCGAGCGTCTGGTAGGGCCCGAGCGACTCGAGATGCCGCCGCAGGCCCTCCGAGCGGGTGTCGATGCAGCACACCAGCTGGGCGTCCGGGCGGGCCGGGTCACTCGTCTGGCGCGCGTCGGCCGGGGCCGATAGCGTCGCCAGTAACCGGTTGCGGTAACCGGCTTCGAAGGCGTTCTGCCACAGCCCTTCCCGCGCTGTCACCGGAAGGGCGGTAAGGATCCGCGCTGCGGCGGTGAGTTCAGCCGCACCCGCCGTCAGACCCAGCTCGGCGACCAGGTGAGCCGCCCGGTCGCGCGCTGAAGGAATCCGTCCCGCGGGCGACTCGGTGTTCGGCAACCGAGGCTGGGAGCGCGTGTCGCGGGCGAGCAGCACCACCTCGTAGGAGAGTCGCATCGCGAGGTACTGAAGCAGGTCGATGGGAGCATCGCCGGTCTGGGCGCACCACTGAATGTGGGCGGCCCAACCGGGCATCCGGGTGAGGTGGGCTTGCAGGTAGGCGATCCGGCTGTCGTCGTCGACATCGAGCCGGGCCAGGGCGTGCAGAACTGCGTCCTCGGGACATCCCGGCACCTTGCGCAGGTCCGCCCGTGCGGGGCGCGGCAGCGTCCGGTCGAAGGGCGCCAGCGCCATCCAGGCGGAGTAGAAACCCTCCTCCCGACCGGGCATCGGCCAGGCGCCGTCTCCGAAGAATGCGGCGCACCACTTCGAGGTCTGCGCATCGACGGTGCCGGCAACATGCGACCCGCGCTGCTCGGCGCAGGTCTCGAGCAGCCGTTGCGGAGCCGGCCCGCCGATCCCGTGCAGCAGGTCCGCGCGGAGCAGATCCAGGGGTCTGACGTCGCGACCCAGGCTCAGCTCCGGTGCGCCGACCAGATTTGGGTACCGCCGCGACAGCGCGCAATCGAGGTCCCGGTCGGTGATCCGGCCGTCGCTGTAGAGGCGACGGAACGCAGCCTCGCCGACGGTCCCGCGGATGCCGTAGAGATCACCCGCCCGCTGGATCGCCTGCTCGAAGGGCATGCTCTCCAGTCCGGCAAGGGGATTGACCGCGATGAAGGTTTCCAGCGGGTAGTGGGTGGGCACGACGCGGGATGCCAGCGAGACGTCGCTGCGTAGCTGGGCGCGGCGCGTCACGGAGTCGACCGCGACGGTTGACGTTGGACTCACGAGGATGCTCCTGCCATGGCGGGTGGGGTGGGGATGTGGCCTGCGCTGAGCGCGCGACTGTAAAGCGCACGCTGTAGCCGGCCGGTCGAGTCGGCCCGGCGGGCCGCCGCCAGCAGCCCGAGGAGCACCAGGCTCGCCGCGATCACCGCCCAGACCACCGGCGCCGGCAGTGCGCTCTGCGGCATGGACGGGGCGAGGAAGTCACCGATCGCGTGGATGACCGCGACGTAGCCGAGGGCCACCGGGATGAGGAAGGCCGATCCCCCGACGATGCCGGGCAGGCCCGGTCGGCGCTTGAGCCAGCCCCAGGTGACCGCCGCGCCGGTCACCCAGGCGAAGACCAGCAGCGCCTTCTCGGCGGTGCGCTGGTCGGGTGACAGGGAGCTGCCCGGGCTCACGATCAGAGCGAGAGCCAGTGCCGCGGCCGGAAGGAACACCGCCGTTGCGGCGTGGACGACGGTGCGCAGTTCGCCGAGCGGGCGCGCCGGGGGCATCGAACGCGCGCGCCGGCCCTGAGCGATCGCCGAACCGGAGGCCAGGAACAGCGTCGCCTTGTAAAAACCGTGCGCCACCAGATGGACGACGGTGGCGATCCACAGTCCCAGGCCGCAGGTCAGGATCATGAAGCCCATCTGGGCGGTCGTCGAGTGCACGAGGGCACCTTTGATGTCAGGCTTGACCAGCATGATCGTCGCGCCGTAGATCATCGTGGCCACACCGGCCAGGACGATCAGCAGCCGGGCGAGGTCGTCGGCGGCCATCGGGGCCAGCCGGATCAGCAGGATGCCGCCGGCATTGACCACGCCGGCATGCAGCAGCGCGGAGACCGGGGTGGGCGCCGCCAGCGTGGCGGGCAGCCAGCGGTGGAAGGGAATCTGCGCCGAGCGGGACAGCGCGGCCAGTACGACCAGGATGCCGACGACCGGCACGAGCGGCCCGCTGAACTGGTCGGGGCTCATCGCCGCGAGCTTCACGGGCCCCCAGGTCGTTGTGGCCAGCACCACGGCGGTCCAGAGCGCCAGATCGCCGACCAGAAATGCCGCGGCGGTCCGGCGCACACCGTCGCGGGCGGCCGGCAACTGCCGGTAGGTCGCCAGCAGCAGGCACAGGGCCGCCCCGGCGAGCGTCCAGCACAGCGCCAGCCCGACGAGGGTGGCCGCCGTCGCCAGGCCGGCTGAGGCCGCCGTGAGCAGCCCGGCCCCGGCGGCGAACCATGCCGCACGGGTATCGCCGGCCAGGTAGCGGACGGCGAAGGACTGCGCGATCGCGCTGACACCGAACACCAGCATCAGCAGGACCACCCCGAGTCGGTCCGCAGCGAACTCGATCGGCCCGAGGGCGGTCGAGACGCCGCCGTGGCGGGAGCCGATCGCCAGGACGACGGCGCCCAGGAATCCCCCGCCGGCGACCGCCGCCCCGAGCTGACCGGTCAGCCGGGGTGTACGCCGACCCGGACCGAACGCCCAGGCAGCGGTCAGTGCAGGGAGGGCGATCACCGCCGTCAGCAGGGCTTGCACGGTCAACATGCGATGTATATTACATGTTTTATGTTACCTGTGTTAAATATCTGTGATTATTCGTGTCGTGTCGGACGCCAACAGCGACGTAAACTTCAGTTATGGCCGAGTGGACCTTCCTGACCAACCATGCGCACGCGTTGCTGTGCATCGCCCGGGACCCGGGCATCCGGCTTCGCGACGTTGCCGCGCGGGTGGGGGTGACCGAGCGAGCCGCCCAGCGGATCGTCAGCGACCTGGTCGACGCCGGCTACCTGGATCGGCTCCGCGAGGGGCGGCGCAACTCCTACCGGGTCCGCTCCGATCGCCCGCTGCGCCACCCGGTCGAGCGCGGGCACCACATCGGCGAGATTCTCGATGTCCTCCGTGAGCAACGGGGGGCCGACGGAGCCGCCTGAGCGCTCCCCCTACCTCGGTCGGCTGATCGCGGTTGGTACCAAGCACGGCAAGCAGGCCCAGCTCGAACCGGCTTTCCACCGCATTCTGGGCGCCGTCCTTCGCACACCCGCGGACCTCGACACCGACCAGTTCGGCACCTTCACCGGCGAGACTCCCCGGACCGGCACGGCCGTGGAGGCGGCCCGGGCCAAGGCGAGGCTGGCAATGCACGTCACCGGCCTCGCCTGCGGGGTCGCCAGCGAAGCGAGCTACGGTCCGCTGCCCGGGTCTGGACTGCCGGGGCACGAGGAGATCCTGCTGTTCTGTGACGATCTGCGGGGCATCGAGGTCCTCGAGGGCCTCCGCACCCCATCGCTGCCCGGAAGTAGCCAGCTGGTCGAGCACGGCGACGAGGTTCCGGATTCGCTGATCGCCGGACTGCCCGGCCAGGCGCTGATCGTGCGGCCGCACAACCCACTACCGGGCACGGCCGCCGCGACGATCAAAGGCATCACCGACACCACCGCACTGCGCCGGGCCGTCGAGTCGGCGACCAGCCGGTCCGCCGACGGGCTGGCGGCGGTCGAACCGGACCTGCGCGCCCAGCACAACCCGAGCCGCCGGCTGATCCTGGAACGACTCGGCGTGACGCTGGCCCACCGGCTGGCGACGCGCTGTCCGGCCTGCCGAACCCCGGGGTTCGGCAGGATCGCCACGGAGTCCGGTCTGCCCTGTCGGATGTGTGCGACGCCGACACCCCTGCCGAACAACGAGATCCACGGGTGTGCGTCCTGCGCCCACCGACTCGCGCGAAGCGTGACCGAGTCGCTGGCCGACCCGGCCGACTGCCCGAACTGCAACCCCTGATGCCGCCCGGACATGCGCGGGGACGTCAGTCCAGCGCAAGATCGCGACGGAAGCGCCGCATCCCGTCGATCTTCTGCTCCAGCGTCGCGGTGGGGCCGTGGTAGTACATCCACGGCATCGTCAGCACCGCGGTGATCCCCGCCTCGCGCGCACGCGCGAAGTGCTCGACGGTGAACGCATCGGTCAGCGGCGTGATGATCGTGAAATCGTCCATGCCCAAGCCCTTGTCGGCGCGCAACTGCCGGATCCGGTGTGCGCAGCTGATGGCCTGGTCCAGTCCGATCAGGTCGCCGATCCAGCCGTCGTTGCGCGCCGCGCGGCGCAGGGCGATATCCGAGAGCCCGCCGACGTAGATCGGTATCCGCGGCGGGGTGGGCGTCATCTCGAGTCGAGGGGTGCGGTAGAACTCCCCCTCGAACTCCGTCCAGCCGGGCTGCCACAACGCCTTCATCAGCTCCAGCATCTCGTCGGTGCGCCGGCCGCGGTCGGCGAACCGCTGGCCGAGCAGGGTGAACTCCTCCTCGCACCAGCCGACGCCGATGCCGAGCTCCACCCGGCCGCCGGCCAGGCAGGCGGCGGTTCCGACGGCCTTGGCCGCCGAGTACGGGTCGCGCATCCCGGGGATGTAGACGGTGGTGACGAACTTCAGCCGTTCGGTGACCTGAGCAAGGGCACCGACGAGCACCCACGGATCGGGCCACGGGGTGAAGGGTTGCCAGCGGCGTTGCCCGTCGTCGGTGTAGGGGTACGGCGTGGCCAGCGTCTCGAGGTTCACCACGTGATCGGGGATGGCCATTCCCTGGTAGCCGAGTTCGTCGGCGGCCCTGGCGATCTCGACGGTTTCCGAGGTCTCGAGAAAGGCGCTGCTCACGTAGAACTGCATCCGCGTCAACTCCCGAACACCGTGTTCACGACGGCTTTGGCGCGCCGGGTGACGCGGAGGTAGTGATCGAGGAACTCCGCGCCGTCGTCGTCGGGCCAGCCCGCGGCGACCGCCACCGCATTGAGTTGCCGACCCGGACCGGGCAGTTGATCGGAGGGTTTGCCGCGTACCAGCACCAGCGCATTGCGTGCCCTGGTCGCCGTCAGCCACGCCTCGCGCAACTGGGCGACGTCGGACTCGGCGATGAGTTCGGCTGCGGCGATGCCGTCGAGCGCCTCCAGCGTCGAGGTGGTGTGCAGGGCGGGCACCTCGTGGGCGTGACGCAACTGCATCAGCTGAACCGTCCACTCGACGTCGGCGAGCCCACCGCGGCCGAGTTTGGTGTGCGTATTCGGGTCCGCACCGCGCGGCAGTCGCTCGGCGTCCACGCGGGCTTTGATCCGTCTGATCTCCTGCACGGCCGCCGGTGTCACCCCGCCCTCGGGGTAGCGGGTCTTGTCGGCCATCAGCAGAAAGCGCAGCCCGAGGTCCGGATCGCCGGCGACCGCGTGCGCCCGCAGCAGCGCCTGGATCTCCCACGGCTGAGCCCACTGCCGGTAGTAGGCCGCATACGAGCCCAGCGTGCGCACCAGCGGCCCGTTGCGGCCGTCGGGCCGCAGGTTGGCGTCAACGTCGAGCGGTGGATCGTCACTGGGCGTTCCGAGCAGCGTCCGAACCTGTTCGGCAACGGTCGCCGACCACTTGACGGCGACCGACTCCTCGACGCCCTCGGCCGGCTCGCAGACGAACATGACGTCGGCGTCCGAACCGTAGCCGAGTTCACCACCGCCGAGCCGGCCCATCCCGATGACCGCGAGGGCGGCCGGAGGCGATACTTCCGGGGCGCCTGGGGCGTTCGGGGCAGCCGCGGGCATGTTGTCGCGGATCACCGCGTCGAGCGCGCACTGCAACACCGCGACCCAGACCGACGTCAGCGCCGAACACACCTGCGGCACCTCGAGCATGCCGAGCAGATCGGCCGAGGCGACCCGGGCCAGTTCGCGCCGGCGCAGCGACCGTGCCGCCGCGATTGCCCGGGCCGGGTCGGGATGGCGGCCGGCCGAGGTGATCAGCGCCCGGCCGATTCCGCCGGGGTCGGCGTCGAGCAGTTTGGGGCCGGTGGGTCCGTCCGCGTAGTGCTGGATCACTTCGGGCGCCCGCATGAGCAGATCCGGGACGAAGGCGGAGGTCCCCAGTACGCGCATCAGCCGTTTGGCCACCGCGCTCTCGTCCCGCAGCGTGGCCAGATACCAGCGCTGATCGGCCAGCGCCTCGCTGATCCGGCGGTAGGCCAGCAGCCCGCTGTCGGGATCGGGGGCGTCGGAGAGCCAATCCAGCAGGCGCGGCAGCAGCACCGCCTGGACCCGGCCGCGACGCCCGCTCTGGGTGATCAGCGCGCCCAGGTGGGTCAGCGCGCTCTGCGGGCCTTCGTATCCCAGTGCGGCGAGCTGTCGCTCGGCCGCCTGCGGTGACATCCCGGGCGTCAGACCGACCGACGGTCCGATCGACTCCAGCAGCGGTTGATAGAAGAGTTTCGCGTGCAGCCGGGAGACCCGCAGGTGCTGGCGCTTGAGTTCCTCGCGCAGTACGCCGAGCGCGTCCCGGGTCCCATCCGGGCGCACATGCGCCGCCCGGGCCAGCCAGCGCAGCGCCTCGTCGTCCTCGGCGGCGGGCAGCAGGTGGGTGCGGCGCAGCCGCTGCAGTTGCAACCGATGCTCGAGCAGCCGAAGGAACTCATAGGAGGCCGTCAGATTCGCCGCATCGTCGCGCCCGATGTACCCACCCGCTCCCAGCGCGGCCAGCGCGTCCACCGTCGAGGAGACATGCAGGGCCTCGTCGGTGCGGCCGTGCACGAGCTGGAGCAGCTGGACGGCGAACTCGACGTCGCGCAGTCCGCCTGAGCCGAGTTTGATCTCTCGCTCGCGCACGTCGGCGGGCACCAGAGACTCCACCCGCCGGCGCATCGCCTGCACCTCGGAGACGAAATCCTCACGCTCGCAGGCCGTCCACACCATCGGCGCCAGCGCCTCGATGTAACGCCGGCCCAGTTCGGCGTCACCGACCGCGGGCCTGGCTTTCAGCAGCGCCTGGAACTCCCACATCTTGGCCCATCGCTGGTAGTAGGCGACGTGCGAGTCCAGCGTCCGCACCAGCGCGCCGTGCCTACCCTCCGGACGCAGGGCCGCATCGACCTCGAAGAACGCCTCCGACGCCAGGCGCATCATCTCCCCGGCCACCCGGTCGGTTCGGGCGTCGGCTTCGTCGGTGACAAAGATGACGTCGACGTCGCTGACGTAGTTCAGCTCCCGCGCGCCGCTCTTCCCCATGGCGATCACCGCAAGCCGCGGCGGCGGCGCCGATCCGCACACCGTCGCCACGGCGACCTGCAGGGCCGCCTCCAGCGCCGCATCGGCGAGGTCGGCCAGATGCGCCCCGATCGCCGCGAACGGAAGGACGGGTTCGTTCTCGACGGTCGGCCCCAGGTCGAGAGCGGCCAGGATCAGCAGGTGATCGCGGTAGATCTTGGCCAGCCCGGGCATCACCACCTCGGGTACCGTGCCGAGTTCGGCGATACCGCCACTGAAGGCTCGGCGCAGTTCGTCGGACCCGGGGAGGTTCACCACAGATTCGAGCAGCTGCCACGAGCGCGGGTTGGCCACCAGGTGATCGCCCAGCGCCAGGGAGGATCCCGCCACCGAGAACAGCCGGCCACGCAGGGACCGGTCTTTGAGCAACGCCGCGTCGAGCTGGTGCCAGTCGTCCCCGAGCGCGTCGGCCAGCCGGGTCAGCGTCCGCAGGGCGGCGTCGGCGTCCGGTGCCCGAGACAGCGACCAGAGCAGTTCGATGTGCTCGTCGGAATCCCATCCCAGCCTGGCCAGGTCAGCAGGCGCGGTGGGTTCGACCAATCCCAGCCTGCCCGCGCTGGGCAGCCGCGGGCGCTCCGTCGCGGGTTTGGCCACGTTCACGACGGTAGCGCAGCGGCCGGACCGGCATCAGAGAGACAGATACCTCTTGAGCTCGAAGGGAGTCACGTTGCTGCGGTACTCCTCCCACTCGGCGCGCTTGTTGCGCAGGAAGTAGTCGAAAACGTGTTCGCCGAGAGCCTCGGCGACAAGTTCGGACTTCTCCATCTCCCCGAGTGCCACCCCGAGACTGGACGGCAACTCGCGATAGCCCATCGCGCGCCGCTCCTCGGGGGTCAGCGTCCACACGTTGTCCTCCGCCTGGGGTCCCAGGACGTAGTTCTTCTCGATCCCGCGCAGTCCGGCGGCGAGCAGAACGGCGAAGGTGAGGTAGGGGTTGCACGCCGAGTCCGGGCTGCGCACCTCGATGCGCCGCGAGGACGCCTTGCGCGGGGTGTACATCGGCACCCGCACCAGTGCCGAGCGGTTGGCCGCGCCCCACGACGCCGCGGTCGGCGCCTCGCCGCCGTGGACAAGTCGCTTGTAGGAGTTCACCCACTGATTGGTGACCGCGCTGATCTCCGTGGCGTGCTCGAGGATCCCGGCGATGAACGACTTGGCGACATCGGAGAGTTGCAGCGGGTCCTCGGGACTGTGGAAGGCGTTGGTCTCCCCCTCGAAGAGGCTCATGTGCGTGTGCATCGCCGAACCCGGATACTCGGCGAACGGCTTGGGCATGAACGACGCGCGAACCCCTTCGGCCAGCGCGACCTCTTTGACCACGTAGCGGAAGGTCATGACGTTATCGGCCATCGACAGGGCGTCGGCGTAGCGCAGATCGATCTCCTGCTGGCCGGGCGCCCCCTCGTGGTGGCTGAACTCGACCGAGAGTCCCATCTGCTCGAGCGCGTCGATGGCGTGGCGACGGAAGTGCGGAGCCGAGTCGTGCACGGCCTGGTCGAAGTATCCGCCGTTGTCGGCCGGGACCGGCACCGACCCGTCGTAGGGTCCCGGCTCGAGCAGGAAGAACTCGATCTCGGGGTGCACGTAGCAGGAGAACCCGAGATCGCTGGCCTTGGCGAGTTGCCGGCGCAGCACGTGTCGGCTGTCCGACCACGACGGTGAGCCGTCGGGCATCGTGATGTCGCAGAACATTCGGGCGGAGTGATGGTCGCCGGTGCTGGTGGTCCAGGGCAGCACCTGGAAAGTCGAGGGGTCCGGACGGGCTACCGTATCGGATTCGAAGACCCGCGCGAAGCCCTCGATCGAGGACCCGTCGAACCCGATGCCCTCCTCGAAGGCGCCCTCGAGTTCGGCGGGCGCGATCGCGACGGACTTGAGGAACCCGAGCACGTCGGTGAACCACAGCCGGACGAAGCGGATGTCCCGCTCCTCGAGGGTGCGCAACACGAATTCCTTCTGGCGGTCCATGATGCGAGCGTAGGCAGCGGGTGTTAACGCCGTGTTACAGCGACGGCACCCGCAGTTATCCGCTCGGACGTCGTTTCAGCAGCTAGAGACGGTAGGGGCAGCGGCGCGCCGAGCGGGCTAAAGTTAGTACCGAACGTACGGTTCGGTCCGCGCGGCGCTGCTAGCGTTGGCGGCGAGCAATCGGCGTCGGACAAGGAGCCAGGATGATCAAGAAGCTTCTCGGCGCCGCCGCGCTGATCGGCGCGCTGGCGTCCACGTCCACCGCGGCGGCGATCGCGGACCCCGACCCCACGCCGCCGCCGTACTGCGCGGGCAGCGATCCGAGCGATCTTCTGGGAGTCGGCTGCGACGATCCGGTCACCACCGCGAACGAGACACCGGATCCCAGGCCGTCGGATCCCCCTCCCGGGGGGAACCCGCCCGGCGGTGGCGGGCCCGGCGGCGGGGGCGGGTCCGGCCCGGGTGGCGGCGGACCCGGCGGGGACGACGGGTCCGGGTAACGGGGGTCGCCCTCAGCAGAAGATGTTGCCCGGAACCACGCGATCGACGAAGTAGCCGATCACCGCGTCATCCACACAGTCGTCGCCGTCGAACACCACGGTGTGCTGGGTTCCGTCGAAGGTGATCAACGGTGCCTGAAGCTGCCGGGCCAGGTCGACCCCCGCCGCGTAGGGGGTCGCCGGGTCCTGGGTGGTGGACACCACGACGGCACTGCCCGGCGGCGCGGGTTGGGCCGCACGAGGCGCTGAGGTCGGAGGTACCGGCCAGAACGCGCACAGATCGCGCGGGGCGTAGCCGGTGAAGTCCCCGTAGGACAAAAACGGAGCCACCTCCCGCGCGCGCCGATCGGCCTCCACCCAGACGGCCGGGTCCGCCGGCGTCGGGGAGTCGACGCAGCGGATCGCGTTGAAGGCGTCCTGGCCGTTGTCGTAATGACCGTCGTCGTCGCGGCCTTCGTAGTCGTCGGCGAGGACCAGCAGGTCGTCGGCCTCCGTGCCACGCTGCAGGGCGCTCAGCCCGCTGGTCAGGTACTTCCAGTACTGCGGCGTGTAGAGCGCATTGACGGTTCCGGTGATCGCGTCGGCGTAGCTCAGGCCGCGCTGATCCGACGTCGGGGCGGGCGCTGCCACCAGAGGGTTGACCAGGCGGTGGAAGCGGTTGACCCACTGGTCGGGGTCCGTGCCCAGCGGGCAGGCCGGTGACTCCGCGCAGTCCGCGGCGTACTCGGTGAACGCCAGTTGAAAACCGGCCATCTGGTCGACGACGGCGTCCACCGGATCGCGGGCGGGATCGACCGCCCCGTCGAGAACCATGGTGCGCACCCGGGTGGGGAACTGGTCGAGATACTCCGAGCCGAGCAGGGTGCCGTAGCTGTAGCCCAGATAGTTGATCTGGTCCTCGCCGAGGGCCCGGCGCACGAGATCCATGTCCCTGGCCGCGGAGGCGGTTCCGACCCCCGCCAGGAAAGTCTTGCCCATCCGGTCCAGACATTTCTGCGCCAGCGAGCGGTTGAGGTCGTCGATGGCGGCCACGCCGGCGGAACTGTAGTCGACCATCGACTCGCGCCGCCACGCGTCGAACTCCGCATCGGTGCGACACCGCAGTTGCGGTGCGGAGTGACCGACGCCGCGCGGATCGAAGCCGACCAGATCGAAGTGCTCGGCGACCGGGCTGCCGCTGAGCGCGTCGGCGAGGTTGACCACCGAGTCGACGGCGGATCCCCCCGGACCGCCGGGATTCATCAGTAGTACACCGAGTCGACGGCCCTCCGCCGGGATTTTGATGATGGCCAACTCGGCCTGCTCTCCGGCGGGATCGGCGTCGTCGACCGGAACCGAGATGGTGGCGCACTGGGCGGTGGGCAGGAAGGCGTCGGTGATGAACTCCTCGCAGCCACGCCACACCGGTTGTGGCGTCGTGGTCTGACCCATGTCAGGTGAAGCCTGCGCCGGTCCCGTTGTGATCCCCACGGCCACAACCACACTCACCACAGACGCGCAGGCGCGCAGTGCGGCTAACAGCCGGGCAGTCGGGACCCCGGCGCCCCGGATCGAGCGTGGCACGCCCGACATCGTGTCATCTCAGAACGTAGGCCGATGCGCCCGGCGGTCACGTCCCGGTATCGGAAGGGCGGCAGTTCAGCACGTCGCGTCGGGCGGCGGCAGCGTCAGGTCGACCAGGTAGGCCGCGGCATAGTCGTCGACGCACTGCTCACCTTGGAACACCACGGTGTGCTGGGTGCCGTTGAACGTCAGCAGCGCACCGCCGAGCTGCTTGGCGAGATCCACACCGGCCTGGTAGGGAGTGGCCGGGTCACCGGTGCTGGAGACCACCAGCACCGGCGGCAGCCCGGGTGCGCTCACGGCGTGCGGGGTGCTCGTCGCCGGCACGGGCCAGAACGCACAGGCGCTCAGCGGGGCGTGACCGGTGAAGTCGCCGTAGCTCATGAACGGCGCGGCTTCGCGAAGCTGACGGTCCTCCTCGGCGATCTTGGCCCGATCGCTGATCGGAGGCTGGTCGACGCAGTTGACCGAGATGCGCGCATCGGTGGCGTTGGTGTAGCGACCTTGGGCGTCGCGCCGCATGTACATGTCGGCCAGGGCGAGCAGGGTGTCGCCGCGCCCACTGGTCATCTCAGTGAGCCCCTGGGTCAGGTGACGCCACAGGCTCGGCGAGTAGAGCGCCATGATCGTCCCGATCAGGGCGTCGCCGTAACTGAGTCCGCGCGGATCACGGGTCGGGGCGGGTTCGTCGACGAGGGGGTCGACCATGCCGCGGTAGACGTCGACGGCTTTGGCCGGGTCGGTGCCCAGCGGGCAGTCCGGGTTCTGGGCACAGTCGGCGGCGTAGTCGTTGAACGCCTGCTGGAACGCCGCGGCCTGGTCGATGTCGGACTGAATGGGGTCGGCGTTGGGGTCCACCGCGCCGTCGAGGATCATCGCCCGCACCCGATCCGGGAAGGCCTCGGCGTACGCCGAGCCGATGCGCGTCCCGTAGGAGTAGCCGACGTAATTCAGTTTCTCGTCGCCGACCGCCGCCCGCAGCGCGTCGAGGTCCTTGACGACGCTGGCGGTGCCCATGTTGGCCAGGAAGTCGGTGCCCATCTTGTCGACACAGCGCTGCACGAAGGCCTTGGTCTCGCCCTCGATGCGCTGCACGCCCTGCGGGCTGTAGTCGACCTGCGGATCGGCACGCAGCCGGTCGTTGTCGGCGTCGGAGTTGCACCACAGCGCCGGGGTGGACGCGCCCACCCCGCGGGGGTCGAACCCGACGAGGTCGAAGCGCTCGCGCACGCTTCGGGGAAGATTCTCGACGATGCCTGCTGCCGCTTCGATACCCGACTCCCCCGGCCCGCCCGGATTGATCAGCAGCGACCCGACCCTCTCGCCGGTCGCCGGAAACCGGATCAGGGCCAGCGTCGCCGTCGGGCCGTCGGGACGCGCGTAGTCCACCGGGACGGCGATCTTGCCGCACTGAGCGCCCGCCGGGATCGGCAGCGCTTCTCCCCCGCCGCCGCCCACGCCGCAATTCGTCCAGGCCACCGGCTCGCCGATCCGCAGCTCGGCCACCACCGCGCGCCCGCCCACCACCGCACTGCAGCCCGCACTGGCGGCGAGCAGGGCAGCGGTGGTTATGACGGTGGTCACGGGTGCCAGTGCGGCGGGCACGGCACGGGTGCGGGGATAGGGCCTCATGCCCAACATGCTGCCATGTCGTCCCGAATACGCAGGCAGGCCGACCGGCGGAGCGCCGTCACGTCTTGGGGGCTGCCAGCAACTCGGAGATTCCGGTGACAAAGCCGTCGGCGAGGTCCCACAGGTCCGGCAGCAACTCCGGGCAGGAGATCAGCCCGACATTGAGTTTCCCGTTGAGCGACAGCACGGTGATGTTCAGCCCGGCGCCGTGGAAGATCGGGCCCAGCGGGTACATCGCCTCCACCTCGGCGCCCAGGAAGTACAGCGGAATCTGGGGTCCGGGCACGTTGGAGATCACCAGGTTGTGCACCGGCCGTTCGGTCAGCCGGGTGCGCGCGTACACCCGCATCGCCACCCCGAAGACCGCCGGGCCGGCGAACTGGCTCCAGTCCTGCAGCAGGGTGGCTCCGATCGCCGAACTGTGCTCCTTGGCGACGGTGTTGGCCTCCGCGATCGCCATCAGCCGCTCGGCCGGATCGGCGATCTCGGTGTGCAGGCTGGAGAACAGGCCCGACACCTGGTTGCGCCCGGGACGGTCGGACCGGTCGTGCACCGAGACCGGGACCATGGCGACCAGACTGGAGTCGGGCAGCTCGCCGCGATCGAGCAGGAACTTCCGCAGCACCCCGGACACCAGGGCCATCACGACGTCGTTGACCTTGACCCCGTAGCGGTCCTTGACCTTCTTGATGTCGGCCAGAGTCAGTTGACTGAAGGCGACGTTGCGGTGCGCGGTGATGCTCGCGTTGAACGGCGTCGCAGGGGCGGCGAACGGGTTGGCCATCGCCCGGCCGCCGGCCGCCCGGCGCACCGTGTCGACCACCGTGGAGACCGTGGCCGGCAGCACGCTGGTCGCCAGACTGATCGGGCGGGTGGCGAACCGGCCCAGCCCGCCCAGGGCGATCCGCAGTGCATTGGTGTTGCCGGTGGCCTGTACCGGATCCGGCGGCGGCGCGGCGGGCTCGACCGAACAGAGCTGCGACATCAGGTTGGCCCCGGTGACACCGTCGACGGCGGCGTGGTGCACCTTGGTCAGCACCGCCAGCCGTCCGCCGTGGCGGGCGTCGTCGCCCCGGAGTCCCTCGATCACCCACATCTCCCACAGCGGGTGGCGCCGGTCCAGCGGCAGCGACGCCAGATGCCCGCAGATCTCGGCCAGCTCCTCGCGCCCACCGGGCGCGGGCAGACCGATGCGGTGCAGGTGACGGTCCACGTCGAACTCGGTGTCCTCGACCCAGACCGGATGGTCGAGGTTGAGGAAGCTGTTGGCCAGCCGCTCCCGGAAGGTGGGGATCGCGGTGATCCGCACCGCCAGCTCATCGCGCAGCCGGTCGAAGCTGTAGCCGCCGGGAATCGTGGCGGTCTGCAGTTCCAGCACCGAGCAGACGTGCAGCGGCTGCGTCGAGGTTTCCAGGTAGAGGAAGCTGGCGTCGAGCCCGCTGAGCCGCTGCATGACCCCGATCGTAGGGCCGCGGGGTTGTGAGCAAACGCACTACCGCGTAGTTGCCACGGCGGAGCGCGCCGGTGGCACACTGGAGGGGTCAACCCGAACCCGGGGACCCGCAACGGGCCACGAGGATCGATCCGACGAACACTGGGAAACAGCCATGTCTGATAACCCGTACGGCGGGTCCGACGCTTCTGCACCCGCATCCCCTCCCTCCCGGATCCGGACCCTCCACCTTCAGCGCATGAAGGCCGAGGGCCACAAGTGGGCCATGCTCACCGCCTACGACTACTCCACCGCCCGGATCTTCGATGACGCCGGCATCCCGGTGCTGCTGGTCGGTGACTCCGCAGCCAACGTGGTGTACGGCCACGACACCACCGTGCCGGTCACGGTGGACGAGCTGATTCCGCTGGTTCGGGGTGTGGCCCGCGGCGCCCGCCAGGCACTGGTGGTCGCCGATCTGCCGTTCGGCAGCTACGAGGCCGGGCCCGAGCAGGCCCTGGGCACCGCGATCCGATTCCTCAAGGAGGCCGGCGCGCACGCGGTCAAACTCGAGGGCGGCGAGCGGGTCAGTGCTCAGATCGCCGCCCTGTCCGCCGCGGGCGTGCCGGTGATGGCCCACATCGGCTTCACCCCGCAAAGCGTCAACGGCCTGGGTGGCTTCCGGGTGCAGGGCCGCGGCGATGCGGCCGAGCAGACCATCGCCGACGCGATCGCCGTCCAGGAAGCCGGCGCGTTCGCTGTGGTCATGGAGATGGTGCCCGCCGAACTGTCCACCCAGATCACCGGCAAGCTGACGATTCCGACCATCGGCATCGGGGCCGGGCCGAACTGCGACGCCCAGGTGCTGGTGTGGCAGGACATGGCCGGGCTGACCGAGGGTCGGACCGCCAAGTTCGTCAAACGCTTCGCCGACGTGGGCGGCGAACTGCGCCGCGCTGCGACCCGGTACGCCGAAGAGGTCGCCGGCGGGACGTTCCCGGCCGAGGAGCACAGCTTCTGACCCGCTGACCGCGGCACGGCTGTTCACCCGGATATGCGACCCTGAGCGGATGCCGAAACACGGCGGCCCGACACGCCACCTCGAACTGGAGCGCAAATTCGCCGTTCCCTGCGACGTTGCCCCTGATGGGCCCGGGACAGGGGTCACCCCGTCCTTCGAAGGTCTCGCGGCAGTGGCGGGGGTCGAGAAGCTACCCACCCAGTCACTCGACGCCGTGTACTTCGACACCGCCGACTACGCCCTGGCGGCACGCCGGGTCACGCTGCGCCGCCGCACCGGCGGACCCGACGCGGGATGGCATCTCAAGCTCCCGCCCGCATCGGGATCGGGCACCCCGGAGGCCCGAACGGAGGTCCGGGCGTCGCTGGAGCCCGCCGGTGCGGGCGCATCCGGCCCGCCCGAGGAGTTGCTCGACGTCGTACGGGCCATCGTGCGTGACCGGCGCCTCGCGCCGGTGGCCCACGTGGCAACCACCCGCGACGTGACCGTGCTGTACGGGCCCGACGGGACCGCGCTGGCCGAGTTCTGCGACGACCGGGTCAGCGCACGCACCCTCGACCCCGGCGGGGACCAGGCCGCCGGTGAGGAGGACCGCTGGCGGGAATGGGAACTGGAGTTGACCGACCCCACCGCCGAGGACCCGTCCGGGCTGCTCGATCGACTCGCCAATCGACTCGCCGACGCCGGCGCCAGCCCCGCCGCTCACGGTTCCAAGCTGGCCAGGGTGCTCGGCGCGAAGGTGCCGCCGCAGAAGGCCCCGCTCGCCGACCCGGTGCACCGCGCGGTGGCCGGACAGATC
The DNA here is from genome assembly GCF_046091765.1 of Mycobacterium sp. Lineage (GTDB taxonomy): Bacteria > Actinomycetota > Actinomycetes > Mycobacteriales > Mycobacteriaceae > Mycobacterium. The sequence continues at coordinate 23,020 of NZ_JBJTCF010000132.1, forward strand.
GAACGACTGCTGGAGTGGGACCGCGGGGTACGGGCCGACGCCGAGGACTCGGTACACCAGATGCGGGTGGCGACCCGCCAGATCCGCAGCCTGCTGCAAGCCTCCGAAAACGCCTTCGGGCTCACCGACGACGCCTGGATTCTGGGCGAGCTGCGTGAGTTGGCCGCCGTCCTGGGAGTGGCCCGCGACGCCGAAGTGCTCGCCGCGCGATACCACGACGCCCTGCAGGCCCTGCCGGCGAACCTGGTTCGCGGCCCGGTGCACGATCGTCTGGTCGGCGGTGCCCGCCGCCGGTATGACGCCGGCTGGCGCCGGTCACTGAGCGCACTGCGATCGGAGCGCTACTTCCGGCTTCTCGATGCGCTCGATGCGCTCGTGGTGGCCTCACCCCCCGAGTCCGAGGGCGCCGACAGCCACCCGCCGGCGACCATCGCGTCCAGCTACCGACGGGTGCGCAACGCCACCAAGGCGGCCAGGGAAGCCGCCGAAACCAACCGTGACGACGCGCTGCACCGAATCCGCAAGGCCGCCAAGAGATTACGCTACGTCGCCGCGGCGACCGGCGACGTCGAGGTCTCCGAACACTCCAAGGAGATCCAGAGTCTGCTCGGCGATCACCAGGACAGCGTGGTCAGCCGCGTGCACCTGCTCCAGCAGACCGACACCGCCCACGCCGCCGGCGAGGACACCTTCACCTACGGGGTGCTCTACCAGCAGGAGTCCGACCTGGCACGCGAGTGCCGCGAGCGGCTCGACGGAGCGCTCAAGACCCTGCGCCGCAGCGTCCGCAAGTCCCGCCGCTCCTGAGTCGCCCCGGGCGGGGCGGACGAGTTGGCCTGTAAGCCGGATTCTGTTATCTGGGCGTTTAGTGCATCAAGGAGCGTTGGTGGAATCAATTTGTCCAGTTCAGAACAGTTGATCTTGTTGGCAGATTCGGGCGGCGTTGATAATGCTGCGGACGATCTGCGGACGATCTGCGGCTGCCAGCTATCGGAATCGCGACAGTTCGGCTGCTGTGCGGGGCGGCGTCGACGTCCTGGCCCAAGGCCGATCCGGCGCAATGTCACCTCCAGGTGCGCGACGCGCGCAGCACGTCGACGGCGTGGCTATTCAAGGGGGTGCTGCCGATCCTGCTCGGCGCGATGCTCGTCGTCGGGGGCTTCGTCGGGGGCGCGGTGGGCCTCGCCCGCGCGGACAACGACGCTGCGCTGGGTCCCCAGTGCGATTCCGGCGCCTTGGCGGACTTCACCCGTTCCTTTGCCGCCGCCGCGGCGGGTTCACTGAACCAGGCGGAGACCGGCCTGGGCGTCAGACTTGAACCGGTGGGCGACGGGAGCCCCGGCGCCGCCGGGGAATACCGTGCCCAGCCTTTGCCCGGGAGCGCGTACGCGACGTTGATCGAGAGCATCGACTTACGTGTGGATCCGCAGCGGGACACGATCACCGTCTTGGTGGCAACGATGCAACCCGATGTCTGCTATTCCATCCCGAGCGTCACCGCACAGACCGTAGGGGGATCAGATCCTTTTCACAGCGCGCGCTCAGCCATGCGGCTGCTTTCATCCTGAGCCTCCGGGAAATGGTTCTGGCATGTTGTGCCTGATCACGCTTGTTGTGCGCTGGGCTTCGGCGGTTGCGACATTCCAGCTGTTGACACGCATCAGGTGGGCCAGAGCCTCCGCGCCGCGGCCACGCAACTGCGCCAATCCGTAGTGGGTTGCGCTGTGGCACGCACTGCACAGACAGACCAGTCGAACTAGGGCGTGTCTCCTAACCGCCTGAGCCATAGGGTGATGGCGCGAAGGACGGCCGCGCCACGGTAGACGATGGCGAGTTTGTCGTATCGGGTGGCCAGACCTCGCCACTGCTTGACGGTGTGGATTCCACGCTCGATGACGTTGCGGCCCTTGTAGTCAGTGGCGTCGAAGGCCGGCGGTCGTCCACCGCGGTTGCCTCGCCGCTTGCGGTGTCCGATCTGGTCATCGGGTTCGGGTATTACCGCAGTGATCCCTCGTGCGCGGAGGTGGCCGCGGATTGCCCGAGAGGAATACGCCTTGTCTCCGCGCAGTCGGTCCGGGCGGGTACGGGGGCGTCCACCTGCTGTGCGGGCCACCCGTAGGTGGGTCATGAGAACCGGCAGCATGGGTGCGTCGCCGGCCTGGCCGGGGCCGACCAACACGACCAACGGAAGTCCGCTGCCGTCGACGAGCTGGTGGATCTTCGTGCTCAAACCGCCTCTGGAGCGCCCGATTCCGTGATCGGCAGGCTCAACACGCAGATTCTTGTAATTCGACAGACCCCCCTGTGTGCAGCGCCAGGGTGGTGGCGTGCTGGTGAGCGCGGTTGACCGTGGAGTCCACGCTGACCGCCCAATCGATGCGCCCCTCGGCGTCGGCCTGACGCAACAACTCGGCGTGAATACGGTCCCAGGTGCCGTCCAGGCAGAACCGGTGATGGCGCTTCCACGCGGTCTGCCACGGACCGAACTGAACGGGAAGATCCCGCCAGGGCGCACCGGTGCGGAACCTCCACACAATCGCCTCGACCACCCGGCGGTGATCCTCAAAAGGCCTCCCACCCTTGGCCGACGCCGCCGGCATCAACGGCTCGATGCGGGCCCACTGTTCATCGCTGAGAACACAATCACGTGACACACCAGCCACACTGCCCTCAACACCCCCGAAGGGTTAGGAGACACGCCCTAGCCGCTGCACCGACGTGTCCTCGTCGTACGCCCACCGCTCATGGGCCTCCAGGCGCACACCAGAAGAGATGTCGGCGGCCGCGACGCAGCTCTCGCAACGATCCCCGGCACGCCGATATACCATGCGGCGCAAACGATCCCAGTCACGGCTCGACACGCACGACCGAACATTGGTGAACCAACACGACCTGGGGACCAAGTCGACGAACAGCCCGGATCCGAAGCCCCGATCCTCACCTGGAAGAAGATCAGGCAACGGCATCCACCGAGCAACAGCTTGAGTCGGTGCCGTGACGTACCAGCGGCGCTCGGTTCCATCCCAGCGCGCCCCCGCCGCCTTAGCCGCATTTTTGTCATCGAACGGCACGTCCAACCAAAAGACGCGACCAGCGTCAAGCCCCGGCACTCAGGTGGCCCGTTCCGCCCGTGCCTGGATGTAGACGTCAAACATGTGTTTCAGCAGAGCGATCCGTTCCGCCGTCGACAGTCCGGACCGGTCGACTGACGCCAGACCACAGGGTTCGTCGAGGTAAATCCGCGCGGATGTCAGATCGGGCGATGTGCTCATGCGCCGGACCGTAGCACCGCAATCCGACAGCTCCCTCGGATGCGTTACCTGGAAATGCTTGTCGCCCGCCACGGTGATGGGATGAGGACGGCATAACGGCACTGTCAGCCGCCGTCACGAAGGCGGTACTGGGCGGCATCGAGCCGTTCGAGAACGAACTGGTGGAGGGCATGAACCTGACGCTGCAGCTGATCAAGGTGGCCGCGGAGCGCTGGGTCCGGGCTCCACGCCGCACCCCGCCACACCCAACCCTCGCCCAAACCGCTTTATGGTTGACCGCCGCCCCGGCCGGTCAGGACCGGCCGGGGCGCCCTGTCATGGTCGTTCCGGCGAACCGGACGGCGACGGCTGGGTCAACGGTGTGCGACGTGGGCCGTCGTCGGATCCCATCCGGCCGCCCGGTCCCATCCGGTGGTCCGGGCCGGGGAACGGCTTCAGCAGCATTGCGCGGTGCTGCCCGTGATGGCCGCCGCCGCCGTGGCTGCCGAGGTAGTAGCCGCTGAAGAACACCGTGGCGACGATGAACAGCGACCCGGCGGCGATGCCCACCCAGGCGAGTGCCCGGTAGAGCCGGTGCGGGCGATCGGTATGCCGGATCCCCGCCGAAGCAAGGGGGTCAGTCGGATCGGCAGTGGTGCCGAGCGGATTGTTGTCGGGGTTTTCCCATGTGTTAGTCACGAAAGCCATCGTGGGTGGGCCCCTATAGTGCCCGCTTTGCCGACGTTATGAGCCGGCTATGAGAGGCTGCCGACCGGGTCGACGCAGGTGGCAGCCCGTTTCATAGCGTGCGCATAGCGATGGCACAGGGCCGGCCCATCGGGCCGCCCATACTGGAGGGCATGACTTCCGGGGCGTCTGCGGCCGGGCGCGTAGTGATGACGCGCGGCGACGGCAGTCCGGTGAGCATTCTGGTCGTCGACGATGAGGCCGTCCTGGCCGAGATGGTCTCCATGGCCCTGCGCTACGAAGGCTGGACCGTCCGCACGGCCGCCGACGGAGCCGAGGCGGTGGCCGCCGCCCGCGCCGAACGCCCCGACGCCGTGGTGCTCGACGTGATGCTGCCGGATATGAGCGGACTGCAGGTACTGACCGCACTGCGTGAACAGCACCCCCATCTGCCGGTGCTGCTGCTCACCGCCAAGGACGCCGTCGAAGATCGGATCGCGGGTCTGAGCGCCGGCGGCGACGACTACGTCACCAAGCCGTTCTCCTTGGAGGAGGTGGTACTGCGACTGCGGAGTCTGCTGCGCCGCAGCGGAATTGACTCGTCCAGCGGAGGCGCGCAGATCGTCGTCGGCGACCTCGTCCTCGATGAGGACAGCCACGAGGTGACCCGCGGCGGAGAGCCGATCACGCTGACCTCCACAGAGTTCGAGGTGCTGCGGTTCCTCATGCACAACCCTAAGCGGGTGCTGTCCAAGGCGCAGATCCTCGACCGGGTCTGGAGTTATGACTTCGGCGGCCGCTCCAACATCGTCGAGCTCTACATCTCCTATCTGCGCAAGAAGATCGACAGCGGCCGGCCGCCGATGATCCATACGTTGCGCGGCGCGGGATACGTCCTCAAGCCGGCTCGGTAGCGCCGATGCGTTGGTCGCTGCGGGCCCGCTTGCTGGCCGGGCAGATCACCCTGTTGATCGCGGTCTGCCTGGGCATCGGGGTGGCCACCGAACTGGCGCTGCACCGCTATCTGGTGCGGGAGCTCGACAGCCAGTTGCTGCAGATCACCCAGCGCTCCTCCAAGATGGAACGCCGGCCCGCCCCGCCACCACCTTCGCCCGAGAAAGCCCCTGTCGCCCAGGGCAATCCGATGCCGCGACCGGGTCCGGAGTTCCTTGACGCACCTGGTCAGCCGATCGGAATGGTCGCCGCCGTGGTGAGCGACCGCGCAGTCGTCAAAGCCGGTGCGCTCAACCGCGGCGGTGACCGCGATCCGCTGTCGTCTAGGGCATCCGATCAGCTGGCGGCGATGGCCGATACCCGGCATCCGATCACCGTCAACCTCGACGGGCTCGGCCGCTACCGGGTGGTCGCCGCACCCGGGCGCAACCCGGTCAACGTCGTGGTCGTGGGACTGAGTATGCACGCGGTGGGCAAGACACTGGCTCGGGTCGCGCTGATTTTCGCGGTGCTCACCGCGCTGGCCATCGTGGTCGCCACGCTGGCCGGTCGGCTGATCATTCGCCGGGCCCTGGCGCCGCTGGACCGGGTGGCCGCCACCGCCGGTTTGGTTGCCGACTTGCCGTTGGACCGCGGCGAAGTCGCGTTGCCGGTCCGGGTTTCCGACGCCGACGCCAGTCCCGGCACCGAAGTGGGCCGGCTCGGCCTGGCGGTCAACCGGATGCTCGACCATATCGACACCGCCCTGACCACCCGGCAGGCCAGCGAGAGCAGGGTCCGGCAGTTCGTCGCCGACGCCAGCCACGAATTGCGCACGCCGCTCGCCGCCATCCGCGGGTATACCGAACTGGCACAGCGGAAACGGGCCGAGGTGCCGCGCGATGTCGCCCATGCGATGAGCCGGGTGGACTCAGAGGCGCACCGGATGACCCATCTGGTCGAGGATCTGCTGCTGCTGGCTCGGCTTGATTCCGGCCGGCCGCTGGAGCGCCAACCGGTCGATCTGTGTCGGCTGTGCGCCGACGTCGTCAGCGATGCCCACGCCGCCGGCCCCGAACACCACTGGAAACTGGAGGCGCCCGCCGAACCGGTGCTCGTCCCCGGCGACGACGCCCGACTGCACCAGGTGGTGGCCAACCTGCTCGCCAACGCCAGGACGCACACCCCGCCTGGGTCGTCGGTCACCTTGTCCCTGCACACCGATCGCGACGACGCCGTCCTGCGCGTTGCCGACGACGGTCCCGGTATCCCGGCCACGCTGCAACCCGAGGTCTTCGAACGGTTCGCCCGCGCCGATGCGTCCCGCTCGCATCAGGACGGGTCCACCGGCCTGGGCCTGGCCATCGTCTCGGCTGTCGTCACCGCCCACCACGGCAGCATCACGCTGGAATCCGAGACCGGCGCAACGGTGTTCACCGTGCGGCTGCCGGGATACCCGGTGCGAGAAGCTAGTGCCGGGGGTGCTGACCAAAGAGCATGACCCCGGCTTGGCGCAGGCGGACATCAGGCGCTTGTCGCGGGACCACACGGTACCGCCCGCGGTGACGTGAACACTACGACAGCGCGTAGGTAACCGCCAGAACTGTCGAGAACGCCGGGTTGTACTGGCCTCGCTCAAACTGGCCGACCTTACTTGCGGTCCAGCACAGCCCAGCATCGCACGCATGCTTGGCAAGCGCATTTTGCGTGACGCCAGCATCGACGCGGATGCGCCTGCAGTTCTCACCAACGACCACCGCCAGTGAAGTGGACTCTCGCGACATCTCCAGTTAGTGCGTTCGAAATCCACCCGCCCATAGGAGATTCGGGCCCGGATGATTACGTGCTAACGAATCTGCTGGGACGCCGATGAGGGGGCGGCACCCACCCCGAACCGTCACTGTGACGTTTTAGGGTGTTGTCCAGGCGTCGCCGGTATCCTGGTTTTCATGACGAATCAGGCCATTTCGGGGGCGATAACCGACCCTCTTGCCACGGCCCGGCGCTACCTCACCGACGCCCAAGGATACGCCGACGCGGCACGAATGGATGCCCAGTTGTCGGCGGCCGAGCGCATCTCACTGGCAAGTGCCGCCGCCGCGATCGCCTTGGCCGAAGCGACTGTGGCCCAGGTGCGAATCCAGGCCGAGCAGCTGGCTTATGCAGGAGCGCATGCTTCAGGTCTACATCGAGGTGCAGAACGCGCGACCTGATGTCGGCCCGCCACCCGTTTCCGGTTCAGCCGGGCTTGGCGTTCTAGCGACCTGTATCGCCCGGGCCCCTTAATCACGCATAACAGTCATTATGCGTGAAACAATGTACGGGTGGGCAGTCCGACGTTGAACCGGCCACGCTCGGAGTGGTTCGCGGAATTCCTCTACGCGCGCAAGACGGCGAAACCCTCCCCCCACACCGTCGCCGCCTACTGCCGCGACTTCGACCGGATCGCCGAACTCGTCGTCGGTGGCCCGGAGGTCAGCGCGATGACCCTGCAGGAGGTGGACATCGCGGCCCTGCGACCGGCGTTCTCCCGCTTCGCCGACGACCACGCCCCGGCCCAGGCTGGGTGTCGGATAGCCAGACAGGCGATATCCGCACGCGAACCGGTCAGCCGGGGAAGACTTACCGTCGACCACAGTTGGTCGAGTAACGGAAAGTGGGGACGATGACGACTGACAGGCCGATGCAGCTGGGCATGGTCGGGTTGGGCCGGATGGGGGCCAACCTGGTGCGCCGGCTGATGCGCGACGGGCATCGCTGCGTCGTGTACGACGTCAACGCCGACGCGGTGCAGGCCCTCGAGGCAGAGGGGGCCACCGGAGCGTCGTCGCTGGAGGACTTCGTCGCCAAGCTCGAGCGGCCGCGGGCGATGTGGCTGATGCTGCCGGCCGCGATCGTCGATCCGACCCTGGAGAAGCTGCTGCCGCACCTGGAGCCCGACGATGTGGTGATCGACGGCGGCAACTCCTACTACCGCGACGACATCACCCGCGCACACCACCTCGGGGAGAGGAAAATCCACTACGTCGACGTCGGAACCAGCGGCGGGGTGTGGGGCCTGGAGCGCGGCTACTGCCTCATGATCGGTGGCGAGGACGAGGTGGTGTCCCGGCTGGATCCGATCTTCAAGACCATCGCTCCGGGGATCGGTGACGTCGAGCCGACGCCCGGTCGCACCCGCACCGACGGGACCGCCCAGGAGGGCTATCTGCATTGCGGCCCCAACGGCGCCGGGCACTTCGTTAAGATGGTGCACAACGGAATCGAGTACGGGATGATGGCCGCGATCGGCGAGGGCCTGAGCATCATCAAGCACGCAAACGTCGGCAAGAAGACCCACACCGTCGACGCCGAGACCGCGCCGTTGCGTGACGCCTGGGCCTATCAGTACGACATCGACATAGCCGAGGTCGCTGAGGTGTGGCGGCGCGGTTCGGTCGTCAGTTCCTGGCTCGTCGACCTGACCGCTTCAGCACTGGCCCGCTCCCCCGAATTGGCCGAGTTCAGCGGTCGGGTCTCCGATTCCGGTGAGGGACGGTGGACCGTGCACGCGGCCGTCGACGAGGGGGTGCCGGCCTCGGTCATCACCACCGCGCTCTATCAGCGGTTCGAGTCCCGGGATCTCGGAGACTTCACCGCCAAGGTGCTCTCGGCCATGCGCAGCGAGTTCGGCGGCCACGCCGAGAAGAAATGACCCGACCGGAGGCCGCACCCGCCGGCGTCCTGGTCGTCTTCGGCATCACCGGGGATCTCGCCCGCAAGATGACGTTCCGGTCGCTGTACCGGATGGAACGCCGCAGATTACTGGACTGTCCGATCGTCGGTGTCGCCCTTGATGATTGGTCCAACGCCGAGCTACGCGATCACGCACGCGGTGCCATCGAGGGCGCCGGGGAGACAATCGACGACGAGATCTTCGCCCGCCTGGCGGGGCGAATGTCGATGGTGTCCGGCGATTTCGGCGATCCCAAGACGTACGACCGGGTGGCCAAAGCGATCGAGGGTCGGCACACCCCGGTGTTCTATCTGGAGATCCCTCCTTCGCTGTTCGGCCGCGTCGTCGAGGGACTGGCGCACGCCAACCTGACCACCGGGGCGCGGGTGGTGGTGGAGAAGCCGTTCGGTCATGACCTGGCCTCGGCCCGGGCGCTCAACGCCCAACTCAGCGGCATGCTCGACGAGTGGCAGATCTTCCGGATCGACCACGTCCTCGGCAAGGAACCGGCGATGGACATCCTGTTCCTGCGGTTTGCGAACTCGATCTTCGAGCCGCTGTGGAACCGGGACCGCATCGACTGCGTGCAGATCACCATGGCCGAGAACTTCGGCGTCGAGGACCGCGGCGGTTTTTACGATCCCGTGGGAGCGCTGCGGGACGTGGTACAGAACCACCTGCTGCAGCTGGTCGGCCTGTTCGCCGCCGAACCGCCGAGCGTCGGCACCGCCGACGGCCAACGCGACAAACGGGTCGAGGTGTTCCGGTCCATCCCGTCGCTGGACCCGAAACACTATGTGCGCGGTCAATATGACGGCTACCGCTCGGTCAAGGGTGTCAACCCAGACTCGCAGACCGAGACCTACGTCGCGCTGCGACTGTCCATCGACAACTGGCGTTGGTCAGGGGTGCCGTTCTTCATCCGGGCCGGCAAGGCCCTGCCGGTGCGGGCCACCGAGATGCGGGTCGTCTTCAAGCGGCCGCCGAGGCTGCCGTTCCTGCCGCACCTCCCCGACCCCGACGAGCTGATCCTGCGCATCGACCCCGACGCCGGCGCCGATCTGGTGATTCAGGCCAAGAAGCCCGGCGTCAACGACACCCGCACGGTCAACCTGTCGCTGGTATTCGCCGAGGAGCTCGGCGAAGCCCCCGAGCCCTACGAACGCCTGCTCTCTGACGCGCTGCGCGGGGATCCCAGCCACTTCACCCGGGAGGACGGCGTCGAGGAGACCTGGCGCATCGTCGAACCCCTGCTGCAGGCGCCACCCCCGGTGGAGATGTACAAGCCTGGTTCGTGGGGACCCGCCGGAGCGGCAAAACTGCTTGCCGGACATCCCGGTTGGCGCGAGCCCTGGTTGTCCTCGAAACGGTGAGAACCGCCGAGCACGAGCGCCTCGCAGAGGTGAAAACCGGCGTCTCGGACTGGCGTCGGTGGGGCACCTACCTGAGCGAACGGGCCTGGGGCACGGTGCGGGAGGACTACAGCGCCGACGGTGAGGCGTGGGCGTACTTTCCGTTCGAGCATGCCCGCAGCCGCGCCTACCGGTGGAACGAGGACGGCCTGGCCGGCTGGTGCGACCGGGATCAGACGATCTGCCTTGGTGTGGCGCTGTGGAACGGCAACGATCCGATCCTCAAGGAACGTCCGTATGGTCTGGCCAACGAGCAGGGCAACCACGGCGAGGATGTCAAGGACTATTGGTTCTACACCGACAATCTGCCCACCCACGCCTATGCGTCGATGGTCTACAAGTACCCGCAGACGGCGTTCCCCTACGACGACCTGCTGCGCACCAGTCAACAACGCGGCCAGGATCAGCCCGAGTACGAACTGTTCGACGCCCTGCGCGAAGAGTGGCTGGCGCAAGGATATTTCGACGTCCAGGTCACCTACGCGAAGGCGACCCCGGAAGATTTCCTGTGCCGTATCACCGTGACCAATCGCGGCCCTGATACCGCACCGGTCCACGTGCTGCCCCAGCTGTGGTACCGCAACACCTGGTCGTGGAACTCCGGGGAATCCGCGCCGCGGATCGTCAAGGCCGGCGACGGGTCGGCCCGCACCGACCATCCGGTCCTGGGACAGCGCTGGTTCTCCGTCATCACCTCCACCGGACAGATCCCGGACATGCTGTTCTGCGAGAACGAATCGAACAACCGGCTGCTGTTCGCATCGGCGAACACCTCGGCGACCGCCAAGGACGGGATCAACGACTACGTCGTTCACGACGAGCGCGATGCGGTGAACATGACCGAGGGCAGCAAGCTCGCAGCGCACATAAAGGCCACCCTCGAGCCGGGCGAATCCGTCACGGTCACAGTCCGATTCGCGCCGGCCGATCTGCGCCGGCCGTTCGACGATGCGGAGAAGGTGTTCGAGTTGCGCCGGGCCGAGGCCGATGAGTTCTACAAGGCCGTGGCGGCAACGGATCTGACCGATGACGAACGTCTGGTACAACGCCAGGCACTGGCCGGGCTGTTGTGGTGCAAGCAGTTCTACCACTACAAGGTGCGGCGCTGGCTCAAGGGCGATCCCGGCCAGCCGCCCCCACCGAGCCAACGCTGGAGCGGACGCAACAGCGACTGGCAGCACCTGGCCCTCAGCGAAGTGCTGATGATGCCCGACGCCTGGGAATACCCGTGGTTCGCAGCGTGGGACCAGACGTTCCATTGCGTCGCGATGGCGTTGATCGACCCGGAGTTCGCCAAGGACCAGGTGCTGGTCCTGCTGCAGTCCATTGCGCAGCACCCGCACGGCCAGATCCCGGCCTACGAGTGGTCGTTCGGCGACACCAACCCGCCGTTGTTCGCCTGGGCGGCATGGCAGGTCTACCAACTCGACCGCAAACACACCGGCGTCGGCGACCGCGACTTCCTCGCCACCGCCTATCGGGCGTCGACGCTGAATCTGATGTGGTGGCTCAACCAGAAGGACGCTTCTGACCGCGGGGTGTTCGGCGGGGGCTTCCTGGGCATGGACAACGTCGGCGTCTTCGACCGAGACCATCCGCTGCCCACCGGCGGTCAGCTCGCCCAGGTCGACGGCACCGCATGGATCGCGGCGATGGTCTTTCACCTGATGGAGATCACCGTCGAACTCTCCCTCGAGGAACCGAGCTACCTGGAGATGTTCGGCCGCTGGGTGTGGGACGCCTGGCTGGTCGCCAACGCCCTGGAGAAGGGCAGCGGTCACGTCAGCTTCTGGAACCCCCAGACCGGCTTCTATCACGACGTGATCGAATTTCCGGATGGCTCCTGCCGGTCACTGGAGGTTTACTCAATCCAGGCGATAGTCCCGCTGTTCGCCGGCATCGCCATACCGGTGTCCTCGACCGATGCCGTGGCCACCATGAAGCGGTGCAGGGACGAACTCGTCTGTCTCTACGAGCACACCGACGCCGACGTCAACATCCTGATGGACGGCGGCGACGGAACGCACTTCATGGTTGCCGTGGTCCACCAGGATCGACTCGCCGCGATCCTGCAGCGGCTGCTGGACCCCGCACAGTTCCTCTCCCCGAACGGAATTCGGTCGCTGTCGAAGTATCACCGGGACCATCCCTACACTTACCGGGTCAACGGATCAGATCATGCGATCGCCTACACACCGGGCGAATCGGACAGCCGGATGTTCGGCGGCAATTCGAACTGGCGCGGCCCGGTCTGGCTGCCGATCAACCTGCTGTTGGTCCAGTCGCTCAACTCGTATTCCCGCTACCTCGGCGACACTTTCGGCGTCACCGATCCCGTCGACCCGGCCGGGGGAACGGTGTCCTTGGACGTCATCTCCGACCGACTGGCCCGCCGGCTCACCGGCCTCCTGGTCCGTGGCGATGACGGGCGCCGAGTGGTGTTCGGCGACAACGAGTATTTCCAGACCGACCCGCACTGGCGCGACCTGGTTCCGTTCCACGAGTACTTCCACGGCGACACGGGCCGAGGGATGGGGGCCAGTCACCAGACCGGCTGGACCGCCACCGTCGCCTTGCTTCTGCAGTACCGAGGCAACCAGCGCTATGGCTAGCCTAGTCCGCGACTAAACGCGCCGGGCCAACTGGGAATGTGGCGGTGAAAGCTCCTCTGGCGCTCGCCAACTGGCGAGCCCCATTCCACGGTTGCGCAGGCTTTGTCTGTTACCTACCGGGGCAAGTCAAGCGGCTGGTCTTGACCATCCCGGGCGGCCCGTTAGCCGGATCGTCCCGGGGCGGGGTCGCTACCAGGTTCGGCGGGGTCACTGCACGGCTGCGGGGGTCAGGGTTGGTGAGAGGACGTGGTTGAGGGCGTTTGGG
>NZ_JBJTCF010000133.1:0-3788 GCF_046091765.1 Mycobacterium sp.
CGGCGCGGTGACGATCGCGACGACGCCGTCCCACACCGCGGCGGCGACGGTGGCCAGCGAGGTCCCGTCGGCGAACCACGAGTCGTAGGGCAGCGACTGCACGATGTTGTAGATGCTGCGCTGCGGGGTGACGATCAGCTCGCGGAAGTCCAGGAACAGCTTGGTCAGCAGGTTCGGCGTCGGGCTGACCTCCTCCTCGTTCCAGCTCTGCAGGGTCCAGCCGTCCTCGGGGTTGCCGTTCACCACCACGATGCCGGTGTTCTCCAGCGGCCCGGTGATCACCGGGTTGGAGACGTTCATCAGCGTCCAGGCCTGGATCGTCGCGCCGTGGGCGAACACCACCGGGCTCAGGTCACCGCTGGCGTAGACGGTGTTGATCGCGTCGGTGGTCCGCGCGTTGAAGTTGTTGCCGGTCTCACCGAAGATCACCGGCAGCGCCCGCAGGCCCAGCGACCACGCCGCCACCGGGATGCTGTAGAGCAGCCCGGCCACCTCGAAGGCCAGGCTGTCGGCGCCGGTGTTGGTCTGGCCCTCCAGGTAACCGGCGGTGATCTCGCGCACTCCGCCCAGCACGACGGGGTCGATGCCGGAAAGTGCGACGTAGGGCGCGGCGGTCAGCGACGTGCGGATCATGTCCGAGACGTAGACGCCGTCGTGGGCGGTGGCGGCCAGGGTCTGGGCGACGGCGGCGGCCTGCTGCTCGCCCAGGGGGGTCAGCACCGGGCCGGGCACCGTGCTGCTGATGTAGCCGGCGGCGTTGGCGAGGGACTGCGCATGGCGCACCCAGGTCAGGGTGATCGACTGGGCCGCCCAGGCGGGCACGGCCGAGACCAGGAACAGTCCGACGGCGGTGAGCAGGGTGATCGAGGCGATTCGCAGTCGAGGCAACATGGGCCCACGCTAGCAACCAAGAAGCTACAATTCTTGCAGTTTGCTGGATGGCCGCGCGGCGGCGTCCCTGAACCGGTGGAGGCCCCCATGATGCGACGGACCCTGCGCGCGGTCGTGGTCTCCGCGCTGGCCGTGCTCGCCGCGATCGGTGTAAGTGTCACGTCCACGGTCAGCGCACCGCCCGCGCAGGCCGTCACCGCGCTGGTCGCCCCGGGCACCGGCACCCCCGACGCCAGCGTGGTCGCCGGCTACCTGCAGAACGCCCGCGACTACTACATGACCACCACGCCGTGCACGGCGGCCAACAACTGCAATGTGGTCGGGGTCAACTACCCGGCGACGTTCTGGCCGATCTTCTTCCGGCCGCGCTGGTGCGTTCCGGGTCGCTGCGAGAAGTGGGACGTCTCGGTGGCCGACGGGCTGAACAACTTCAACAGCCAGCTGGTCAACCTGTTGACCACCACCGACGAGGAGATCGTCCTGTTCGGCTACTCCCAGGGTGGGGCCATCGTCTCCGACCAGCTGCGGCTGATCGCCGGGATCGACCCCGCCCTCAAGGAGCGGCTGTCGGTGGTGCTGATCGGCAACATCGACAACCCACTGGGCGGGCCGTGGACGCAGCTGGGGTTCCTGGGCACCATCCCGATCGTCGACGTGACCACCGGCATGCCGACCATCGTCGACACCGGGATCCCGATGACCTCGGTGCACTTCGAGTACGACGGGGTGGGCGACTTCCCGCTGTACTGGGGCAACCTGCCGGCTTTCCTCAACGGCCTGGCGGGGTTCTGGTACGTGCACGGCCAGATGCTGTGGCCCAACGGCTACAACGAGACCGGCCTGCCCAACGGCTACACCCCCGCCGAGCTGGCCGACCAGATGAACCCGACCCTGCATCCGGAGAACTTCCGCTACGACAGCTACGGCAACCCGTTCATCACCGTGCCCACCCGCACCCTGCCGATCATGCAGCCGTTCATCGACCTCGGCAAGGCGCTCGGGCTGAGCTGGCTGGTGCAGCCCTTCGTTGACTTGGTCTCCCCCGCGCTGCGGGTGATCATCGACACCGCCTATGACCGCGAGCTCGATCCCGGTGTGCCGCGCTATCTTTCGCCGCTGCCGTTCAACCCGCGACTCAATCTCGTCGAGGTGGCCCAGGACTTCGTCGCCGCGGTTGGCGAAGGGGTGCAGGCCTTCCTCGACGACATCGGCGTGCGCGTGCCCGCCCCGTCGGTGCGCGAGCCCGCGGCGACCCCCGCGCGGGCCGCCGACTCGGTGCGGCTCGCCGCACGCGCACCGCGGCCCGCCGCCAGTTCCCGCACCCCGTCGGCCGCCGCGCAGCGCACGTCCCCGAGCACCGCCAAGGCCGGTGCCACGACGCAGCGCCGCGAGCGGGCCGCGCGCCCCACACCGGAAGCCGCCAAGTCGGCGAGCACGCGGGCCGCTCGCGCGGCCTGAGCGCGCCTGCGCCCCAGATCGCGCTGACAGCGCCAAGGCCCGGAAGTTAGACTTTGCCAGGCTCGCGGCCAGTGCGCGCCGGCACCGAGGAGGCGGCATGGGGCGCAAGAAACACATCCTGCTCGAGCACTACGCGGAGGGATCGCGGAAGAAGGCGGGAGCGCCGCAGAGTAAGCCCGACGCCGAACCCGGCGCGACGATCCCCCTCGTCGTCAAGCTGCTCATCATCACGGTCTACGCGCTGTGCGTGCTGTGGTTCTTCTTCGACGGCCGGGAATGGGAGACCGTCGCCGACATGGAATTCACCCCCGACTCCATCGCCGCCGCCACCGTCGGCGCCGTGCTCTGGGTGGGGCTGGCCGTCTACTTCGTGCGCGGTCTGATGCGCGCGGACAATCGCGGCGCCTACCTGCGCGCGCACCTCGGCATCCCGCTGCTGCTCGTCGCGGTCGTCTTCACCTACTTCGTGTGGCTGCCCGCGGTCGCGCTGGCGCTCATCGTCGGCGGCTTCATCCTCGAGTTGCCCCACCACACCAGAGACCACGAGTTGACCACCGCGCTGGCTCTGATCGTGTTCGTCAGTCTCATCGTGACCATCGGGCTGGTGCGCGTCGAAAGCACCGAGCAAGACTCCAAGCTCTCCACGATCAGCAACGGGCTGAGCTGGACGATCGCCCGGTTGTTGGAAGCCGAATACGTCCCGTTCGGTCACGACGTCGAGAACATGATCGAGGTCCAGCCGCTGACCCCCGACGGCCGCGACCTCGCGGCGGTGCTGGCCGTGTGCGGGGTGCTCTTCGCCGCGCTGATCGTCGGGGCCGTCGTCTCGTGGCTGACGCGCCGGGCCAACGAGGACGACGCCGACACGAGCGAGACGATCGAGGCGCTCGCCGGGGAGGTGGCCGGGCTGCGCGAGACCCTCGACCGGATCGCCGCCAAACTCGAACTCGACGCGCGCGACGAGACGCCGGATCGGCGCTAGGGGATCGGCGCCGGCTCGGCCGTGCTCGGCAGCACCGGGTAGGGCGTGCCCGGCGGGGCGTCGAAGTATCCCGGCGGCGGCGGGCCGTCCAGCGGGTAGTAGCCCGGCGGCAGCGCCGGGCGCGCGCCGTCGGACTCACCGGGCACCCCGACCGGGGTCTCCGAGCCGGGTGCGTTGATCGACACGTAGCCCGGCGGCAGCGCCGGGGCCGGGCCCGCACCGGGCGGCGGCGCCGGGCGCGCACCCTCGGGGCCGTAGAACTGATCCTGGGCGAACGCCGGATTGCGCGCGGTGTCCCACAGATCGCGCAGCGTCCCCATGATGCCCCCGCCGTACTTGCCCGACCCGCAGGTCGGGGCGGGCCAGTACGGGGGGGGCATCAAGGGGACGCTGGGCGATCTGTGGGACACCGCGCGCAATCCGGCGTTCGGCCAGGATGAGTGGTTCGGCCCCGAGG
>NZ_JBJTCF010000134.1:0-5056 GCF_046091765.1 Mycobacterium sp.
GGGGCGCCGCCGGCACGGGCGGGGCCGGGGCGGGTCGGGGTCGCTGGGCGGGGGCGTGAATTCCACCGGCGGGGGAGCCGGCGGGATGCCGTTGCTGGTGTTGATCGTGATCGTCGCGCCCGGGAACGCCTGTCCGGTCGGGGAGGTACCGACGATGACGCCCCGGGCCGCTCCGCTGGGCACCGGCGTCGGCTGCTCGGCCACCCGGAACCCCGCCTCGGTGAGGCGCTTCTTGGCGGCGTCGAAATTCAGGCCCACCACCGCGGGCACGTTGCTGCCCGGGGCGCCGTTGACGTAGCGCGCATCGGTGGGCGGCAGAGTCACCGGACCGAACTCGGTGGCGATCGGGCTCATCGCCTGGAACCAGGTCTGGGCCGGTGATGTGCCGCCGTAGAGGTTCCCGCCGCCTCCGCACTTGCGCAGCGGGAAGGCGCACAGCGCGGCGGGTTGCGGGGAGTCGTCGAAGATGTAGCTGGCGGCGGCGAGTTGGTTGGTGTAGCCGAGGAAGCCCGAGGACCGGTGCGACTCGGTGGTGCCGGTCTTGCCGGCCATCGGCAGTCCCCAGCCGACCGAACCCGCCGCGGCCGCACCGGTTCCCATCGTGGTGTCCTTGGCCAGGGCGTTCGTCAGGGTGTTGGCAAGCCCCTCGGGCACCACCCGCTCGCATTCCGCGCTGGGTAGGAAGATCTCTTTTCCGCGGCGGTCGAAAACTTTGTCAATCGGGTTCGGTGGACACCAGATGCCGCCCGAGGCCAGGGTCGCTGCCACGTTCGACAATTCGAGCGCGTTGATCTCGAACGGGCCCAGCGTGAACGATCCGATGTTCGACCGTTTGATGTAGTCGGCGAGGCTTTCGTCACTCTTCGGGTTGTAGGCGCGCGCGGTGCCCGGGTCGGCGTAGGACCGCAAACCCAGACGTACCGCCATGTCGACCACCCGTGGGACACCCACCTGGGAGATCAGCTTGGCGAAGGCGGTGTTCGGCGACAGCGCCAGCGCGTCGGTCAGGCTCAACGGGCTGCGGTAGGCGCCGGCGTTCTTCACGCACCAGGTCTTGGGTGGGCAACCGGGGGTGTTGCTGCTGCCCAGACCGACACCCTGAAACGTCGGCGGCACGTCCAGTAACGCGTTGGTGCCCAGTCCCATTTCCAGGGCGGCGGCGCTGGTGAAAATCTTGAAGATCGACCCGGCGCCATCTCCGACCAGGGTGAAGGGCTGCGGCTGGACCGTCTGGCCCGCCTCCAACTTCAAGCCGTAGTTGCGGTTGTCGGCCATCGCGACGAGCCGGTGCGCGTCCTTTCCGGGTCGGATCACGCTCATCACGCTGGCGACACCGTCGAGCGTCGGACTGGCGACCGAGTCGATCGCCGTCTTGACCGGCTTCTGGACCCGCGGGTCCAGGTTCGTCTTGATCAGATACCCGTTGCGGGCAACGTCCTCCTTACTGATGCCCGCGCGCGCCAGGTATTCCAGCGCGTAGTCGCAGTAGAAAGCCCGGTCTCCCGCGGCGATACAACCCTGGGGCAGCGCATTGGGTCGCCGCAGAACCCCCAGCGGCTGCTCCTTGGCCGCCCGCAGCTCCTCGGCACGGTCCGGCACGTTCTCGATCATGGTGTCCAGCACCAGATTTCGCCGTTCCAGCGCGCCGCGGGGATTGGTGTAGGGATTGAGGGCGCTGGTCGACTGCACCATTCCGGCCAGCAGCGCGGCCTGCTGCCAGTTCAGATCCGCCGCGTTCACCCCGAAGTAGGTGCGCGCCGCGTCCTGCACGCCGTAGGCCCCGTTGCCGAAGGGCACCAGGTTGAGATAGCGGGTGAGAATCTCCGGTTTGGTCAGTACCTTGTCCAGCTCCAGAGCCATGCGTATCTCGCGCAGTTTGCGGGTCGGGGTGTTCTCCACCGCCGCGTTGCGTTCGGCATCGGTGTCGGCGCTGACCAGCAGGTTGAAATTCTTCACGTACTGCTGCTCGATGGTCGATCCACCCCGGGTCTGGACCGCCCCCCTGAGGTAGCCGGCCAGTCCGGTCAGGGTGCCGGGCAGGTCGAGGCCGTTGTGTTCGGCGAAACGCCTGTCCTCGATCGAGACGATCGCCATTTTCATCGTGTCGGCGATCCGGTTGGTCGGCAGAACCCAGCGACGCTGGACGTACAGCCAGGCAATCGGGTTGCCGTCGGCGTCGACCATGGTCGAGACCGCCGGCACGTCGCCGTCGACGATGTCGGCTGAGTCCTTGCTCACCAGTTCGGAGGCATGGTTACTCGCGACGCCGGCCGCACCGGCGATCGGGAACAGCAGAGCCGCCGTCAGGACACCGGCGAGCAGGCAGAACAGCGCGAAGCGGACGAGGGTGGGCCGAGTCGGCGGGTACTGATCCGACATGCGCGCCGGATGGTCAGTCGGCCCGGCGGCGCAGCAGTGCGCGGATCACCAGCACCGCCGCGGCGAACGCGGCGAGTCCGATCACCAGGACCCGGCGGGAGGGTTCCCCCTCGGCGACGATCGGCGCGGGAAG
Source organism: Mycobacterium sp. (assembly GCF_046091765.1). Taxonomy (GTDB): domain Bacteria; phylum Actinomycetota; class Actinomycetes; order Mycobacteriales; family Mycobacteriaceae; genus Mycobacterium. The sequence goes on from NZ_JBJTCF010000134.1 coordinate 2,513, forward strand.
TGCGACCGGGTTGCTGGCCTGCTGGACCGAGGACTTCGCGTTGGCCGCGGCTTCCCGGGCGGCACCCCCGACACCGGTTGACGCGGCGGGCCGGGGAGTGGGCACCGCTTTTTTCGCCGGGGCTTTCTTTGCCGGGGCCTTCTTCGCAGCGGCCTTGCGCGCCGGGGCCTTCTTCGCCGCCTTCTTCACCGCCGGAGCGGGCGTTTCGGGGCCGGCTGCCGTGTGCGGCAGCGGCCCGGAGGCGTCGGCGCTCCGATCAGGCTGGTCTTCAGGGTCTGCCATCTGACCGCTCCTTCATCTGATGTCGCTGCGGGGTGTCAATCATGCCAGTTGCCGCACCGGGGCCTTCAGGCCAGCACACCCAGCCGGGCCATGAGATCGGCCTCGACGGCGTCGAGCTGATCGCCGATCGCCATCTGGGCCGAGCGCCGGCGCGGACCGGGCATGTTCTCCGCAGCGATCGTGGCTGCCGACAGATTGCCCAGCCGATCGGTCATCGCCGCGACGAACTGCTTGGTCTCGGCGTCCTTGGGTTTGCGCTCGACCAGGGTCTGCAGCGAGCGTTCGGCCCCGGCGATGCGCGCCGAGAGTCGTGCGCCCTGACCGGAGAACTGGCCGAGCTGGGTCAACGGCACCCCGAGTCGATCGGCGCGCCACTCATCGATCGCGCCGCGGGTCGCGGTGGCGGCGCGATAGGCCACCGGGACGACCACCGGGGCGAGCAGCCGGGAAACCCGCACCGCGCGCTTGACCCGGCCGGGGGCCAGGATCTTGCCCTCCCGCGCGACGCGCACCTGCGACTCGGCGACTTTGACCGCAGCCCGATCGGCGTCGCGCTGGGCCTTCAGCCCGGCCTTGATCGCCTTGTTCTCGGTCCGCTCCGTGGCCCGGATCCGCCGGGTCTCATTCTTCGCGGCCAGCCGGGCCTCCAGCTTGGCCTTGGCCTTCAGTGCGCGGGCTTCGGCCCGTTTCGTCGACCGATCCTTGCGCTTGGTGAACAGGCCCATCGGCCAACCCTATCGCCGCCGCACCGGCAGCCCACCAGCTGTGCCCGAGCTTGTTTTTGCGACCTGCGGCTATGCGACAATTTTGGGATGGCAGCCGGCCGCAGGGTGATCGAGGCAGTCAACGAGGTCCTCGAGCTTGCGCCCCGTCGCGGCGAGGTGTCGCTGAACCGTCTGGTCGCGGTCGTCGGCGAGCACCGCGGGCGTCCCATCACCGTCAGCACGGCCGAACTGCCGCCGGGCGTCTCCGGCCAGTGGCGCCAGTACACCGACCACGACGAGTTCCTGATCCAGGAGGGGTTGCCCACCGCCGAGCGCACCCTCGCCCACGAGCTGGGCCATCTCGTGCTCGGCCACGACGGCATGCCGGTGACCGACCTCGCCCGGGACGCCACCGAATTGGCGGGTGACGACCTGATCAGCTACATGCTCAACCAGCGCACCGGATGCATGGGCCCGGGCGGCGAGGACGTCGAACAGGAGGCGGAGGACTTCGCCGCCCTGCTGCTCTACCGGCTCGGGCGGTTACCCAGCGACCGCGCCTCGATCATCCAGATCCGCCTCGGAGAGGCGTTTGGTTGATCGTCTGGGTGATCGCCGGTCTCCTGGGAATGGCGACCGGCCTTCGTATCGGGTGGGCATTGGTAAACCGGCAGTCAGTGGTCAGCGGCGCGATGATCCTCGCGCTGGGCAGCCTGGCCCTCGTCGCCGCCCTGAACTGGCCGCCCCTGACGATCCTGCTCGACACCGCGCTGGGCTGGCCGAACATCTCCGTCGGGCTGAGCCAGGTCGCGCTGGTCGGGTCCGCCGCCGGCAGCTGCGTGATGATCACCTCCGTCGCCAGCGAGCGGGGACCCCGGGGCACCCGCCGCCTGGCCCTCGCCCAGTACGCGCTCGCGGCCGTCATCGCCGCGGTGAGCCTGGGGCTCTTCCTGGCCGGCGAACGCCAGCCCGAGTCCTCGCCCCAGGACTACCTCGCCCGCAACCTCGGCTCGTCCAACACCGCGCTGCCCTGGCTGGTGCCGCTGCTGTACGTCCTGATGGCGCTGACGCTGGTCTTCTGGGTGGGTGTTCGGCTGTCCAACCCGAGTCGGCGCGGGCGGGCACTGCTCGTCTTCACCGCGGGCATCGCGCTGATCGTCGCCGCGGTCACCTTCGTCCTGATCCGGGCGGTCTGGTCGACGCCCCTGGTCGGCGTCGGGACCGCAGCGGCGCTGCTGATGTGCGCGATGGCGATGGTCGCGGCCGGGTCACTGCTGCCGGCTGCCGAGGACTGGGTGGGTGCCCGGCGGGAACTGCGGCTGATCGAACCGCTCCGGCGCGAGATGCACCGGCGCCACCCGGACGTGGGCATCGGAGTGCGGCCCCGGGGCCCGCTGGTGTTCCGGGTTGCCGAACGACTCTCCCTGATCTCGGACTCGCTCTACCTCGAAGCGGCGGGGTATCGCGCGGACGGGGAGGACGAGGGGGAGCCGCCCGTCAGCGCCAGCCCCGCCGACCGGGCGTTGGCCGTCGCCCGATGGCTGCACGGGTCCCGCCC
>NZ_JBJTCF010000135.1:0-67861 GCF_046091765.1 Mycobacterium sp.
GTGATGTCGTTGCGCCCGCGGACCCAGTCCAGGGCCGCGTCGGCGTCGATGTCCTCCAGCCACAGAAACGGATCCTCGAGCATGCGCGCAGCGTAGTCTCCAGCCCATGACCGTTTACGCACGTCCCGGTGCGCCGGGAGCACTGATGTCCTTCCAGAGCCGGTATGAGAACTTCATCGGCGGCGAGTGGACGCCGCCGGCCGGCGGCGGGTATTTCGAGAACCCGTCACCGGTGACCGGCGAGGTTTTCTGTGAGGTGGCCCGCTCGACCGCGGCCGATATCGACCGGGCACTGGACGCCGCGCATGCCGCCGCTCCGGCCTGGGGCACGACGTCGGTGGCCGAGCGTGCGGTGATCCTCAACAAGATCGCCGATGTGATCGAGGCGAACCTGGAGTCCGTCGCGCTGGCCGAGTCGTGGGACAACGGCAAACCGATGCGCGAGACGCTGCACGCCGACGTCCCGCTGGCCGTCGACCACTTCCGCTACTTCGCCGGGGCGATCCGCGCCCAGGAGGGGTCGCTTTCGCAGATCGACGAGGACACCGTCGCCTACCACTTCCACGAGCCACTGGGAGTCGTCGGTCAGATCATCCCGTGGAACTTTCCGGTGCTGATGGCGGTGTGGAAGCTGGCCCCCGCGCTGGCGGCGGGCAATGCGGTGGTGCTCAAGCCGGCCGAGCAGACACCGGCCTCGGTGCTCTACGTGATGTCGCTGATCGCCGATCTGCTCCCGGCCGGGGTGGTCAACGTGGTCAACGGGTTCGGGGTGGAAGCGGGAAAGCCGCTGGCCTCCAGCGACCGGATCGCCAAGATCGCCTTCACCGGGGAGACCACCACCGGGCGGCTGATCATGCAGTACGCCAGCCAGAACCTGATCCCGGTCACCCTGGAACTGGGCGGCAAGAGCCCCAACATCTTCTTCTCCGACGTGATGGCGGCTAATGACGACTACCAGGACAAGGCCCTGGAGGGGTTCACCATGTTCGCCCTCAACCAGGGGGAGGTCTGCACCTGCCCGTCGCGAAGCCTCATCCAGGCCGACATCTACGACGAGTTCCTTGCGCTGGCGGCCATCCGCACCAAGGCGGTCCGGCAGGGTGACCCGCTGGACACCGCGACGATGATCGGCGCGCAGGCCTCCAACGACCAGTTGGAGAAGATCCTGTCCTACATCGAGATCGGCAAGAGCGAGGGGGCGCGCGTGCTCACCGGTGGCGAGCGCGCCGATCTCGGCGGCGATCTGGCCGGCGGGTTCTACGTCCAGCCGACCATCTTCGCCGGGGACAACTCGATGCGCGTCTTCCAGGAGGAGATCTTCGGGCCGGTGGTGTCGGTGACATCCTTCGCCGACTACGACGACGCCATCCGGATCGCCAACGACTCCCTCTACGGGCTGGGCGCGGGTGTGTGGACCCGCAACGGGAATCTGGCCTACCGGGCCGGGCGCGACATCAAGGCCGGACGGGTGTGGACCAACTGCTACCACTCCTATCCGGCGCACGCCGCTTTCGGCGGCTACAAGCAGTCCGGGATCGGCCGGGAGAACCACAAGATGATGCTCGATCACTATCAGCAGACCAAGAACCTGCTGGTGTCCTACAGCGACAAGGCGGCCGGGTTCTTCTGATGCCGGTGTCGCCCGAACCGCCGCGGGTGCTGATCACCGAGGCCGCGGCCGAGCTGCTCGGCCGCCTACGGGATCAGCACGGGCCGGTGATGTTCCACCAGTCCGGCGGCTGCTGCGACGGATCATCGCCGATGTGCTACCCGGACGGGGAGTTCCTCGTCGGTGACCGCGACGTGCTGCTCGGGATCCTCGGCGACACCCCGGTGTGGATTTCGGGTCCCCAGTTCGAGACCTGGAAGCACACCCAGCTCGTCATCGACGTCGTACCCGGCCGCGGCGGGGGATTCAGCCTGGAGGCACCCGAGGGCGTCCGGTTCCTCAGTCGCGGTCGCGCGTTCACCCCCGAGGAGAACGCGTCGCTGGCGGCCATCGCGCCGCTGACCGGGGCCGACTACGCGAACGGGGCCAGGCCGCCGGTGCGGCACGAGTGATCGGCGGGACCGGGTTCACCGCGGGCGATGCCGGTTCGTTACCTGGTCGGCGCGCCGACAGCGCTGCGACGCAGTCGCACTGACCGGACGTATCGTCGTTTGCGTGATACCCCTGCCCCGGGCATGGCTTCTCACCGCCGCGCTGCTACTGGGTTGCGTCGCCGGCCAGATCGCCGCCGTCGTGGCGAAGTTACTGGTCGACGCTCCCGTTCGGCCCGATCTGGTGGTGCTGCTGGTGGCCGGGGTCCCCAGCCTGGTCGGGGTGGCCGCTGTACTGTTCTCCCGGCGAAGCTGGGTGACCGCGCTGGGCGCCTTCGTCCTGGCGATGGCACCGGGGTGGCTCTCGGTACTGGTTCTGCTGCAGGCGGTGTCGGGTGACTGATACCAGTGCGGCGACAAGTCCGGCCACCGGACCCCACCTCACGCCGATGTTCGACACCGGCCCGCTGCCCTCGGCGGGGCCGATGACCGACCCGACCCCGGCGCCGATCTTCGACACCGGCCCGCATCCCGACCCGCTGCGGTCGCAGTCCCCGGGCGATGCGTTGCTGCCCGCGGACACCGCGCCCCCGGCAGCCGCCGCAGGTCCGGTGGCGATCAACGCCGCGCCGGTGACGGTTCCCGGATCGCGGGCGGTCGTCAAACGCTGGCATTTCCTGCTCATCACCCTCGGGGTGTGGGCGGCGGGTGCGGCCGCCGGGGCGGGCCTCTACTTCTGGTGGTACTCCGCGCTGTACAAGACCGCTCCGGTGTTCGCCGTCCTGCTCTACCTGGTGGCCTGCATGGTGGCCAGCCTGCTGGTCTCGATGGTCACCGACCGGCCCCGGATCACGGCCCTGGCCATCGCCGTGATGTCGGCCCCCCTGGCCTCGACGGCGGCGGCCGCCCTGCTGCACGGCGCCTATTACTTCGAATGGATCGCCCGCCCGACGCTGGGATAGCTAGGGTAGCGGTCGTGAGCCACTTTGACGTCGTCGTCCTCGGCGCCGGCCCCGGCGGGTACGTCGCGGCGATCCGCAGCGCGCAACTGGGCCTCAACACCGCCATCATCGAGCCCAAGTACTGGGGCGGGGTGTGCCTCAACGTCGGGTGTATTCCCTCGAAGGCGTTGCTGCGCAATGCTGAGCTGACCCACATCCTGACCAAGGAGGCCGCGGCCTTCGGGTTCACCGGGCAGATCAGCGCCGACTTCGGGGCCGCCTTCGACCGCAGCCGCAAGGTCGCCGACGGCCGCGTGGCGGGCGTGCACTTCCTGATGAAGAAGAACAAGATCACCGAGATCCACGGGTACGGCAGATTCACCGACGCCAACACCATCGTGGTCGACCTCAATCAGGGTGGTACCGAGACGGTGACCTTCGCCAACGCGATCATCGCCACCGGCAGCAGCACCCGGTTGATTCCCGGTACGTCGTTGTCGGCCAATGTCGTGACCTACGAGGAGCAGATTCTCGACCGGGAGCTGCCCGGGTCGATCATCATCGCCGGCGCGGGAGCGATCGGGATGGAATTCGCCTATGTGATGGCCAATTACGGGGTCAACGTCACGATCGTCGAGTTTCTGCCCCGCGCGCTGCCCAACGAGGACGCCGAGGTCTCCAAGGAGATCGAGAAGCAGTACAAGAAGCTTGGCGTGGAGATCCGAACCGGCACCAAGGTGGAGTCGATCACCGACGACGGCTCGGTGGTCACCGTCATGGTGAGCAAAGACGGCACGACGGAGGAACTCAAGGCCGACAAGGTCATGCAGGCGATCGGCTTCGCTCCCAACATCGACGGCTACGGCCTGGAGACCACCGGGGTCGCCCTGACCGAACGCGGCGCCATCGCGATCGACGACTACATGCGCACCAACGTGCCGCACATCTACGCCATCGGCGATGTCACGGCGAAGCTGCAACTCGCCCACGTCGCCGAGGCGATGGCAGTGGTGGCCGCGGAGACCATCGGCGGTGCGGAGACAATGCCGCTGGGCGACTACCGGATGATGCCGCGGGCCACGTTCTGCCAGCCGCAGGTGGCCAGCTTCGGGCTGACCGAGGAGCAGGCGCGAGCCGAGGGTTACGACGTCAAGGTGGCCAAGTTCCCGTTCAGCGCCAACGGGAAGGCCCACGGCCTTGCCGATCCCACCGGGTTCGCCAAGGTGATCGCCGATGCGAAGTACGGCGAACTGCTGGGCGGACACCTGATCGGACCGGATGTGTCGGAGTTGCTGCCCGAACTGACCCTGGCGCAGCGCTGGGACCTCACCGTCAACGAACTTGCCCGCAACGTCCACACCCACCCGACACTGTCGGAGGCGTTGCAGGAGTGCTTCCACGGCCTGGCCGGCCACATGATCAACTTTTGAGCCAGCGGCCGACCCCTTGCAGCGCAGGTCTCTGATCATCGCCGGTGTCGGCGGGTTCATCCTCGGCCACATCCTGTGGCTGGCCGGGATCTCGATCGCGACCCGCTCGTCCTCGGTCAGCACCCTGGTTCTGGTCGTCTCCGCGGTCTTCTTTTTCGCCGCGCTGGCGTCCGGATACCTGGCCTGGCAGAAGTATCAGAACAAACAACTCACCTGGGCGGTGTTCCTGGCCTGCCTGCCGATCTCACCGGTGATCTTCACCATCATCGTGCTCGGCGTCACCTACCTGTGAGCCCTCCGGGTCTGGTTAGTCGGGAAAGTCCATCGGCACCCGCAGTGACGCCAGGATTCCGGCGATCGCGTCGTAGTGGCCCGCCAGGGCGCAGAACTCGATGATCTGCAGCCTGCTCAGGTGGCGCGTGAGAGCCGCGAAGGTGGCGTCGGACAGGTCCCGGTCGCCGATGAATTCATCGGTGGCGCGTAGCAGGGCGCGCTGTCGTTCGCTGAGGCCCTCGGTATCCGGGCCGGCGAAGATCCGCTCCTGCGTGGCCGGATCCACGCCGCGCGAGCGGGCCAGGCGACGGTGCTGCTGGAGTTCGTACCGCGATCCCCGCAGGTGCCCGACCCGCAGGATGACCAGCTCCTTGTCCGCCTTGGGCAGCTTGCCCCAGTTCAGCAGCATGCCCGAGTAGGGCAGGAAGGACAGGAACAGCCGGCGGTGCTGACCCAGGACGGTGAACAGATGCATCTGCGGTGCCCGGATCGAGCGTGCGGCCAGTCGGGAGATGATCCAGTTGACCAGGCCCAGTTCACGGCGGCCCCCGACCGGTACGCGTTCCACTGCGCCCATTGCGACAGCCTATCCGGGGTGCTGTCTAGCATGGTCGCGGCGGAGACGGGATCGCCTGGCTGGAAGGGGTGAGAGATGAGCAGCGACGCGTCGGTGGACACCGGTCTGGCCAAGACGCTGATGCCCGTGCCCGATCCGCATCCCGACGTGTTCGACCGGCAGTGGCCGCTGCGGGTGGCCGACATCGACCGGCTCGGCCGGCTCCGGATGGACGCCGCCGTCCGGCACATCCAGGACATCGGCCAGGATCACCTGCGGGAGATGGGTCACAACGACTCCCACCCGCTGTGGATCGTCCGACGCACCATGGTCGACATGGTCGGCCCGATCGAGTTCCAGGACATGCTGCGCCTGCGCCGGTGGTGCGCCGGCGCCTCGACCCGGTGGTGCGAGATGCGGGTTCGTATCGACAGCCGCAAAGGGGGCCTGGTCGAGTCCGAGGCGTTTTGGATCAACTTCAACCGCGAGACCCAGAGTCCGGCGCGCATCGGCGACGACTTCATGGAGGCGCTGCTGCGAACCACCGACGTGGACCGGCTGCGCTGGAAGCCCTACCTGACTGCCGGTTCGCGGGAGGACGCCGACCAGATCAGGCAGTTCCCGATCCGGGCGAGCGACATCGACCTGTTCGATCACGTCAACAACTCGGTGTACTGGAAGGTGGTCGAGGAGTTCCTCACCCCCCATCCCGAGCTTCTGGAATCACCGCTGCGCGTGACGATCGAACACGACGCTCCGGTCGCCTACGGCGACAAGCTGGAGATCCTCGCGCACGTGTACCCGCCGGGTTCGACCGACAAATTCGGTCCTGCGTTATCCGATCGCACTGTCCGGACCCTCACCTACGTGGTGGGTGACGAGGCCAAGGCGGTCGCGGCGATCTTCCCGATCTGACAAGGAGTCGAGTGACAACCGAAATCGAGCGTGTCGGAGTCGTGGGTGCCGGGCAGATGGGAGGCGGGATCGCCGAGGTGTGCGCCCGGGCCGGAGTCGATGTCGTGGTCTTCGACACCGGCGAGGGACTGATCGATGCGGGACGAAACCGAATCCTGAAGTCGCTCGACCGGGCGGTCAGCGCCGGGAAGATCAGCGACGAGGATCGCGGCAACGCCGTCGGCCGGTTGCGCTTCACCACCGATCTGTCGGATCTCTCCGACCGCCAGCTGGTGATCGAGGCGGTCGTCGAGGACGAGAACGTCAAGGCCGGAATCTTCGCCGAACTCGATCGGATCGTCCCGGCCGACGCGGTGCTGGCGTCGAACACCTCGAGCATCCCGATCATGAAGCTGGGCGCGGCGACCCGCAATCCCGACCGGGTGCTGGGGCTGCACTTTTTCAACCCGGTTCCGGTGCTCCCGCTGGTCGAGCTGGTCACCAGCCTGGCCACCAGCGAGGCGGCCGCCGAGCGGACCGAGCGCTTCGCCGGCACCGTGCTCGGCAAGCAGGTCGTCCGCTGTAGCGATCGCTGCGGCTTCGTGGTGAACGCGCTGCTGGTTCCCTATCTGCTCGCCGCCGTCCGGATGGTGGAGTCCGGCTTCGCCACCGTCGAGGACGTGGACACCGCGGTGGTCGGGGGCCTCTCGCACCCGATGGGACCGTTGCGACTGTCCGACCTCATCGGCCTGGACACCGTCAAGCTGATCGCCGACAAGATGTTCGAGGAGTTCAAGGAGCCGCTCTTCGCCCCGCCCCCGCTGCTGCTTCGGATGGTCGAGGCGGGCCGGCTGGGGAAGAAGTCCGGGCACGGTTTCTACTCGTACTGATTCCCGTGACGGTGCTCCGGCCACATTGGTTAGGCTTAGCTGACCCGCAGGTCCTGAAGGAACGAGAGTGATGGCGGTTGACGAGGGACTGACTCCCTACTACGAGGAGTCGCAATCCATCTATGATCTGTCCAACGAGTTCTTCGCGCTGTTCCTCGGACCCACCATGGGGTACACCTGCTCGTATTTCGAACGCGAGGACATGACCCTGGACGAGGCCCAGGTCGCGAAGTTCGACCTGGCGCTCGGCAAGCTCCACCTCGAGCCCGGGATGACACTTCTCGATGTCGGCTGCGGCTGGGGTGGGGCACTCGAACTGGCGGTTCAGAAATACGACGTGAACGTCATCGGACTGACACTGAGCAAGAACCAATGCCAATACGCACGGGAGCGGCTGGCCAAGGTCGCAACCGAACGTTCCGTCGAGGTGCGGCTGCAGGGCTGGGAGGAGTTCGACGAGCCGGTAGACCGCATCGTGAGCATCGGTGCTTTCGAGGCCTTCAAGGCCGAGCGCTACCCGCTGTTCTTCGAGCGGGCCCACAAGATCTTGCCCCGCGGCGGGCGGATGCTCTTGCACACCATCCTCGCCCACACGCAGAAGTTCTTCCGCGACAACGGAATCAAACTCACCATCAGCGATCTGAAGTTCATGCGCTTCATCGGCACCGAGATCTTCCCCGGTGGCCAGCTGCCCGCGGTCGAGGACATCGAGGAACTCGCCGACCAGTCGGGCTTTGAGCTTGAACGCATCCAACTGCTGCAGCCGCACTACGCGCGAACCCTCGACATCTGGGCTGCGAATCTGGCGGCGAATCGCCAGCGGGCGATCGAGATCACCTCCGAGCAGGTGTACGACCGGTACATGAAGTACCTCACCGGCTGCGCGGACTTCTTCCGGCGCGGCATCACCAACGTCGGCCAGTTCACGTTGGCCAAAAGCGGTTAGTCCCTCGGCGGCCGGTCAGGCCTCGGCCAGTTTGCGCTTCTCCGCCTCGACGTCGAAATCCGGTGCCGGCCAGGACAGGTTCATCCCCTTGAGGGCCTCGATGAGCAGCTCGGTGATCGCCAGCCTGCTGTACCACTTCTTGTCGCTGGGGACGGTGTACCAGGGAGCATGCTCGGTGGAGGTGCGGTCCAGCGCGATCTGATAGGCCTCCTGGTAGGCCGGCCACAGCTTGCGCTCCTCGAGGTCGCCCGGGTTGTACTTCCAGTACCGGTCGGGCCGCTCGAGTCGTTCAGCCAACCGCCTTTTCTGTTCGTCGAGGGAAACGAACATCGCGACCTTGACCAGCGTGGTGCCCGCCTCGACCAGATCGGATTCGAAGGCGTTGATCTCCTCGTAACGCGATTCCACCTCGTCTCGGGGAACCAGTTCATGCACCCGGACGACCAGCACGTCCTCGTAGTGCGAGCGGTCGAAGACCCCGATGTGCCCGGCGGGTGGCAACGCCCGGGTGAAACGCCACAGGTAGTGGTGCGCGCGTTCCTCTTCGGTCGGTTTACCGAAACTGGCGTACCGGATACCCATCGGATTACCGGCCCCGACGACGTTCTTGACGATGCTGCCCTTGCCGGCGGTGTCCATCCCCTGCAACACCAGCAGCAGCGATCGCCGGTCGCCTTCCTTGCCGTTGGCGTAGAGCATCTCCTGCAGTCCGGCGAAGCGCTCGTTGCGTTGCGCCTGGATCCGGTCCGCTCCGTTGCGGTCGCCCTGATATCCCGGGGTCGCGTTGGTGTCGATGTCGGCGATCTTCTCGCCCGGGCTGAACCGGAGGATCGTGGCGGGCTCGTGCGACCACTGTGACGGCAGATCGGCCATGGCCGAACCCTAGTTCGTCCGAGCTAGTCCGGGGGCAGGACCGGGGAGGGGTGCGGTCCGGCGTTGAACTTCTCCAGCGATCCCCCCACCTCGACAATGCCGCACAGCGCGCTCCAGCAGAGCATGGTCAGGTAGTCGATGAGCTCGTCGCTGGACATCCGCGGGTGTGACATCCAGGAGTGGGTGGCCAGTTGCACGCCCCCGACGATCAGGTACGCCCAGGGCTCCACCCCGCCGGTGTCCATGCCGGCCCGCTGCATGCGCCGGCGCAGCATCACCGCCAGCATCCGGGCGATGATGCGCTCGGAGTCGGCGATGACCTTGTTCTTGCTGGCCGAGCTGTTCGCCATGACGAAGCGGTACGGCTCGGGTTCGGCGGCCACGGTCTCGACGTAGACCCGGACCAGATCGCGGGTCAGTTCGAAACCGTCGAGGTCAGAGGACAGCGCGGCCGCCATGTTGGGGATCAGCGTGGTCTGGGCGAACCGCATCATGACCGCGGTGGTCAGGTCGTTCTTGTCCACGAAGTACCGGTAGAGCACCGTCTTGGAGACGCCGATCTCGGTGGCGATCTCGTCCATGCTGACGTCGCGGCCCCGGCGGCGGATGGCGTCCAGCGCCCCATCCACCAGCTCGGTCCGCCGCTCCACTTTGTGCTGGTGCCAGCGGCGTTTCCGGCCATCGGTCTTGGCCGCGGTCCCGGCGTGCTCGTCTGAGTCGGTGATGCCGGGGCTGATCTGCTGTGTCACGCTTCGTTCCCCTATCTGGATCGGATTCTACGGGCTGCCCGCGCGCCGAATAGCGGATGATGGAAGGCGTGGTTGCCAAACATCGCCTTCCGGCGCCCCCGGTGCGCAAGCCCGGCGGATTTGCCAGGTCGGTCGCGGAGTCGTTCGCCGGTGCTGACGCGGCGGCCGACGCCGAGCGGCTGCGCAGCCTGCGCAAGATGAAGGCGGTGGCGCTGAGTTTCCTGCTCGGCGCGACGGCATTGTTCCTGGCCTGCCGGTGGGGCCAGTCCCAGGGCGGACCGGGCTGGCTGGGGTATGTGGCGGCGGCGGCCGAGGCCGGGATGGTGGGTGCGCTGGCCGACTGGTTTGCGGTGACCGCCCTGTTCCGCCACCCGCTGGGCCTCAAGATCCCGCACACGGCCATCGTCAAACGCAAGAAGGACCAACTCGGGGAAGGCCTGGGTAACTTCGTCCGGGAGAACTTCCTGTCCCCGGACGTGATCGAAACCAAGCTGCGTGACGCCGAGGTGGCCAGCCGGCTGGGTAAATGGCTGGCCGAACCCGAGCACGCGGCGCGGGTCGCGGCTGAGACCGCAACCGTGCTGCGGGTCGGGGTGGAGCTGCTCAACGACGAGGACATCCAGCACGCCATCGACCGGACGATCGTCCGGCGCATCGCCGAACCGCAGTGGGGTCCGCCGACGGGAAGGCTGCTGGCCCAGCTGCTGGCCGAGAACCGCCAGGAAGCCCTCATCCAATTGCTGTGCGATCGGGCGTTCGAGTGGTCACTCAACGCCGGTGACACCATCGAGAGGGTGGTCACCCGGGACTCGCCCAGCTGGTCTCCGCGCTTCGTCGACCTGCTGGTGGGTGAGCGCATCCACCGCGAGCTGGTGGACTTCACCGACAAGGTCCGCCGCAATCCGCACCACGAGTTGCGCCAGTCGGCGAACCGTTTCCTGTTCGAATTCGCCAACGACCTGCAGAACGATCCGGCGACGATCACCCGCGCCGAGGCGGTCAAGGAACAGCTGATGGCCCGTGACGAGGTCACCAGGGCCGCTGAGACGGCATGGAAGACCCTCAAGCGGCTGGTGTTCGACGGCGTGGATGACCCGTCGAGCCCGCTGCGAGCCCGCATCGCGGACTCGGTCGTGCAGATCGGTGAGGCGCTGCGTGACGACGCCGAACTGCGCGACAAGGTCGACGGCTGGATCGTGCGCGGCGCCCGGCATCTGGTGGACGAATACGGCGCCGAGGCGACCACGATCATCACCGACACGATCGAGAGCTGGGACGCCGACGAGGCCAGTCGGCGGATCGAACTGCATGTCGGCCGCGATCTGCAGTTCATCCGGATCAACGGCACCGTGGTGGGCGCCCTGGCCGGTCTGGTGATCTACACGGTCGCGCAAATACTGTTCTGAGCTGCGCTAGCAGGTGCTTGCAAAAGTTAGCACTGCAGGGTACCGTGGGGTTATGGCCCAGGAATCGGATCTGGCTGCGGTGATGAGCAATGCCGCCCAGGACGTCGGGACGTTCATCAGGACGCAACGTGAAGCCGCACAGGTGTCGGTGCGGCAACTGGCCGAGCGCTCCGGTGTGAGCAATCCCTACCTGAGTCAGATCGAGCGGGGCCTGCGGAAGCCTTCCGCGCAGGTGCTGAGCCAGATCGCCAAGGCGCTGCGGCTGTCGGCCGAGGTGTTTTACGTCAGGGCCGGAATTCTCGAGCCCGGGTACACCACCAAGGTCCATGACGCCGTCATCGCCGACACCTCGATCTCCGAGCGGCAGAAGCAGGTGCTGCTCGACATCTACACCTCGTTCCGCCAGCAGAACGATCAACAGCCGGGGGAGTTGACGGCGAACTAGCCCCGCTTGAAAACGCTCTAAAACGCTGTAAAACGCTGTAAAACGCTGTAAAACAAGGAAAGGAGCCATTGCCATGGCTGACAACACCAACACCATCGAGGACCTGAAGGCCCCCCTTCTGGCCGCGGTCGGCGCCGCCGATCTCGCCCTGGAGACCTTCAACGAGATCCTCAACACCCTGCGCGAGCGGGCCGAGGGCACCGGCGACCGGATCGACGACCGGCGCGCCGCTCTGACCCGCTTGCAGGAGCGCCTGCCCAAGCGCACCGGCGAACTGCGCGGCAAGCTCACCAGCGACGAGCTGCGCAAGGCTGCCGAGGAGTTCCGGGTGGACGCCGCCGAGACCTACAGCAACCTGATCGCGCGCGGCGAGGCCGTGCTCGAGCGGTTGATGGGCCAGCCTGAGTTCAAGCAGGCCGCCGGCCGCGTCGAGGGCTACGTCGAGCTGACCCAGGAGGCGCTGGGCACCGTGTCGGCGCAGACTCGGGCCGTCGGTGAGCGTGCCGCCAAGCTGGTCGGCGTTGAACTGCCCGCCAAGAAGGCCGCCAAGAAGACGGCCAAGAAGGCTGCCAAGAAGGCCCCGGCCCGCAAGACTGCCTAGAAGGCTGACAAGACGGCCCCGCCCCGCAAGGCTCCGGCCCGCAAGGCCGCTAAGAAGGCCGTGAAGAAGGCTCCCGCCAAGGCGGTCCGCAAGACGGTCAAGAAGGCCGCGAAGAAGGCCCCGGCCCGCAAGGCTCCGGCCAAGCGCGTCACCCAGAAGTAACAGCGGTTCGACGCCGCGACGGCACCCGCCTACCCTGGAAGCTGTGGAGCTTCAGGGTGTGGCGGGTGCCGTTCTATATGTCGTCCATTGGGCTGTGTTCGTGGCCACCGGCTACGCGTTCGTCAACGCGGCACTGCAGCGGCCCGACGCCTACCCCGCCGCGGACAAGTTGACCAAGCCGGCCTGGCTGGCCATCCTCGGCGTCAGCGGGCTGCTGGCGCTGTTGCTCGGCATCATGGGAGTGGTGATCGCGGCGGTGGCCGCCGGCGTCTACCTCGTGGACGTGCGGCCCAAACTGCTCGACGTCCAGGGGAAGTCGCGCTGAGGACCGCGGTCGCGCTGTTCGTGCCGTTCCTCGTCGTGCTGGCCGGGGCTCCGAGCGCGGCCGCTGACGGTGCCGGCACCTCCGATCCTCGCCCCGGGGTTCCCTACATCGGCCTGGCCGCCTGGGCAGGCGACACGCTGCGGGTGGTCCCGACCCCGTCCGGGCGGCAGCTGGCGGGCGAACTCGGGAAACCCTCGGCCGCAGCGGATCAGGCCTGGCGCGAGGTCCTCAACCTCGCCCCGGACGCCGAGCGTCCGGGAATGTACGCCCAGTTCGTCTGTCACTGGCGCTTCGCCGAGTTCGCCGAACCCGGCAAGGACAGCTGGGATCTGGAATCGTGGCGGCCGGTGGTCTCCGACAATGCGATGGTGCTCGCCGGATGCAATCCGGGTGGACCCGAACACGAACTCTGACCCGCCGACGACTGCGGCCGTCACAGCCCCGCGAAGCAGGGATCCTGCTGGGCGGTGGGGATCGTCGCGTCGCGGGTCACGAAGCGCGCGGTGACGCCGTCCTGGGTGACCGCGACGGAATCGGCGTGGATGCCCATCGGGAGGTTCTTGGTCAGCGTCGTGGTGAACGCGTCCAGCGCCGGCTGGACCGTCTCGCTGGGCAGGGTGAAGCCCAGTCCGGTCAGCCCGACCACCGTGAGCGCCAGCCCGCCGTCGGCAACCTGCGGCCGCACCGTCACCGTGCCCAGCGCGCCCTGCAACTCGATCGTGCCCGCCGCCGGCTCGGTGGCCACACCGCTGACCAGACCGCCGAAGATCGGGACGATTCCCGCGACCGTCTCTTTGATGCCGTCGGAGGACCACGTCACGTCGGCGTCCAGCGCGCCCAGCGTCCCGGATGAATCGGCGGTCGGCGCGATCCGTACATCGTCGAGGCGCAGCTTGAGCTTCATCCCCTTGGCCTCGCGGATCTGATTGCCCGCGGTCTCCACCGCCACGTCGCGGTAGGAGTGGGTGAAATGCTGAACCAGGAACGGCCGCAAGCCGAACGACGCGGTGGCACTGTCCCCGACCACACAGCTGACGGCCCGCGCCACGACCGAGTTCGCAACATTGCGGGCATACAGCTCCCCGCCGAGCAGGCCGGCCAGGGCCAACGCCAGCACGATGATCACCACCAGGACCACCGACAGCGGGTCGGAAAGACGACGGCGGGCCGACGGCGGCGAAATCGGGGGACTCCCCGGGGGCGGCGTCGTCACCGGGGCGATTGTGCCCTATCGGCTGGTGCGCCATCAATACGCGCGAAGTCGGCGCGGTTGCGCAACACCCCGATCGTCTCGCGGACCGCGTCCAGCCCGCCGGTGTCGATGTCGCAGATCAGAAGTTCGGGGTCACCGCCGGCCGCGGTGAGCACCTCGCCGAGCGGCGACGCCACCAGGCTGCCGCCCGTCCCCCGCGGCGCGGTCCCGGTCGTCGGGCCCGGGTGGGCCTGCCCGGCGGCGGCGACGAAACAGCCCGAGTCCAGTGCCCGGGCCCGGGCCAGCAGCGTCCACTGGTCGAGTTTTCCGGGTCCGGCGCCCCAGGATGCGCTGACCGTGATCAGTTCCGCTCCCCGGTCGGCCAGCTCGGTGTAGAGACCGGAGAACCGGATGTCGTAGCACAGCGTCAGCCCGACACCGACCCCGTCGACGCGGACGACCACGGGCTGGCGTCCGGCGGCGACGGTCGTCGACTCGGTGAAACCGAAGGCGTCGTAGAGATGAATCTTGTCGTAGCGGCCCTCGACCCCCGCGCCGGTGATCAGCAGGGTGTTGGTGATGCGGCCGTCAGGTGCGGGACAGAACATGCCGGCAATCACGGTGATTCCCGCGCTGTCGGCGCCGGCCCGCACCGCGTCCGCCCACGGTCCGTCGAGCGGCTCGGCGATCGGCCCCAGCGCAACCCCCAGCCGGCACATGGCGGCTTCGGGGAAGACGACCAGCCGTGCGCCGGCGTCGGCCGCCCGGCGGGTGTAGTCCAGCACGATCCCGAGGTTCGCGGCAGGATCGGCCGACGACTGCATCTGCGCCACACCGATCCGCATGGCGCCCAGCCTACGGCGGCGCGACCAGTGCCCACGGCACGGTGAGCACGGCGTCGCGAAGGCTGCGCCGCTGCTGCTCGACGGGCAGCCCGTCGGCGCGCAGGGCGGCAAGCATCGCCCGCCACCGCGCGCGCGGACCGAACACCGACTGCCCGGCCGCTGCCGCCCACGCCCGGTCGGCCGCGACGAGCAGGGCGTGGATGGGCTGGCCCGCGACGTTGTGGTGGATGAGCGCCTTGGGCAGCCGCTCCGCCAGGTCCGAGGGGCGATCGAGGTGGCGCGGATCGCAGGCGAGGGTCAGGCTCACCGGACCGTCGCGGTCCAGCAGCACCCAACTGCAGTGCCGGCCCAGCTCGTCGCAGGTGCCCTCGAGGATGACCCCGTCCGGAGCCAGCCGAGAACGCATCTCCCGCCACGCCGAGGCGACGGCCTCCAGCGGATACTGCCGCAGCACGTTGAACGCGCGTACGAGCACCGGAGTCAGTCCGGGCCAGCTCGAATCCGCCGACCTCGAATTCGGCCGACGGTGCCGAGGCCCGCGCCGCAGCCACCCGGTCGGGGTCGATCTCGATCCCGATCACCCGCGCGTCGGGCCGCAGCGCGCGAATCCGCGTCGCGAACTCGACGGTGGTGATCGGCAGCCGCCCGAAGCCCAGATCGACGGCGATCGCCGGGGTCTGAGACTGCAGCGCCGCCCGTACCGCCGGCGAGTTCGCCAGCCAGCGATCTACCCGGCGCAGCCGGTTGGCCCCGGTCGTTCCCCGGGTCGGCATCCCGATCGGGTTGCGCCGGCCGTGCGGCGGTCTAGCGATGGCCGGCGACCCATTGGGCGGTGAATTCGCCCTCGTTGGTGAACAAACTACTGAGACCGTTGATGATCAGCTTCTCGATCTGCCCGCCGATGAGCGGCACCTTGACCGAGCACAACGTCTGGATGCGCATCTGGCTGCCCGCTCCGGAACCCCGCAGCAGATAGTCGCCGGTGATCTCGAAGGGAACCGAGCTCGTCGTCGCCTGGTAGCGGCCGACGGCCTCGTCCGCCTCCGGCCGGAACGGCTCGAAGCGCTGCTCGCGGGTGATCGTCAGCTTGGCCGGAACCACCGGCCGGGCGATGGCGGGCAGATCCTCCGGGGTCATGATGTGCGCGAAGGCGACCTCGGTGCCGTTCTCATCGGACTCGAAGCGCACGATCTCGGTGCGGGTCGAATTCTGCTGATAGAAATCGACCAGGTCCTGCCAGTAGCCGATGGTGGTGAAGTCCTGATACACCTGTTCGGCCGGGGCGTCGATGTCCACGGTGTAGACCATGCTGCGGGGCATGCGATCACGCTACCGCCGGGCTCAACGGTTCCCGGCGATCCAGGCGGTGGTGAAGCGCTGTTCGGCGATCAGCAGCGTCATCAGCTGGTTGCCGATGAAGTTCTCCAGCTTGCGCCCCACCAGCGGAATGTCGACGTCGATCGTGGCCCGAAGAGACAACCGGGAGCTGCTGTCCGACGGCGCCAGCTCGGCCGCGCCGGTCAGGGCCACCGGAGCAGCGGCGATGCTGCCCGCCACCGCTGCTGTCGCCTTGCCGTCGATCAGGCCGGTCCAGCTTTCGTCGCGCCGGACCTCCAGGTCGCCCCGGTGGAACTGGGACACCACCGCCGGCAGCCGGTCGGCGCGCAACACCTGAATCGTGGCCACCGCCACACCCCCGTCGGTGCCGGTTTTCAGCGTCTCCAGGCGCGCCTCATCGCAACCCGATTCGGCCAGCCGGTCCAGCCAGTACTGCTCGTCGCGAAAGGCCTGCAACATCTGCTCGACGGTGGTCTCGTAGTCGGTGGCCATGTCGAATGAGCGCGGCATAGCTGGTGAGGCTACCGTTACCGGGCGTGGCCACTGGGGCGGATTTCGGCGGTGCGCGTGTCGACCAGAACGTGCCGCTGGCGTCGCTGACGACGCTGCGGGTCGGTCCCGTGGCGCGGCGGGTCATCACCTGCCGGACCAGCGCCCAGATCGTGGCGACGCTGCGAAGTCTCGACCGCGCCGAGGGCCCGGTCCTGGTGCTCGCCGGCGGATCCAATGTGGTGGTCGCCGACGATCTGGTTGACCTGACCGTGGTGCGGCTGGCGACCGCGGGGATCGCGGTCGACCCGCCGCTGCTGCGCGCGGAGGCCGGAGCGGACTGGGACGCCGTCGTGCAGCGGGCGCTGGCGGCCAATCTCGCTGGGCTCGAATGTCTCTCGGGCATCCCGGGCTCCGCGGGCGCGACCCCGGTGCAGAACGTTGGAGCCTACGGCGTGGAGGTCGCCGACCGGTTGACCCGCATCCGTCTGCTGCACCGGCACAGCGGTGAGGAGCGCTGGGTCGCCGCCGCCGAACTCGACTTCGGATACCGGCACAGCGCGCTGCGGCACTCCGACGCCGAGGTGGTACTGGAGGTGGAGTTCGCACTCGAACCGGCGCGTTCGGCGCCGATCCGCTACGCCGAACTCGCCGATGCGCTGCGCGTGCCGGTCGGCGCGGCCGCCGAGCCGGCTGCGGTGCGCGCGGCGGTTCTCGCCCTGCGCGCCGCCAAGGGGATGGTCCTCGACGCGAACGATCACGACACCTGGAGCGTGGGGTCGTTTTTCACCAACCCTGTCGTGGCGCCCGAGCGGCTCGAGGACATCCGGGCCGCCGCCGGTGCCGACGTACCGCACTTCGCCGCATCCGGTGGCGTGAAGATCGCGGCAGGCTGGTTGGTCGAGCGAGCCGGATTCAGCAAGGGGTACCCCGGCAGCGGGCCGTGCCGGCTGTCCACCAAACACGCCTTGGCAGTGACCAATCGGGGTGGGGCGAGCACGACGGACGTGCTCCACCTGGCGCGCGCCATCCGCGACGGCGTCCAGGCCGCCTTCGGGGTCACCCTGCTGCCCGAACCGGTCCTGGTGGGCTGCGCGCTGTGAGCCGGGGAACCCCGGGGCTCTAGGACTGAGCCCGGCGATGGTAGCGGCTTGCGCTGGCCTGATCGCGCGGTCTCACCACGATCTGGTCGATGTTGACGTGCGGGGGACGGGACGCGACGAAACCGATCACCTCGGCGACGTCCTCGGCGGTCAGCGGGGTGATGCCGGCGTAGACCGCGTCGGCGCGCTGTTCGTCGCCGCCGAATCGCACGAGTGAGAACTCGGTGCGCACCGCGCCCGGTGCGACCTCGGTCAGACGCACCGGCTGGCCCAGCAGCTCGCCCCGGAGCGTTCTGTGCAGGGCGGCCTGAGCGTGTTTGGCCGCGCAGTAGCCTGCCCCGCCGTCGTAGACCTCCAGGGCGGCGATCGAGGTGACCGTGACGATCAGGCCGTCACCCGATTCGATCAGCCGGGGCAGCAGCGCTCGGGTGACCCGCAGTGTCCCCACCACGTTGGTCTCCCACATCCAGCGCCAGTCATCGAGGTTCGCCTCGGCAACCGGTTCCAGACCCTTGGCGCCCCCGGCGTTGTTCACCAGAACGTCGACCCGGCCGAGTCCGGTGGCCATCTCCGCCACGGCGGTGCCGTCCGTGACGTCGGCGACGATCGCCGAGCCGCCGATTTCCCGCGCCAAATGTTCGATCCGTTCCGCGCGGCGCGCGACCGCGACGACGTGAAAACCCTGAGCCGCAAGTGTTCTCGCGGTAGCCTCGCCGATTCCGGAGCTCGCTCCGGTGACGACGGCCACCCGGGCATGGGCCTCGGAGTTCTGCGTCATCGGACCACTCTAAAGCGCGCAGTGTAAAGATGGAGAAGTGCGGAATCCGCGAGAGGTGACCGACGCCCGGGATCCCTCGATCCCCCGGCGCGTGGCGGTGCTCTCCGTGCACACCTCGCCGCTGGCCCAGCCCGGCACCGGCGACGCGGGCGGGATGAACGTCTATGTGCTGCAGACCGCGCTGGGGATGGCTCGGCGTGGGGTCGAGGTCGAGATCTTCACCCGGGCGACCTCCTCGGCGGATCCGCCCGTCGTTTCCGTCGGTCCCGGGGTGCTGGTGCGCAACGTCGTGGCGGGACCATTCGAGGGTCTGGACAAGAACGATCTGCCGACCCAGCTGTGTGCGTTCACCGCCGGGGTGTTGCGCGCGGAGGCCAACCATGACCCGGGCCACTATGACGTGGTGCACTCGCACTACTGGTTGTCGGGTCAGGTGGGATGGTTGGCGCGTGACCGATGGGCGGTGCCACTGGTCCACACCGCCCACACCCTGGCAGCGGTGAAGAACGCCGCACTGGCCGAGGGCGACGCGCCCGAGCCGCCGCTGCGCGCGGTCGGCGAGCAGCAGGTCGTCGACGAGGCGGACCGGTTGATCGTCAACACCGAAGTCGAAGCGCGCCAGATCGTTTCGCTCCACCACGCCGACCCGGACCGGGTCGATGTGGTGCATCCCGGCGTCGATCTGGGTTTCTTCACGCCCGGCGACCGGGGCACCGCCCGGGCCGCGCTCGGGCTGCCGGCGACCGGACCGATCGTCGCCTTCGTCGGTCGTATTCAGCCCCTGAAGGCACCTGATGTCCTACTGCGCGCCGCCGCCCTGCTGTCGGGTCACACCGCCCCGGTGCGGGTGCTCGTGGCCGGTGGGCCGTCCGGTCGGGGCCTGGGTACGGAGGGTCTGCGCGAGCTGGCCGCACAACTGGGGATCGCCGAGCGGGTCGACTTCCTGCCGCCGCAGTCGCGTGATCGTCTGGTCGACGTCTACCGTGCGGCAGACCTCGTCGCCGTCCCGAGCTATTCGGAGTCCTTCGGCTTGGTCGCCGTGGAGGCGCAGGCCTGCGGCACCCCGGTGGTGGCGGCGGCCGTCGGCGGCCTGCCGGTGGCGGTAGCCGACGGGCGCAGCGGGGCCCTGGTGGAGGGCCACGAACCGGCCGACTGGGCGACGGCCATCGCCGAGCTCCTCGAGGCCGATCCCCGGCGGCTCAGCCGGGCGGCCCGCGACCACGCGCGGCGCTTCTCCTGGGACAGCACCGTCGACGCGCTGCTGGCCAGCTACCGCCGGGCGATCGCCGACTACGGCAGCGCCCACCGGCGCAGCGCGGCGCGTGACCTGGTCGCCCGCCGCGGCGGGCGGCGCTGGGCGATGCGCCGCGGGGTGCGGGCGTGACTCCCGGGGCCCGCGCCGAACAGGTGATCACCGACGTCCTCACCGAGCACGACCTGCCCTACACCCGCTACCAGGGCGCGCACGGCGGGCTGCCCGGTCTGATCGTCGAGCTTCCCGGCGAGCGCAAGCTGAAGACCAACACCCTGCTGACCATCGGCGAGCACTCGGTCCGGGTGGAGGCCTTCGTCTGTCGCAAGCCCGACGAGAACCACGAGGGCGTCTACCGCTTCCTGCTCAAGCGGAATCGACGGCTCTACGGGGTGGCCTACACGCTGGACAACATCGGCGACATCTACCTGATCGGCCGGATCGCCCTGGAAGCCGTCAGCGCCGAGGAGATCGACCGCGTCCTCGGCCAGGTTCTGGAGGCGGTCAACAACGACTTCAACACCCTGCTCGAACTCGGGTTCGCCACCTCGATCCGCAAGGAGTGGGCCTGGCGGGTGGCGCGCGGTGAGTCGCTGCAGAATCTGTCGGCGTTCCGCCACCTCATCGAGGGCACCGATGGTCGGGGGGACGGCAGGGGGGACTGCAGCGGGGACGGGTCGGCCGACGCTGACCCGGACGCCACCGGCACGTGAGACACTTTCGACATGGCTGCATCCGGCGCATCCACACCGGCCACGTTGATCCTGCTGCGACACGGCGAGAGCCAGTGGAACGCGCTGAATCTGTTCACCGGGTGGGTCGACATCGACCTCACCGACAAGGGCCGGGCTGAGGCCACCCGCGCGGGGGAACTGATCGCCGCGCTGGAGACCCAGCCTGATGTCGTCTACACATCCCTGCTGCGCCGGGCGATCACGACGGCGAACCTCGCGCTGGACACGGCCGACCGGCACTGGATTCCGGTGCGCCGCAGCTGGCGACTCAACGAGCGCCACTACGGCGCCCTGCAGGGCCTGGACAAGGCCGAGACGAAGGCCAAGTACGGCGAAGAGCAGTTCATGAAGTGGCGGCGCAGCTACGACACCCCGCCGCCGCCGATCGAGAAGGGCTCCACCTACAGCCAGGACGCCGACCCCCGCTACGCCGAGATCGACGGCGGCCCGCTCACGGAGTGCCTGGCCGATGTGGTCGCCCGGTTCGTCCCGTACTACGAGCAGCAGATCGTGCCCGACCTGCAGGCCGGCAAGACGGTGCTGATCGCCGCGCACGGCAACTCGCTGCGAGCGCTGGTTAAATACCTCGACGGGATGTCCGACGACGCCGTCGTCGCGTTGAACATTCCGACCGGCGTCCCGCTGCGCTACGACCTGGGAGCGGACCTGAGGCCACTGGTGGCCGGCGGCACCTACCTCGACCCCGAGGCGGCGGCCGCCGGCGCGGCGGCGGTGGCCGGCCAAGGCAACCGGTAGGGGGTTTTCTCGGCTAGCCGAGGAGAACATCAGGTAAACAACGACCGAACTCCGCGAGCCCCGAATGTGATGTTCTCGCCGCGGGCCGCACCGTGTTTCCGTGGCGTTGGCTCCGTGCGTACGCTTTCGGCGTGAGCGTTGCAGCGGCGGCCCTGTGGGCCGTCGTCGCGGCCCTGGCGGGTGCTGCGATCGGCTACTTCACCGCCACGGTGGCCTCGGCCCGGTTGACCGGGCGCTGGCGCCGGGCCGGGTCCCGCGCGGGCGGGGGCGGTGTCATGACCGTCTCTGAGATCCTGCAGCGCACCGTCGCGCTGGCGCCGGTGGGCGTGGTCGTGGTCGACAGTCTGCGCGACGTCCTGGTCAGCAACGAACGGGCCGCCGAACTGGGACTGGTCCGGGATCGGCTGCTCGACGAACGGGTCTGGGCGGCCGCTCAGCGCACGCTGGCTACCGGCGAGGACGTCGAGGTCGACCTCTCGGCGCCGCGCGGTGCGCCCGGCGGGCGCTCCGGTCTGTCGGTGCGCGGGCACGTCCGGCTGCTCAGCACCGAGCCGCCCCGATTTGCCGTGGTCTATCTCGACGACCAGTCCGAACTGGCCCGGATGGAGGCCAGCCGCCGCGACTTCGTCGCCAACGTCAGCCACGAACTCAAGACCCCGGTCGGGGCGATGGGCGTCCTCGCCGAGGCGCTACTGGAGTCGGCCGACGACCCCGAGACGGTGCGGCGTTTCGGCCGCAAGCTGCACACCGAGTCGCAGCGTCTGGCCGACATGGTCGGCGAGCTGATCGAACTGTCCCGGCTCCAGGGCGCCGAACGGCTGCCCGACCTGGTGTCCGTGGACGTCGACACCATCGTCCAGGAGGCGATTTCGCGCCACAAGGTCGCCGCCGACAGCGCCAAGATCACCATCAACACCGATGCCCCGAGCGGACTGCAGGTGCTGGGGGATCAACCGCTGCTCGTCACCGCGGTGGCCAATCTGATTTCCAATGCGATCGCCTACTCACCGGACGCCTCGACGGTGTCGATCAGTCGCCGCCGGCGCGGAGAGGTGATCGAAATCGCCGTCACCGACCGCGGTATCGGCATCGCGCTGGCCGATCAGCGCCGTGTTTTCGAGCGGTTCTTCCGGGTCGACAAGGCGCGCTCGCGCGCGACCGGCGGAACGGGTCTGGGGCTGGCGATCGTCAAACATGTCGCCGCCAATCACAACGGCAGCATCCGGTTGTGGAGCCGGCCGGGTACCGGATCGACCTTCACCCTGTCCATCCCGGCCTATCCCGGCGGCGATGCGGACGACTCGGTCGGAGACGAGGTGGCATGACGAGGGTATTGATCGTCGAGGACGAGGAGTCGCTGGCCGACCCGTTGGCATTCCTGCTTCGCAAGGAGGGGTTCGAGGCGACAGTCGCCATGGACGGCCCCTCCGCGCTGGCCGAGTACGACCGTTCCGGGGCCGACATCGTGCTGCTGGACCTGATGCTGCCGGGCATGAGCGGAACCGACGTCTGCCGCCAACTTCGGGCCCGGTCGGGTGTTCCGGTGATCATGGTGACCGCCCGTGACAGCGAGATCGACAAGGTGCTCGGCCTGGAACTCGGCGCCGACGACTATGTCACCAAGCCCTACTCGGCCCGTGAGCTGATCGCTCGCATCCGCGCGGTGCTGCGCCGGCTCGGGGAGGGCGACGACGGACTCGGCGACTCCACGCTGGAGGCCGGACCGGTGCGCATGGACGTGGAACGTCACGTGGTCAGCGTCGCGGGCAAGCAGGTTCCGCTCCCGCTCAAAGAGTTCGACCTGCTCGAGTACCTGATGCGCAACAAGGGTCGGGTGCTGACCCGCGGTCAGCTGATCGATCGGGTGTGGGGGGCCGACTACGTCGGTGACACCAAGACCCTCGACGTCCACGTCAAGCGGCTGCGGTCCAAGATCGAGGCCGACCCCGCCAATCCCGTGCATATCGTCACGGTGCGTGGACTCGGCTACAAGCTGGAAGGCTGATCCGACCGGCCGCCGGCCGGGTCAGGGCCCGGGTCAGTGGCCGGCCGCGCGGGTCGCCGGGTGCACCGCGATCAGCGGAAAGCCGCCGCGTCGCTCGCACATCGCCGCCAGTTCGGCGTACGCCTTCTCACCGATGAGCTCAGTCAGTTCGGCGGCGTAGGACTTCCAGACCGGGTCGCGCCCGACGTGTGCCGCCGGATCACCGCTGCAGTACCAGTGCAGGTCTTCACCACCCTCGCCCCATGCCCGCCGGTCGTATTCGGTGATGGTGGTCTTGAGGATCTCGGTCCCGTCCGCCCGGGTGACCCACTCCTGGCTGCGTCGGACCGGAAGCTGCCAGCACACCTCCGGCTTCATCGTCAGCGGTTCGACCCCGAGTTCGAGTGCCTTGCTGTGCAGCGCGCAGCCGATCCCGCCGGGAAAGTCCGACCGGTTGAGGAAGATGCAGGCGCCCTTGTACTTTCGGGTTCTCAGGTTGGGCTCGCCGTCATACTCGTCCATCTCCAGGTAGCCCTTGCGACCGTGGCCCTTGCCGTAGAACTGCCAATCTGCCTCGGTCAGCTTCTTCACCGCGTCGTCGAGCCGAGCCTGGTCGTCCTTGTCGGAGATGAAGGCTCCGTGTGAGCAGCACCCGTCGTCCGGGCGGCCGGCGACGGTTCCCTGGCAGGCCGGTGTGCCGTACACGCAGGTCCAGTGGGACATCAGCCAGGTCAGGTCCGCCGCGATGAGGTGTTCGGGATCAGCCGGGTCGTAGAACTCCACCCACTCGCGCGGAAAATCGAGTTCGACCTCGCCATGGTGCCTTTGCGTCACGGCGTTAACGGTAGACG
This sequence comes from Mycobacterium sp., assembly GCF_046091765.1. Classification (GTDB taxonomy): domain Bacteria; phylum Actinomycetota; class Actinomycetes; order Mycobacteriales; family Mycobacteriaceae; genus Mycobacterium. The sequence continues at coordinate 23,854 of NZ_JBJTCF010000135.1, forward strand.
CATTAGGTTGTAATCCGTGCGATTGGGCGTACTCGACGTGGGAAGCAACACGGTCCATCTTCTGGTGGTCGACGCCCATCGCGGTGGCCACCCGACGCCGATGAGTTCGACGAAGGCTTCCCTGCGGCTTGCCGAGGCGATCGACGAGTCAGGGAAACTCACCCGCCGTGGCGCCGGGAAGCTGATCGAGACCGTCGACGAGTTCGCCAAGATCGCGGCGAGCTCCGGCTGCGCCGATGTGATGGCCTTCGCCACCTCGGCGGTGCGGGACGCGAAGAACTCCGAGGACGTGCTGGCCAGGGTGCGCTCGGAGACCGGCGTGGACGTTCAGGTGCTCTCCGGCACCGACGAGTCGAGGCTGACCTTCCTGGCCGTCCGGCGGTGGTACGGCTGGAGTGCGGGCCGGATCACCAACCTCGATATCGGCGGCGGCTCGCTGGAATTGTCCACCGGGGTCGACGAGGCACCCGATGTCGCGCTGTCGCTGCCACTAGGGGCCGGCCGGCTGACGCGGGAGTGGTTGCCCGACGATCCTCCGGGCCGGCGCAGGGTGGCGATGCTGCGTGACTGGCTCGACACCGAGCTGGCCGATGCCAGCAAGGCGGTCCGCGAGGTCGGCCCACCGGACCTCGCGGTGGGGACTTCCAAGACGTTCCGGTCGCTGGCGCGACTGACCGGGGCGGCGCCGTCGGCGGCCGGCCCGCGGGTCAAGAGAACCCTCACCGCCAACGGGCTGCGGCAGCTCATCGCCTTCATCTCTAGGATGACCACGACAGACCGGGCCGAGCTGGAAGGGGTCAGTGCGGAGCGCGCGCCACAGATCGTGGCCGGTGCTCTGGTGGCGGAGGCGACGATGAGGGCACTGTCGTTGGAGTGGGTGGACATCTGTCCATGGGCCCTGCGCGAGGGCATTATCCTGCGCCGACTCGACAGCGAAGCGGACGGAACCGCCTTCGTGGAGTCGCCGGTGGAGGATGCTAAGGGTCAAGGACCTGATCGCCGCCGATCGAGAGGCGACACATGACTGCATCAGACGAGGACGACTCACGGCCGATCTCGGTCGCCGAGTTGCTGGCCCGGAACGGAATCATCGGCTCGCCGCCGGTCGGCGGCCACCGTCGCCGGCGCTGGGGCCGCCGCGCGGGCGGCGTCCCGGTGTCGGAGCTGACCGGGGAGATCCCTGTTATCCCGGCGGAGGAGCCGGTCGATCAGGTTGACGAGGTCGACGAGGTCGAACAAATCGACGAGGTCGACCAGATCGATGAGGTCGACCAGATCGATGAGGTCGATGAGGTCGATGAGGTCGCGGCCGAGCAGGTCGAACAGATCGCCGAAGCCGAAGACGCCGAGGCTGAGGTTGAAGCCGACGTCGATGCGGTCGACGAGATCGCTGCGATCGATGACGTCGACGAGATCGCTGACGTCGACGAGATCGCTGAGGACGACGATATCGCTGCGGTCGACGAGGTTGAAAAAGTCGACGAGGCTGAAGAGGCCGAAATCGCCGAAGAGGCCGAAGCGGCCGAAGAGGCCGAGCCCGTCGAGCCCGATGCCGAAGCGGAGTCGGTCGAGGAGGTTCTCGAGTCTGAGGCCGAGGATGAGGCTCCCGAAATCCTCGAGGAGACCGCTGAGGAGACCGTCGAGGAGATCCCCGAGCCGGTGGCCCCTGTCCCGGCGACGCCGCCCCTGGCCAACGACCCACGTCCGCGTCGCGGCACCGGCCCCGAACTCAGCGACGACCCCCGGCCTCAGCGCAGGCCCTCCGACGCCGAGCAGATGGCCTTCGACCCCGTCGACGAGTCCGTTGATCTGGCGGAGTTGATCGGGGAGCAGGCCGTCGCCGGAGAGCTCGCCGAGGCCGGTGAGTTGCGGTCGTACCTCACCGCCACCGGCGGGCCGCTGTTCAGCGGCGACACCGTCGCGGACGACATCGCTCGCGGCGGGGTCGCGGTAGCCGAACGCGAGGTTCCCCCGGCGCGCCGGATCGAGACCAGGCTGGCCGCCGTCCGCCACGGCGCCGTCGCCGTGTTGCAGTCGATCGGCGCCGTCGCGTTCGGCGCCGGGCTCTTCATCGGATTCGATCAGCTCTGGCGGTGGAACACGATCGTCGCGCTGGTGCTCTCGGTGCTCGTGATCCTCGGCCTGGTGATCGGAGTGCGGGTCGTTCGCAGGACCGAGGACATCGCCAGCACCCTCATCGCGGTCGCGGTCGGAGCCTTGGTGACACTCGGACCACTCGCCCTGCTGCAGTCGACCTGATCCTCCGATGCGTCCGTGCGCCCGGCGATCAAAGTAGGACTTTCCACGGCTTCGGTCTATCCGCTTCGGACCGAAGCGGCCTTCGAGTGCGCTGCGGAGTTGGGTTACGACGGGGTCGAGCTGATGGTGTGGGCGGAGCCGGTCAGCCAGGACATCGGCGCGGTCTCCAGGTTGTCCCGCCGCTACCGGGTTCCCGTCCTGTCGATCCATGCGCCGTGCCTACTGATCTCCCAGCGCGTGTGGGGTGCCGACCCCATTCTCAAGTTGAATCGCAGCGTTCAGGCCGCCGAGCGGCTGGGCGCGCAGACCGTCGTGGTCCACCCGCCCTTCCGCTGGCAGCGCCGCTACGCCGAGGGCTTCGCCGATCAGGTGGCCTGGCTCGAGCAGCGCAGTGACGTGTTGGTCGCGGTGGAGAACATGTTCCCGTTTCGGGCCGACCGGTTCTTTGGATCCGGGCAGCCGTCCATCGAGCGCATGCGACGGCGTGGCGGACGCCCCGGACCGGCGATCTCCGCCTTCGCCCCGTCCTACGACCCGCTCGACGGCAACCATGCCCACTACACGCTGGACCTCTCCCACACCGCGACGGCGGGAACCGACGCGATGGACATGGCCCGCCGGATGGGCGAGGGACTGGTGCATCTGCATCTGTGCGACGGAAACGGAGCGTCGACCGACGAGCACCTGGTACCCGGCCGTGGTACCCAACCCGCCGTGGAGATGTGTCAGATGCTGGCCGGGGGAGAGTTCACCGGCCACGTCATCCTCGAGGTCACCACGTCCTTCGCCCGCAACAAGGCCGAGCGCGACGGGCTGCTGAGCGAGTCGCTGGACTTCGCCCGCTCCCACCTGTTGCGATGAGCACGATGACTCCGTGGTTCGCCGACGCGATGCTCCTCGATCCCGTCGACGGTCCCGCGCACGGCCGCCCGCGTACCTTCGCCGCCGTCCTCAACGAACACTGGACCATCGGACCCAAGGTCCACGGCGGCGTGATGGTTGCGCTGTGCGCGAAAGCGGCGGCCCGGGCCTATCAGGACGGCGAACCCGATGCGGGCGGGCCGGCGGTCGCTCCGGTCGCGGTCTCGGTGAACTTCCTGTCGGCGCCCGAACCCGGCGAGGTTCGCGTCCTCGCCGACGTCCGCAAGCGGGGCAGACGCATCGGCACGGTCGACGTCGAGCTCGTCGCGGCGGGACGGACGTGCGTCCACGCCGCGGTCACCCTGGGCAGCCTCGGTCACGGTGAGCCGCTGCTGATCGCGCCGCCCGCCGTGGCGATGAGTGCCGAACCCCCCGCGGACATCCCCCCGATCGGCCCGGGTCACGCCGGGGCCGACATCAACAATCTCGCCCGCGGCTGTCACATCCACCCGGCCGCGGCCGGGACCGATCCGCAGGCGCTCTTCTCCATCTGGGTGCGTCCCCGTGTCGGCCAGGTCGACGAGTACTTCGCGCTGATGTGCGGAGACATCTCCGTACCGGTCAGCTACGCGGTGGGCCGTCGAGGCTGGGCGCCCACCGTGCAGCTGACCGCCTACCTGCGCGGCGTGCCGGTCGACGGCTGGCTGCGGGTCCTGTGCGGGGCCACCCAGATCGGTCCGGACTGGTTCGACGAGGACCACACGGTCATCGACAGCGCCGGACGCGTGGTCGTCCAAACCCGCCAACTCGCCCTGCTGCCCGGTCGGTAGGGTTCGTCTGTGGTCAGAATCGCGATCGTCGGCGGCGGCGGAATGGGAGAGGCGCTCCTCGCCGGGCTGCTCCGAGGTGGCCGCCAGGTCAAGGATCTGGTGGTGGCCGAGCGGATGCCCAAACGCGCCGAGTACCTGGCCCAGACGTACTCGGTGCTGGTGGCCCCGGTCGCCGACGCGGTGGAGAACGCGTCCTACATCGTCGTCGCGGTCAAGCCCGCCGACGTGGAGTCGGTCGTCGCCGAGATCGCGCAGGCCGCCAGCCGGGCCGAGAGCAGTGCGGTCGAACAGGTGCTGGTGAGCGTTGCCGCCGGCGTCACGACCGCGTTCTACGAGGCGCGGATGCCGGCCGGATTCCCGGTCATCCGGGCGATGCCCAATGCGCCGGCCCTGGTCGGTGCCGGTGCCACCGCACTGGCCGGGGGGCGTTTCGCGACCGAGGAGCAGCTGGCCGAGGTGGCCGGGCTCTTCGAGCGGGTGGGGACCGTGCTCAGGGTCTCCGAGCAGCAACTCGACGCCGTCACCGCGGTCTCCGGCTCGGGTCCGGCCTACTTCCTGCTCTTCGTGGAGGCATTGGTGGATGCCGCCGTCGCCGGCGGGCTGAGCCGTTCGGTGGCCACCACGCTGGCGGTGCAGACCATGGCAGGCACCGCCGAGATGCTGCTCGAGCGCATGGACGCCCGGCTCCAGCAGTCCGCCTCCGGCCCGGCCCGGCCGGACACCACGACGGCCGAACTGCGCGCCGTCATCACCTCCCCCGGCGGCACGACGGCGGCTGGCCTGCGCGAACTAGAACGCGGGGGCCTGCGGGCCACCGTCGCGGCCGCTGTGGACGCCGCAAAAACACGCTCTGAGCAGCTTGGAGTTACATCCGAGTAATTTGGATGATTTCGGATTGAATAACCAACATCCGTCGCAGTAACCCCATTGGCCACGCTATTCTCCTCTGGTATGCGCGGGTCGGTGCCAGCGGTGGGGAAGCCGCTGGAACTGCCCGTGCCCGACGGATTGGGTTGCGATGACGTCTACGAGCGGGCAGTCGGAGCGAGACTCCGGCGGCGGTAAGGCGGCGCGCGACGCCGGACCAGCCGACGGGCAGATCACCAGGACGCAGTTCCTCACTGTCGCCGAGGTGGCCGCGCTGATGCGGGTCAGCAAGATGACGGTGTACCGGCTGGTGCACAACGGCGAGTTGCCGGCCGTGCGCGTCGGCCGGTCCTTCCGCGTGCACGCCAAGGCGGTCCACGATCTGCTCCAGACGTCCTACTTCGACGCCGGGTAGACCCACCCCCGGCCGACGCCGTTTTCCGTTGCGCCGCCCGGCTTGGGTATGGTGACCGGGATCATCGGTACGCCCGGCGGCACGCGGGCGTTGAGACGCAGGTAACGGAGTTCATGGGTTCAGTCATCAAGAAGCGGCGCAAGCGCATGTCCAAGAAGAAGCACCGCAAGCTGCTCCGCCGGACCCGGGTCCAGCGCAGAAAACTCGGCAAATAGTCGGTGCTGATCGTCGCCCACGATTGGTCGTGTCGCGCCCGACGCGCCGAGATGCCTGTCCGCATGCGCACCGATAGTCTTTAGCGTATGGAATCCGGCGACGCCATCGCAGCGGCGTCGAACCCGCCGAAAGTCGTCCTGGTGACTGGCGCCTGCCGCTTCCTCGGTGCCTACCTCACCGCGCGTCTGGCGCAGAACGCGGCGATCGACAAAGTCATCGCGGTGGACGCGATCTCGCCCAGCAAGGATCTCAAGCGCCGGATGGGCCGTGCGGAGTTCGTCCGGGCGGACATTCGAAATCCGTTCATCGCCAAGGTCATCCGCAACAGCGATGTGGACACTGTCGTGCACGCCGCGGCAGCCTCCTACGCACCTCGTTCGGGCGGACGAGCGACCCTCAAAGAACTCAACGTGATGGGTGCCATGCAGCTGTTCGCGGCATGCCAGAAGGCCCCCTCGGTACGCCGGGTGGTGTTGAAGTCGACCTCGGAGGTGTACGGATCGCACCCGCACGATCCGGTGATGCACACCGAGGACAGCACCAGCCGCCGCCCGCCCAGCGAGGGGTTCGCCCGCGACAGCATGGACATCGAGAGCTACGCCCGCGGACTCGGGCGGCGGCGGCCCGATATCGCGGTCACCATCCTGCGGCTGGCCAACATGATCGGGCCCAGCATGGACACCGCGCTGGCCCGCTACCTGGCCGCTCCGGTGGTGCCCACCGTCTTCGGTCACGACGCCCGGCTGCAACTGCTGCACGAGCAGGACGCACTGGGAGCCCTCGAGCGGGCCACCATGGCCGGCCGGTCGGGCACCTTCAACATCGGCGCCGACGGGATCGTGATGATGTCGCAGGCGATTCGCCGCGCGGGCAGGCTGGCGCTGGCCGTCCCGACCTTCGGCATGCGGGCCGTCGACTCGCTGCGCAAGGCGACGCTGAACAGCGAAATCAACCGCGAGCAGCTGGCCTACCTGAGCTACGGCAGGGTGATGGACACCACCCGGATGCGTTCTGAACTGGGCTTTGAGCCCAAGTGGACGACCCTGGAGGCCTTCGACGACTTCGTCCGCGGGCGGGGCCTCACGCCGATCATCAACCCCGAGTGGGTACGCTCAGCCGAAGCCCGGGCGGTGGGCGTAGCACGTCGTTGGGCTCCAGATGCCCTGGCGGGCACCAAGGCGGGGGGGATAACGCGTGGCGGGTGAGCCCAAGGCGAAGGTCATTCCCCTGCGCGGAGATCCGCGCCGGGCACGCACCCGAACCGCCCAACGCGGCGGCGGGCCGCGTCCCCAGCCGGGTCCCGCCCAGCGGGGCGCTCGGCCCGGGGCCGCCGACGGCGGTGCGGCGGCCGAAGCCGCCGAGGCCGTCATTCACGCCTTCGAACAGGCCCGTGCCAGCGACACCGGCGACAGCGATCTCACCCGGCGCATCGCCGGTCTGGCGGACTTCCTGCGCAAACGGCTGACCGGTGACTACACCGTCGACGAGTTCGGCTTCGATCCGCAGTACAACGACGCGGTGATCCTGCCGGTGCTGCGGTTCTTCTTCGAGAAATGGTTCCGCGTCGAGGTCAGCGGTGTCGAGAATCTGCCGGACACCGGTGCCGGTCTGGTCGTGGCCAACCACGCCGGAACGCTTCCGTTCGACGGTCCGATGCTCGCGGTGGCGGTGCGCGACCATCACCCCGCCCACCGAGATCTGCGACTGCTCGCCGCCGACATCGTGTTCGACATGCCCCTCGTCGGCCCGATGGCCCGGCGTGCGGGCAACACCATGGCCTGCAATGCCGACGCGAATCGCCTGCTGGCCGCCGGCGAGCTCACCGCGGTCTTCCCCGAGGGGTACAAGGGACTGGGCAAGAATTTCCGCGATCGCTACAAGCTGCAGCGCTTCGGTCGCGGCGGGTTCGTCTCGGCGGCCCTGCGCACCGGCGCGCCGATCATCCCCTGCTCGATCGTGGGTTCGGAGGAGATCTATCCGATGCTCGCCGACGTCAAGGTGCTCGCGCGGGTGCTGGGGGTGCCGTACTTCCCGATCACGCCGCTGTTCCCGCTGGCCGGTCCGGCGGGGCTGGTGCCGCTGCCGTCGAAGTGGCACATCGCCTTCGGCGCGCCGATCGAGACGTCCGGCTACGGCGACTCGGCGGCCGAGGATCCGATGGTGACCTTCGAGCTGACCGATCAGGTGCGCGAGACCATTCAGCAGACGCTCTATCAGCTGCTGGGACAGCGACGCAACGTCTTCTTCGGTTAAGTCTTCTTCGGTTAATCCTTCGCGGTCTGGCGCTGCAGGGCGCGCGCCGCGATCGCCGCCACCTGGGCGTTGGTCTCGGCAGCGCCGGGTGCCTCGCCGATCATCGTCACGATCGCGGTCAGCAGAGGTTTGCCCTCGGCGTCGGTGACCTCGCTGCGAAGCTCGCTGATCACCGTGCCGTGCGATTCGAGTACGGAGTCCAGGCTCGATTCGAAGAACAACTTATCCCCGGCGAACACCGGCCGGTGGAAGCGAATCTTCTGGTCGCGGTGGATCACCCGGGCCAGATTGATCCCGACGTCGAACTGCTTGAAGATCTCCAGCTGCACCTGCCGGCCGGCGATCGCGATAAAGGTCAGCGGGGCGACGACGTCGGGGTAACCCGCGGCTCTGGCCGCTTCGACACTGAAGTGCAACGGGTTGTCGGACTGAACCGCCTTGGCGTACTCGCGGATCTTCTCCCGGCCGACAAGGAAATAGTCGTGATACCGGTAGCGGGTCCCGATGATCTCGCTGGCGATGGACACCTGCGGAGCCTACCAATCCCGGTTGGCGTGTCGGGGTGGCTCGTCAGGCCTCGCCGCGGCGGTGTGAGACGGCGGCAGCGAGAGCGCCGCCCACCGCCCCGAGCGCAAGGGCGGAGGGCACCCCGATGCGGGCGGCCTTGCGCGCGGTCCGGAAATCCCTGATCTCCCAACCCCGTTCGCGTGCGAGCTCGCGCAGGTCGGCATCCGGGTTGATCGCGACCGCCGTGCCGACCAGCGACAGCATCGGCACGTCGTTGTAGCTGTCGGAGTAGGCCGTGCACCGTCTGAGGTTGAGTCCCTCGCGGACGGCCAGGGCGCGCACCGCGTAGGCCTTGCCGAGGCCGTGCAGGATGTCGCCCACCAGCCGTCCGGTGAACACCCCGTCGACCGACTCGGCGACGGTCCCCAAAGCTCCAGTCAGGCCGAGGCGGCGGGCGATGATCTCGGCGAGCTCGTAGGGCGCGGCCGTGACCAGCCACACCTGCTGGCCGGCATCGAGGTGCATCTGCGCCAGTGCGCGGGTGCCCGGCCAGATGCGGGCTGCGATGAGTTCGTCGTAGATCTCCTCGCCGACCGCGGACAGCTCGGCGGTGGTGCGGCCTTCGATGAAGGCGAGCGCCTTGCGCCGGCCCGCGGCAACGTCGGCACTGTTCTCCCGGCCGGTCAGCTGGAACTTCGCCTGGGCGTAGACGAACCGCACCATGTCGGCGTAACGAAAGTACTTGCGCGCGGCCAGACCGCGGCCGAAGTGCACCAGCGAGGAACCCTGGACCAGGGTGTTGTCGACGTCGAAGAAGGCCGCGGCGGTCAGGTCTGCCGGCGGCGGAGCGGGTTGCTCCTGCGGTGGCGGATGGGGCTCCCGGTAGGCGGCGATACTGGCATCTCGGGCGACCGATCCGGCCTGTTCGGCCAGCAGGCCGTCGATGGCGCGCTCCGCGCTGGCCTGCCCGGCCAGCTCCTGGTCGTCGCGGGAAGCCACGCCGCCCAGCCTATCGGGCAGTGACAGACTGACCTGTCATGAGCAGGGCCCATGTCGATCTGCTGACCCGCCAGGGGTGCGCGGTGTGCACCTCGATGTATGACCGCCTGGCCGAGCTGGCCGCTGAACTGGACTTCGACCTGGCGTGCACCGATGTCGACGCCGCCGCCGCCGCGGGGGATCCGGGACTGCGGGCCCAGTACGGGGACCGCCTGCCGGTGGTCCTGCTGGACGGCCGGGAACACAGCTACTGGGAGCTCGACGAGGAACGGCTGCGCTCGGATATCACGAAGCGGTGACCGCGCCGCTGGAATTTGGCCACTCCGCTGCGGACGGCTTAGCGTGAGGGGTAGATTTTCGAGCCGGTGCCGGTGACAGCCGTGGATGGGGTGATTGGGTGAGCGTCCTGGTCTTCGGGGTGTCTCACCGCAGCGCACCGGTGTCGGTGCTTGAGCAGCTCACGGCTGAGGAGTCCGATCAGGCCAAGCTCGTCGCGCGGGTGCTGGAGTCGCCGCTGGTGACTGAGGCGATGCTGCTGTCCACCTGCAACCGGGTCGAGGTGTATGCCGTCGTCGAGGCATTCCACGGTGGCCTGTCGGCGATCGGGCAGGTCCTCGCCGAGCATTCCGGGCTGTCGATGGGCGAGCTCACCCGCCACGCCTATGTCCGCTACAGCGACGCCGCCATCGAGCACCTCTTCAGTGTGGCCAGCGGTCTCGACAGCGCGGTCATCGGCGAGCAGCAGGTCCTCGGACAGGTCCGGCGCGCCTACGGCGGCGCGGAGTCCAACCGGTCGGTCGGGCGCGTGCTGCACGACCTCGTCCAGCGCGCGCTGGCCGTCGGCAAGCGGGTGCACGCCGAGACCGCGATCGACGCCGCGGGCGCCAGCGTGGTCTCGGTCGCCCTGAACATCGCCGCGCAGCGCCTCGGCGCCGACGCCCTCGCGGGACGGACCGCCACGGTGATCGGCGCCGGCTCGATGGGCGCCCTGGCTGCCGGGCACCTGGTCCGCGCGGGCGTGCGGCAGATCATCGTCGTCAACCGGTCACTGCCCCGCGCTGCGCGGCTGGCGCACAACATCGGTGTGCACGGCGTTGGGGCCCGGGTCGCGACGCTCGACGAGCTGCCGACCGCGCTGGCTGAAGCGGACGTCGTGATCAGCTGCACCGGCTCGGTGCGTCCGGTGGTCTCGCTTGCCGACGTGCACCGCGCACTCGCGGAGCAACGGCGCCCGGACTCGCTGGTGCTGTGCGACCTGGGGATGCCCCGCGACATCGATCCGGCCGTGGCGGGGTTGCCCGGCGTCGCCGTCATCGACATGGACCTCGTGCAGCGCGATCCCTCGGCGCAGGCCGCGGTGGCCGACGCCGACACGGCCCGCCGGATCGTGGGAGTCGAGGTCGCCGAGTACCTCGCCAGCCAGCGGGTGGCCGAGGTGATCCCCACCGTGACCGCGTTGCGGCAGCGGGCCGCCGACGTGGTGGGAGCGGAGCTGCTGCGCTTGGAGAACCGGTTGCCGGGCCTGCAGGACGACCAGCGCCAGGAGATCGCCCGGATGGTGCGCCGGGTGGTCGACAAGCTGCTGCACGCCCCGACCGTGCGGGTCAAGCAACTCATCGACGAACCCGGCGCGCACAGCTACGCCGAGGCGCTGCGGGAACTGTTCGAACTCGATCCGCAGGTCGTCCACGCCCTCGCCGCCAGTGAGATTCCGCCGTCCGCGGAACCCGCCGACGGTCTGCCCGATAGCCCCGAGTAGGCCCCTTGCGGGACACCAGCGATCCGGTCATCCGGATCGGCACCCGCGGCAGCCTGCTCGCCACGACGCAGGCCGCGACCGTCCGGGACTTCCTCATCGGACGTGGCCACCCGGCGGAGCTGGTCATCGTCAGCACCGAGGGCGACCGCTCCGGGGACCCGGTCGCCGAGATCGGGGTGGGAGTCTTCAGCGCCGCCCTGCGGGAAGCCATCGCCGCCGGCCGGGTCGACATGGCCGTGCACTCCTACAAGGATCTGCCGACGGCGCCCGACGAGCGGTTCGTCCTGGCCGCCGTACCCCGCCGCGAGGACCCGCGCGACGCCCTGGTCGCCCGGGACGGACTGGTCCTCGGACAGCTGCCCTCGGGGTCGGTCGTCGGGACCTCATCGGTCCGCCGGGCCGCGCAGCTTAGAGCACTGGGTCTCGGTTTGGAAATCCGCCCCCTACGAGGCAACCTTGACACGAGGTTGAACAAGGTGAGCAACAGCGAGATCGACGCCATCGTGGTGGCCCGGGCGGGCCTGATCCGCCTCGGGCGACTCGACGTCGTCACCGAGACGTTGGAGCCGGTCCAGATGGTGCCGGCACCGGCTCAAGGAGCTCTCGCAGTGGAATGCCGCGCGGATGACACCGGGCTCGCGGCGCTGTTGGCGGAGTTGGACGACTCCGACACCCGCGCCGCGGTGACCGCCGAGCGGGTCCTGCTCGCCGACCTGGAGGCGGGTTGCTCCGCACCGGTGGGCGCGATCGCCGAGGTGGTCGAGTCCATCGATGAGGACGGCAACGTCTTCGAGGAACTGTCGCTGCGCGCATGTGTGGCGGCGGAGGACGGATCCGACGTGATCCGCGCGTCCGGAGTCGGGACGCCCGGCCGGTCCGCTGAGCTCGGGCTCGCGGTCGCCGCGGAGTTGTTCGAGCTCGGGGCGCGGGAGGTCATGTCCAAGCGACTCCGCGATGAGCGGTAGAGCGGGAGTGGGGATGAAGGGTCAGGCTGGCCAGGCTGGTCAGGCGACGGGCAGAGGGCGCAAGGTCAAGCCGGGGCGCATCACGTTCGTCGGCTCGGGTCCGGGGGACCCCGGTCTGCTGACGACACGCGCGCGTTCCGTGCTGGCTCGGGCCGCGGTGGTGTTCACCGACCCGGACGTGCCGCAGGCGGTGCTGGACCTGGTCGGCTCCGACCTGGCTCCGGCGGTCGATCCGGCAACCGCTGAGCCCGCCGCGGAGCACGGTGTCCCCGACATCCGGCCCGCGCTCGGGGAACCCGCGGAAGTGGCCAAGACCCTGGTCGCCGAGGCCAAGACCGGGATCGACGTGGTCCGCCTGGTCGCCGGTGACCCGCTGTCGGTCGACGCGCTGATCGCCGAGGTCACCGCGATCGCGCGGACCCAGGTGACGTTCGAGATCGTGCCGGGCCTGCCGCCCACCGTGGCGGTGCCGACCTACGCCGGGTTGCCGCTGGGCTCGACCCACACCGTCGCCGACGTGCGCGGCTCGGTCGACTGGGCGGCGCTGGCCGCCGCCCCGGGCCCGCTGATCCTGACCGCCGGTGCGGCGCACCTGCCGGAGGCGGCGCGAACCCTCATCGAGTACGGCCTGGCCGAGTCGACCCCGTGCGTGGTGACCGCCGGCGGCACCACCTGCGCGCAGCGCTCGGTGGACTCGACGCTGCTCGGGCTGACCGACCGGGCCACCCTCGGGGCCAGCAACCCCGCCGGCCCGCTGGCCGGGCCGCTGGTGGTCACCATCGGTCGCGCGGTGCTTCAGCGCGCCAAGCTGAACTGGTGGGAGAGCCGTTCGCTCTACGGCTGGACGGTGCTGGTCCCCAGGACCAAGGAGCAGGCCGGCGAGATGAGCGAGAAGCTGATCGGGCACGGCGCGCTGCCCATCGAGGTGCCGACCATCGCCGTGGAGCCGCCCCGCAGCCCGGCGCAGATGGAACGCGCGGTCAAGGGCCTCGTCGACGGTCGCTACCAGTGGGTGGTGTTCACCTCGACCAACGCCGTGCGGGCGGTCTGGGAGAAGTTCACCGAGTTCGGTCTCGACGCCCGCGCGTTCTCCGGGGTCAAGATCGCCTGCGTCGGCGAGTCGACCGCCGACCGGGTCCGCGCGTTCGGCATCCACCCCGAACTGGTGCCCGCCGGCGAGCAGTCCTCGCTGGGCCTGCTCGACGAGTTCCCGGATTACGACAGCGTCTTCGACCCGGTGAACCGGGTGCTGCTGCCGCGCGCCGACATCGCCACCGAGACCCTCGCCGAGGGGCTGCGCGAACGCGGCTGGGAAATCGAGGACGTGACCGCCTACCGCACCGTGCGGGCCGCGCCGCCGCCGGCGGAGACCCGGGAGATGATCAAGACCGGGGGCTTCGACGCGGTGTGCTTCACCTCCAGCTCGACCGTGCGCAACCTGGTCGGCATCGCCGGCAAGCCGCACACCCGCACCATCGTCGCCTGCATCGGCCCGAAGACCGCCGAGACCGCGGCGGAATTCGGTCTGCGGGTCGACGTGCAGCCCGAGACCGCCGCGGTCGGCCCGCTGGTCGACGCGCTGGCCGAACACGCCGCGCGACTGCGCGCCGAGGGCGCACTACCCCCGCCGCGCAAGAAGAGCCGTCGCCGTTAGCCTGCGATGACCTTCCCCCGGCACCGCCCCCGTCGGTTGCGCGCCACACCGGCCATGCGCCGGCTGGTGGCCGAGACCTCCTTGGAGCCGCGGCACCTCGTGCTGCCGATGTTCGTCGCCGACGCCGCCGAACCGCGACCGATCGCCGCCATGCCCGGGGTCGTTCAGCACACCCGGGACTCACTGCGTGCGTCGGCGGCCGAGGCGGTCGCCGCCGGCGTCGGCGGGCTGATGCTCTTCGGGGTGCCGCGAGCCGAGGACAAGGACGCCACGGGTTCGGCCGGCATCCGTCCCGAGGGGATACTCAACGTTGCCCTGCAGGACCTGGCCGCCGACCTCGGTGACGCCACCGTGCTGATGGCCGATACCTGTCTCGACGAGTTCACCGATCACGGTCACTGCGGCGTTCTGGACTCGCGGGGCCGGGTCGACAACGACGCCACCAACGCCCGGTACGTCGAACTCGCCGTCGCGCAGGCGCGAGCCGGGGCGCACATCGTCGGACCCAGCGGGATGATGGACGGTCAGGTCGCCGCGATCCGCGACGGGCTCGACACCGCGGGTTTCGCCGACGTCGCGATCCTGGCGTACGCCGCCAAATTCGCCTCCGCGTTCTACGGACCCTTCCGCGAAGCGGTGTCCTCCTCGCTCACCGGTGACCGGCGCACCTATCAGCAGGACGTCCGCAACGGTCGCGAGGCCGTCCGCGAGATCATCGCCGACCTCGACGAGGGGGCCGACATCGTGATGGTCAAGCCCGCACTGGGCTATCTCGACGTGGTGCGCGCGGCTGCCGACATCGCCCGGGTGCCGGTCGCGGCTTATCAGGTGTCAGGGGAGTACTCGATGATCAGCGCGGCAGCGGCCAACGGCTGGCTGGACCGGCGCGCGGCGATCACGGAGTCGCTGCGCAGCATCCGGCGGGCCGGAGCCGACATCGTGCTGTCGTACTGGGCGGCGGAGGCGGCAGCGTGGCTGGCGTGAACGCGGGTCCGCGCCGCCCGGCCGACGTCGACACCGGGTTCTGGCTGTGGCTGGTGGCGCTGGTGCTGCTGCTGGCCGGGCAGGTCTTCGACGTCTTCACCAACCCGGCGAGCGGTGCGGCCGCGAGCCGTTCGGCGGTGGTGGTCGGCGGGGCCACCCTCATCCTGGCGGTGGTGGGCGCGGTGACCCTGACGCTGCTGTTGCTGCTGCGGTCGGGGTACCGGTGGAGTCGCACCCTGCTGACCGGTGGAGGTTTGGCGACCATGGTCTACACCGCGGCCAGCCTGCTGTCAGTACCCCGGCCCACCGCATCGGCGGTGGTGTTCGCGGTCACCGGCATCGTCGGGTCGGTGCTCATCGGCGGCGGCATCTACCTGCTGCATCGCCCGGAGCCGAATCGGTTCTTCACCCGGTGAAACGCTAGGCTGGCCGATCATGATGTCGACCGATCGGCCCACGGCGGTCAGCGTCGCGTTCTGGCTGATGCTCGCCGGGGCGGCGATGCTGGTGCTCGGCGGTCTGCTGACGGCGACGGTCGGTTTCGGCACCCTCCGCCAAGCCGCGCCGGCGTCGGTGTCCGACCAGTCCGTCCGCGACATTCTGCGGCTCTACCGCGGCATCGGGATCGTGTTCACCGTGGCCGGGGCCGGCTTGACGATGCTCGTCGTCCGGGTCGGCCGGGGCGACCCGCGCTCGCGGCGCGCGGCCGTCGCGCTGGGCCTGGCGCTCGTGGTGGTGGTCGGGATCGCCGCGGTGGTGGGTGGCACGCACGTGCTGGTGCTGCTGGGGCTGCTGCCGATCATGGTCGGCGCCCTGCTGCTGAGCCGCCCGGCCGTCGTGGCGTGGTTCGGCAGTGCCGACCGGCTGGCCGATCCGGCGGTCGGCGATGTCTGAGCATCCGGAGCCCGCGTCACCCGGGCCGCTGTTCTACGAACCCGGCGCGAGCTGGTCGTGGCTGTTGTTCGGGCCGGTGTCGGCGCTGATCATGGTGTTCATCGGGTTCTACACCGGTGCGGGGTTCCAGCCGCTGATCCCGCTGATGTTCTTTGTTCTGGTGACCGGTTTCCTGGGAATCCAGGTCAAGGCCGCACGCATTCACACGGTCGTCGAGCTCACCCCCGAGTCCCTGCGCGAGGGCACCGAGATCCTCCCGGTCGACCAGATCGTGGCGGTGTGCCCGGAACCCGAGGGCAAACGCGCGGCCCCGCAGAAGTGGCAGGAGGGCAGAACCCTCGGGGAATTGAGCGAGTTGCCCAAGGGCCGCACCGCGATCGGTTTGAAGCTGACCCAGGACCGCTACGTGCAGGCCTGGGCCCGCGACGCCGCGGGCCTGCGCTCGGCGCTCACCGAGCTGATCGAGTCGAGGGCCTGAGCGGGTGGGATCGGCGCGCCACGTCGTGCAGCTGGTGCTGGCGGCGCTGTGTGCCGGCGCGGCGGCGCTGTGCTGGGCGCAGGTGAGCAGCCTGGTCGACGTCGCGCCGGTCACCGAGGGCGAACCCGCGACCGTCTCGGTGGTCTACGACCCGCCGATGATGTTCCTGGCCCTGGTGTGCGGCACGGCGGCCGGGGTGCTGGTCGTCCTGGGGCTGGCCGGGCTGGTGCGCCGGGCCCGGCTTGGCAGATATACCCCCTAGGGGTATATTGGGCGGCATGACGGCAACGGATCTGCGTCTCATCGGGGTGACCTGCGCCTCCTGCGCCGGACACGTCGAGCGTGGTCTGAACAAACTCGACGGGGTGCACGCCTCGGTGAACTTCGTCCTCGAACAGGCTCACGTCGAGCACGACCCGCAGGTCGCCCCCGAGGATCTCCTTCGCGCCGTGGCGGCCGCCGGATACCGGGCCGAGGTTCTGGGCGGTGCCGGTCATGACCACGGTGCCGGTCATAACCACGGTGCCGGTCATAACCACATGGACCACGACCTGCCGACCGAACAGCTGCGTCCGCGGCTGATCGTCTCCGCAGCGCTGGCCCTGCCGGTGGTCGCGCTGTCGATGGTGATGCCCTGGCAGTTCCCCGGCTGGCAGTGGCTGGCGCTGGCGCTGGCGACGCCGATCGTGTTCTGGGGCGGGTATCCGTTCCATGCGGCCGCCCTCAACGGTGCCCGGCACGGCACCTCGACGATGGACACCCTGGTGTCGCTGGGAACGCTGGCCGCCTACCTGTGGTCGGTGGTGGTGCTCGTCGGCGGGTTCGGCGGGCATGTCTACTTCGAAGTCGCCGCGGTGGTGACGGTGTTCCTGCTCGCCGGACGCTGGTCGGAGAGCGCCGCGAAGCGCTCCGCCGGTGCGGCGCTGCGGGCCCTGCTGTCGCTGGCGGCCAAGGACGCCGTCGTGCTCCGTGACGGTGCGGAGGTTCGCGTGGCGGCGGACTCGCTGACAGTCGGCGACGTTCTGGTGGTGCGCCCCGGTGAACGGCTGGCCACCGACGGCGTCGTCATCGACGGCACCTCCGCGCTGGACACCTCGGCGATGACCGGTGAATCGATGCCCGTCGACGTCCGCGCCGGCGACGAGGTGCTCGGCGGCTCGGTCAACACCTTCGGCCGAATCCTGGTGCGCGCCAAGCGGGTCGGCGCCGACACCCAACTGTCCCGGATGGCCGCGATGGTGGCCGCCGCGCAGAGCGGCAAGGCCTCGATCGAGCGGCTCGCCGACCGCGTGTCGGCGGTATTCGTGCCGACGGTCCTGGTGATCGCGGGATTGACCCTGGCCGGGTGGCTGCTGACCGGCCATTCGGCCGCCGCCGCCTTCACCGCTGCGGTCGCGGTGCTGATCATCGCCTGCCCGTGCGCACTCGGCCTGGCCACCCCGACGGCCATCCTGGTGGGTACCGGCCGCGGTGCCCAACTTGGCGTGCTGATCAAGAAACCCCAGGTGCTCGAGACGGTATCCGGGATCGACACCGTCGTGCTGGACAAGACCGGCACCGTCACCACCGGTGACATGGGAGTGCAGGACGTGGTGCCCGAACCGGGTGAAGTCGCCGAGGACGTGCTCGCTCGGGCGGCAGCGGTGGAGGCGGCGTCTGAGCATCCGGTGGCCGCCGCGATCGTGGCTCTCGCCCGTGAGCGGGGGCTTCCCCTCGCGCCGGTCGCCGACTTCGTCAACGAACCCGGGACCGGGGTGCGCGGTGTGGTCGACGGCGTGGCGGTGCAGGTGGCCCGGGCGCCGGACAGCGACGGAAGCACCTCGGTGGCGGTGAGTTGGGCGGGCCGCCGCCGCGGGGTGATCCGGCTGTCCGATGCGGTCAAGCCGAGCAGTGCCGACGCGATCGCCGAACTCAAGGCGCTGGGCATCACGCCGATCCTGCTCACCGGTGACAACCAGGCGGTGGCCGCCCGGGTGGCCTCCGAGGTCGGTATCGCCCCGCACGACGTCATCGCCGGGGTGTTGCCCGCACAGAAGGCCGACGCGGTCGAGGAGTTGCAGGCCGGCGGACGCCGGGTGGCGATGGTCGGCGACGGCGTCAACGACTCGGTGGCCCTGGCCACCGCGGACATCGGTCTGGCGATGGGCACGGGTACCGACGCGGCGATCGAGGCCGGCGACATCACGCTGGTCCGCGGTGATCTGCGGACGGTGCCGGTCGCGCTTCGGCTGTCGGCGCGCACCCTGCGCGTCATCAAGCAGAATCTCGTCTGGGCCTTCGGCTACAACGTCGCGGCGATCCCGTTGGCCGCGCTGGGGTTGCTCAACCCGATGATCGCCGGGGCCGCCATGGCCCTGTCGTCGCTGTTCGTGGTCGCCAACAGTCTGCGGCTCAAGCGATTCCGGTGACCGGTCAGCGAAGACCCGACCGCAGCGCCAGGACCAGATGCCCGCCACCGGACCCGACCTCGACAAGGTCGGGGCAGCGCAGGCGCAGCGCGGTCTGCAGCCGCAACCGCAGGGTGTGGGTGGCGGCGGGGCAGTGCTCGCAGGCGCCGCCGAGCTCGAGGGCGACCGTGTCGCCGGAGCGCCGCGCGGACACCGAGCCACCGTGCGAGCGCACGAAATCACCGACCGAGCCGTCGAGCACGTCCGCGATGACCCGCTGCAGGACCTCGCCCGCCGCCGGCTCCACGTCCCACCCCGGCCCGGGCGCGCCGAGCGCGTCGAGCAGGGCCGAGCGAACCGGTGCGCCGAGGGTTGACCAGGACCGGTCCGCGCCCGCCCACAGCCAGACCGCGGTGTGCTCGACCAGACCGCCGGTGAGGGTTCCGTCGGCCAGCATCTCGCCGAGCCGTCCCGGCGCCCGGCGCAACCGGCCGACCGGGAGTATCCCCGGCGGCACCACCCAGCGCACGACGTCGGGGTCGCCGGCCACCCTCTCGGGGTGAACGGCGATCACCAGAGTGCGGCCACAATCGTGCGGGCCGTCAGGGCCAGCCCCCACGCGAGGGCGAACATATAGCCGAACGCCAGCGCAGGCCACTTCCACGAACCGCTCTCCCTGCGCAGCACCGCCACCGTGGACATGCACTGCAGCGCGTAGGCGAAGAACACCAGCAGCGCAGCGATAGTCGGCGCGTCGAACAACGGCCGGCCCGCCTGCGGGCCGGTCTCCATGCGCATCGCGGCGAGCGCCGCTTCCGGGTTCTCCACGTCCTCGGCGGCGGCAACCTGGCCCATCGTTGCGACGAAGACCTCCCGGGCGGCCAGCGAGGACAGGATTCCGATGTTGATCCGCCAGTCGAAGCCGAGCGGTTCGAAGACCGGCGCGACGGCGTGGCCCACGGCGGCGGCGTAGGAGTTCTCCAGCACGTAGCTGGCGACGGCTGCTTCGTCGCCGGTGTCCACGCCGGCCGCCGTCAACTCCTGCTCGCTGCGCAACGGCAGGTTCAGCAGCACCCACAGCACCACCGTCGCCGCCATGATGATCGTGGTGACCTTGCGCAGGAAGGCCATCGCCGCGGTGGACACCTCCGCGACGACCGTGCGCAACCGCGGCACCTGGTAGGGCGGCATCTCCAGGTAGAACGGCAGCATCGGGCCGGAGCGGGAGGCGAATCTCTTGAACAGCGCCGCGGTGAGCATCGCCGAGATCGCCCCCAGGAGATAGAGAACGAACATCACCGCACCGCGGGCGTTGACGGGTCCGATCCTGGCCTCCGCCGGTAGCAGCATGCTCACCAGCAGGATGTAGACCGGCAGGCGCGCCGAGCAGGTCATCAGCGGTGCACCCATCATGGTGGCGAGGCGATCGCGCGCCGACGGGAGCGAGCGGGTGGCCATGATCCCGGGGATCGCGCAGGCCACCGAGGACAGCAGCGCGACGAACGCGCGGCCCTCCAGGCCGACCCGGCCCATCACCCGGTCCATCAGGAACGCGGCCCGGGCGAGGTACCCGGTGCCCTCGAGAATCGCGATGAGAATGAACAGCAGCACGATCTGCGGCAGGAACACCAGCACCGAGCCCACCCCGCCGATGATCGCCTGGGACAGGAACGCCGCCAGCCAGGGGACCGGTATCCGCGTGGCCGCTGACTCGCCCAGCCAGCCGAAGAAACTTTCCACGTAACCCTGCAGCGGAGCGGCCACGGTGAAGATCGTCTGGAAGAACACGAACATCGTCAGCAGGAAGACCACGGTCCCCAGCACCGGCTGCAGCAATACGGAGTCGATGGTGCGGGTGCGCGTGTCGACCACGGGCAGCCGGTAGCTCCCCGCGGTGAGCACCGAGTCGATCCAGCCCGCCAACTCCGCGGCATCGGTCGGCGGGGGAATCACCGGCGCACTCCAGGACCGGTACTCGGCCATCGTCGCGCGCAGCGTCTCCACGCCGCTGCGGTGCCCGGCCACGACCGGCACGACCGGCACCCCCAGTGCGCGACTCAGTGCGGCGACGTCGAGGTGCCCGTTTCGCCGCGCCAGGTCGTCGGTGAAGGTCAGCACGACGCAGGCGGGCAGACCGGTCTGCAGCACCTGGGCCAGCAGGCCCAGCGAACGGCGCAGCGTGGTTGCGTTGAGCAGGACCAGCATCGCGTCGGGGTTGTCGAGGTCCGGGTTGCTGCCGTCGGTGTCGAGCACGTCGACCACGATCTGCTCGTCGGGACTGATCGGGTCCAGGCTGTAGGCGCCGGGCAGATCCTCGACGACGACCTCGGCGGCGTCGGCGAGTTGGGTCCGTCCCTCGAACCTCGCCACGGTCACTCCGGGGTAGTTGCCGGTCTTGGCGTGCAGCCCGGTCAGGGAGTTGAACAGGGTGGTCTTGCCCGAGTTGGGGCTCCCCACCATGACGAAGCGGGTGAGTCCGAGGTTCGCCGGTGCACCGCCGCCCTGATGGTGGTGGTGATGCCCGCTCACCGGGCCGGTTCCACGTAGATGGCGCGCGACTGGGAGTCGCGCAACGCGAACTCGGCCTCCCCGATGCGATAGATCACCGGGTCGCCCAACGGCGCCCGGCGCACCACCGTGACCGTGACGCCGGGGACGATGCCCAGGTCGAAGAATCGCCGCGCGGTGCTGGGCTCGACCTCGTTGCCGTAGCCGACCACGGTGGCGCGCTGACCGCGGGCAAGTCCGGCCATCGTCGGGCAGCTCGTGCCGTCGGTCACGCCCGCCGGCAGGCGACGGCGGCGCATCCGCTCGGAGATCGACGACATTGGGTAAGATTAGCCTACCCTCACTAACCGATCTCGGGGAGCCTTCCCCGCCGCACCGCGATCGGCGGCGCGAACGCGACTGGAAGTATGGGGACCATGGCCGCAACCACCCCCTCCGTCTCCGCCAAACTTTTCGCCGAGGCGGCAGCGGTGATCCCCGGCGGAGTGAACTCACCGGTGCGGGCCTTCTCCGCGGTGGGCGGGACGCCCCGCTACATCACCTCGGCGAAGGGCTACTGGCTCACCGACGCCGACGGCAACCGCTACGTCGATCTGATCTGCTCGTGGGGCCCGATGATTCTCGGCCACGCACACCCGGCGGTGGTCGACGCGGTCCAGCGGGCCGCCGCGGAGGGACTGTCGTTCGGAGCCCCCACCGCCGGCGAGACCGACCTGGCTGCAGAAATCGTCGACCGCGTCGCGCCGGTGCAGCGGGTGCGCCTGGTGAACTCCGGAACCGAGGCGACGATGAGCGCGGTGCGGTTGGCCCGCGGTTTCACCGGCCGGTCCAAAATCGTGAAATTCTCCGGGTGCTACCACGGCCACGTCGACGCCCTGCTGGCCGACGCCGGCTCGGGAGTGGCCACCCTGGGTCTGCCGTCCTCGCCAGGCGTGACCGGTGCCACCGCCGCCGACACGATCGTCCTGGGCTACAACGACGTCGCCGCGGTCGAGGAGTCCTTCAGCCGCTTCGGCGAGTCCATCGCGGCGGTGATCACCGAATCCTGCCCGGGGAACATGGGCACGGTGGCGCCGGCGCCCGGATTCAACGCCGCGCTGCGGCGGATCACCGCCGACCACGGGGCGCTGCTGATCATCGACGAGGTGATGACCGGATTCCGGGTCAGCAGGTCGGGCTGGTACGGACTCGATCCGGTGGATGCCGACCTGTTCACCTTCGGCAAGGTGATGAGCGGCGGCTTGCCGGCCGCGGCATTCGGCGGCCGCGCCGAGGTCATGGAGCGACTGGCCCCGCTCGGACCGGTGTATCAGGCCGGGACGCTGTCCGGTAACCCGGTGGCGGTGGCGGCCGGGCTGGCCACCCTGCGCCACGCCGACGACGCGATCTACGCCGCCCTCGACGCCAACGCCGAACGCCTCGCCGCGCTGCTGACCGAAGCGCTCACCGGAGCCGGTGTGCCGCACCAGGTTCCCCGCGCCGGAAACTTCCTGTCGGTGTTCTTCGCCGACGAACCGGTCACCGACTTCTCCGCGGCACGCGCGAGCGAAACGTGGCGTTTCCCGGCGTTCTTCCACGCCCTGCTGGATGCCGGGGTGTACCCGCCCCCGAGTGCCTTCGAGACCTGGTTCGTCTCGGCGGTGCTCGATGATGCCGCCTTCGATCGGATCGCGACCGCGCTGCCCGGTGCCGCACGGGCGGCGGCGCAGGCGAGGCCGTCGTGACGGATCGCCCAGACCTGCGGACCGTCGTCCATGTGATGCGCCACGGCGAGGTGCACAACCCCGAGGGGATCCTCTACGGGCGACTGCCCGACTACCACCTCTCCGAGCGGGGCCTCGCCCAGGCGGAAGCGGTCGCAGACTGGCTGGCCAAGCGCGATGTGGCCTACGTGGTCGCCTCTCCGCTGGAGCGGGCCCAGGAGACCGCAGCCCCGATCGCCGCCCGCCACGGCCTGGCGATCGACACCGACGAGTCACTGATCGAATCCCACAACGTTTTCCAGGGCGAGCGGATCTCACCGGGCGACGGCGCCCTGCGCGACCCTCGCAACTGGTGGCATTTGCGGAATCCGCGCGCCCCGTCGTGGGGGGAGCCCTACCGGGAGGTCGCCGCACGCATGTCGGCCGCCCTGGAGCGGGCCCGGGTCAAGGCCGCCGGTCGCGAGGCGGTCTGCGTCAGCCACCAGTTGCCGGTCGAGACTTTGCGGCGTGCGATGAACGCTGAGCCGCTGCATCACTTCCCGACCAGAAGAATGTGCAACCTGGCCTCGCTGACGTCGTTCTACTTCGGCGGCGACGAGGGCGACCAGTACGTCGGCTGGGGATACGCGGAGCTCGCCGGGCGGTGAGGTCATATTCAGTGCTGCTGGCCGTTACGGCGGTGCTGCTTGCCGGCTGCTCCACCGGTGACGACGCCGTGGCGCAGGGGGGCACCTTCGAATTCGTCTCTCCCGGCGGCAGGACCGACATCGTCTACGACCCGCCGGCCGATCGAGGCAGGCCGGGTCCGCTGTCCGGACCCGACCTGATGGATACCGGGCGCACGATCTCACTCGAGAACTTCACTGATCAGGTCGTGGTCATCAACATCTGGGGGCAGTGGTGCGGGCCATGCCGTTCGGAGATGATCCAGCTGCAGAAGGCGTACGACGAGACCCGCGACTCCGGCGTCGCATTTCTCGGAATCAATGTGCGCGACAACGATATTGACGCCCCGCGTGACTTCGTCACCGATCGCGGGATCAGCTTTCCCTCGCTCTACGACCCCGCGATGCGCACCATGATCGCCTTCGGCGGTAAGTACCCGACCACCGTCATCCCCTCGACGGTGGTGCTCGATCGCGAACACCGGGTGGCGGCCGTGTTCCTGCGCGAACTGCTCGCCGAGGATCTGCTGCCGCTGGTTCGACGCCTGGCGGCCGAGCCGGCGCCGAAGCCGCAACCGACGTGACCGGCTTCGCCGAGACCGCCGCCGCCGGTCCGATGCTGCTGGCGCTCGGCCTGTGCGCATTGGCGGGACTGGTGTCCTTCGCGTCGCCCTGCGTCGTCCCGCTGGTGCCGGGCTACCTGTCCTATCTGGCGGCGGTCGTCGGTGACTCCGGAGGCGAAACGCGCCGCCGGTGGCGCGTCGCCGGTTCGGCGATTCTGTTCGTGACCGGCTTCACCGTCGTCTTCCTGCTCGGTACCGTGGCGGTGCTCGGTATGACCACGTCGCTGATCACCAACCAGCTGGTCTTGCAGCGAGTCGGGGGTGTGCTGACAATTCTGATGGGTGTGGTGTTCATCGGTTTCGTCCCGGCACTGCAGCGCCAGGCCCGCTTCGCGCCGGTGCGGATCGCGGGCTTGGCCGGTGCCCCGCTGCTCGGCGCGGTGTTCGCGCTGGGATGGACGCCGTGCCTGGGCCCGACTCTGACCGGGGTGATCGCCGTGGCATCCGCGACCGACGGCGCCAGTGTCGCGCGCGGAGTCGCCCTGGTCGTCGCCTACTGCCTGGGGCTGGGCATCCCGTTCGTGCTGTTGGCGATCGGCTCGGGCTGGGCGGTCGGGGCACTGGACTGGCTGCGCCGCCACAGCCGGGCGATCCAGGTCACCGGCGGTGTGCTGCTGGTCGCTGTCGGTGCGGCGTTGCTGACCGGGTTATGGGGTGATTTCCTCTCCTGGGTGCGCGACGCCTTCGTCAGTGATGTCAGGCTGCCGATATGACGAACGCCGTGGTGGCCCGGGCGCGTACCGCCTGGCGCGCCCTGACGTCGATGGGGACCGCACTGGCGCTGCTGTTCCTGCTGGCGCTGGCCGCGGTGCCGGGAGCGCTGCTGCCCCAGCGCAGTCTCAACGAGACCAAGGTGGCCGCCTACCTCGCCGAGCACCCGGTCCTCGGCCCGTGGCTGGACCGCCTGCAGTTCTTCGACGTGTTTTCCAGTAGCTGGTTCACCGCGATCTACGTCTTACTCTTCATATCCCTGGTCGGCTGCCTGACTCCGCGCACGATTGAGCACCTGCGCAGTCTGCGGGCCAGTCCGGTGCCGGCGCCGCGCAACCTGGGCCGGATGCCCAAACACGCACACGCCGAGGTGGCCGGCTCGGTGCAGACAGTGTCAGCGCGGGTGGTGACCGATCTGCGCGGCTGGCGGCAGGCCGTTCGCACCACTGACGGTGTCACCGAGATCTCCGCCGAGCGGGGCTACCTCCGTGAATTCGGCAATATCGTCTTCCACTTCTCGCTGCTGGGCCTGCTCGTCGCGGTCGCCGCGGGCAAGCTGTTCGGTTACGAGGGCAATGTCGTCGTGATCGCCAACAGCGGCCCCGGCTTCTGTTCGGCATCTCCGGCGGCCTTCGACTCGTTTCGGGCCGGCAACACCGTCGACGGGACCAACCTCTATCCGATCTGTGTGCGCGTCAACGACTTTGCGGCCCGCTATCTGCCGACCGGCCAGGCGACCTCGTTCGCGGCCGACATCGACTACCAGGCAGGAGCGGATCTCGCGTCGGCGACCTGGCGTCCCTACCGGCTGGAGGTGAATCGGCCGCTGCGCGTCGGTGGAGACCGGGTTTATCTGCAGGGCCACGGCTACGCGCCGTCGTTCACCGTGGTTTTCCCCAATGGCGAAACCCGGACGCAGACCGTCCAGTGGCAGCCCGAAGACGCCCAGACACTGCTGTCGTCGGGGGTGGTTCGTTTCGATCCGCCGCCCGGTCTCTATCCCGCAGACCAGCGCCGCAAACACCAGATCGCCGTCACCGGGCTGCTCGCGCCGACCCAGCAGCTCGACGGCACGCTGCTCTCGTCGAGCTTTCCCGAACTGCGCGACCCTGCCGTCGCCATCGACATCTACCGCGGCGACGCGGGTCTGGACACCGGTCGCCCGCAGTCGCTGTTCGCCCTGGACCACCGGCTCATCGAGCAGAAGCGGCTCAACAAGGTCAAGCGGATCAACCTCGCACTCGGTCAGCAGGTGCGACTCGACGACGGCACCGTCGTGCGCTTCGACGGCGCCACGCCGTTCGTCAACATTCAGGTCTCCCACGATCCGGCTCAGGTCTGGGTGCTGGTGTCGGCGCTGACGATGATGGGCGGTCTGCTGGTGTCGCTGACCGTTCGCCGCCGTCGGGTGTGGGCTCGGATCGCCCCCGGCCAGCCCGGTACGGTGAAGGTTGAACTGGGTGGGCTGGCCCGCACCGACAACTCCGGTTGGGGGGGCGAGTTCGACCGGTTGGCCCGGCGAGTCGCGGAGGTCGAATGAACACCGAGCACATCGATATCGGCCTGGCCCGGTACTCCGACGCGACCTTCACCGCCTCGGTCATCGTGCTCGTGCTGGCGCTGGTCCTGCTGTCGGTGGAGTTGGCGTCCAGCCGCGTGCGGCGATCCGAACGGCGTCAACTCGTCGCGGCCGGCTCAGCGACCGGGGCGGCGACCGAGGCAGTGAGGACCGACGGTGACCGGCCGGGTGTCGTCGTCGAGACCCCGGCGACCCCGCTCGTGCAGCGCATCGGGCGAGCCGGCCTGGCGCTGGTGTACGTCGGCATCGCGCTGCTGTTCGCCTGCATCGTGCTGCGTGGGCTGGCCACCAGCCGAGTGCCCTGGGGCAACATGTACGAGTTCATCAACCTGACGAGTTTCTGCGGCCTGGTCGCCGCCGCCGTCGTGCTGCGCAAGGAGCAGTTCCGCAGCCTGTGGGTCTTCGTGCTGGTACCGGTGCTCATCCTGCTGACGGTTTCGGGCCGCTGGCTCTACACCCACGCCGCTCCGGTGATGCCCGCCCTGCAGTCCTACTGGCTCCCCATCCACGTCTCAGTCGTCAGCCTGGGATCAGGGGTGTTCCTGGTTTCGGGGGTGGCCAGCATCCTGTTCCTGATCAAGATGCGCGCCGGCGATCCCGGCTCCGAGGCGACCGGTCCGCTGGCGCGGATCGCCGCCCGGCTTCCGGACGCTCAGACGTTGGACCGGATCGCCTACCGCACGACGATCTTCGCGTTCCCGGTCTTCGGCTTCGGGGTCATCTTCGGCGCGATCTGGGCCGAGGAGGCCTGGGGCCGCTACTGGGGGTGGGACCCCAAGGAGACGGTGTCCTTCGTGGCCTGGGTGATCTACGCCGCCTACCTGCACGCGCGGTCGACAGCAGGCTGGCGCGATCGCAGGGCGGCGTGGATCAACGTCGTCGGGTTCGTCGCGATGGTGTTCAACCTGTTCTTCATCAACCTGGTGACGGTGGGTCTGCACTCCTACGCCGGAGTCGGCTGAGGACCGGGAAGAGCGGCTAGCGCGGCTTGTCGCCGCGGCCGAGCCGACGAAGGAAGTCCGGGTCGTCGTCCGGCCCGATCACCCGACGGGAGGGCTGCTCGTTCTGGGTGCGCACCAGCCGCCAGCCGACGTAGGCCAGCGCGACGAAGAACACGATGATCAGCAGGTAGAGCACGGGAACAAACCTCCTACAGATCGAATATACGCGCGTGTCGGTAGGCTCGGTTCCGTGGTCGAGCAGGGTCCCGGCGCCGACGGCGCATCCGTCGGCCGGATGCTGCGCGACATCGCGCTCTACACCCTTGCCCGGCTGGTGATGGTGGCTGTGCTGACCGTGGCGATCCTGCTGGTGGCCCGGCTCATCGGGGTCGGCGAGATGCCCCTGGTGGTCGCCCTGCTGTTCGGCATCGTGATCTCGCTGCCGCTGGGGGTGTGGCTGCTGGCCCCGCTGCGCCGTCGCGCCTCCACGGGTATCGCCGAGGTCGATCAGCGCCGCCGCCGTGAACGCGAACAACTGCGGGCCAGGCTGAGCGGCGAAGACCCACCCGGGCAGTCGGCCGGCCGCTAGGCGCCCAACGTCAGGCCGGCCGCGACGGCCACCGACCACACCAGCAGGGTCAGGCCGGTGTCGCGCAGCACCGGTATCAGGTCGGGACCGCCGAGGCCGCGCCGCACCGGACCCGCTGCCCGGAGGGCGAGCGGTGCGGCAAGAAAGCCCGCCGCACACCAGGGCGTCGCGGCCGACACGACCGCGGTGACGACTGCGGCCAGCGCCAACAGTGTCCGGTAGAGCACCCGGGTCCGGCCGTCGCCGAGCCGCACCGCCAGGGTGATCTTGCCCGCCGACTCATCGGTCGGGATGTCCCGCAGGTTGTTGGCCACCAGCACCGCCGTCGACATCGCGCCGACGGCGACCGCCAGCGCCGCCCCCACCCAGTCGACACGCAGCGCCTGGGTGAACTGCGTGCCCAGCACCGCGAGCGGTCCGAAGAACCAGAACACCGCGACCTCGCCGAAACCGGCGTAGCCGTACGGACGCGAACCCCCGGTGTACAGCCATGCCGCCGCGATGCACAGCGCCCCGACCCCGATCAACCACGGTGCGCTGGCCAGGGCCAGTACCAGGCCGGCAACCGATCCGATTCCGAAGCTGATCACCGCCGCGGCCAGCACGGCGCGCGGGGCGGCCAGGCGGGCGCCCACGAGTCGCACCGGACCGGCTCGCACGTCGTCGGTGCCGCGGATGCCGTCGGAGTAGTCGTTGGCGTAATTGACCCCGACCACCAGGGCCGACGCCACAACCAGAGCCAGCAACGCCTTCCACCAGACGGCCGCGTGCAGCCACGCCGCTGCCCCGGTCCCGGCGATCACCGGGGCGAGCGCGGTGGGAAGGGTGCGCGGGCGTGCGCCTTCCATCCATTGGGCGAAGCTGGCCATGGTGGCGGGGCCGGTCAGGCCGACCGGCGTCAGTCCCGGTAGGGGGAGCCGGGTTCGGCGGTCCCGACGACCAGCGGCGAGTCGATCGGGGGAGACTGGCAGTTGACCGCATTGTTGGGGTCGGTGCAGTCCACCGGGTTCGCCGGCGCGTAACTGGGCGCACCGCTGGTAGTCGGCGGCGTGAGCGGGGTGAACCCGCTATCCGCTGTCCCGGCGGGAGTCAGCCCGATCAGGGCCATCAGCCCGAGGGCTGCGCCCGCGACAGCCGGGGCGCTTCGTCGTACGATCGTCATGCTCATTGTGGGTTCCTTTCCCGCCGGTCTGCCCCCGGCTGATACCGATCCTAGGGTGCTATCGCCGGCCGGTTCCCGGCTGTTACCAGGCGGTGGGAGCGGACGGTGAGGGCCAGCCGCCAACGGCGCATACTGGCGGGGTGAAAACAGAGATCTGCGAGCGCTTCGGCATCGAGTTTCCCCTGTTCGCCTTCAGCCACTGCCGCGACGTCGTCGCCGCGGTGACCAATGCCGGTGGATTCGGCGTGCTCGGCGGCGTGGCCTTCCGGCCCGACCAACTCGAGCAGGAGTTGAGCTGGATCGACGACCACGTCAACGGGAGGCCGTACGGGGTCGACATCATCGTGCCCGCGAAGTACGAGGGGAAGGGGGAGAACCTGACCTTCGACCAGCTCGCTGACCGCATACCCGGAGAGCATCGGGACTTCATCAACGCCCTGCTGGCCGACCACGACATCGAGACCGAGGAGATTCGGGTCGGCTCCTCGGCGCTGGCCGGCGACACCGGCGAGAGCCTGCTGGAGGTCTCGCTGAATCATCCGATCGCGCTGATGGCCAACGCGCTGGGTGTCCCGCCGGACTACATGATCGAGGCCGGCAAGCAACGCGGTATCCCGGTTGCGGCCCTGGTGGGCGCCAAAGAGCATGCGATCAAACAGGTGCACGCCGGTGTCGACCTCATCGTCGCGCAGGGTACCGAGGCGGGTGGGCACTGTGGTGAGGTCACCACCCTGGTCCTGATTCCCGAGGTGCTGGACGCGATTGCACAGATCCCCGGCGGCAGTGAGGTGCCGGTGTTGGCGGCCGGCGGAATCGTGACCGGACGCCAGATGGCGGCCGCGGTCGCGATGGGAGCGGCAGGCGCCTGGACGGGTTCGGTGTGGCTGACGACCGAGGAGGCCGAGACCGCCCCGCACACCAAGCAGAAGATGCTGGCCGCCTCCTCGCGCGACACGGTGCGCTCGGCGGGTCGCACCGGCAAACCGTCACGCCAGCTGCGCTCGGACTGGACCGACGCGTGGGCGCCCAGCCCCGGCGGACGCCAGCCCCTTCCGCTCCCGCTGCAGGCCATGGTCGCCGAACCGGCGCTGCGGCGCATCGACAAACTCGCCCAGGGCGGACACCCCGGTGCCCAGGCGCTGTCCACCTATTTCGTCGGCCAGGGCGTCGGCCTGATGAACAAGATCAAGCCCGCGCGCGACGTCGTCCTGGAATTCATCGAGGACTACGTCGCCGCGGCCGAACGGCTGTGCCGAACACTCGAAGACTGAATGGTCGCGGGCCCCGGCCCCGAGATAACGATTTCCCCATTCGGCAATGCAGTCAGTCGCGTTTCGCTACTACTGGGCGGACACAGGCTGTGGAAAGGAGTTCTTCATGCGCAAATCAATCGCGGGCACCGGTCTACTGGGCGCACTGCTGGCGTCGGGTTTAGGCCTGGGAATCGGCCCGGGAATCGGCATCGCCGCCGCCGACTCAGTGCAGGTCGACGGCAACTACGCCACCCTCGCGGCCTGCCAGGCCGACGGACCGGAGGTGCAGATCGCACAGAACAACGACGCCTACTCGGCCTGGCAATGCACCCAGGGAGATGACGGTCTCTACTACCTGTACCTGACCAACTAGCTGTACCCGACCAACGAGCGCTCACCCCGCCGCCAGCGGCAGCCGGACCTCGAACCGTGCGCCGCAGGCGAGGTTGTGCGCCGACAGCGTCCCACGGTGGGCCCGGACCAGACCGGCGGCGATCGCCAGTCCCAGCCCCGAACCGCTGGGTAGCGACGAGTCCTCGCGGGGGACCCGGTTGTTCGAGCCGCGGTAGGCGACGTCGAACACCCGGGGCAGGTCGGCGGCGTCGATACCGACTCCGGTGTCGTCGACCCGCGCCCACGCCCCGTCCCGGTCCGCACCGACGGCCAGTTTCACCGTGCCCCCGGCAGGTGTGTGCGCAATGGCGTTGGCCACCAGGTTGGACAGCACCCGCACCAGCGCGCGGTCGCTGCCGACCACCCGCACCGGCCGCGGCGGCAGTTCGGCCTCCAGTGCGACTCCCGCCCGTTCGGCGGCGATGCGGTGGGTGGTGAGCACGTCGTCGACGACCTCATCGAGGGCGACCCGCTCGTAGGGTGCACTCACCGCGCCGGCATTGATCTTCGCCATCTCGAACAAGTCGTCGACCATCTCCGAGAGCCGAACGCTCTCCTGCTCGATGCGCTTGGCCTGCGAGCGCACCTCGGCCGGGCTGACCACGCCGTCGGCGATGGCCTCCGACAGCGCGCGGATACCGGCCAGCGGTGTGCGCAGGTCGTGGCTGACGAACGCGACCAGCTGGCGGCGGGACTGTTCGGCGGCGCGCTCGGCCTCGCGGATCTCCTGCTCCCACACCATGCGCCGAGCCTGATAGCGGGCGAGCATCATCGCGGCCGGCAGGGTCACGACCGCCACCACAGCCAGCACCACCGCGATCGCCTGGAAGGTGGCGCCGGCCATGAACTGGCTGGCGCAGAACACCCCGGCGAAGGTGGCAAGTGTGGGGATGAGGACGAGGGCGACCGTGCTGACCGTCAGTGACCACGACCGGGCCAGCCGGATCACCAGACCGCCGATCAGCACCACCGGCAGTGAGCAGCCGAGTGCCAGCAGAGCGATCTCGGTGAGCTTATGCGGTAACACGGTCGCCGCCGCCGGCCTCGCCGCGCCACAGGTAGCCGCGGCCCCAGACCGTCTGCACGCGGTGGTGCTCACCGAGCTTGGACCGCAGGCGCTTGACGTGGACGGTGACCGTCGAGAGATCGCCGAAATCCCAATTCCACACCCGTTTCAGCAACTCCTCCCGGGAGAAGACGGTGTCGGTGTGGGTCAGGAAGAACAGCAGCAGGTCGAACTCCCGGTTGGTCAGTCCGATCGGTTCGCCGCCCACCGAGACCGACCGCGACGCGGTGGACACGGTCAGTTCACCGACCGAGATCTCCAGGGGCAGCGCTGCCGACGGGGCGGGTGCGCGCCGAAGCACCGAGCGCACCCGCAGCGCGAGCTCGCGCGGGCTGAACGGCTTGGTGAGGTAGTCGTCGGCACCCGCCTCCAGACCCGCGATCCGATCGTCCTCCTCGCTGAGTGCGGTCAGCAGAATCACCGGCACCGTGTAATCGCCGCCCTGCCGCAACGTTCGGCACAGCGACAGACCGTTGGGCCCCGGCATCATCACATCGAGCACAGCGACGTCGATCTTCTCGGTCCCCAGCACCCGCAGCGCCTCGTTACCGTCTCCGGCGACCCGCACTTCGAGACCGTCGCGCTCGAGGTAGCGCCGCACCACGTCGCGCACGACGACGTCGTCATCGGCGATCAGGACACGGGCGGCCACAGAGACGAGGGTAGCGCCGCGGGCATCGCCACCTGCTCTTCGTCATGCTTTTGTCACGCCGGGAAGCGGTGCGCCAGTCCGCGGCGGTCGAGTTTCCCGATCCCACTGCGGGGCAGGTCGTCGACGATGTGCAACTCGCGCGGCGCAGCCGTGCGGTCCAGCGTCTGGCTCACGAAGTCCCTCAGTTCCGCCAGAGTCGGGGGGTCTGAAAACGTGTCGACAATCACCGCGACGGCCACCCGCTGGCCGAGCCGGTCATCGGGCACACCGAAGACCGCGCAGTCGGCGATCGCGGGATGCCGCACCAGAACCGCCTCCACCGACTCGGGCAGGACCGTCAGCCCGCCGGTGCTGATCGCGTCGTCGGCCCGGCCCGCAACCCGCAGCACCCCCGACTCCAGCACGCCCAGGTCACTGGTGAGAAACCAGCCGGGCTCGGCGAACGGGTCGGGCCGGGGCGGGTTGCGGTAGCCCTTGGCCAGGGTCGGGCCACCCACCACGATCCGTCCCGTGCCGGTGTCGTCGGTTTCGTCGATCCGCAACCGGACGCCGTCCAGCGGCACCCCGTCGTAGACGCAACCACCGGCGGTCTCGCTGGAGCCGTAGCTGCGCACGACCGAGATTCCCGCGTCCGCCGCAGCCGCGAGCACCGTCGCCGGTGCCGGCCCGCCGCCCAGCAGTACCGCGTCGAGTTGCGTGAGTGCCGCGACAGCCTCGGGATTCTCCAAGGCTTTGGCCAACTGTGCCGCAACCATGGCGATATAGGCTCGCCCGGAACCCAATTGATCGACCGCCCTGGGTAATTCGGCCGGATCGAAGCCCGCGGAGATGTCCACTTCGACCGGGATGGTGCCCGCTAGCACGCTGCGCACCAGAACCTGCATGCCCGCGATGTGGTAGCCCGGCAGGGCCAGCAGCCAGGTCCCCGGTCCGCCGAGCCGGTCATGGGAGGCCGAAGCGGACGCGATCAACGCCGACGCGGTGAGCATCGCTCCCTTCGGTACGCCGGTGGTTCCGGAGGTGGCGATCACCAGGGCGACGTCGTCATCGATCTGTTCACCGACGCGCAGCGCGGCCGTCAGCACGTCGCTGGATCGCAGATCACCCGCCGGGACCGGCGCCAGCGGAGAGTCGCGCCCGTCGAGTACGCCCTCCACGGCGGCCAGCAGCGACAGCGCCGACGGACCGGGCGGGATCGCGAGCGCGCGCAGGGCAGCTATTCCCCGTCCCCGTTCAGGTCGCCGCGGTTGCGCTGATGGTCAAGCGGCCACCCGTACTTGGCGAGTCGGGCCCGCACCCTCTCGATGTCGGCGGGTGAGGGCAACCCGTCGGTGATCCGGAGGATCTCCGCGCCGATGTCGACGTAACCCAGGATCGGCACGTCCTTGAGCTCGCGGGCGATCTGGGTGATCTCGGCTTTGCTCAGGCCACGCGACAGCAGGGCCAGGATCGGCAGGTAGTCCTGTTCGGGCACCCCGTCGGGGTAGCCGGTCCGTAGCCAGGACACGATGCTGCTGAGGAATCGGTTCACCCGTGTCACCTCCAAACCTGCCACGCGAACCCGATCGTAGGCGCTCAGATCCCACTTCGGCAGACGATCCCGGCACCGTCGCACACCGACTCGCCGGAACCCTCGGGGTACTGCGGGTGAACAACGGATGAATATCTCCCGGGCTTCGGCAAACAGGCTGCTCATGTGCCCCTGGCCGTCGGCTGCAAACTGGTCACCGGAATCCTTCAGGCAGCAGAATGACCTGCTGTGAGCACAGAGTCCATCATCCTGGTGTTGCTGATCGCGACGGCCCTGGCCTTCGACTTCACCAACGGTTTCCACGACACCGGCAACGCCATGGCGACCTCGATCGCGACCCAGGCACTCAAGCCCAAAACCGCTGTGTTGCTGGCGGGTGTGCTGAACCTCGTCGGGGCGTTTTTGTCCGTCGAGGTGGCGGTCACGGTGACCACCGCGGTGCTCAAGATTCAGGACTCCAAGACCGGTACCCTGCTGCCGGGCATCGACGCGTCGATGGGTCTGACGATCATCTTCGCCGGGCTTATCGGCGGCATCCTGTGGAACCTGCTGACCTGGCTCTTCGGTATCCCGTCCAGTTCGTCGCACGCGCTGTTCGGCGGATTGATCGGGGCCGCACTGGCCGCGCTGGGCACCGGCGGGGTCAACTGGAGCGGGGTGACCGCCAAGGTGATCATCCCGGCCTTCGCCGCCCCGGTGATCGCCGGTCTGGTGGCCGCCTGCGGTACCTGGCTGGTCTACCGGATCACCCGCAAGGTGCTAGCCCGCCGCCGCGAAGAGGGCTTCCGCTGGGGCCAGATCGCCACGGCGTCGCTGGTCGCGCTCTCGCACGGCACCAACGACGCGCAGAAGACGATGGGCGTCATCGCCTTGGCGCTGATCACCACCGGCCACCTCACCGGGGACGTGAAGCAGCAGGGTCTGCCGTTCTGGATCATCTTCAGCTGCGCGGTGGCGATCGCACTGGGCACCTACCTGGGTGGCTGGCGGGTCATCCGGACCCTGGGCAAGGGTCTGGTGGAGATCGAGTCGCCGCAGGGCCTGGCCGCCGAGGCGGCCTCGGCGGCGATCATCCTCAGTTCCAGCGCCGCCGGCATGGCGCTGTCGACCACCCACGTGGCGACCGGTTCGATCATGGGCAGCGGTGTCGGCAAGCCCGGTGCGGAGGTCCGCTGGGCGGTCGCCGGGCGGATGGCGGTGGCGTGGCTGACCACTCTGCCGGCCGCTGCCCTGGTCGGGGCGCTGTCGTACTGGCTGTCCTACGCGCTGAAGACCCTGACCGGCTCGGCGCTGGTCGGTGACGGGGCGATCTTCGTGATCCTGGTGGCGCTGTCCTTCTACATGTGGTGGCGGGCCCAGCAGCAGAAGGTCGACCACAGCAACGTCAACGCCGACTGGGACTCTTCGACGAATTCGGTGATACCCGCCGACGCGCGGGCCGGCGAGACCAAGGTCAAGGCGGCGGTGTGATGCACTACCTGGAAAGCATTCTCAGGGTTCTGTTCATCGGGCTGCTCCTCGGCGCAGGTCTGCCGGCGGTCTTCGCGGCGGGCATGCTGGCCTACTCCTACGGGGCGGGCGGTGAGGAGGCCGACCACGTCATCCACAAACCCAATCCCGCGCTGAAGTATCTGGGCGTCCTGCTGTTCGTGCTCGTCGCGTGGGTGATCGTCACCGCGGTGGCCTGGATCACCCGGGCCACCGTCATCCACCACTTCGGCATCGATTTGTTCCCGATGATGCCCGGAGGCATTGCCCCCCACCATCCCAGCGGCCAGATTGTGAAGTGATGAGCATCGAACAGCCGCGATCGGTCGATCAGCAAAACACCATCGCTGACAACGTCCTGGACTGGCTCCACGAGGGTTACCCGCAGGGGGTTCCGCCGAAGGACTACTTCCCGTTGCTGGCACTACTGCTGCGCACCCTCGAGGAAGAAGAAGTCGTCAAGGCGGCCGCCTCGATCGTCAGGGAGGGCGACTTCGACACGCCGGTGACCGAGGCGCAGATCCGCGACGCGGTGCGGTCGGTGATCGAGAAGGAACCCAACCCCGAGGAGATCCGCCAAGTCGCCGCGAGACTGGCCTCGGTGGGCTGGCCGCTGGCGTCCGACCGCCGCTGATCAGTCCCGCGCGTCGCGGCGCAGCGGGTGGTTCGGTGGGACCTGCACGAAGATCAGGGTGATCCCGTCGGGGTCGGTGACGTGCATCTCGTGCAGGCCCCACGGTTCCTGCCGGGCCGCACGGGTGATCGTGACACCGCTGTGGTGCAGCTGCTGTTCGGCCGCGTAGACGTCGCGAACCTGCAGCCACAGCGCACCCGGGAAAGGTCCGCGCGCGTCGGCGGGCGCCCCATGGCCGGCGAGCTCGACGAGTGACTGTCCGGCGTAGAACACCGTTCCGCCCGGGTACTCCCGCGCGATCGCCAATCCCAGGGTGTCGCGGTAGAAGCACAGCGAGCGCTGGTAATCGGCCGGCCGGAACAGCACCCGGCTCGCCAGGATCTCCATCGCCTCAGCCTAGGGCTGGATCCGCTGGCGCTTCATCAGCCCGTTGAGCAAGCCGGGAGCAACGATGTCGACCGCCCGCGCGGTGACCCCGATGCGCGGGGCGATACGCACCGGGCGGCGTCGGGCGGCGTCGATCATCCACTCCGCGGCTTCGGCGGGACTCAGCGCCGGCAGGCCCTCGTAATCCTTGGTCGGGGCGATCATCGGGGTGGCCACCAGCGGGTAGTACAGCGTGGTGGAGTGCACGCCGCGCCGCGACCACTCGGTCTCGATCACCCGGCTCACCGTGCTCAGTGCCGCCTTCGAGGCGTTGTAGACGCCGAACAACGGGGAGGCCTCGCCCAGCACGCCCCACGTCGCGACGTTGATGATGTGACCGTCGCCGCGCTCGATCATCCCGGGGGCCAGACCGCGGATGAGTCGCAGCGGCGAGTAGTAGTTCAGCACCATGGTGCGCTCGACGTCGTGCCAGCGATCCAGGGACTCGGCCAGCGGCCGGCGAATCGACCGGCCGGCATTGTTGACCAGGATGTCCACTCCGCCGTGGCGCCGCTCGACGAGGTCGGCCAGGTCGTCGACGGCGTCGAGGTCGGACAGGTCGCACGGGATCGCGGTGGCCGTCCCGCCGGCCTCGGCGATCCGGTCGGACAGGGCTGCGAGCAGATCGGCGCGGCGCGCCACCGTGATCACCTCTGCTCCAGCAGCGGCGAAAGCCTCCGCGCCTGCCTCTCCGATCCCGGACGAGGCGCCGGTGATCAGCACCCGCTTGCCGCGCAGCCGGATTCGCGTCGCTGTGGGAATGCGCAGCGGAGGACGCATCGCGGTGAGCGAGATCGCTTCGGAGAGCCGGCGGCGCAGGGGAGTCACGGGCATCGAGTCTAGGTCTTCAGAAGTAGCGCGGGAACCGGCTCCAGTCCGGATCGCGCTTCTCCAGGAAGGCGTCGCGGCCTTCGACGGCCTCGTCGGTCATGTAGGCAAGCCTGGTGGCCTCACCGGCGAAGAGCTGCTGACCGACCAGCCCGTCATCGAGGAGGTTGAACGCATATTTCAGCATCCGTTGCGCCTGAGGGGATTTCGCGTTGATCTCAGCGGCCCACTGCAGGCCCTCGGTCTCCAGCTCGGCGTGGCCGGTGACAGCGTTGACCGCACCCATGCGGTGCATCTGCTCGGCGGTGTAGGTACGGCCCAGGAAGAAGATCTCCCGGGCGAACTTCTGGCCGACCTGACGGGCCAGGTATGCGCTGCCATACCCGCCGTCGAAGCTGCCGACGTCGGCGTCGGTCTGCTTGAACCGGGCGTGCTCGCGGCTGGCTAGGGTCAGATCGCACACCACGTGCAGGCTGTGACCGCCGCCGGCGGCCCATCCGTTGACCAGACAGATGACCGGCTTGGGCATGAACCGGATCAGCCGCTGCACCTCCAGAATGTGCAGCCGGCCCGCGCGGGCGGCATCGACGGTTTCCGCGGTGTCCCCGCTCGCGTACTGGTAACCGGTGCGGCCGCGGATCCGCTGGTCCCCGCCCGAACAGAACGCCCAGCCGCCGTCCCTGGGTGAAGGGCCATTCCCGGTCAGCAGCACCACCCCGACGTCGGGGGACATCCGGGCGTGGTCGAGCGCCCGGTAGAGCTCGTCGACGGTGTGCGGGCGAAAGGCGTTGCGCACCTCGGGCCGGTTGAAGGCGACCCGCACCGTGGGCTGCGCCGCGCGATCGCGGACATGCCGGTGGTAGCTGACGTCGGTGAGGCCCGCGAAGCCCTCGACGGTCTGCCAGAGTTCCGGGTTGAACGGGTTGTCGCTCACTCCCACGACCGTACGCTCCCGCCCGGCGGGCCGGACTACCCGACGGCGCGCCCCGCTCCCTGCCAGAACCGCGCCCGCACCGCCTTCTTGTCCGGCTTGCCCAGTGCGGTGACCGGGACCGAGTCCGCGACGATCACCTGCTTGGGCGACTGGACCGAGCCCTTGCGTTCTTTGACCGAGGCCTGGATCTCGGTGGTGAGCCGGGCGACGGCCCCCTCGTCTCGGGGGTGATCGGGGCGCAGCACGACCACCGCGGTCACCGCCTCGCCCCACTTGTCGTCCGGGGTGCCGATCACACACACCTGCGCGACGGCCGGATGCTCGGCCACCACGTCCTCGACTTCGCGCGGAAACACGTTGAAGCCCCCGGTGACGATCATGTCCTTGACCCGGTCAACGATGTAGAAGAAACCGTCGTCGTCCTCCCGCGCCAGGTCACCGGTGTGCAGCCACCCGCCGGAGAAGGTCTTGGCGGTCTCCTCCGGCAGGTTCCAGTACCCGCCGCACAGCAGCGGCCCGGAGACGCAGATCTCACCGACCTCGCCCCGGGGCACCGGATTCCCCTCGGCGTCCAGCAGTGCCACCCGGGCGAACAGCGTGGGCCTCCCGCACGACGTCAGTCGCCGGGCATCGTGCTCGCCCCTGGCCAGGTAGGTGATCACCATCGGCGCCTCGGACTGGCCGTAGTACTGCGCGAAGATCGGCCCGAATCGCTCGATCGCCTCGGCCAGGCGGACCGGGTTCATCGCCGAGGCGCCGTAGTACACCGTCTCCAGCGACGACAGATCGCGGGTGTGTGAGTCCGGGTGGTCCATCAGCGCGTAGATCATCGACGGCACCAGCATCGTGGCGGTGATCCGGCGTTCCTCGATGGTGGCCAACACCTCGGCCGGGTCGAACTTCGGCAACACGATCATCTCGCCGCCCTTGACGATCGTCGGGGTGAAGAACGCCGCGCCGGCGTGCGACAGTGGCGTACACATCAGGAATCGCGGGTGCTCCGGCCACTCCCACTCGGCAAGCTGGATCGTCGTCATCGCGGTGATGTTGCCGACGGTGCCGATGACGCCCTTGGGCTTACCGGTGGTGCCGCCGGTGTAGGTCAGCCCGCCGATGTGATCGGGCGGTAAGTCCGCTGCCGCCAACGGTTGTGGCGGGTACTTGGCCGCTTCGGCGATCAGGTCGATGCCGATGTCGGCCAGCTCGGGCGGCACCGGGCCGAGGGTCAAAAGACGCTCCAGCGCGGGAACCTTCTCCAGTAGCCCCAGCGCCCGCTCGACGAACATCGGGTTCGGATCGATGATCAGCGCGGTCGCGCCCGCATCGTTGAGGACGTAGGCGTGGTCATCCAGCGATCCCAACGGGTGCAGAGCGGTCCGGCGGTAACCCTGGGTCTGCCCGGCGCCGATGATCATCAGCACCTCGGGCCGGTTCAGCGACAGCAGCCCGACGCATCTGCCTTCGCCCGCCCCCAGCGCCTCGAAGGCCTGGATGTACTGACTGATCCGGTCGGCAAGTTCACCGCCGGTCAGCGTTGTCTCGCCCAGGAAAAGCACCGGGCGGTCCCTGTTGCGCTTGAGCGCGCCGACGGTGAGATGACCGGAGTGCAGAGGGTGGCGCAGCAGGTCGTCTGTCATGAGTGACAGATTACGGGTATGGCTGACGACGAACTGAGCGCCGCAACACCGCGCGAGGCGATCCTGAGCCTGGTCGGTGCCCGTGGGCCGGGCAGCAGCATCTGCCCGTCCGAGGCCGCGCGGAGGGTGGGCGGTGCGGACTGGCGCGCGTGGATGGAACCGGTCCGCACCGCCGCGCGCAGCCTGGCCCGGGAGGGCAGGGTGGAGATCACCCAGCGCGGGGCAGCCGTCGATCCCGACGCCGCCTGGCGGGGACCGATCCGAATCCGCGCCAAGCGGGCCTAGTCGGACCGGGCCCGGGCATAGCATCGGCGGGTGCCGGAGGCGGAGAAGCAGACTGAGGTCAGCGGTCTGGCCGCGACCATGACGATCGCGGCGATGGGACTGGGGTACAGCGTCACCGCCGCAGATCCGACCACCGTGTCCGCCAATCTCGCCGAGATTCGCCGCGGTCTGCACTTCAGTCCCAGCACGGCGAGTTTCCTGGCCTGCCTGTGCACCCTGACCCTGGCGGCCGCGGTGCTCGGTGCAGGAGCGCTCGGCGACCTCTACGGCATGAAGCGCATGTTCGCCGCGGGAGCCTACGCGTCGATCGTCTTCGGTGTGCTGGCTGCCGTTGCACCGCACGTGTCGGTTCTGCTTGTCGCGAGGGCCGGTCTCGGAATCGGCTTTGCGTTTCTGCTCGGGTTGTCGCTGGCGATCGTCAACGCCGTGTTTCCGGCGGGCCGACGGGCGGCCGCCATCGCGGCCTACCTGGGAGCGGGTCACGCCCTGGCGGTGTTCCAGCCTGCGGTGGGTGGTTGGTTGGCCACCCACTTCGGTTGGCGCAGTTGCTTTCTGGTGACCCCGGTGCTGGCCGCGGTAGCTCTGGTGATCACGCTGCGCTACGTTCCCGAGACCATCCGCGACCGGCGCAAGCTCGACGTCGTGGGGGTCCTGCTGATCGCCGTGGCGCTGCTCGCCCTGATCTACGGCCTCACCGCTCTGCAGGGCGGTGTCAACGTTCCCGCCGTCGTGCTGATCCTGGTGGGGATCGCACTTGGCGCGGTCTTCGTACGCTGGGAATTGCGCGCCAAGGCGCCCGCTCTGGATATGCGGCTGTTCTCCTCCGGCCGGTTCAACGCCGCGCTGATGGCCGGGGCCACGTTCAACTTCCTCGGCGGCGGGGCCACCCTGCTGTTCGCCTACTACCTGGTCACCCTTCGCGGGGAGTCCCCCGAGGTCCTCGGTCTGCTGC
The DNA here is from genome assembly GCF_046091765.1 of Mycobacterium sp. Classification (GTDB taxonomy): domain Bacteria; phylum Actinomycetota; class Actinomycetes; order Mycobacteriales; family Mycobacteriaceae; genus Mycobacterium. The sequence goes on from NZ_JBJTCF010000135.1 coordinate 64,742, forward strand.
TCATCCCGGCGATGGTGGTGGCCTCGGCGGCGGCCGTCGCGGCGGGCCGGGCCGCCGCCCGGTTCGGGGATCGGGCCGTGCTCGTCGCCGGACTGCTCATCTTGTTGGTGGGCATGGTGATGCTGGTCTGGCTCGACACCGCGACCCCGATCGCGGTGCTCGGCATCGCCGTAGCGCTCAACGCCGTCGGCGGGGCAGTGGTGCAGACGCCGCAGTCGACGATCATGATGTCCAGCGCCCCGCCCGAACTCGGCGGCGCGGTCTCGGCGGTGAAGCCCGCGGTCGGCCAGGCCGCCTACTCGCTGGGACCCGCGCTGTTCGCATTGGTCGGCACGACGTTGTTCCTGCGCGACGGGCGCCCCAAGCTGGAGGGTTCGGGGATCACCGAGTACCAGGCCCGCGAGGCGCTGCAGGTGGCCCACGGCGGCGCTCCGAATCCGGCGGCAGGTGGGGAGGTGCTCGACCCCGAGCAGGCCCGCTGGGTGGTGTCGGAGGCCACCGACAGCTGGCTGCGGGCGATCCACGAGGTCAGTCTGATGATGGCTGTGGTGCCCGCTCTGGCCATCGTGGCGGCCCTGGTCCTGCTTCGACCGAAGCGCGGCAGTCGGCCGGGCTGACGTGGCACGCTTGCCGGTATGGCTACTGATTCCGGACCTCCCGAGCCTCGCTATCTCGACGATCGGCTGAGCTACTGGGCCGAGCACCGACCCGACGGGGTCGCGTTCGACTACCTCGGCCGCAGCTGGACCTGGTCGCAGTGGAACGAGCGGGTGCGCCGACTTGCCGGTGCGCTGGCCGAGCGCGGCATCGGCCGCGGCGATGCGGTGGCGTTCCTGGACAAGAACCACCCGGCGTGTATCGAGCTGACGATGGCCGCCGCCTCGCTGGGCGCGGCGACGGCGATCATCAACTTCCGGCTCGCCGGTGACGAGATGGACTACGTGATCAACGATTCCGGCGCCAAGCTGCTCATCGTCGGCGAGGAGCTGATGGGCAACATCGAGAAGATCCGCGGTCGGCTGCCCCACGTCGAGCACGTCATCGCCCTCACCCCGGAGGGCGGCGAAGGCGATCAGTACGAGGCGATGCTGGCCGCAGCCACGCCCCGGGGACGCGCCGCCGACGTCCAGCCCGACGACGTCTGCGTGATCATGTACTCCTCCGGCACCACCGGACATCCCAAGGGCGTCAAGCTCAGCCAGGCAAATCTCATTGCGCACACGCTCAACGCGGGCACCTTCGAGTTCACCGACGACGACAAGACACTGGTGGCGATGCCGCTCTTCCACGTCGGCGGGACATCGTTCGTGCAGTTCGCCATCCACGCCGGGGTGCCCACCATCATCACCCGCGACGCCGACGGCCCGACCCTGGCGATGGCGATCCTGCAGGGGGCCACCCGCACGTTTCTGGTGCCGGCCGTGCTGGGCAAGGTGCTCGAGGCCGGCCAGGATGCGATCAACGTCTTCCGCAAGCTGCGAACATTCGTCTACGGGGCTTCGCCGATGCCGCCGGCCCTGCTGAAGGCCGGCCTGAAAGCCTTCCCGGACACCGATTTCGTCCAGGTGTACGGGCTGACCGAGGTGTGCGGCGCGGTCACCCAGCTGACCCCGGAGGCGCACCGCGACGAGGCCAACGAGGATCGGTTGGTCAGCGCCGGGCAGCTGGCCCGCGACGTGGAGATTCGCGTCGTGGACCCGGGCACGCTGCAGGACGCCGCGGCCGGGGAGGCCGGTGAATTGTGGTTCCGCACACCGCAGTTGATGAAGGGCTACCACAACAAGCCGGAGGCCACCGCGGAGGCGATCACCGCCGACGGTTGGTTCCGCAGCGGCGACATCGGCCGGATCGACGCCGACGGTTTCGTCTTCGTCGAGGACCGCCTGAAGGACATGATCATCTCCGGCGGGGAGAACATCTACTCGGTGGAGGTCGAGCGGGTGCTCACCGATCACCCCTCGGTGCTCGACGCCGCGGTGTTCGGCATTCCCGACCCGAAGTGGGGCGAATCGGTCAAGGCCGTCGTCGAACTGAGCGCCGGAACCAGCGCCACCGAGCCCGAACTCCTCGAGTGGTGCCGGGAGCGGCTGGCCCGGTACAAGTGCCCCAAGAGCATCGACATCGTGGCGGAGCTGCCTCGCAACCCGACCGGCAAGCTGCTCAAGCGCGACCTGCGCAAGCCCTACTGGGAGAAGCAAGACCGCGCGATCTGATGCTGCCCGCGATCGACGAACTGCTCGACCGGCTGCACGTCGTCGCCCTGCCCATGCGGGTGCGCTTCCGCGGCATCACCGTTCGCGAGGTCGCCCTGATCGACGGCCCGTGCGGGTGGGGTGAATTCGGGCCGTTCCTGGAGTACCCGCCCGGGCAGGCCCAGCCCTGGCTGGCCGCCGGGATCGAGGCGGCCTACCGGCCCCCTCCGCCCGCCCGCCGTGAGCGCATCCCGATCAATGCGACCGTTCCCGCGGTACCCGCCACCGAAGTGGCCGAGGTGCTGGCCCGATTCCCGGGCTCGCGCACCGCCAAGGTGAAGGTGGCCGAACCCGGGCAGACACTGGCCGAGGACATCGACCGGGTCAATGCCGTTCGCGCGGTGATTCCCACCGTGCGGGTCGACGCGAACGCCGGCTGGACTGTGGACGACGCGGTCGCCGCGGCGCGCGCACTGACCGCCGATGGCCCGCTGGAGTACATCGAGCAGCCGTGCCGGACCGTGCCGGAACTGGCCGCGGTCAGGCGGCGGGTCAGCGTGCCGATCGCCGCCGACGAGAGCATCCGCAACGCCGACGATCCACTCGCGGTGGTCCGCGCCGGCGCCGCCGACATCGCGGTGCTCAAAGTCGCTCCCCTCGGCGGGATCCGTGCCCTGCTGGACATCGCGGAACGGATCGACATCCCGGTGGTGGTCTCCAGCGCACTCGACTCGGCCGTCGGCATCGCGGCCGGACTGGCCGCCGCGGCCGCGCTGCCCCGACTCGACCACGCCTGCGGCCTGGGTACCGGCGGGCTGTTCACCGCCGACGTCGCCGACCTCACCGTGCGTGCCGGATTCCTCGACGTCGTCAACCCTCCCGCCCCCGACCCGGCCCGGCTGGCCGAACTGGCCGCCGCCCCCGCCCG
>NZ_JBJTCF010000136.1:0-29140 GCF_046091765.1 Mycobacterium sp.
GCGCACCGTCGTCATCCTTCCCGCCGTCAGGTCCGTGTGAGCCGAATCTAGGCAACGGCGCGCGATCCGGGTGCAGAATCAGTGCATATCGCCGCAGCGGGGAGAGGACGAGCCGGTGGACCCCGATGCGGCTGTGTCGACCGCGTCCCGCCGGCTCCGCGCCGGCGTGGTCGTCGGCGCCCTCGGGGTGGTGTTCGGCGACATCGGTACCAGCCCGATCTACACGCTGGCGACCCTGTTCAACCCGCGCGTCCCGCATCCGGTGCCGATCGACCGGGCCAACGTCTACGGGGTGGTGTCGCTGGTCTTCTGGACGGTGATGATCATCGTCACCCTGACCTACGTCACCCTGGTCATGCGCGCCGACAACGACGGCGAGGGCGGCGTGATGGCCCTGATCACCCTGGTCCGCAGGCTGGGTGGGCAGTCCGGTTCCCGGCTGGTCGCCGCGCTGACCCTGCTCGGGATTCTCGGCGCGGCGCTGTTCTTCGGCGACTCGGTCATCACCCCGGCCATCTCGGTGCTGTCCGCGGTGGAAGGTCTGAAGATCCTCGACCCCAAGCTGGCCGACCTGGTGGTGCCGATCACCGCGATCGTGCTGATCGGGCTGTTCGCGGTCCAGCGGCACGGGACGGCGATCGTCGGTCGATTCTTCGGTCCGGTGATGATCCTCTGGTTCCTGGTGATCGCGGCCTGCGGCGTGCGCGGCATCACCGTGCACCCGCAGATCCTGCGCGCGCTCTCCCCGGCGTATGCCGCGGAGTTCGTCACCGAACACCTCCACATCGCGTTCTTCGCCTTGGCCGGTGTGGTCCTGGCGGTCACCGGGGCCGAGGCGCTCTACGCCGACATGGGGCACTTCGGGCGCAAGGCGATCACCCTCGGGTGGCTCGGCCTCGCGCTGCCCGCGGTGGCGCTCAACTATCTCGGGCAGGGTGCGATCCTGCTCGACGACACGTCGAGGGTGGAGGCACCGTTCTTCATGCTCGCGCCGTCCTGGGCGCACATCCCGATGGTCGTCTTGGCGACCGCCGCGACGGTGATCGCCTCCCAGGCCGTCGTCACCGGCGCGTACTCGGTGGCCTCCCAGGCGGTGCAACTGGGATACCTGCCGCGGATGCGGGTGGCGCACACCTCGGAGTCGACGATCGGCCAGATCTATGTGCCGTGGATCAACGGCGTGCTGCTGGTGGGGGTACTGACCCTGGTGCTCGCCTTCCGCAGTTCGGTGGCCCTGGGCTACGCCTACGGCATGGCGGTGACCGGAACCATCACGATCACGACGCTGCTGTTCCTCTACGTCGCACGGTGGCGGTGGCACGCGCCGGTGTGGTTGGTGGTCCTCATCGGTGGCGCGCTGCTCACCGTGGATCTGCTGTTCCTGGCCGCGAATATGACCAAACTGCGGCACGGAGCGTGGCTGCCGCTGTTGATCGGGTTGTTCGTCTTCACGATCCTGACCACCTGGCGGCGCGGCTACACCCTCGCGGCTGCCGCCCGCGACGCGGTGGCCGGACCGCTGGACGACTTCATCCGCGGCCTCGCCGAACGACGGCCGCCGGTGACGCGGCTGCCGGGCACGGCGGTGTTCCTCAATCGCGATCTGCAGACCACCCCGCTGGCGATGCGGGCCAACGTCGACCGCATCCACGGACTTCCGCAGTGCGCGATCGTGATGTCGACCGACGTCGCTCCGGTGCCGCGGATCCCGGAGTCCGAGCGCATCGCCGTCGACGAGCTGCGCGGCCGCGAGGGAGTGCGACTCGTCTCGGCCCGATTCGGTTACATGGAGCGCCCCGACGTCCTGGCCGCGCTGCGTCTGCTCGCCGGTCCCGTCGATCTGGACAACGCCACCTACTTCCTGTCCGAGATCGAGGTTTTCGCCGGGCCCGCGCCGGTGATGGCGCAGTGGCGCAAGCGGCTGTTCATCCGGATCTCGCACATGACGTCGAACGCGGAGTACTTCGGACTTCCCCCCGATCGCACCGTGACCATCGGTGCCCGGATCGGCATCTGAACCGGGTCCGTCGGGCCCTGCATGAGGCCTAAGGTGGCGGGATGACGGACTCGACGACGTGTGTGATCGTGGGCGGCGGCCCGGCCGGCATGGTGCTCGGGTTGCTGCTGGCGCGCGCCGGCGTCGAGGTCACCGTGCTGGAGAAGCACGCCGACTTCCTGCGCGACTTCCGCGGCGACACCGTGCATCCCAGCACGCTGACACTGCTCGACGAGCTCGGCCTGTGGGAGCGGTTCGCGCAGCTGCCGAAGAGCAAGCTGGAGCGGTCGGTGCTCACCGTCGACGGCCGCGACGTCACCGCCATCGACTTCACCCGGCTGCGACTGCCGCACCCCTACGTCGCGATGGTGCCGCAGTGGGACCTGCTGAACCTGCTCGCCGAGGCCGCTGAGGCCGAACCCACGTTCACGCTGCGGCTGCGCCACGAGGTGGTCGGGGTGCTGCGGAGCGGATCCCGGGTGGACGGCGTGCGCTACCGCGGACCCGATGGGGAGGGGGAGCTGCGCGCCGATCTGACGGTGGCCTGCGACGGCCGGGGGTCGCTGGTCCGCGAGCAGGCCGGACTGCGCACCCGGGAGTGGCCGGTGCCTTTCGACGTGTGGTGGTTCCGGCTCAACCGGGAGGTCGACGGGCAGTACACGCTGGTGCCGAGGTTCGCACCCGGGCGGTTGATGATCATGATCCCGCGGGAGGGGTATTTCCAGATCGCGTATCTGATCCCGAAGGGCAGCGACGCCCGGTTGCGGGCCCGCGGACTGCAGGCGTTCCGAGACGAGGTCGCCGCGATGGTTCCGGAGGTGGACGTCTCGCAACTGGAGTCCTGGGACGACGTGAAGTTCCTTGACGCCCGGCTGAATCGGCTGCGGCGCTGGCACACCGACGGGCTGGTGTGCATCGGGGACGCCGCTCACGCGATGTCCCCGGCCGGCGGGGTCGGTATCAATCTGGCGGTGCAGGACGCGGTCGGCGCGGCCACCCTGTTGGCCGATCCGCTGCTGCGGCGCCGTGTTTCCGAACGGGACCTCGCCGCGGTGCAGCGCCGGCGCCTGCCCCCGACGGTGTTCACCCAGGGACTGCAGCGGCTGCTGCATCGGCGGCTGATGGCACCGATCCTGAACGGCGGATCCGCCGATCCGTCGGCGGCGCTGCTGAACGTGGTCCGGCGACTGCCCTGGCTGTCCGCCGTGCCCGCCTACATCATGGGGGTGGGGGTGCGCCCGGAGCACGCGCCACCGTTCGCGCGCCGGGTCAGTCGGTGACGGTGAACCCGGCCAGCCAGTCCTCGTGCATCTCGCCGGCGATCGACACCCGCCACTGGTAGCGCTGCCCGGCGGTGAGTTTCAGCGGCGGGATCGTCGCGATGAACGGGATGGTGACCGGCGTGCCTTCCGGGTGCACCGGATGCCGGCGGGCATTGATGACGTTTTCTTCGGTCTGCGCGACCCGCGCACCGTCGCCGTCAACCAGTTCGGCGCGGATCGGGAAGGACGTGCCGATCTCCGACCAGCCGACCTCGACGAAAACGATGAGCACATGCTGCGGTGTCGGGCAGGGGCTGGTGGTCCAGCCCAATCCCAGCGCGTGCACCGTCCCGTCCTGGTCGAGATGCCCGCTGCGGGCCAGCAGCACGATCGCCCTCACCGCACAGACCCTACGGCCCGGCGCGGGTCAGCCCCCGGTCGCGACCGACTTCGCCCAGCGGTAGTCGGCCTTGCCGGAGGGCGAGCGCAGCACCTTGTCGGTCCGGATGAACGCCTTGGGGATCTTGTACTGGGCGATGTGTAAGCGGCACGCGTCGGCGAGTTCCTCATCGCTGGCGGACCTGCCGGCGGCGAACTGCACGATCGCGACGACCTCGTTGCCCCAGCGCTCGGAGGGCCGGCCGGTGACCACGACGTCATAGACCGCGGGATGGCTGGCGACCGCGCGCTCGACCTCCTCGGCGAAGATCTTCTCCCCGCCGGAGTTGATGGTCACCGAGTCGCGGCCGAGCAACTCGATGCGGCCGTCCTCGAGCAGCCGGGCCCGGTCGCCGGGAACCGCCCAGCGCACCCCGTCGATGGTGGGGAAGGTGCGGGCGGTTTTCTCCGCGTCGCCGAGGTAGCCCAGCGGCACGAACCCGCGCCGCGCCAGCCAGCCCTCGTCCTCGCCCCCGCCGGGTTCCAACTCGCGGCCGAAGTCCGCCGCCAGCACGGTGGTGTCGGCCTGCGGGGTGAACGTGGCGGTGCGCACCGTGTCGGGTTCGGCGTTCTTCGCGGCGATCGTCGTCATCTGAATGCCCGACTCCGAGGCGCCCACGGCGTCGAGGATGATCAGGTTCGGCAGCGCGGCCAGGAATCTCTCCCGCACCGTCGGTGACAGCGTCGCACCGCCGTTGGTGACGGCCATCAGACCCGACAGGTCGTAGCGCCCGGTCTCGATCTCATCCAGCAGCGGCCGGGCGACGGCGTCGCCGACGACGGGGATGTTGAGCACCCGCTCCCTCTCGGCCAGCCGCAGCGCGGCCGCGGCGTCGAGGTGTACGACGTCGTCGGGGATCGCCAGCCAGCCGCCGGTGCTGATGATGTTGAACGCGCTCCACTGCGCGGCGCCGTGCATCAGCGGGGGGATCAGCATCGCCGAGCGTGTCCCGGCCCCGGCGCGAACCTGCTCGGCCAGTTCGGCATAGGACTCCAGCGCCTTGCCCGCCCCGAACGGACGTCCGCCCATCGCCGACATGAAGATGTCGTGCTGGCGCCACAGCACACCTTTGGGCATCCCGGTGGTGCCACCGGTGTAGAGGACATAGAGGTCGTCGCCGCTCGGCGTCGGCATGCCGGCGGCCGGCGCGGGCGTGCCGACGACGGATTCGTAGTCCACCGCACCGGGCAGCAGCTCGTTGCCCGATCCATCGTCGACCTGCAGCAGCACCTGCAGCTCGGGCAGCCGGCCGCGGATGGACTGCACGTGCGGGGCGAACTCCGCGGCGTACACCAGCGCGCGGGCCTTCGCGTCGGCGAGCAGGTAGAGCAGTTCCTCCTCGACGTAGCGGAAGTTGACGTTGAACGGTGCCACCCGCGCGCGGTAGGCGGCGACCATCGCCTCGAGGTACTCGTTGCCGTTGCGCAGGTACAGCCCGAGCTGGTCCTGCCCGGACTGGTGGCCCAGCAGCTGGTCGCGTTCGGTGTGGCACCCCAGACCCTGGCTGACCAGATAGTGCGCGATCCCGTCGATCCGGCTGTCCATCTGCGCGTAGGTCAGACGCCGGTCGCGCCAGATCAGCGCCTGCTGATCGGGGGCCGTCTCGGCGACGGTGCGAAAGACGGTGGACAAGTCGAAGGAGACGCCAGACATGTGCTTAGTCTAGGGACTCGGGGTAGGGAGTTCGGGGAAAGGAGCAGGGGTGACTGAGCAGCGCGCGCGGATCGACTTCCCCTCGCGGATCGGTGTGTGGTGGGCCAGCGACACCTGGTCGATGGCGGCGGCCCAGGAGGTGGCCGCCGAGATCGAGCACCTGGGGTACGGCTCGCTGTTCATCCCCGAGGTGGGCCTCAAGGACTGCCTGGTCGAGTCGGCGGCGTTCCTGGCGGCCACCGACCGGCTGGTGATCGGGACCGGCATCGCCAACATCCACGCCCGGGTCGCCGGAACCATGGAGGGCGGCGGACGCACGCTGACCGCGCAGTACCCGGGCCGCTTCGTGCTGGGTTTGGGGGTCAGCCACGGCCCGCTGGTCGAGAACATGCTCGGCGGCACCTACGCCAAACCGCTGGCGACGATGCGCGGCTACCTCGAGCGGATGGCCGCCCTGCCGGAGGCCATCGAGCCCGGGTCGGGACGGCCCACCCGGCTGCTGGCGGCGCTGGGCCCCAAGATGATCGAACTGTCCGGCACCCACGCCGACGGCGCGCACCCCTACCTGGTGACCCCGGCCCACACCGCCACCACCCGGGAGATCCTCGGCCCCGGCAGGTGGGTGGTGTCCGAGCACGCCGCGGTGGTGGGCGGTGACGCCGACGAACAACTGCGCCGCGCGCACACCTACCTGCAGATCTACTCGGGCCTGCCGAACTACCGCAACTCGTGGCTGCGGCAGGGCTTCGACGAGTCCGACCTGGTGCGCGGGGGTTCGGACCGGCTGGCCCGGGCGCTGGTCGGCATGGGCACCGTCGAGCAGGCCGCGGCGTCGGTGACCGCGCACCTCGACGCCGGCGCGGATCACGCGGTGGTGCAGGTGCTCGGTGACGGCAACCCGCTGTGGGATCCGCGGCCCGCGCTGCGCGAACTCGCCGCCGCGCTGGAACTGAAGCTCAGCGCTTGAACCAGGCGCGCACGGTGGCCAGATCGCGGGTGTAGGACTCGTACATCTCGTCGTGGAACAGTGACGCCCCGCTGATCTGTTCGTCGCCCTGCCAGATGACCCGGATCCGGACGGTGCCGCGCTGGTAGACGTCGGCGCGTTCGTGTCCGCGGCAGCGCCAGCCCTGCTCCTCGCCGAACTGCGCCAGGCTCTGCCGCTCGCCGGTCCCGGTCATGCGCCGAGCGTACTAGCTAGTTTGGTGACTATGACCGCGGAGCGCGTCGAGGTCCGCATCCCCTCGCACGGGGAGCAGCTCGCCGCCTATCTCTACCGGCCGGCGTCGTCGTCCGGGGCGGCGCGACCGTGCGTGGTGATGGCGCACGGCTTTTCGGCCACCCGCGACGACGGGCTTGCCGATTACGCCGAGGCCTTCTGCGCCGCCGGGTTCGCGGTGCTGCTGTTCGACTACCGCCACTTCGGGGCGTCCTCCGGGCAGCCCCGCCAACTGCTGGACATCGGCCGCCAGCAGGACGACTACCGCGCGGCGATCGCCTGGGCCCGCCGGGCCGAGGGCATCGACCCGGAGCGCATCGCGCTGTGGGGATCCTCGTTCAGCGGCGGTCACGTGCTGGCGGTGGCGGCGGGCGACTCGCGGATCGCCGCGGTGATCGCCCAGGCGCCCTACACCGACAGCCTGCCGGCGATCCGGCGCATGCCGCTGCCCAACGTGGCGCGCGCCGTGGCGACCGGCGTGCGCGACCGGGTCGGTGCGCTACTGCGCCGCCCACCGAAGGTGATGCCGGTGGTCGGCCGGCCCGGTGCCTTCGCCGCGCTGACCGAGCCGGACGTACTCACCGGCTTCGAGTCGCTGCGCGGTCCGAAATCGCTGTGGCGCAACGAGATCGCCGCCCGGCTGATGCTCGAGCTGCCGTTCTACCGGCCGGTGCGGGTGGCCTCCCGTGTGCGCGTGCCGGTGCTGTTCTGCGTGTGCGACGCCGACACCACCACCCCAGCGCCGTCGAGCATCAGGGCGGCCCGCGACGCACCGCGCGGCGAGTTGCGCCGCTACCCGTACGGTCACTTCGCGATCTACCACGACCCCCGGGTCAAGGCCGACCAGGTGGATTTCCTGCGGCGCGTGCTCGGTGCACAAGATCCGCTGCGGCCGTCCGCAGTTGGCCGAACGAACTGAGCGCGCCACCGAACCCGACCCGGGTGTAGGCCGGCCCGCGCGGGGTGTCGACTTTGAGGTCCAGTCCGTAGCGGTCCACGCCGGTGCACTCGGCGATCTCGGCGTCGGGGAAGCCGCCGAGCGCACGGGCCATCTCGATGAGCGCGGGGGCGTGGTCGGCGTTGAGATGCTCGACCGCCCCGGCCGCGTACGGACGGATCGGGTCGGGCTCGGCGGCGGCGTAGTCGGCGGCGCTGGCGGAGTCCATCCGGCCGTAGCCGCCCACCCAGCGCACCCGCGTCACCCGCAGCACCCACAGCGTGAAGTCGCTGTAGTCGACGTAGTACTTCGCCGCCGGGATCGCCGCGAGGTGCGCGTCGCGGGCGGCGTCGAACTCCGCGCCCTCGGGCCGTTCGGCCACCCCGGCCAGGGTCACCCGGCCGCTGGCCAACGGGTCGGTCTCGGTGCTCGGCGCGACGATGGACACACTCGCCCGCGGGTCGGCGGCCAGGTTGCGGCCGTGCTCGGCGAGGTGTGAGACGCACAGCACCGGCGACCCGCCGAGCAGTCCGTAGGCGACGTAGGACGCCCACGGGTCCCCGCCGGAGGTCAGGCTGGCCAGGGTGGCGGTGTTGGTGGACGCGGCGATGGTGCGCGCCTCCTCGGCCGCCGACGGCCGGGTGCCGTCGGCGACGTCGGTCAGCGGCGGCGCCATCGTGGGGGCGTCGCCGGGATCGCCGTGGTCGCGCGGTGCGGACGCCATCTCGCGAAGATACCGCGCACGACGGGCGCTTGACGGCGGCGGTAACTTGTCGGTCATGACTGGGGACAAGGCAGCCGACGACTTCGCCGAAAAGGAACGCCAGCGGCTGGAGGCCGAACTGGCCGATCTGCGCCGCCGGCACGACCAACTGCACGCCGAGGTCCAGGGTGATGCCGAAGCCGTCGGCGACCGCGGCGACGCCGCCGAGGCCCTGCAGCGCGCCGAGGACCTCGCCGGTCTCGACGAGCAGATCGGCAGGCTCACCTGGCTGCTGGCCGGCGGCAACGCCACCGCGCCCGGACAGCTGCCCAACGGCACCGAGGTCACGCTGCGCTTCCCGGACGACAAGAAGCCCGTGCGCATGCGGGTGGTGAACTTCATCGAGGAGACCCCGGCCGGGGCGGAGGACACCACGCTGACCTCCGACAGCCCGCTGGGGCTGGCGCTGTTCGGCCGCAAGGCCGGGGATTCGGTCACCTATCAGACCCCGCGGGGCGAGCTGAAGGTCAAGCTGCTGGCCATCGAGTACCCGTGATGCGCGCGGTCCGGGTCACCACCCTGGGCGGGCCCGAGTCGCTGCAGCTGGCCGAGGTCGACGAACCCGCCGCCGACGGCGGAGTCGTCGTCGACGTGCACGCCGCGGGAGTGGCGTTCCCCGACGCGCTGTTGACCCGGGGGCTCTACCAGTACCGGCCGGAGCTGCCGTTCACCCTCGGCGCGGAACTGGCCGGGGTGGTGCGCTCGGCGCCCGAGGGCGCCGGCGTCGTGCCCGGCGAGAGGGTGGCCGGGCTGACCATGCTCGGGGGGGCGATGGCCGACACCGCGGTGCTCGGCGCCGACCGGGTGTTCCCGTTGCCCGCCGCTGTGAGCTTCGAAGCGGGTGCCGGGCTGCTGTTCAACGACCTCACCGTCTACTTCGCGCTCACCGTGCGCGGCCGGCTGGCCGCCGGTGAGACCGTCCTGGTGCACGGCGCGGCCGGGGGGATCGGGACCTCGACGCTGCGGCTGGCGCCGGCACTGGGCGCCGCGCGGGTGATCGCGGTGGTCAGCACCGAGGAGAAGGCCGAGGTGGCCCGTGCCGCGGGCGCCACCGACGTGGTCCTCGCCGAGGGGTTCAAGGACGCGGTGGCCGAGCTGACCGGCGGGCGGGGAGTGGACGTCGTGATGGACCCGGTCGGCGGGGACCGGTTCACCGACTCGCTGCGCTCGCTGGCCCCGGCGGGCCGGCTGCTGGTGGTGGGCTTCACCGGCGGGGAGATCCCGACGGTCAAGGTCAACCGGCTGCTGCTGAACAACATCGACGTGGTCGGGGTCGGCTGGGGAGCGTGGACGCTGCGCCACCCCGGGTCGCTGCGCGAACAGTGGCAGGGCCTGGCCGCGCTGCTGGAGTCCGGCCGGCTGGCCCCGCCGGCGCCGGAGGTCTACCCGCTCGAGCGCGCCGCCGAGGCGGTCGCCTCGCTGGAGAACCGCACCGCGCGCGGCAAGGTGGTCCTGCGGGTCCGTGACTGAGCTCGCCTGGCGGTGAGGTGTCGGTGACGCGGTTTACGGTGGTCGACGATGGCCTTGCACATTCACCGCGCGGAGCGAACCGACATCCTCGCGGACGGCCTGGGGGACCTGCTGGCCAGCGCGCCCTCGGACCCGTTCGCCGAGGATCTCGTCGTGGTGCCCGCCCGCGGGGTGGAGCGCTGGCTGTCCCAGCGGCTCTCGCACCGGCTGGGCACGGGACAGGGCGGCGACGGGGTGTGCGCGGGGGTGGCGTTCCGTTCGCCGGCGTCGCTGATCAGTGAGATCGCCGGCACCCGCGACGAGGACCCGTGGTCGCCGGAGGCGATGACCTGGCCGCTGCTGGAGGTGATCGACGCCAGCCTCGACGAGCCGTGGTGCCGCACGCTGGCCACCCACCTGGGCCACTTCGAGACCGACGACGTCGAGCGCGAACTGCGCCAGGGCCGCCGCTACGGGGTGGCCCGGCGGCTGGCCGGGCTGTTCGCCTCCTACGCCCGGCAGCGCCCCGACATGCCAGCCGGGTGGCTGGACGGCGACACCGCCGGCCTCGACACCGACCTGGCCTGGCAGCCCGAACTGTGGCGCCGGCTGGCCGAGGCGATGGGGATCGACCCGCCGCACGTCCGCCACGCGAAAACCGTTGCACGGCTGCGGGAGTCGGCGTGCGAGCTGCCTGAGCGCATCTCGCTGTTCGGCTACACCCGGCTGGCCGTCACCGACATCGAACTGCTCGACGCCCTCAGTGCGCACCACGACGTGCACCTGTGGCTGCCGTATCCCAGCGCGGCGCTGTGGACGGCACTGGACGACCTGCGCGGGGCGGTGCCCCGCGATCTCGACGACAGCCACCGGCGCGTCGAGCACCCGCTGCTGGCCACCCTCGGCCGCGACCTTCGCGAGTTGCAGCGCGCGCTGCCCGCCGCCGCCAACGATGAGTTCCTGGAGGGCGATGATCACCCCGACACCCTGCTGGGCTGGCTGCAGTCCGACATCGCCGCCAATCAGGTTCGGCCGCAGGGCCGTTCGCTGCAGCCCGGCGACCGCTCGGTGCAGGTGCACCGCTGCCACGGACCGGCCCGCCAGGTCGACGTGCTGCGCGAGGTGCTGCTCGGGCTGCTCGCCGACGACGAGACGCTCGAGCCCCGCGACATTCTGGTGATGTGTCCGGACATCGAGACCTACGCCCCGCTGATCGGGGCCAACTTCGGGCTCGGCGAGGTGATGCACGACGCGCACCCCGCGCACCGGCTGCGGGTCCGGCTGGCCGACCGCTCACTGGTGCAGACCAACCCGCTGCTGGCGGTGGCCGCGCAACTGCTGGCGCTGGCCGGCAGCCGGGTCACCGCCACCGAACTGCTCAACCTCGCCCACGCCGGCCCGGTGCGCGCGCGCTTCGGCTTCACCGACGACGACCTGGAGGACATCACCGACTGGGTCCGCGAGGCCAACATCCGGTGGGGTTTCGACCGGGAGCACCGCACTCCGTTCGGCGTCGACTTCGTCCAGAACACCTGGCGCTTCGGACTGGACCGCATCCTGGCCGGGGTGGCGCTCTCGGATGACTCGCAGGCCTGGATCGACACCACGCTGCCGCTGGACGACGTGGGCAGCAACAGCGTGGAACTCGCCGGCCGGCTCGGCGAGTTCTGCGCCCGGGTTCAGCAGGTGACCGCAGATCTGAGCGGGGAACGCCCGCTGCGCGACTGGCTGACCGCGCTCGCCGACGGCATCCGGTCGGTCACCCGGGTCGGCGACGCCGACGCCTGGCAGCTCAGCCAACTGGATCGGGAGTTGGGCGACATCCTCGCCCGGGCCGGCGACCGCGACCGCACGCCGCTGCGTCTTCCGGATATCGAGTCGATGCTGCACCGGCATCTGGCCGGCCGTCCCACCCGGGCGAACTTCCGCACCGGCACGCTGACGGTCTGCACGATGGTGCCGATGCGCTCGGTGCCGCACCGGGTGGTCTGCCTTGTCGGCCTGGACGACAACGTCTTTCCCCGCGTCGGCGCGGTGGACGGCGACGACGCCCTGGCCCGCCGGCCCCGCACCGGCGAACGCGACGTGCGCGCCGAGGACCGCCAACTGCTGCTCGACGCGATCGGCGCGGCGACCGAAACCCTGGTCATCACCTACACCGGCGCCAACGAGTACACCGGACAGCCCCGCCCGCCCGCGGTGCCGCTGGCCGAACTGCTCGACGCCCTGGAGGCGACCGTCGATCGGCCCGCCGGGGGCCCGGAGGTGAGCACGGTGCTCGACGACATCGTGGTGCTGCACCCGCTGCAGCCCTTCGACATCCGCAACGTCATTCCCGGCGCGGTGGTGCCGGACACCCCGTTCAGTTTCGACCCGACCGTGTTGCGGGCGGCGCGCGCCGCGCAGGGCGAGCGCGAGGACCCGGCGCCGTTCATCTCCGGCCCGCTGCCCGCCCCCGACGGCGGCGACGTGTCGCTGGCCGACCTGATCGTGTTCTTCCGGGATCCGGTCCGCGGATTCTTCCGCGCGCTGGATTACACCTTCCCCGCCGACGTCGAGGGCGTCGACGACGCGATGCCGGTGGAGATCGACGCACTCGAGCAGTGGACCGTCGGCGAGCGGATCCTGAACGACATCCTGCGCGGCATGAGCCGGGAGCGGGCACTGCGCGCAGAGTGGTGCCGCGGCACCCTGCCGCCGGGCAAACTGGGCTGGCGCAAGGCCAGGGCCATCGGTGAGCAGGCCGTCCTGCTCGCGCAGGAGGCACTTCCGCTGCGATCCGAGCCCGCCCGGGCGGTCGACGTCGACATCGACATCGGCGGGGGCCGCCGGCTGACCGGCACCGTGTCGCCGATCTTCGGTGACCGGCTGGTCTCGGTGACCTACTCCAAACTCGACGGCAAGCATCTGCTGGCCGCCTGGATACCGCTGCTCGCGCTCACCGCGCACCAACCCCGGCGGGACTGGTC
The DNA here is from genome assembly GCF_046091765.1 of Mycobacterium sp. Taxonomy (GTDB): domain Bacteria; phylum Actinomycetota; class Actinomycetes; order Mycobacteriales; family Mycobacteriaceae; genus Mycobacterium. The sequence continues at coordinate 12,688 of NZ_JBJTCF010000136.1, forward strand.
GGCGGTGTGCATCGGCCGCCGCAAGCGCGGAGACGGACCGCGCACCGAGACCCTGGGCCGTCCGGATGCACCCGCCGCCGAACTGCTGGGTGATCTGGTCGCGATCTACGACGCGGGCCGCCGCGAGCCGATCCCGTTGCCGCTCAAGACGTCCTACGCGTGGGCCTCGGCCCGGCATGGCAACGACGATCCGGAGCGGGCCGCCGCCGCCCGCTGGCGCAGCGGCTCCTACCCGGGTGAGGACGCGCACCCCCCGCATGTCCGGGTGTGGGGTGCGGGCGCCCCCCTCGACGCGCTGAAGCAACCGGTGCGCCCGGGCGAGGAGTGTCGCGGCGAGGACCACCGGCTCGGCGCGTACGCCTCCCGGCTGTGGCTGCCGATGCTTCGCGCGGGGGTGCGCCGATGACCGCCGCCGCGCCGGGCCGCTTCGAGTTGTGCGGCCCGCTGCCCGAGCCGGGGTCCACCACGGTGCTGGAGGCCAGCGCCGGCACCGGCAAGACGTTCGCGCTGGCCGCACTGGTCACCCGCTACATCGCCGAGGGCGCGGCCGGGCTGAACCAGATGTTGCTGATCACCTTCAGCCGGGCGGCCACCCAGGAGTTGCGCGACCGGGTGCGCCGCCAGATCGCCGACGCCGTCGCCGCCTTCGACGACCCGGCGAAGGGCCCGGGGGCCAACGGGGTGCTCCGCCACCTGCTGGACGGGACGCCCGAGGAACTCGCCCGGCGCAGGAGCAACCTGCGCGACGCGCTCGCCGGATTCGACGCCGCCACCATCGCCACCATCCACCAGTTCTGCAACATCGTGCTCAAGTCGCTCGGCGTGGCCGGCGACAACGACGACGGAGTCGAACTCGTCGAGAGCCTCGACGATCTGGTGGTCGAGATCGTCGACGACCTGTATCTGGCCCGGTTCGGCGCCGGCACCGAGGACCCGCCGCTGGGCTATCCCGACGCGCTCACCCTGGCCCGGGAGGTGGTGAAGAACCCGGCCGCCGAGTTGCGCCCGGCCGATCCCGAGCCGGACTCCTACGCCGAGGTGTGCGTCGGGTTCGCCACCGCCGTGCTGGCCGAACTGGAGATCCGCAAACGCCGCCGCCGCATCCTGGGCTACGACGACCTGCTCGGCAGGCTGGCCGCCGCACTCGACGGTGCGGACACCGCCGCCCGCGAGCGGATGAGCGGGCGCTGGCCGATCGTCATGGTCGACGAGTTCCAGGACACCGACCCGGTGCAGTGGAAGGTGATCGACCGGGCGTTCAGCGGCGCGTCGACCGTCGTGCTGATCGGTGACCCCAAGCAGGCGATCTACGCGTTCCGCGGCGGCGACATCGCCACCTACCTGGCCGCTGCCCAGAGCGCGGGGGAGAAGCAGACGCTGGGCAAGAACTGGCGCAGCGACGCCGCGCTGGTCGACCGGCTGCAGACCGTGCTGCGCGGGTCCGAACTCGGCGATTCGCGCATCGTCGTGCACGACGTCGACGCCCAGCACCACGGCAGCAGACTGGCCGGGGCGCCGCACAACGAACCGTTCCGGCTGCGCGTGGTGCCGCGGCCCGCGCTGGGCCGCAGCGGCATGCAGCTGATCACCATCGGCGAGTTGCGCGACTACATCGGCCGCGACGTCGCCGCCGACATCGGCGCGCTGCTGGGCAGCGGCGCCACCTTCGACGGGCACCCGGTGACCGCCGGCGACGTCGCGATCATCGTGGAGAGCCGCCGGGACGCCCGGGCCTGCCACGCCGCGCTGACCGATGCCGGCATCGCCGCGGTCTACACCGGCGACTCCGACATCTTCAACTCCGAAGCGTGCAGCGACTGGCTCGCGCTGCTGGAGGCCTTCGACCAGCCGCACCGCTCCGGGGTGGTGCGCGCGGCCGCGGCGACGTCGTTCTTCGGCGAGAACGCGCACACCCTGGCCGCCGGCGGGGACGCGCTGACCGACGCGATCGCCGAGACCGTCCGGCAGTGGGCCGACCACGTCCGCGAGTGCGGCGTCGCGGCGGTGTACGAGGCGGCCGCGCTCAACGGCATGAGCGACCGGGTGCTGTCGCGCAACGGCGGCGAACGCTACATGACCGACATGGCCCACATCACCCAGCTGATGCAGGAGGTCGCGCACGACGAACACTTCTCGCTGCCGGCGCTGCGGGACTGGCTGCGCGACCGCCGCCAGGAGACCGGCGGGGCCGCCGAGCGCTTCCGGCGCCTGGACAGCGACGCCGATGCGGTGCAGATCATGACCGTGCACGCCAGCAAGGGCCTGCAGTTCCCGATCGTGTACCTGCCGTTCTCGTTCAACCGGTACGCGCACACGCCCGAACAGATCCTCTTCCACGAGGACGGCGTGCGCTGCCTGCACATCGGCGGGTCCGCAACGCCCGACTACATGGAGGTGGAACGGCTGGGCCGGCACGAGGCGGCCAGCGTGGACAGCCGACTGATGTACGTCGCGATGACCCGGGCCCAGTCCCAGCTGGTGACGTGGTGGGCGCCGACGCGCGACGAGGTCAACGGCGGACTGTCGCGGCTGCTGCGTGATCGCCGCCCCGGTGAGACAGAGGTGCGCGACAAGTGCCGGACCGTAACCGTCACCGACGACGACGCGATGGCCCGGTTCGCCGAGTGGCAGGACGCCGGCGGCCCGGTGGTCGAAGTGGCGCAGCCCGTCACGCTCGCCGCGCCCCGGGTGCCGCCCGCGCCGGAGCAGCTGGCCGCCCGTCACTTCCACCGCCCCATCGACACCATCTGGCGGCGCACCTCCTACTCGGGTCTGGTCCGCGCCGCCCAGGACTCGACCGGCGTCGGCAGCGAACCGGAGGTGATCGAACTCGACGACGAGGTCGCCGACATCGCGCTGGCCACGCCGGCGCACGGCTCGGAGATCGTCTCGCCGATGGCCGAGCTGCCCACCGGCGCCCGGTTCGGGTCGCTGGTGCATGCGGTGCTGGAGAACGCCGATCCGCTGGCCGCGGACCTGCACGGTGAGTTGCGCGCCCAGGTGGACAAGCAGTCGGTGTGGTGGCCGGTGGCGGTGCCGGCCGCGCAGCTGGCCGACGCGCTGATCCCGATGCACGACACCCCGCTGGGGCCGCTGGCCGGCGGGCGCACGCTGCGCCAGATCGGGCTGTCAGATCGGCTGTGCGAGTTGGACTTCGAGTTCCCGCTGGCCGGCGGGGACCTGTGCGCCGCGGCCGGCGACGTGCGCCTGGCCGACGTCGGCGCGCTGCTCGGCGCACACCTCGACCCCGGCGACCCGCTGGCGTCCTACGTCGACCGGCTGAGTGACCCGGCGCTGGGCTCCCAGTCGCTGCGCGGCTACCTCAGCGGCTCCATCGACGTGGTGCTGCGCATCCCCGACGGCGCCGGGCACCGCTACCTGGTGGTCGACTACAAGACCAACTGGCTCGGGGAGCCGGACCGCCCGCTGACCGCCGCCGACTACACCCCGGCCCGGATGGCCGAGGCGATGCTGCACTCCGACTACCCGCTGCAGGCGCTGCTCTACAGCGTCGTGCTGCACCGCTTCCTGCGCTGGCGCCAGCCCGGCTACGACCCCGAGCTGCACCTGGGCGGGGCGCTGTATCTGTTCGTGCGCGGGATGTGCGGCCCGGACACCCCGGTGACCGACGGCCATCCGGCCGGCGTGTTCAGCTGGCGCCCGCCGCCGGCGATGGTGGTGGCGCTCTCCGATCTGCTCGACGGCCGGCGGGCGGCGGCATGAGCACACCGGTGGACCAGGCCCTCGACCCGGCCGACTGGCGGCGCAGCGTCGCCGCCGACGGACTGCTGCGGGTGTTCAACGACGCCGGCGTGATCGAGGCGGCCGACGTGCTGGTGGCCCGCCGGCTCACCGAGCTGGCCGCCGAGACCGACGAGCGGGTGGCGCTGGCCGTCGCACTGGTCGTGCGCGCGGTGCGCGGCGGCTCGGTGTGCGTCGACCTCGCGACGCTGCCCGCACAGATCGGTATCGACACGTTGCCCTGGCCGGAGCCGCAACAGTGGCGCGACGCCGTGTCGGCCAGCACGCTGACCGGCGAGCCGCCGGTGCTGCACCTCGACGCCGGCCTGCTCTATCTGGACCGGTACTGGATCGAGGAGTGCCGGGTGGCCGACGACGTGCGCCGGCTGGCCGCCGAACGCCGGTCCGGCGCGCCGGTGGACATCGGCCGGCTGTTCGGCGACGGCTTCGCCGAGCAGCGCGCGGCCGCCGAGGTCGCGTTGTCGCGGGCGCTGACCGTGCTGACCGGCGGGCCCGGCACCGGCAAGACCACCACCGTCGCGCGCCTGCTCGCGCTGCTCGCCGAGCAGGCCGAGCGTGATGGCCGGCCGGCCGGCCAGAAGCTGCGGATCGCGCTGGCCGCACCCACCGGCAAGGCCGCGGCCCGGCTGCTCGAAGCGGTCAAGCTCGAAGTCGGCGCACTGGACGCGGCCGACCGCGACCGGCTGCCCGAGTTGACCGCCACCACCATGCACCGGCTGCTGGGCAGCCGGCCGGACACGTCCTCGCGGTTCCGTCACGACCGCGACAACCGGCTGCCGCACGACGTCGTCGTGATCGACGAGACCTCGATGGTGTCGCTGACGATGATGGCCCGGCTGCTCGAGGCGGTGCGGCCGGACTCGCGGCTGCTGCTCGTCGGCGACCCCGACCAGCTGGCCTCGGTGGAGGCCGGCGCGGTGCTCGCCGATCTGGTCGAGGGTCTCGCCGCCGCCGGCCGAGGGCAGGACAGCCCGATCGCCCGGCTGGTCACCCCGCACCGCTTCGGCGAGTCGATCGGCGCGCTGGCCGGTGCCATCCGCGACGGCGACGCCGACGCCGCCGTCGCGGTGCTGTCCGCCGGCGGTGAGCACATTGAGTGGGTGCAGACCGAGGAGCCCGCCGACACGCTGCGCAAAGTCCTTGTGCCGCATGCACTGCGGTTGCGCGAGGCCGCGATCCTCGGTGACGCGGCGAGCGCCCTGGAGATCCTCGACGAACACCGCATGCTGTGCGCGCACCGCCGCGGCCCCTACGGCGTGCAGTTCTGGAACCGCCAGATCGAGCGGTGGCTGGCCGAGCAGACCGACACCCCGCTGTGGACCACCTGGTACCTGGGACGCCCGGTGCTGGTGACCGCCAACGACTACGGCCTGGGCCTCTACAACGGCGACACCGGCGTCACGGTGCTGCGCGACGGCACGCTGCGCGCGGCGATGGCCGGCGCGAGCGGCCCGGTCGAGTTCGCCACCGGCCGGCTCGCCGACATCGACACCATGCACGCCATGACCATCCACAAGAGCCAGGGCAGCCAGGCCAGAGTTGTCAGCGTGCTGCTACCGCCGACCGACTCGCGGCTGCTCACCCGTGAGCTGCTCTACACCGCGGTCACCCGGGCCCGGGAGAAGGTGCGGCTGATCGGCACCGCCGACCAGCTGCGCGCGGCGGTGGCCCGCCGGGCGGTGCGCGCGACCGGGCTGGCCCGCCGCCTCGACGAGTCGGCCGCGACCGGGTGACGCCGTCCGCCGAGATCACCGTCGACGGTGAGGTGGTGACCAAGCTGCACAGTCCCGGCACCGACCCGGCGGCGCTGGCCGCGCGGCTACAGATCGCCGCGAGACTCGGCGTAGACGACGGCCCACTGCTCGCGCCGCTGGACACCGTCCCCGAGGCCGTCCCCGAGTCCGTCGGCGGTCAGCGGTGGCGCACCCGCTGGCCGCGACTCGTCACGGTCTCCCGCGACGGGTCACCGCTGCCCTGGGCCGAGGCGGGCGCTCTGCTGGCGATCCTGCACCGGGTGGCGATCGGCCCGGACTGGCCGGCGGTCCCCGCCCACCGCGGCGTCGAGCGGCTGCGCGCGGCGATGCAGCGACTGCCCGCGGACGCGCCCGCGGTGATCCACCGCGCCGCGGCGACGTTGCCCCCGCTGGCCTGGCAGCCCGCACCCCCGGGCCGGCCGCGCACCCTGGTGCACGGCGACTTCCACCTGGGCCAGCTGGGCCGCCGGCCCGACGGCCGGTGGCAGCTGATCGACATCGACGACCTCGGCCTGGGCGACCCGGTCTGGGATCTGGCCCGCCCCGCCGGGCTGTGGGCCGCCGGGCTCATCCCCGACGCCGACTGGCAGCTCTTCCTGGACGGCTACCGCCGCGCGGCGGGTCCCGCCCTGCCGCCGGACGGCGACCCGTGGCCGGTGCTCGACGCGCCCGCGCGGGCGGAAGTGGTCTGCGCCGCGGCGGTCGGGGCCCGCCGCGAGACCGACGAGTCCCAGGACGAACTGCTGGCCGCCTGCGCCCGGCTGCTCTAGCTGGAGAAGAACAGCCGCCCGAAGCCGCCCTTGCGGTAGCGGTGCGAACCGTGGCTGCCCCACGCCGGGCCGTAGCCGGGCTGCTGCTGGGGCGGGGGAGCGGCGACGAACCGGTTCTCCATCTGGGTCAGCGACTCGAGTTCACCGAAGTCCAGGAAGATCCCCCGGCAGCTGTCGCACTGTTCGAGGTGCACCCCGTTGCGCTCGTAGGTGTGCATGACACCCGCGCACTTGGGGCACAAAAGCATGTTTCCCGGCTGATTGCTCATGACCGACTGTAACTCCCGGTTCACCGTCGGCGCCCGTAGGCTCGAGACGATGACGGACGACGCGAACGTCAACGACGTCGAGAAGCGCTGGCACGACCCGCGCATGACGCGGGCCGCGCTGACCTACGTGGTCGCCGTCGTCGCCCTGGCCGGGCTGGCCTTCGCCGCGACCGCGGTGTGGCGTTCGATGCTCGCAGCCGTGCTGGTTCCGGGGATCCTCAGCGTCGGCGGCATCGGCGGGCTGGCGCAGACCTACCGGGTGTGGCGGGCCGGCGGGGTGTGGCCCATCTGGCAGGCCGCCGCCTGGTTTCTGCTGCTGTTCGGGGTGTTCTGTCTGGGCATCCCGTTCTCGGTGCACCAGTCCCAGATGGGTGCCGGGTGAACCCACCGCCACTGGCCGGGGTGCGCATCGTCGAGATCTCCAGCTTCGTCGCCGTGCCACTGGCCGGGATGACGCTGGCCCAACTCGGTGCGGAGGTGGTCCGCGTCGACCCGATCGGCGGCGCGGCGGACTACCACCGATGGCCGGTGACCGAATCCGGCCAGAGCATCTACTGGGCCGGGCTGAACCGGGGCAAGCGGTCGATGGAGGTCGACCTGGGCTCCGCCGACGGCCAGCACCTGGTGCAGCGGCTGATCGCCGCTGCCGGGGTGTTGATCACCAATGTCACTGGGCGGCAATGGCATTCGGCGCGCACACTCAGTGAGCTGCGCCCAGATCTGATCCACCTGGAGGTGTCGGGCCGCGCCGACGGCGCCACCGGGGTCGACTACACCGTCAACGCCGCGACCGGGTTCCCGCTGGTGACCGGACCGGCGGATCTGGACGGGCCGGTCAATCACGTGCTGCCGGCCTGGGACGTGTCCTGCGGGCTCTACGCCGCGCTGGCGGTGCTGGCCGCGCTGCGCCGGCGCGACGCGACCGGGAAGGGCAGCCACATCCGGCTGCCGCTGGACGACGTCGCCCTGGCCAGCGCGGCCCATCTCGGTTTCCTCACCGAGGTGATGGTCAACGGCACCGAGCGTGCGCGGCTGGGCAACGCCATCTTCGGGCAGTACGGCCGCGACTTCACCAGCAGCGACGGGGTGAGCTTCATGGTGGTGGCGTTGACCGCGCGACACTTCCGCGATCTGGCCGAGGTGACCGGCACCGCCGCCGCGGTCGACGCCCTGGCCGAAACCCTGGGTGCGGACTTCGCCGACGAGGGTCAGCGGTTTCGCCACCGCGAGGCGCTCAACGGATTGTTCGCCGACTGGTTTCGCGCGCACAGTGCCGAGCAGATCAGCACCGCACTGGCCGGCCGTTCGGTGCTGTGGGAGCGCTACCGCAGTTTCGCCGAGGTGGTCGACAGCCCGCGGGTGCGCGACAACCCGCTGTTCGCTCCGCTGCACCAGCCGGGGATCGGCACCTATCTGGCTCCCGGGCTGCCGATGTCGGTGGACGGCGAGCACGCCCGCGCGAACGCCGCACCCGCACTCGGCGCGGACAACGACACCGTGCCCGCCCGATGGCTGGGCGCATGATCACCGCGCTGCTCGAGCTCGCCGACGCCGGGGGAGACCGCTACACCGGTCCGTGCAACGGACCGGTCGGCAAACGCGCCTACGGCGGGCTGCTGGCCGCGCAGTCCCTGGCCGCCGCCTGCCGCACCGTCGGACCCGACCGGCTGCCCACCGCGCTGCACGTGCAGTTCCTGCGCGGCGGGGACGCCGGCACCCCGGTGGACTACTCCGTCGAGCGGGTGCACGACGGCCGCAGCAGCGCCTCGCGGCGGGTGCTGGGCCGCCAGGGCGAGCGGCTGATCACCAGCGCCACGGTGCTGTTCGCGGTGCCCGCCGCCGGACCGCGCCACGCCGAGCGGCGCACCGCGCCGGGTGACCCCGAGACCCTCGCGCGCACCGGACCGATCGGGCCCGCGCCCGCGCTGCCGCTCGGCGAGCTCGACATCCGCGTCGCCGACGCGCGCGAACCCGAGTTCGTCCGCCGGATGTGGTGGCGGGTCACCGCGCCGCTGCCCGACGACCCGCTGCTGCACGCCTGCCTGGCGGTGTTCGTCACCGACATCTACGGCATCGACCCGGTGCTGGCCGTGCACGGGCACTCCCAGACCGACCGCAGCCACCACGCCGGCACCACCGACTCCTCGATCTGGTTCCACGCGCCGATCCGCGCCGATGAGTGGACGCTGCTGGAGTCGCGCTCCCCGGCCGCCGGCGGCGGTCGCGGGATCATGAGCGCGGCACTGTTCGACGCCGGCGGCACCCGGGTGGCCACCCTGGTGCACGAGGGTCAGGTCGTCACCCGGACGAGCTAAAGCTCGGCCACCTCGCGCTCGATCAGCTCGGCCAGCCGCGCCTGGGCGGCGGCCTTGCGGGTGGGCAGGTGCTGCGACGGGAACAGCGTGTCCACCGGCTCGTACTCCTTGAGCGTGCGCCGCGCCACGGTCAGCTTGTGCACCTCGGTCGGGCCGTCGGCGATGGCCAGCGACTGCGAAGCCACCAGCATCTTGACGAACGGCATCTCGTCGGACACCCCGAGTGAGCCGTGCAACTGCATCGCCCGCATCACCACGTCGTGCAGCACCTTGGGCATGGCCACCTTCACCGCGGCGATGTCGCGGCGCACCTTCTGATAGTCGTGGTACTTGTCGATCTTCCACGCGGTGCGCAGCACCAGCAGCCGGAACTGCTCGATCTCGATCCAGCTGTCGGCGATCTTCTCCTGCGTCATCTGGAAGTCGCCCAGCGGGCCGTGGCGGGTCTGACGCGACACCGCCCGCTCGCACATCATGTCGAAAGCCTTGCGCGCCAACGCGATCGTGCGCATCGCGTGATGCACCCGGCCCCCGCCCAGGCGGGTCTGGGCGATCGCGAACGCCTGTCCCTCGCCGCCCAGCACGTGGTCGGCGGGCACCCGAACATCGGTGTAGCGCACGTAGCCGTGGCTGGCGTGCGACGAGGATTCGCCCCCCACGCCGACGTTGCGCACGATCTCGATGCCCGGCGTCTCGGCCGGCACGATGAACAGCGACATCTTCTGGTGCGTGCGCGCCTCGGGGTTCGTCACGGCCATCACGATGAAGAACGAGGCGAAGCGGGCGTTGGAGGAGAACCACTTCTCGCCGTTGATCACCCAGTCCCCGTTCGCCGAGCCGTCGCGCACCGCGCGGGTGGTGAACAGTCCCGGATCGGAGCCGCCCTGCGGCTCGGTCATCGAATAGCACGACGAGATCTCGCCGTCGAGCAGCGGCTGCAGATAGCGCGCCTTCTGCTCGGGCGTGCCGAACAGCGCGAGGATCTCGGCGTTGCCCGAGTCCGGGGCCTGCGAGCCGAACACCGATGGCGCCCAGCGCGACCGGCCGAGGATCTCGTTGAGCAGCGCGAGCTTCACCTGGCCGTAGCCCTGCCCGCCGAGTTCAGGACTCAGGTGCGCCGCCCACAGCCCCTGCTCCTTGACCGTGGCCTGCAGCGGGCGCAGCACCGCCATCAGTGCGGGGTTCTTCTTGTCGTAGGGGTCCAGCGGCGCGAGGTCGAGCGGTTCGAGTTCCTCGCGCATGAACAGCTCGACCCAGTCGAGCTTGCGCTGGTAGTCGGGGTCGGTCTCGAAATCCCACATGACGTCAGTATCTCTCAGGGCACGACCACGGCCCGGCCGGTCACCCGGCCGTCGTGCAGGTCGCGGTAGGCCTGCGCGCCGTGGTCCAGCGAGTAGATCGAGCGTTCGGCGCTGACCTGTCCGCCGGCCGCCAGCGCGAGCAGCTCGGCCAACTCGGGCCGGCTGCCCCAGTAGGTGGTGGCGATCGCCACCTCGTAGGGCTGGGAGAAGAACGACACCGGCAGCTGACCGCCGGCGATCCCGACGATGGTCAGGTCGGCCAGGTTGCGGGCGACCGCGCGGGCCAGCTCCAAGGTGGTGGTGGCACCGACGAAGTCGATCACCACGTCGGCACCGCGCCCGCCGGTCAGTTCGCGCACGGCCGCCGCCGCGGATTCGTCGGCGGCGATCGCGTGGTGCGCCCCGAGCTTGCGGGCCAGCTCCAGCGCGTCGGGTTTGACGTCGACGGCGATCACCTGGGCCGCGGTGGTGGCCCGCGCGATCTGCACCGCGACGTGGCCCAGCCCGCCGACGCCGATCAGCACGCAGGTGGCGTCCGGGGTCAGCTTGGGCCAGGACCGCCGGATCGCGTGATACGGCGTCAGCCCGGCGTCGGTCAGCGGCGCGGCGGTCACCGGGTCCAGCCCGTCGGGCAGCGCCACCAGGTGGCGCTGGTCGGGCACCAACAGGTAGTCGGCCATGCCGCCGTCGGCACCCAGCCCGCCGCCGCCGACCAGCGACAGGCGTTCGCAGTAGTTCTCCGCCCCGACCGCGCAGCGCGGGCAGATCCCGCAGCCCCACGCGCCGTAGACCGCGACCGGGTCGCCCTCGCTCACACCGGTCACGCCCGAGCCCCGCGCGTGCACCCACCCGGCGGTCTCATGCCCCAGCGTCATCGGCAGCTGCCACACCGCCGAGACGTCGAGCTCGTAGAGGATGTGCAGATCGGAGTGACACGCCCCGGCCGCGCCGACCCGGACCACTACCTCGCCCGGGCCCGGTGTGGGGTCGGGGGTTTCGACGAGCTCGGGTTCGCGGCCCGGGCCGGTCATTCGCAGCGCCCGCATGCATGCGATTACATCCGGTTGGCCCGACCGGCGTGGGCGAATGCGGCATGCTTCGGGACGTGCTGCTGCTCAGCCGCCTCGTCGGCCGCGAGGTCCGCGGACCCGACGGCCGGCCGGTCGGGCGGCTGGCCGACCTGATCGTGTGCCTCGACGGCAACCACGGCCCGCCGGCGGTGCAGCGGCTCGTGGTGACCGGCCGCCGCGGGCCGACGCTGGTGGTGCCGTGGGCCGCCGTCGAGGAATTCGACGCCGGCCCGGTCACGCTGGCCGCCACCGGCTTCGCGGTGGACTCGCTGGCCGAGGCGCTCGGCCCCGACGAGCTGCTGCTGGTGCGCGACGTGCTCGACACCCAGGTGGTCGACGTCGTCGGTCAGCGGCTGGCCCGGGTGGCCGACGTGCTGCTCGCCCGCGACGGGCACGGCGCGCTGGAACTGGCCGGGGTGGAGGTCGGCTTCGGCGGGGTGCTGCGCCGGCTCAGCTTCGGCGGCGGCCTGCTCGCCCGCGACGTCGTGGACTGGGCGGATCTGCACCTGGCCTCCGACCGCGGCCACGCGGTGCAGCTGTCCACGCCACGCTCGGCGGTGCACCGGCTCGACGCGCCCGGGCTGGCGGCATTGATCAGCCGGGTCGACGTCGACGCGGCCACCGAGATTCTCGCCGCCCGCGACCCGCGGGTCGCCGCCGAGGCGGTGCGGGCGGTGCACCCCGAGGTCGCCGAGCGGATCGTGCGGCGCCCGTCGCGGCGCGCCCGCCGGTTCTTCCGCGCGGGGGTGTGGCCGCACCGCCGCCGCCTGATCCGTCTGCCGCACCGGCGATGAACGACTCCCGCAAGGCCCGGCTGGTCGCGCTGACGGCGGTGCTCGGGCCGGGTCTGCTGGCCGGGCTGTCCGACGACGACCCGGCCGGCATCACCACCTACTCGGTGCTCGGCGCCGACCACGGCTACCAGCTGCTGTGGGTGCTGCTGCTGTCCACCGTGGCGCTGGTGATCTTCCACGGGCTGGCCGCCCGGATGGGCGTGGTCACCGGCCAAGGCCTGATCGGCCTGGTGCGCCAGCGCTACGGCGTCCGCATCGGCGGGGCGGTGCTGGCCGCGCTCGTCGTCGCCAACATCGGCACCACCTGCGCTGAATTCGCCGGCATCGCGGCAGGTTTCGAGATCTTCGGGATCAGCCGCTACGTCAGCGTCCCCGCCGCGGCGGTCATCGTCTCGCTGCTGGTGCTGCGGGGCAGCTTCCACCGCGTCGAGCGGGTGCTGCTGCTGGTGTCGACGGTGTTTCTGGCCTACATCGCCTCGGGGTTCATGGCCGGCCCGGACTGGGGTGCGGCGCTGCGCGGCACCGTGGTGCCGACCATGCCGATGACCGGTGAGGCGCTGGCCATCGTGACCGCGACGCTGGGCACCACGCTGGCGCCGTGGGGACTGTCGTTTATGCAGTCCTACGCGGTGGACAAGAAGCTGCGCACCGAGGACCTGGCGGCCGAGCGGATCGACGTGGTCACCGGCGCGGTGCTGACCGGGGTGATCGGTTTCTTCGTGGTGGTGGCGTGCGCGGCCACGCTGCATCGCGACGGGCTGCGCATCACCGACGCCGCCGACGCCGCGGTGGCGCTGCAACCGCTGGCCGGTGAGGCCGCCTCGACCCTGTTCGCGGTCGGGCTGATCGGGGCGGCGTTCCTGGCGGCGTCGGTGCTGCCGCTGTCGACGGCGTACTCGGTGTGCGAGTACGCGGGGTTCGAGGCCGCCCTCGACGACCCCTACCGCGAGGCGCGCACCTTCTATCTGACCTTCGCCATCATCACCCTGATCGGGTCGAGCATCGTGCTGGCGCCCGGCGCCCCCCTGGTCACGATCCTGGTCGGCACCCAGGTGCTCAACGCGGTGCTGCTGGTGCCGCTGCTGATCGCGATGGTCGGCCTGGGCCGCGACCGCCAGTTGATGGGCGACTTCGCCGCCGGGCGGGCCGGCACCCTGGTCTACGCGTTGACCACCGTGGTGGTGGTGGTGTGCGTGCTCACCCTGGGCGCGACGACGGTGCTCGGATGACCGCGATCGCGGTGCGCGCCGCTAGCCCCCGTCCCCCCGCCGACTGTGCGGTTTCATCCCCAACACGCCGCAACAGCCGGATCAGACCGCACGCTCGAGGGGGCGCGGACGGCGCCGGCGGTCACGCGAAGACGAAATCCGCCGGGTCGGGCCGGCGGGTCCAGGTCCAGTAGTCCACCAGCCGCCACGGACTCAGCGAGTGCACGACGCCGTTGCGGTCCTTGTAGAAGCTGTGCTCGATGGACGGCTGGGCCCACACCATCGTCGCCATCTCGGCCTGGCTGCGCGCATACCAGTCGTCGTAGGCCTCGACGCGCGGCTCCATCGCGGTCGCGCCGCAGTTCAGCAGCAGATCCACGCAGCCCACGATGTAGCGGATCTGGCACTCGGAGTGAAAGATCAGGCTGCCGCCGCTGGCCAGGTTGGTGCCCGGCCCGTACATACAGAAGAAGTTCGGGAAACCCGGGATGGTGATGCCCAGGTGCGCCGACGGCTTCTCCCCCCACGCCTCGTGCAGGTCGCGCCCGCCGCGGCCGGTCACCCGGATCGAGCCGAGGAAGTCGTTGACCCGAAAGCCGGTCGCGTAGACCAGCACGTCGGCCGGGTGCCGCACGCCCTCGCCGTCCACCACCGCGTCGGCTTCGATGCGCCCGACCCCGCAGCGCACCAACTCGACGTTGTCGCGGCGCAGCGTGGCCAGCCAGCTGCCGTTGTCCTGCAGGGTGCGCTTGCCGGTGGCGGGGTAGTCGGGGACGACCTTGGCGGCGAGCTCCTCGGCGCGCGGGTCGCCGTCGAGCTGGCTGGTGATCCACTGGGTGAACATCAGCCGGGCCATGTCGTTGGCGGCGCTGACCGCGCGCTGCTGGTCGGGCCACGCCGGGTCCACCTTGGCCGCGGCCAGCCCGGTGTCACAGCCCGGCCAGAACACCAGGAACCGGAACCAGCGCCCGTAGAACGGTAGGTGCCGCAGGGCCCAGCGGGTGCCCGGCCCGACGGTGGCGTGGTAGTCGGGGTTGGGGAACATCCACTGCGCGGTGCGCTGGAAGATGCTCAGCCGTCCGACGGTGCCGGCGATGGCGGGGGCGAGCTGGAATCCGGTCGCGCCCGCGCCGATCATCACCACGTCCCTGCCGGCGAGGTCGACGTCGTGGTCCCAGCGGGCGGTGTGGAAGGCCGGCCCGGCGAAATCGCCCGCCCCCGGCAGCTCCGGTACGAACGGCTGGTTGAGCTGGCCGACCGCGCTGATCACCGCGCGGGCCCGCAGCGTCTGGGTGCCGTCGCCGCCGCGCACGTCGACCGACCACGTCCCGGTGTCGTCGTCCCACGCCGCACCGAGGACCTCGGTGTCGAACCGGATGTTTTCGGCGACGCCGTGGCGGTGCATGACGTCGTCGAAATAGCGCTGCAGTTCGGGCTGGCGGGCGAAGAACTCGCTCCAGTGGTCGGCGGGCTCGAAGCTGTAGCAGTAGAAGTGGTTGCCGACGTCCACCCGCGCGCCGGGGTAGGAGTTCTCCCACCAGGTGCCCCCCACGCCGGGGTTCTTCTCGATCACCGTGAACGGGATGCCGGCCTGCTGGAGGCGGATCGCCGCGAGCAGCCCGGACTGGCCGGCGCCGATCACGATCACCGGGAAGTCCTCGCGCGCCCGCGGATCCGAGCCCGGCTGGTCTTCGCGGCCGTCTCGACCGTCGAGGCCCATCTCCTCGAGCATCATCGGCACGTACTCCCCGGGCACCTCCGCGGCGGCGATCCAGTCCATCATCTGCCCGAGCATCGCCGGCTCGACCGGGCGCGGCTCGGGGCAGCCGCGGTCGCGGTAGTCGAAGATGATGCCCAGCGCCAGCGCGCGGGCCGCCTCCCTGTCCTGCTCGGACATGAACCCCTGGATCTCGTTGAGGAACAGCCCGGCCGGCCGCAGCGGGCCGTCGAGGATCGCGCGCCGGGTCGCCTCGTCGTCGGCCATGTGCACGCACGCCATCAGCAGCGTCGGCACCGACACGTCGCTCAGGTGCTCGGCGATCGCCTCGTCGGAGTCGGCGAACGGCTCACCGGCGTGCGGGTTGCGCATCGCCTCAGGCTATGCGCCCCGCCGAGCGTGCGTTTTCATACCCGACACGCCGCAGAAACCGGATGAAACCGCACAGTCGGGGGAGGGCGCACAGAGGCCGACGGCACTACCCTGGCGGCGTGTGGTTGCGCCAGCGCGACGGGGTGACCTGCGGCCCGAGTGTGGCGGTGATGGCCGGGGCGCTGATCGACGCTGACTACGGCGCGCCCCTGCGAGCCGGGCAGGCGCGGCAGTGGTTCGACGCCGAACAGGCCCGGGTGCACCGGCGGGTCAACCGGTTGTGGCCGCGGGCGTTGGGCACCACCCCGGCCGGGATGGCCCGGGCGCTGTCCGCGCACGGCACCCGCTACCGCTGGCGCACCGCCCGGCACGCCGACCCCCTCGATGACGTCCTCGCCGCCCTCGACGCCGGCCGGCCGGTGGCCATGCTGATCGGCGCGGCGATCCCCCGGCACTGGGTGCTGCTCACCGAACACCGCGAGAAGCGGCTGCTCTGTTATGAGCCCTCGTCGGGCCGGCTGATGCCGATCGACGCCGGGGACATCCGCGCGGCCCGGCTGCGTGGCCTGGGCTTCTCCCGGCCGTTCGCCTTCGTGCTGCCCGCACGGTAGGGCCCACACCGGCCGGTACGGTGAAATCGTGAGCCAAGCCCCCCTCATCGACCTGCCCGTCGACGGCGACGCCTACCTGCCGCCCGCCCCGCGCCTGCCCAAGGCGCTGATCGCGCTGGCGTTCGTGGCGTCCCGGCGCCGCACGGTCATCCGGCTCACCCGCGACTACGGCCGCTGCATGACGGTGCGGGTTCCGGTGTTCGGCGACTGCGTGTTGGTCTCCGAGCCGGCACTGGTCAAGCAGATCTTCACCACCAGCCCCGACGTGCTGCACAACATCCAGCCCAACCTCAGCCGGCTGCTGGGCCGCGGTTCGGTGTTCGGCCTCGACGGCGAGGCGCATCGCCGCCGCCGCAAGCTGCTCACCCCGCCGTTCCACGGCAAGAGCATCAAGGCCTACGAGAGCATCGTCGAGGAGGAGACGCTGCGCGAGCTGGCGTCCTGGCCGCAGGGCCGCGAGTTCGCGGTCGCCGAGCCGATGATGCGGATCACCCTCAACGTCATCCTGCG